>CAZHAR010000028.1:9337-69743 GCA_964530615.1 uncultured Planctomycetota bacterium | reverse complement strand
AAGAGTTGTCATTTTCACGACAAGCCCCTGCCTTTAGGCATGGGGTGGTTGACAAAAATCCTTTCAGAATGAGGGTGAGATTTTGCTTATTTTTCTTCGGCTTCTTCAGTATCGTCAGGTTCCTTGACGTGAATTTCTTTAATGTCCCAAAACGAGACCGTAAATTCTTGGTATGATTTTCCTTCTTTTTCAATCACTTCAATTTCCACCTCAGTGACTTGAACTTGAGTCATTTTCTTATGGACGCCTTTGGGAGTAATTGTCAAAAAACTATGAGTATCTTCCTCAATTTCTGTAATTTTCTGGAGGGCTTTCACTGAAGCTACTGAACGTTTTCGATCTTTTTCGTCTTCTAATCCTTGAAGTTCAAAATCGCTATTGAAGTAAATGCCTACCTTTCCTGGAGCCGATTCATAGACTTCCCCATTTTGGAGAATGATGCGATAACAATGGCTCTTTTCTGTTTTTTTAGCGAGTTTTTCTTGTTCGGCTTGAACATCGTTTTTTTGAGGCGCGGCTTTTTTCTTTTTGGCAACCGTTTTTTTCTTGGGTTTGGGAGGTTCGTTAATTTCCATAGAATCTAATTTCCAGAACCGTACAAATTCGCGTCGAACCTGTTGAACACCATCATCGACCCAATAATATTCGATTTTAGGATTTTCGATCTCCACACGAATGAGATCTGTCTTTTTACCCGAAATGGCCACAATGGTTAGACTGCGGTTTAGTTCGTCAATATTTTCGACGGCTCGTAGATCTAGAAAACCGGCTTTCGTCAACGTTTTCTTTTTATCTTCTTCGCCTTTGATTTTTCCTTCGATTCTAAAACCATCGACTACTTTGATACTCATCGCTCCTGTTTCCGATTCGATCCATTTTCCATCATGAATTTTCATTTTAACCATATCGGAACTTTTGACTTTATTAGCGAAAATATGCGATTTTTCGTCTTCCATCCAATCACGATCCGGAGCCGTTTTCTTTTTTTTGTCATCGTCGTCCGAAACTTCCAGGGAAATTTTTTTTAATTTTTGGCTACTGCTTGGGGGCTTACAAAAAATTTCCTTAAAATCCCAAAATCGGTAGATATCGCGACGAACCTGTTTAATTTTGGTGTCAATCCAAAATACTTCAAATTCTGCGGGTTTTATTTTTTTTTCGGTGCTCTCTTCTAAAAATTCGACATTCTTGAGCGTTTTAGAGGTTCCATTTGGAAGGGTAACCTCAACGGAAGATTGAGATGAATCGAGAATAAGGGATTCCAAACACATGAGATCTTCACGATCTAGAGAGCCCTCTCCCGCTTTGCCTTTTTCTAGCCACTTGAGTTTTACTTCTTTTCCAATTTTAATAGACAGAACCTCTTTTTCAGCTTCAAGTTTTTTTCCATTTTTAAGGGTAACGCTTTTTAAGTCCGAAGTTTTGAGTTTTGCGAGATATTCTTTCGATTCTTCGGATTCCATCCACTCGCGATCTTCTTCTTTTTTTTCTTGTCCGATCAAGGAACTGGCACAAAACAAAAGCGTAATGGAAAATAAGAAAAACCCGTAACGCATAGATACTCCTTTTAGATAGACGCAAGAGTGTAAAATGAATCATTTTGACTCTTGTCGTTAGACAGGTCCCTTATGAAATATTTTTTGTTTTTTTGTTTTTTTTTGAGCCTAGAGGCATGTCATCGTGAAGAGTCCCCTCCAGAAATTACACCCTCTATACTCATTTCCATTCATTCTGTTTCCGATTTAAAAAGACATTTAGATTCTTCTTTAGCATTGAGTCCTCAAGCTCTTGAGTTTGTCGAAACTTGTTCTTTAGAACAAAAAATGGAGGCCCTTCTTTTGATTCTGGAACCCTCTTCCACATTTTCACAAAAAGCTATTGATCTGTTTAGTATTGTGGCCCTAAAAGATACAGCCTTTCAAGAAGAACTTTTAAGACTCCTCGACACGGGAGAAATCAAAAAAATCGAGTTGGGTGAACGATTGCTTCCTCGAATTGGAGGGCCCCTTCTTCTAAAAGCTTCTGTGTTGGCTCCTCCTCTGTCAGAAACAGGTCAGTTTTATCTGCTTCGTTGTTTAAGAAAAAGAGATCCAAATGATTCTCTATTAGACGCAATTCAAACCCTTCTTGCAAGCCATAACTCTTCCGAGCAACAATTTGGATTAAAATCTCTGGATCGACTCTCTAAAAAGGACCAAGAATCTATCCTTTCAGAACATTTAGGAACTCCTAGAATTCAGACACAGGTGGCTCTAAAATTGGCTTATTTGGAAAATCCATTAGGAGCGGATCTGCTCTTAGATTCACTTCTCTCTCCAGAAAATTCTTCAGAATGGGAAATGGAAGTCGGAAAAGCTTTTTTTAAATTAGGGAAAAAAGGAGTGCCTTCCTTTAGAAAAGGATTACAATCGAATAATACGGAAAAAATTAAGCAAGTGTTACAGTTACAACAAATTTTGAAGCAGCCCGAATTATTAACAGATTTGCTTCCATTTTTAGAAGTACCCACCTTTCGAGATCAAGTTCGTGCTTGTCTTTGTGTGGCGACAAAACAGGATATGAAATTCGATCAGGAAGCCTGGAAAAAAATTCTCCAAAATCGAAAGTAACTTCTTCTCTAGAAAAAGAGTTCAATTAAAGAAGAGATATGTTAATATCTAAAATAAATGGTGGCTTTTTATGAAGAAGAGTTTTTTGTGAAAATTTCTTTAGTCAATGCACCTGCTTATCAGATTTTTGAACCTCGCTATGATACTCCACCCTTTACTCGTTTAGGGTTAGCGTATCTTGCAGGGTATCTTCGCGCTCATGGAGATTATGATTGCCAACTCGTTGATGCTAAATTTGAACGGCTAAACGAGCAAAAAACAGTGGAACGGATTCTTTCTCACCACCCCCAAGTAGTGGGTCTAACTGCATTTACAAACGAAATCAAATCTGCTTACAAAGTGGCAGTTCGACTCAAGGCCCTTCATCCTGAAATCATTATCATTATCGGTGGAACCCATATTAGCGCGATTCCGGAACAAACGATGGAAGAATTTCCGTTTTTTGATTACGGATGTATGGGCGAAGGAGAAGAGACACTTTTGGAGTTTTGTGAGACCCTAAAACGTGGGGACTCTATGGCAGGAGTTCGAGGAATTATCTATCGCGAAGGTGGGAAGATTATTCAAAATGCTATTCGGGTTCCTATCGCCGATCAAAATTCGATTCCAATCCCCGCGTGGGATCTTTTCCCTCCGGGAAGCGAATGGCTTATTATGTCTTCTCGTGGATGCCCATTTACCTGTAATTTTTGTATGAATCCCAACGGACGCTTGGTGAGGCCACGAACGCCAGAACATCTTTTATCCGAATTGATTTGGCTCTATGAAACGTATGGCGCGAATCATTTTTGGTTTTGTGATGAAATTTTTACGGTCAATCGCCCTCGGACTTTAGAAATTTGTAAAGCCATTATTAGATCGAAGCTTCACCGAAAAATTCGATGGTTCGCGCAAACCCATGTTTCTTGTGTCGATGGTGAATTACTCTCGCTGATGAAAGAGGCGGGTTGTTATCGTATTGGTTTAGGAATTGAAACAGGGGACGAAGAAAAATTGAAAGTGATGGGAAAGAAAACCTCTATTGAGAAAATTTTAAAAGCGAGAGCCGCGGCTCTGTTTGCAAAACTTCCGATTGAATCTTATTTTATTATTGGCCAGCCTAATGAAACCTATGAATCCGCAAAACTAACAATCGATTTTGCAGTGAAGTTGAATCCAGAAATTCCTATTTTTGGGATTATGGTTCCTTATCCTGGAACCAAAGTAGCTGAGATGGCCGCTAATTCTGAAGGAGGCTATGTTCTCCGCTCTATAGATTGGAACGATTTTAATAAGCAGTTAGGAAATGCTCTTGAGTTTAAGAACCTCTCTCGCTGGGAGTTAGAAAAACTTCAAGCGATGGGATATTTAAAAGTTTTTCTCTATAATCGTCGCTTTAAAGATCTCTCCCTATTTATTTGGAAATACCGGGTAGAGGCCCGCCATTTGTTCTTGAATTTGATCTTAAAACGTTTCCAAAAAAGAAAATGGTCTACCAAAAATTAAATTCCAGTAAAAATTCTTGTTTGTAGTTTGCCTCTATTTTTGGTTACAATAGAAAAAATAAGAATTTTAAAAAAATTTTGAACCTTTTTTTGGCTTTTTTCGCTTAAACATAACTTTCTAGCAATCCATTCCCATTTTATTCCTTTAAATTATAGGAGAGAAACGTGGCACGAAGACAGCAGGAAGAAGAAACTTACGAAGAAGAACCCCAAGAAGAATATGTAGAGGAAGAGGAAAGTAAGGGGCTGAATGAAATGCTCGGGAATACCCCTTATTGGCTGATGTCTCTATTTTGCCATTCGATGATTTTCGTCATCGGATCGCTTGCCGCATATGGCACAACGGTAGTGAACGAAAAAACGGAAATCAAAGTCAGCTTGCATCAAGAAGAAGAAAAACCTTTCGTAGAAGAACTGAAACGAGATGTTTTTGAAGAAACCAAGCCGATTAAAGAAGATGAAACCCCAATTAAAGATCCAGTAGTTTCAGACGCAGAAGTTTCCGATCACAACGAAACCGACAATAATGAAGAGTTTGCACAAGCAAAAGGAACCGAATCCGCACTCTCGGATAAACCCTTTGATAACAACACCAGCTTCACCGATGCTATTGGCGTGGGTGGGGGTGGTGGTGGAACTTTCGGAGGGCGTTTCGGTGGAAAAAGAAACCTCGTGAAAGCCGGTGGGGGTGGACAAGCGACTGAAAGTGCGGTTCTCGCCGGATTAATCTGGCTTAAAAACCACCAAGATCCCAAAGGAAACTGGGATGCAGATAACTTTATGGCACAATGCAAAGGCTCAACTTGTAGTGGAACGGGAAAAGAATGGACCGATATGGGACAAACTGGACTCGCTCTTCTCGCCTTCCTTGGTGCTGGAAATACCCATCGTGTAGGACGCTTTAAAGATCAAGTGCGTGATGCTCTTAAATACATGAAAGACGCTCAAACACCTGATGGTTGTTTCGGTCCTCAAGAAAAAGGGACCCACTATATGTATAACCATACGATTGCTACCCTTTCGATGGTTGAAGCCTATGAAGTCAGTGGAAAAAGCCCGCTTCTAAAAGCGCCTGCACAATCTGGAGTAGATTATTTAACAAATTCTCAAAATCCAGGCTTGGCTTGGCGCTATGAACCTCAATCTGGAGATAATGACTCTTCCGTTTCCGGATGGGCAGTCATGGCGTTGAAATCCGCAAAAATCGCCGAACTTCATATTCCACCCGAAGCTTTTGAAGGTGCTAAAAACTGGTATGACTCCGTAACCGATGATAGCTACTATCGCGCGGGTTATATGAAACGTGGTGACCCGGGTGCTCGTCTTGCCGGACTTGAAGGGAAATTTGCTCCCGCAGAAGCAATGACGGCTGTGGCGATGACGGCTCGCGTGTTCATGGGTGAAGATCCTACTAAAAGTCCTTATATTAAAGGTGGCGCGCAACTCTTGAGCCAAAACCTTCCTGAATGGGACGATGGGGGTGGAAACGGTGAAAGCAAAATCGACTTCTACTACTGGTACTATGGAACTTTAGCAATGTTCCAAGTCGGTGGCGAATCTTGGAAAGCCTGGAACGGTAAAATGAAAAAAGCCCTTGTTGAATCCCAAAAAACCAAAGGTTGCGAAAACGGTTCTTGGGATCCTATCTGCGCTTGGAGTGCTGAAGGTGGCCGCGTTTACGGCGTCTCCACCAATGTGCTCTCCCTAGAAATTTATTACCGCTACGCTAAGGTGTTCAAATAACTAATTCGGCTATCCCGATTATAAATCATCAACTTTAAATAAAAGGCCCTTGCTAAATTCAGCAAGGGCCTTTTTGCTTTCAATCCATAAAAATTCATCAATTCAGTTTAAATCGAACTGGAATTTGTAGCCAAGATTCGACCGTCGTTTCTCCTCGCAGAGCCGGATAAAAAAGCCAATTGGCCACCTGTTGTTGTGCCGATTCATCCAAAACCTTGTAGGAGGAAGATTCCACAATTTCGATTTGCAGAATTTTTCCTGTTTCATTAAGGTGGACTCGCAATTTTACCAGTCCTTCATATCCCATTCGCTCTCCAAATGCTGGATATTGAAGAGGAAGTTGTTTTTTTAAGCGTGCCTTTTGAAAAGGGAGTACTTTTTCAATTTCCCCTTTTTGCTCAGAAACTAATTCTTTCTTAGCAGGTAGATTTTGTTTTTGAATAGGGACTTCTGATTTTTTTTGTACATTAGGACCTTGAATCTGACTAAAACGACTCACATAATGCGGAAGTAAAAGGGTTTGTTGGGAAAACCATCTCAACCCTGCTTTTGTTTCTTGCACTATATCCTGTTGCATTTTTTCGACGGATTCCGATTCGCGCGACCACCATTCTTGTATTTTTTCTTGTAAAACGTTTTTTTCCTCAACTATTGGAGGAGTCTCTTCTGTTATTGGAAGAGTTTCCTCTATTATTAAAGGAGTCTCTTCTGTTACTGGAATCGTTTCTTCGGGTTTCTTTATAAGAAGTTCTTCTGCATCCTCTTGAATCACAAAAAAAGGCTCAGATGCTTTAAGTTCTGATACCGATGGAGGGCGAAATAACAACATTTTCGATAACAAGCCTACCAAAGCAACATGAAACAAAAGTGATATCGAAGAAGAGATAAAAAAAGGTCTCTTATTGGCAAAAAACATAGAGTTCTCTTAAAAAGTGACATCTAAACCGAAAATCGCGTTAAACCCTGTTTCATCTTGCCCAGATCCATGAACGCGATAGTGTTTATCCAAAATATTGTCGATCGTCGCGGAAATCGTTACATATTCGTTTATTTCCCATTCTCCACGAAGGGTAAGTATACCATATCCTGGACTCCCTTCTGGAGGAATTCGTTGGAGATCTCCACGATCCGAAGTCGAAAGTCTTTTTTGTTGACGAGACATTCTGGACGAAAATTCAAACGTTAATCCATGCTCTGGATTTTGCCAACGAAGGCCTATTAAACCTTGCGCTGGAGGCATTTTATCAAGAGATTCGTCTTCTTCGTCTAAAGTAGAAGTCGGATAGGTTGAAACTCGACCTTCCAGCCAACCCGCATTTCCAAAAACCGAAAAACCTTTTGGTAAAAATACTTCTCCACTAAATTCGAGTCCATGAACATATCCATCTCCGACATTGGCTTTTTGAATTTCTGAATCGCCATCAATAAGACGTCCAGTTGGAAAACGGATAATCATATCGTCTACAAAGGTATAGTAATAAGCAAGATGCCCTTCAAACCATTCGCTTTTGGTGTTGAGTCCGACTTCCAGAGATAAAAATTTTTCCGGATCGAGTCCGGGGCTAGGCGTTTCTACTTCTCCAGAACGAGCCGTATCAAAGCGCGTCAGATCCGAAAGATTAGGAGCTCGAAAACTTTGGCTGACTCCGCCATAAATATTCAGATTTTCATGAACGGTAGCGATTAAATGAGCGTTTCCAACAAAAGCGCCCCAATCGTCGGAGATAGAGGTTCTTAATCCTGTGCTTGGATCGGCCACTTCTTCGGCATCCACCCACGCATGGGTATAGCGAACACCAAAAACGCCCTTAAGTCTTTGGTGAAAAGGCACTTCGTTCTGAATATAAAATCCCAATAGATCATAGGTGGCATCATCAGCAACGGGGCCCTGAATAGATTTAGAGGCAAAAGTACCATTCGCTCTAAAATCTTTTCGAAAACTATTCACAAAATCGCGATAATAATCGAATCCGTAGGTCCAGGTTCCAATAGGCGAGTCGCTGGTAAATTGACCCGTAAGTCCAGCAGTACTTACTTCAAATCCTTCAAAATCCAATCTTCTATCTGCACGCAAGCGATTTCGTTCTTCTTCTTGAAAATGGTAAGAACCTGTCAACGTAAAATTCTGAACAAATGGAAGCGGATCGGTCGCTTTCATTCGGAGATACGTCAAATAACGTTCTTGATCAAATCGATGTCGAATGTCGGTTCCAGTCGTGGAATCTCGAAAAGACTCTGCAAAAATAGTGCGATGGGTCCGCCAGATATTATCTTGTTGAACAAGATAATAAGCGGCCGTAAGTTCAAGATTGGGATTAATAAAAAAATTAAATTTCCCATCAGTATTCAATTCATAGTATCCCGTTCGATCTAAACGTCCTTGATCTCCTCCAGCGTCGATATCCCCAAATTGTTTATAATTTTGTCCAACCAACATCCCAAAGGTTTCTCCAACATTTGCACTCCCTTCTACGCGGGTAACACTAGAAGCTTCTGCGGAAGAAAGACGTGTCGAGAGGAGCCCGTTCGCTTGAAAGGGTTTTTTATAGAGTTTTCGTTCTTTGGTAAATGCTTGTACCGCACCACCTACCGCATCTGATCCATAGAGTACTGAAGCCGGACCCCGAACGACTTCAATATGATCCAAAGAGAGAGGATCTACTGTGGACCAATATTGATTGGGTCCTTCGCGAAAAACAGAATTGTTCAAGCGAATTCCGTCAATAAGTAAAACGGTACGAAAGCCAGTAAATCCACGAATAAACGGAGATCCTTGTCCGTTTGCAGTTTTTTGAACCATCACCCCGGGAACTTCGGCTAACGCTTCCGGTAAGGTGCGCGGTTTTTTGCGTCTTAATTCTTTAGCATTGATCAGGGTTGTGGAGTAAGGCAGATCAAACGAAGTTTTTTTTGTGCGTGTAGCCGTAACCACAAATTCTTCTAAAATATTCTCAGAATCGCCTTCTTCTTTTGTCAAATCGCCTTCTTCTTTTGTTGAAATTTCTTTTTCCTTGGATTCAGAAGGTTTAGGAGTTTTGGGATCTTGGATGTTTTGAGCAAAGAGGAATGGAGCCAGAAAAACAAAGACAAAAATCGTCGGCATCGGATGCATAAAACCACTTTCCTAAAAAATATTTTTTTATTGCAAAAGATAGAAAAGGGTCTTAGCAAATTTCAAACCTGTTTATCAACTTTCAAAAAAACCGCCCTATTGTCATTCCAAACGAAGTGAGGAATTTCCGCAAGGCTCAAGTTTAGCGGAGATAGCTTCACTTCGTTCGCTATGGCAATAGAGGCCTGAAAATTCAAGAGACGAATGTGGTTTTGTTCAATTCTGTACAAGATTTATTTAGAGTTGTACATTTTTTGTTCCGGTCAGATCCGAGGGAAACTAGAAGCGGATGGTTCCAGCAGAGCTTGAGCGATTTGGATCGCATTCCAACTGGCCCCTTTTAGAAGTTGATCGCCGACGATCCATAAATGGTATCCTTGAGGATGGTGGAGATCTTGTCTCAAGCGTCCAACAAAAACATCGGTCTGCTGGGAACAGCGAAGGGGATGTGGATAATCTTGATCTTGAGAAAAAAATTGTACGCCCGGGGCTTTTTGAAACGCATCTACCATTTCTTGGCGACTTAAGACTCGCTTCGTTTGAAAATAAACGGATTCGGAGTGGGCCCGTTTCACTGGAATGCGAACACAGGTTCCAGAAATTTTCAGTTCAGGATCATTTAATATCTTTCGGGATTCTCGAACCAACTTCATTTCTTCTTTCGTATATCCCTGCTCTTCAAAAATATCGACTTGTGGAATCGCGTTAAACGCGATGGGATGAGGAAACGCACGTAAAGGCTCCAAGGGCTTTTCTTGAGATAGCCGATCCAGTTGAGATTCTAATTCCAAAAGACCCTTTTGTCCGGCACCCGAAACCGCCTGATACGTAGAAACAATAATTTGCTCTAATCGCGAGAGTTGATAAATCGGAAATAATCCCATCAGTAGAATAATGGTTGTACAGTTGGGAACAGCAAGGATTCCTTGATGGTGGGCGATCGTTTCTTGATTGATTTCTGGAATGACTAAGGGCACAGACGGTTCCATTCGAAAAGCGCTAGAGTTATCAATCACAATCGCCCCTGCTTTAATTGCGATTGGAGCAAATTCTCGGCTAACCGAAGCTCCAGCACTAAAAAAAACGATATCGAGTCCACGAAAATTTTCTAGGTTCGGAGCGACAATGGGAATCAACTCCCCTTGAAACAAAATCGTTTTTCCAACCGAGCGAATGGAAGCCATCGGGACTATTTTTCGGACAGGAAGATGGTGAAGGAGTTGAAGAAATTCGGTTCCGACGGCACCGGTCACGCCCACAATTCCGATAGCGATTTTATTCATGTGGATAGACCTTTCCATGCGGGATCCACAAAGTCAGATTTCCCTCCGGTTTTTGAAACAAGGTGAATTTTCTGGAGGACCATCGATTTATCCACTGCTTTACACATATCATAAATCGTTAAGAGAGCGACCGAAACAGCGGTAAGCGCTTCCATTTCAACTCCGGTCAGATATTCTGTTCGAGCTGTTCCGCTGACCCGAAGTACCGTTTTTTTCCACTCAAAATCGATCTGAATATGAGTCAGACTCAAAGGATGACACAACGGAATCAATTCAGAAGTTCTTTTAGCGGCCAAGATTCCAGCAATACGGGCCACCGCAAGAACATCTCCTTTTTCGAGTCCTCTCTCTTTAATCAAACGTTTTGTTTTTTTTCGTAAAATAATGCTCCCAACAGCGATGGCTTCACGCGCGGTTTTCTTTTTGTGAGAGACATCCACCATTTTAGCGCGGCCCTTTTCATCTAAATGGGAAAAACCCTGTTCTGATAAAGCAGTCTCTTTCTTTTTTGGCATCAAAATCTCCTGAATAATGGATTTCAGAATCAAGCAATTTTTGTATAATGAGAGCGAAATTTAAAACAGATATCTAAAGTAGGGGGGCGATTCATGAACCGCCCTCGATCAACGAGATATATTTATGTATCGTAATCCATGTCAGTATATTTTTTGGGGAGCATTTGCAATTCTTTTTCTAGATAGGAGTTATGCTTATTTAGATCCGGGCACAGGAAGTTATTTGTTCCAAGTTTTATTAGCGACTTTTCTGGGCGGAATCTATGCGTTAAAACTCTTTTGGAGACAATGCGGGTTCGCCCTTAAACGATTATTTCGGAAATCGGAGCAAAAACCTTTAGACCCTTCGAAAACATCTCCCTCGAAAACCGACGCGAATTGAATTTTTTCAATCGAAGTGCTTTTTTGAAGCAATTTCGTCTTCATAATACTTGTTGGCTTCGTCTAAAGCTTTCGCGAATTTTTCCTCGGGGGAACACTGAAGTTGAGCTATTTTGGAGTAAGGGTTTAAATCAGGCAGGAAATACGACGGTGCGTTAAGAAAAGCAATTTCTTTGACCATCTCAATCATCGCGTTTTGATATTGTTCATAATAAAGTTCTCCTAAAGCTTCTCTACGTCCATCCGGAATAGGATTATTAAAGTCAATGGCCCAAGGCGTTCCTTGCGAATCGAGGATAAATTCAATACTATTCATTTCATAACCATGAATACGATTTAGGATACGACAAGTATCGATTACTCGTCTGAATTGATCCGGAGAAAGAAAATCAGTATCTTCTAGGTATTTGGACGTATCAAGAGGGCCGAATCGGTATTTACAGATAATAATTTGTTTTCCAATACAAATACAGCGTAACTGCCAATCGTGAGGAGTTTTTACTTTTTCTTGCAACATCATCACGGTAGAGTTACTTCGTTCATAGATATCTAGAAGTTCTTTTTGAGTTCGGAGGATAAAAACATCTTTTCCGCCTCTCCCTCCGGCAGGCTTTAAAATACAAGGAAGTTTAACTTGTTGAAGCATTGATCCCCACTGAAGGGGTCGGTGATATTTAAAATCATCTAGAAACAATCGTGGAGTGTGAAACGTGGGTAAAATAAACGTTTTCGGAACAGGAATCCCTAGCGCACTCGCAAGCGAATATCCGGCATCTTTTTGTTCCAGAAAATAGTGAAACGAAAACGGGTTATTGATAATATGCACGCCACGAAAGGCATAGTTCATTAAAATACCGACACTATGCTTTAATAGATAGGAAATTCGATCAATAATTAAATGGTAACGAATGGGTTCTTGAATTTCGATTTCTTGAATAGGTAGATGTTCGGCTACAATCCGAATCTGTTCCCCTTTTTTATTCAGAAATGGAGGAAGCTGATTCAATCGCTTTAAGAATTCATTTCCAAATGGAGAATAAAGAAAAAGTACACCCACATAAAATGGGGTTTCATGGCTCATAGCTTAGTCCAACGAGGCTTAAAACAAGTAAGTCTATTTCGGAGGGATCTTTAAAAAGCGCATATCTTCAAAATTACAACTGCTAGCGGAAGGAAATCTCAGCCCCCATTGACCCTGTTCTGGTGTAGACATTTTGAATTGTTCTTCTCCTTGAGCAAAAAGAACATAACATTTGTTTTCTTTATCCTGCGTAAAAATATACCATTTTAAAAGTCTTCCTTGGATATGAAAGCGAAACGAATACCATTCTCCTCCATTGGAGGAAAAATGATAAAGTTCTTTACTAAAAAGTTTTGTATTAAACGTCGTCGCATTCTCATAGTGAGTTAAAAGCTCGAATCCTTTGACCTTAATATTCGCTTTAAAACTCAGAAGATAGCTCAAAGGAAATAATTTTTTGTAAATCAGCAACAAATCTTTGGCTTGTTTATCCAAGTTTACAACAAGACTGGTTCCAGAGATTTGATAACTTTTGGAATCACCTCCGGTTTTTTGCCAATCGCGTTCAAAATCATCGCGTGTCTTCCATAAAGGCTCTAAACCTTTATTCAGAAGAAAGTAAATCTTTTTTTCTGCTGAAAGTTTCAGATCTTGAAAATATTTACTTTGTTCTTTCCCAACCCGATTGAATTGAGGAAGTGGAGCGAACTTATTGGAATAGGTGTCCCATCTCTGAATCGATTCTTCAAAAAGAAAGAGATTTTTGGCAATAAAATCTAAGGATTCCAGAGCTTGAAATTCATTCTGTGCTATTTTTTCATAACTTTGAAGAAAATGGGTCCATTCTGCGGATAAGGTCGTTTCTGTTTCCGGAAATTGTTTAAAAAGAGTTTGATATTTTTGATAGATATCATTGTGTGGAACGGGTTGTGTTTGCCATAGCTGTTGAAGTTCTTCCACCATTTTTGTTTTGGGTGAAACTTGTTTTGGATCGATTTCAGTTGTTGGATCAGGAGTGGTGACATCAATAGTGAACGTTTCGTTTCCATTTTTTTTGTTTAAGAGTTCAGTGAACCAGCTTTTGGCTTTATCCAGAGAAGTAGAGGCGAGTGTCCAATAACTTTTGAGTTGCTCAGGATAAAACCATCCATAAGCCCCTAAAATACAGACGATGAAGAACATTCCTGAAAGGAAAAGATATCGTTTCTTTTTTTTGCGAAGCGGAGAAAAATCAGTTGGTTTTGAAAGGGATTCGGAAGATGGAGGTTTCCAATTTCCATGATACATTTGGCTTCCTGGAACAAATCCAGAAGCTTGAGATTCTTTTTTCTTGGGGATCGGAAAAGGAGCGACAAAGGATTCTTCTTCCATATCTAGAGAAGGTTCTTCTTTTTGAGGTTCTGTTTTCTCAGAAATTTTATAAGAAAAGGAAGCTTGCTGAGAAGGGGGATGAGCGAGTTTCGTGGACGGTGGGTTTCCAGAATCAGGATTTTTTGGAGAAGGATCGGCTTTTGTGGACGGCGGATTTACGGGGATCTTTGTGGACGGTGGATTTGCGGGGGTCTGTTTTGGAGAAAGTACGAATTTAGAAGTGGACGGCGTAGGGGCAGGAAAATCGGAAGCATTGACATTTTGTTGAAGCGTTTTTGCAAAAGACGAAGCCGATGTGGACGGCGGATTTTGAGGAGAGGCGGGAAATTTAAATTTTTGCGTTGGGGGAGGATCCTGCCATTCAATGGTTTTTTCGTTTGGCTGTGGGGTCTCAAAATAAACGGTGTTTTGTTCCCAAACGGGGCTTTCTTTGGCAGAAATGATAGAGGAAGGTGGCGGAGTACTCAAGATTTGGAGGATAGTCAGTCGAACTTCGGCTGGATTTTGATATCGATTTTTTGGATTTTTGGCCATTAATTTTTCGATCAGGGCTTCAAGGCGAGGATCGATTGTGGGCAATTTGGCTCTTAAAGAGGGAACCGGATCTTCCAAATGTTGACGAATAATCCTTAAAGGAGAGTCGCCAGAGTAAGGGACTTCGCCCGTAAGCATATGAAAGAGGGTCGCGCCTAAAGCGTAAAGATCGGCGGCAATGGTGACTTCAGACTCTCCTCGGGCCTGTTCTGGAGACATATAGTAGGGCGTTCCTAAAATAGAACCGTCTAGAGTCAACGAGGAATCCCCAACGGTTTTTGCCAAGCCAAAATCGAGCAGTTTAATCTCGCCATCTCGTGATATCATTATATTATCAGGCTTCAAATCACGGTGAATCATCGCGTGATTTTGTGCGTGTTCCAAAGCCTCCAGAATTTTAAGGATAATATGGAGCGATTCTTCTATCTCTAACTTTCTTTGTCGAAGAATAGACGAAATGGTTTCGCCCTCGACAAATTCCATCGCCAAATAATGAACGCCTTCTATCAGACCCGCATCAAGACAACGAACGATATTCGGATGATTCAGGGTGCCAGCAGATTTGGCTTCCCTAAAAAAACGAGTAATAAATTTTTGATTTTGGAGAAGGCGTTCGTTTAATACTTTAAAGGCAACCCATTTATCTAAAAAAAGATGCTTGGCTTTAAAAACTTTTCCCATTCCTCCTTCTCCGATTTTTTCGAGAATTTGGTAGCTTCCGAGGGTTTTAGGAAGTTGATTAATTTGTGCAAAAACAGGTGTTTCTGAAAGAAAAGAGGGTTGAGTCGGAGGCGTTCCAGGCGAAGGAATAGCGGCGAGCGTAGGCAAAATTTGTCTTTCTGAATTCTCAGAAGATATTTGAACAGTATTCCCCGAGGCGACGTCTTGAAGAGAATTCCGAATTTCGGTGATCTGGTCCCCATTTAAAAATTTTTGGTTTTGGAACCATTCTAGAAGGGGCCCATCAAAAAATTCGTTATATTGAGGAAGAATCTCATCTATTTTTTTTAAGGGCAAAATACCTTTTAAAACAAGGAGTTGTATAATTTTTTTATTTTCTTCTTTGTGCGACATCTATTTTCCTGAGAGCAAATAAAATTTCTGAAAAAAGTGCCTTTTTCTTGGATCATACAGTATCAATTTTTTTAAAAAAATAAAAGAGTTCCATTCAACTCTTTACAAAATTTATCTTGTTTCTGGAAATATTTTAGAAACAAGATAAAATACCGATAAATATAAAGTGAGGAACTCATCAGAAAAACCTCAATCATCAGAAAGATTCATGGCAACAAAAATCGAAATTTTGTTTGGACAAATTGCTCTAGTAGAAGGATATTGTACAGAAGAAGATCTCAAAATATTACTCCAGAATCAACAAAAAGATCCGCATCGGCGACCCTTGGGATTTTGTATGTTGGAACAGGGATTTCTTCAAGAAGTCGATCTTCGTCGAATTTTGGAAATTCAACGGAAGAATATCGAAATTAAAATCTCTGAACGAAAACTTGATCATCTGCTTCGTAAATCACTTCTTCGAACCGGATGGATTAGTGTGGAACAATTAAATATGTTTCGAAAAACAAACGAAGAACGTGCGAAAAGAGGCGAACCGTTTAGTTTAGAACAAAATTTATTAACCCATAATTTGTTAACCCCAGAACAACTTCGTGAAGTATATGATTCTATGGGAAATCAACAAATCCGCTGTCCAAAATGTTCTTTACAATTTTTTGAGATGAATTTCAGTTCCAAAAAATTGTATCGTTGCCCCAAATGCCGTTTTAAAAGTATTGGCGAACCTTTTCTGATTTCACCCTTATCAGAAGATTCCGGCTTTACCAAACATCTCATTCCTACGGACAAAAAAAAATTAAAAACCTTAACCTCAGAAGAGGCCATCCATGCTCTGAAGGAAGGCCAAGTCCTTGAAAACGTTTATTTGGAAAATCTGAATCTATCGGGCTACACCTTTCGTTATCCAATCCAGATTCAGAATTGTATTTTGAATGATTTGTTTTGTATTGGAACCGTGTTTGATAAATCGGTTTCTTTCAAAAACTCCTCGTTTCAAGGCAAAGTTTTTTTTGGCGCGCTGTATGACGAACAAAATCATCTTTTGGAAGAAGGCTGTATCTTTCGAGAAGAAGCGACTTTTCATGGAGCTATTTTCGATGGCGAATGGGCCATTTTTTCCGAAGCCTATTTTACGAAAGACGTTTCTTTTGACTTGGTTACATTTGCTTGTTCCACCTATATGGAAGATATTTTTGTCGGGGGCGGACTTTATCTCAATGAATCCACCTGGGCCGCGGAATTTTTCTTAAATGATTCCAAAATTAAGGGCAACTTTTCCCTCGTTGAAGCCAGCTTTGGCGGCCCCAGCAATTTTTCCCATTGTGAATTCATGGGGGAAGCTCATTTTGAACAGGTCTATTTTGGAGATTTTGCGTACTTTGAAAAGACAAAATTTCGTGGAGATGCCTTCTTCCCCGAAGCGAATTGTGCGAACGATATTTCCTTCCAAAATGCTAAATTTAAAGGGGTCGCTTATTTTAACGAGTCCTCTTTTGTTCGCAATGTCGTTTTTAATGGAACCCAATTTCATTCGATTGCTTCTTTTCAACGAACCCTCTTTAAAGGAAAAGTCGATTTTGCCTCCGCAATCTTTTACGGCGAACGAATCTACTCACCTGAAATTGCTTCCGATTCTACCGATGAAGAACCCCTTGGCGAAGACTAAAAAATATCGGTTTGCCCCAAATCAAGTCCATTTTTGTTGCTATTTTAATACGCCAGTTGACCGCAAGCGGCAGAAACATCGCGTCCGCGTGGAGTCCGAAACGTATGAAATAACCCAGCAGAGAGAAGGACTTCCCGAAAACGAACAATTCGATCTGGAGCAGACGCTCGATAAGGGGCCTGTGGAAATGAATTAAAATGGATCAAGTTGATCTTTGACGGAAATCCTTGACACCATTCCAGCAAGCGAACCGCATCTTCAGGAGTATCATTGACCTCATGAAGTAATACATATTCAATCATAATTTTTTCGCGGTTCTTGTAATGAAGTTTTTGGAAAGTCTCTTGGAGGGCTTTCAGGTTCCATTTTTTGTTCAAAGGAACCAATTGGTTTCGGACTTCATCCGTGGTCGCATGAAGGCTAAGGGCGATATTGCAAATATCTGCGTTCCAAAATGTTTCGATCTTTGAAGCGACACCACTAGTACTCACAGCAACCTTCCGCTTTCCTAATCCAGAGCCGAAATCATCAATAAAAGTTCGACAGGCTTGTAAAACTTCTTGCTCGTTATGAAGGGGTTCACCCATCCCCATAAAAACAATATTTTTAATCAGTCGTGGCGAAAAAGGACGACTTTGTAGGTATTGCAATACAATTTCCGCAGAAGTTAAATTTTTCTTGAGACCCATATAACTGGTGAGACAAAAGGGACAACCCACGGCACATCCGGCCTGTGAACTCACGCAAAGGGTGACTCGGCCCTCCTCATTTGGAATAATAACAGATTCAATCACATCACCTGACGCCACTTGCCAGCTAAGCTTAATAGTTCCGTCAGAAGATTCTTGTTTTTGCAAAAGCGTTAAGGGCTGTAAAAAGGGTTGAGATTCCAGAAATTGTCGCGTTTTACGCCCGATTTCTGGAATCTTTTCAAGTTCAAAAATTCCATCGCGATGAATCCCACGAAAAACACAGACCGCTTGATAGGCGGGAAGATCCGCTTCCCGAAATATTTTTTTTAACTCTGCAAGTGGAATTCCTGCGATAGAATAGACCGGAGACGAAAGGTTCATGGGGTTTTGTTAGATTTGGGTTCAACCGGAACAGACTTTTTAAACGGAGGACGAGAGGATTTAAGCGGAGGAGAAGAGGGTTTTTCGTTTTCAGAAGGGCTTCGAGGCTTCCGATCTTGGGGTGAAAATTTTCCGGGACCATTGAATTTTTCTTTGGATGGAAAAGATTGTCTTTTCTGTTTTCTCTCCAAAAGTTTCTTTTTCAAAGTACTCCATCGACAAAAACGAAAAATCGCATGGCGAAATAAAAAAACTTCAATACGGGTATTGAGTGACAGAAGAATATCGTATTTGTTAAACCAAATAATTTTTCCCATCATCGATTCCCCTTGATAGGTTTTCAGCACAATCGGTTCTTTATGTTGCAAGTTGAATTTGAGCAAAAAATCATCGCCAACCCATTTAAATTCGGAACGCTTTTCAAAAGGATATTTCATTTTTTCGAGACGAACTCCTTGTCGAAATTTTTCTTCCTCTTCGGTTTTGAAAAAATAACGACATTCCAGCTTTTTAAGGGTGGCAAGTATTCCGCCCTCGATCTCGATTTGAAAATCTAAAGCGTTCCATGCTTTAAGGATGCCTTTTAGTTCTTTTTCCCCTAATCCGATGGTGATTGAGGTTTTGGACTGAATCAATTTCTCTGGATATTCCAGAGCTTCTTTTTCGTAGTCTAGGAGAAGTTTTAATCGACTTTCATAATAATCGATGGACCAGGAGCCGAAAAAAATACGACGGGCCTCAGAAAGCTTTATCTGAGGATATTTTTGTTGGAATTCTTGGAGTTTTTGATCAAATTGAGATTTTTCTTCTGCGGTAAGTTCTTTCATAGCAATTAATAATTATCCCTATTTATCAGGACAACTTCTCCTTTTCTAAAAATTCAGCCACGCTCATTAGCAGAGATGAATTTTTTATATTTTAAATTTACTCTTGAGAGTATGAGCGGTTTTTTTTGGGAAATATAAGTGAGAACAATCCGTTATTTTAATGAGTTTCAAAATCTTTATCAAACATCAATTCATTTTCTAATTTCTCAAAAATGAATCTTGAGAAATTTGGTGCTACATGATACAAATAAGCGCTCTTGTGGACGGTCTATTTTTCTGGATTGCTTCAAAAATTCTTGCTGTTAAAGGAGTTTCTCTTGGAAAAAATTAAAGTAAAAAATCCTATTGTAGAGCTTGACGGAGATGAAATGACTCGCGTCATCTGGGATTTTATCAAGAAAAAACTAATTCTTCCCTATTTGGATCTACAATTGATCTATTTTGATTTGGGAGTCGAATCGCGAGATAAAACAAACGATCAAGTGACCATCGACGCGGCGAACGCGATTTTAAAACATAATGTGGGTGTTAAATGCGCGACGATTACCCCAGACGAAGAACGCGTCAAAGAATTTAAACTCAAGCAAATGTGGAAGTCTCCGAATGGAACCATCCGTAATATTTTAAATGGAACCGTCTTTCGTGAACCCATTCTCTGTAAAAATATTCCTCGTCTGGTTCCTGGGTGGACTCAACCGATTATTATTGGTCGCCACGCGTTTGGAGATCAATACCGTGCCACGGATATTCTAGTCAAAACGCCTGGGACCCTGAAAATGGTTTTTGAGCCTGCCAGCGGAGGCGCACCCGAAGTTTTTGAAGTTTATAAATTTACCGGCCCCGGAACCGCTTTATGTATGTATAACGTGGTGGAATCCATTGAAGCTTTTGCTCGATCTTGCCTCAATCTTGGTCTTCAGAAAAAGTGGCCCGTTTATTTATCAACCAAAAACACCATCCTGAAAAAATATGACGGACTCTTTAAAGATACATTCCAACGGATTTTTGAAGCCGAATTTAAGAGCCAATTTGAAAAACTCAAAATTACATATGAACATCGTTTAATTGATGATATGGTGGCTTGCGCGATGAAGTGGAGCGGGGGTTACATCTGGGCGTGTAAAAATTATGATGGCGATGTCCAATCCGACACCGTTGCGCAGGGATTTGGTTCTTTAGGCTTGATGACTTCGGTACTGATGTGCCCTGATGGAAAAACGATTGAAGCGGAAGCGGCTCATGGAACGGTGACGCGTCACTATCGCCTGCATCAACAAGGAAAACCTACTAGTACCAACCCCATTGCTTCCATTTTTGCCTGGACACGAGGGTTAGCTCATCGTGGAAAATTAGATCAAACTCCAAAAGTGATTCAATTCGCGGAAACTTTAGAAAAAGTCTGTATCTCGACAGTCGAATCGGGTTCGATGACCAAAGATTTGGCGATTTGTATTGAAGAATCCAAACGTCCGAAAGAATTGACCACCGAGCAATTTCTCGACAAATTAGCCGAAAATATGAAAAAAGCGATGGCGACAACTTAAGCGAGAACTCGATGCCGTATACTCCAATCTTGGCTACTTTAGGCTTTGTACTTTCTCCGGATCGACAAAAAGTGTTGATGGTCCATCGCTGTCGGAAAGGACAAGATCTTCATGAAGGCAAATATAATGGACTTGGCGGAAAGCTTGAGCCTGCGGAAGATATTGTTTCCGGAATGAAACGAGAACTTCAGGAAGAAGCTCACATCAAAGTCCTTTCGTTGCAACTTCGTGGAACTCTTAATTGGCCGGGTTTTGGAAAGAATGGCGAAGACTGGTTTGGCTTTATTTTCCGGATTGATCACTGGAAAGGAACGGTTCCTGAATCGAACGAAGAAGGAACCCTCCATTGGATGGAAATCACTCGCCTTCCGGAACTTCCGATGTGGGAAGGCGACCGTTTTTTTCTGCCGATGGTTTTTGATGCCAACCCAATTCCTTTTCATGGGGTTATGCCCTACTCTGGCGGAACTCCGATCCGCTGGGAAGTCTCTCGTGGTGAAGACCCGAAACAAGTGATCGAATTCCTCTCAGAATAAGTTATTCTGGTTTTAAGCGAAGATTAAAAACGCGAATACTGGCTTGGCGACCTTCTAACGCAAAAAGAACATGCGTGGGTTGATTGGAGACACTCACCAATTTTTCTTCCAAAATTTGTTGATCACAATAAAAGGTCACGCGATTATTTTGAGAGACGAGACGCGCTTGATATTTCCGATTTTTGATGAGTTTAAATCGCTGTTGAAGCCTAGGAAATTCGGCAGAATTAAACATCACACCCGCATCGCCCTGTTCTATCATAAATTCAAAAAGAAGTTCAGCGTTTCCAGAAGGGCGAAGCAGTTTGAGGAGATAGCCCCCATAATCTTGTTCAGAGGGCGCTCTTAGGGTAAATTGCATTCCATCCAAAATAGCATTTTTTTTCAAATCCACCTTATTTTTGCTGGTCATCACTTCCCAAAACACGTCTGGCGAGGGGGTAAAAAGGAAAATATCTTTGGGTTCCAATTCTTTTTCTAATCGAGAAAAATCTTGTGCCCACGAAGAATTTTCAAAAAATCTTTTGACTTGAGTTAAGAGTTCAACTCCTTCTTTTCCCTTTCCGTTCTGAGCTAATTGTTGAATTTTTTCCAGATAGTAAGCACTTGCGGATTTTAAAAGCTTTTGCGAGAGCGTACTACTTTTCAATTTTAAAAACGAAAACAATTCGATTTTGGATTGAGATTGTTGAAACAGTTGAAACGCGTCAATGTAAGATTCTTCCGTGATCAATTGCTCCACCTGTACGAAAATATTCTGGACTTGGGTTTCCAGCGTTTTTTGATCCAGTAGTTTTTTGATCGAGCGTTCAATTTCTTGAAGATAGGGAGATTGAGGATAGGTTTCCAGAAAGGTATGAAGCTGTTCTAGATAGACTTCAGCGGGTTCCTGCTGGGTTCCGATTTGAGATTGGAGTTGTAAAAATTCTCCCTTTTCGAGTTGTTGTTGTTTTTGAAGTTGAGATTTCCACCAAATGAGCCCACTGAAACTGAGTAAAAGTCCACAAATACCGAGGGATAACATCAGCATTTGACGTTTTCGAGCTTTTGGTTGAGCTTTTCGTATTCCAGAGCGAGTTCCGGAACGAGTTCCGGAGGGATTTCGGAGGATAGGATTTTTCTGGAGCAATTGTTTAACTGGAATTTCTTCTAAATTTTCTCCTTGTTCGATGCGAAGGATATCCTTTAGAATTTCCTGAGCGTTTTGATACCGATGCTTGGGATTTTTTGCCATCATTTTGACGACAAGTGCATTACATCCTAAAGAAATATCTTGGTTCAATTTATTAGGAGGCGTGAGCGGTTCAGAGATATGTTTATTCATGACCGCAAGAGGAGAATTTCCATCGAAAGGAATGTGCCCCGTTACCATATAATAAAGAGTTCCGCCCAACGAGTAGATATCGCAACGCAAATCAATATCTGTTGTTCCTTTGGCCTGTTCTGGAGCAATATAATTGGGAGTGCCTACGGTCATTCCTGCCTGGGTCAGTTTACTTTCTTGAGACAAATCTTTCGCTAAGCCCAAGTCCATTAATTTCACATTATTTTGTGAATCAATTAAGATATTTTCTGGTTTGATATCACGATGGATGATTTGACGTTCATGGCAGTAACTAAGGGCTTTTGCAACTTCTTGAGTCACATAAAGGGCTTTTTTTTCTGGATACGAACCCGTTTTTGAAATCTCATTTTCGATAGAAATTCCATCGACATATTCCATGACGAAATAAACTTTTTTATTTCGCTCTAGAACTTCAAATCCTTGGATTAAATTGGGATGTTGTAATCGTTGTGTGGCTTCCGCTTCTCGAAAAAAGCGTTCCCTCGATTCTTCATCATTCGCAAATTTAGAGGGCAACACTTTGATAGCGACTCGTCGTTCGTTTTTAACGTCAAACCCTTCATAAACAACGCCCATTCCTCCGGAACCCACTTTTCGTACAATTCGATATCCAGGGAGCTTTTCTTGGTGTTTCTGGATTCGCTCAAGTTCTTGGTGTACTCGTTGTATTTCTTCAAGTCCCAAATAGCCTTTTTTTTCCAAAACTTCAGCCAACGAAAGAACCAATTCTTTTTCTTGCCTTAGTTTTTGTTGAAGAAGAAGTGCTTTTTGGAGTTGTTTTTCGGTAATGAGTTCGAGATTCAACGCTAATTTTGCAAAAGAGGTGTCATCCGTGGTCGCCATAAATCAATCATTGTACCAAAGAGCCGAGGAAAAAAATTAAAGTTTTTTTATGTTATTGAGGGAAGGCACTAGAGTCAATATTTCCCAGTATTGATTTTAAGCGGATAAAAAATTTTGTGAAGAATATTTTCGTAGGAGAAAAGAAGAGATTCTAAAGAAAACAATTGACTTTTTTAAGAAATCTTTTTAAATTTCCATAAGTGAAATGTAATATTTTTAGACTTCTTTTCAAGAACAAATTAAGCTTTTTGTTCAAAAACGACGAATTAATAAAGCTCAATAAAAGAGAAGGAATTTGCAAGAACGTCCTATTCTTTTCGTCTAATTTTTGTCTACCGTAATCTCGAATTTGAATTTTTTATTCATCATCTCCCAATAAATTGGTGGGGTCAAGGAGCAAATAATGGATAATTTTAACCAGTATGGAGGAGTTCCTGAACAAGACTTTACAGGTCAAATTCTGTATCAGGGAAACATTCATAACACCAATTTGACGGATCTCTTGTTTTTGATTATCCATGAACGGAAGATCGGTATTTTGGAAGTGTGGGAAGGGGACTATCGGAAACGGATTCATTTTCGATCCAATGGAGTGAGTGTGACCAACATTTCACCTCCACGATCGACAATGTTGCTTGGGAACCAACTCATTGGAATTGGAAGAATTTCTCAAGAACAATTGGATGCCGCTCTCGCAGAACAACAATCCACGTCGCGTCTCTTGGGAGAAATTTTTGTTGAACAAGAATTAACGACAGGCGACGAAGTTATGGCCCTCATTCGCCGTCAAATTAAGCAAGATATTTTTGAAATCTTCTTTTGGCCCAATTTGGAATACGCTTTTTATGAAGGCGAATCTCTTTATGAAACCCCTCATATCGATTCCAGACTGGTTGGAATGACGTTTGATTCCAATAAATATGTTGTAGATTTAGCAAACGTTCTTGGATATCTCATCACACTAGAACATCCGGGCACCCTCTTTATCCGATCCGAACAACGCCAAACTGATCTCCATTTTAATGGAAGTATGGTTGAGTTTTCAAATTACGGACAAGACAAACAAATCCGTCTTGGAGAACTTTTAGTTGAAAAAGGATGGTTGACAGAAGAAGGATTATCTCAGGGACTTACGGAACAAAAAGCCTCAGAAGGAGGAGGTTTCTTGGGGGAAATCCTTGTTTTTCGTGGATATTTGACTGAAGAACAACTAATTGAAGCCCTCAAAGAACAAATGGCACGAGAATTTATGTACTCGTTTGGAGAATCGCAGGTCGGCTACACCTACCTTGCAGGAGGCCCTCCTTCAGATACGACCTCTCGCTCTTCGGTTGTGACCATTCCAATTGACCTTCGTCGTCTAGTGATGGAATCCTATATCGTCGTTGATGATTGGGAACAGTTTATTTCTCTCATTCCCAATTGTATCGGAGTTTTTCCTTATGATGAGGCAGGAAATATCGATATTCAGAGATTAAAACTAGAGGAAGTGGCTTCTCAACTCCATAGCCAAATTAATCGTAGCTTTAATGTTCAAGAAATTGCGCAGATGTTGGCACTGCCTCATTTTGAAACAGCAGTGTTGTTGGCGCATTTTATTCGAAATGTCTTACTGCAGAGTTCGGAAGCCTTTCAGAAAGTGCTTCAAGCGGCCAAAGCGGCCAATAATCGAACATTGGCTGTCAGTGCTTTAAATCAAGCTAGAGTTTATATGCCTTGGGAACTCGGATTTTTGGAAGATCTCGTCGAACAATATAAATTGGCTGGAAATAAAAAAGAAGCCGCCGCTTATCTTTATGAATTGGCCTTCTTAAAATCAGATGAAAAGAATTTTGCTCAAAATATTGATGCAGTCCTCAAAATGGATTCTCATCATTTTGAGGCCCGGAAATATATGTTCGAGCATTATACGGGCCAAAAAACGTCTGGTGCCGCTGACGAACGAGCCATTCCTCACGCGGAACAACTCTTCGATTATTATGTCCAGCAAAAGAAATATAAAGAAGCTCAGGAGGTTGCTTACCTCTGCGAAGATCGCCAACTCGATCCACTTCGATTCGCTCAAAAAACAGTGGATATGTATACCCAAATTAATAACAAAGAATCTCTTGCCGGAGAATTAAAACGATTCGCTGAGTTTCAGAAAAATCTCAAACGATTTGAAAGCGAATATCAAACTCTGGCTCAGTTACGAGAAATTTCCAATGATCGCATAGAAATCGACGCTCGCATTAAAATTTTACGCAAAATGGGAATTGGCCCTCCAGAAAAAAATCCGATGTTCTTGTATGCTGGAGTGGGTGTGCTCGCACTTGTGATGACGATTATTGGTTATTTCTTAGTGACTTCAGGAGGCGATCCAACTACGAATACCGGACTTGTAGAAGTACGCATTCGTATTTTGAATGAGGCGTCGCAATTCTTTGATAATGATAGCGCGGAAACCTCTATAAAACACTTAAAAGATCTTTCTGAATATGAACCTAGCACGACTGAAGTCGAAGAAGCTAAAAGTAAGATGGTCCTCTATGCCTCCCAAGAAAAAATGAGGCTAGACGTATGGGACGAATATCTCCAGTTCAAAAAAGAAGAACGTTGGTCCGAAGCGCATTCAAAATTGATAGATTTAATCGAAATTCATACCCCTAAAAATCGTAAAAAAGAACAACAAAAACTGAAAGAAGAACTCGACAGTATCTCTCCCTACATTCGACAAGTTCATAGCGAATTTGAAAAATGGAGAAGTACTCTTGATGCCCTCAAACAGCAAATTAATAACTGCTACAATAAACGCGCTCAAGATCCGCTTAATTTGATTACTGCGGAAGGCTATATTAAAGAAATCTTGGCGATGAAAATTCCTAAAATAATTGAATCTACTGATAATCGAAAATTCTTGGAACAGGGCCAGGATTTTTCCTTAAAAATGAGAGAAAATATTTTACGGAGACGTTTAGAAATTGTAGAAGAAAAGAAATTTCTTATTCAAAACTGTCTAAGATACCGCAAAGATCTGGAAACTCTTTCCAAAAATGGAGATCGCGAACAATTTTTAAAACGCGTTGGAGGTTTCCTTAAAAATGATGACGGCTTTATTGAAGCATTTTCTAAACCCATTAATGACAATGACGTTGAGAAGACTAAAGACGCTGAAAAACCTGATAAAGAACCTGTTGCAGAACTCTATCATTTGGATGGACTCCTGAGAGAAATTACGGATTTCATCAATTTGATCAAAAATCCGCCGGCAGATTCCTTTTTCACTCTTCTGACTTTAAGTGATTTTATGAACCGTCTTAAAGGCCTTCAAGACAAAGTTCAAGCTGATTTTGATAAACTAAACGGAAAATATTCGATCAATTTGGAGGACATGAAAGAATTAACTAAACCCAAATAAATAGAGTATTAACGAAGTTTTTGTTGCTTATTGTTCTCAAGGACAACCCTTTCGTTGTCCTTTTTTTTTTAAGAGTATCATGAAATTTCTTCATCTTTCAGATATCCATTTTACCTCCATCACACTCAATCCCGTACGATTACTCTCAAAGCGCCTCTTGGGGATGGGAAACGTGATTCTGAATCGCCAATTTCAGTATAAACCGATTCTCCTAGAACCCATTCTTAAAAAGGTGCCCGAAGTGGATCAAGTCTGGATTACGGGTGATTTAACCACGACCGCGATGCCAGAAGAATTCGCGCAAGCCGTGATCTTTTTAAAAGCGATCCAACACTATGGAAAAGAAATACTCTTGGTTCCGGGAAATCATGATCGCTACACCGCTCAATCTCGACACGAAAAGAGCTATGAACATGAACTTCAAGATTTCCTTAAATCACGTGAATCGTTTCCTTTTATTCAAGTTGTCTCGGATTCGCTCGTTTTGATTGGCCTTGATGCCACAGATCCCATAAATTGGCTCTCAGCGGCAGGACACGTCACTGAAACACAATATCAAAAACTCGAGGCGATTCTAGCCGATCCAGAAATTCAGGCTAGACGTATTGTTCTCCTCTGCCATTATCCCATTGTTTATCCGGAAGGTTTCCAAGAAGCCGAGAGCCATAAACTCGCCGATCGGGAACGACTCACACAACTTCTCCAAAAATACGGAGTTTCTCTCTATCTTCATGGCCATACCCATCGACAATGGATTCTTCCCGCTAACGCCCAACATCCGCTTATTGTAAATGCCGGATCCGCGACAAAAAAAAAGGGCGGCGGCCACGTTCTTTTTGAAATTGGGTCTGAGTCGATTAAAATCTATCCTTATCTCCATGATTTTAAAGAAGGATGGAAAGCACAAGAAATGCAACAATTCCCGTTTCTTCCCGCAAAAGAAAGGCGGCCTTTTCATGATTGAAACGATGGCGATCCAGGTCAAAAATTTGGTAAAAACCTATGGAAAAATTCAAGCTTTGAAGAATGTTTCGTTTGATATTCCCCATAAAACCATCGGATTGCTCGGGCCCAACGGTTCCGGAAAAACAACCTTCATGAAAATTTTGATGGGACTCTTAAAATATAATTCAGGCCAAATTTTGATTGAAGGCGAACAACTCTCTAAAATAGCCATCCGCGAACGCTTTGGCTATATGCCAGAAAATGATTGCCAATTTCCGGGACTTTCTGGATTGCTTTCAGTCACTTACGCCGGAGAACTCGCGGGAATTCCTTATTGGGATTCCTTGAAACGCTCCGATCATATTCTTGGATATGTTGGCCTCGGAGAAGCTTATCATCGTCCCGTAGGCGAATATTCTACGGGAATGAAACAACGAATCAAACTCGCTCAGGCCCTCATCCATGATTCTCCATTTTTGCTCTTAGATGAACCGACCAACGGAATGGACCCCAAGGGACGTTCCTTTATGTTGGATCTGATTCGAGATTTAAAAAAGGCCAATAAAATTATTATCCTCTCCTCACACTTGCTAAAAGATATTGAAGAAACTTGTGATTATGTAGTTATGCTCCATCGAGGAGAATGTTTATTACAGAGTTCGATTCAAGAGTTGAAGGCGAAACAAAAACAACCTTATCGAATTAAACTACGCGAAGAAGATGTTCTTGATCCCTGGATCGAATCCTTAAAAAAACAAGGATTAAATCCGAAAAAAGGAGATCAACTTGGGGAAGTCTGGCTCCCAGAAGAAGCGCCAACTCGCTTATTATTCGAGACCGCTCAATCACACCAAGTCGAAATTCGCCAAATTCAGTGTGTGGTTCAATCGCTAGAAGACATTTTTATTCAAGCCGTCCAAAATACGACAGGAGTTTCTCGTTGAAAGCCGTTATTAATCGAGGGTATCAGCCTTATCAAGGAAAAAAATACCCCAGAATCTTAAGATTTTGGCCCATTTTTCGTAATGAAATCGCCACTCTTTGGAAGTTAAAACGAGTGAAGTTTTTTGTCTATAGCTTTCTCGGTACCGCGCTTTTTTATGGCGCAATATCGATCATTTTTGAGTTTTTTTTAAAGTCCTCCAACATCCAAACCCCGCCCTTTTTGCAAAACCTGAATTCCAAAATGGTCTATAAACACTTTCAGGATACAATGCTTCCTTGGCTGTTTATTTTTTGTGCTATCGTGGGGGGAGGTGCGATCTCAAATGATTTGAAATCGAAAGCGATGCCCCTCTATTTTTCAAAACCTTTGGGCTGGAGCATTTATCTATTTGGAAAAGTCACTATTATCGCCATCGCCGTATTTTTAGTCATTTTTATTCCCGGCGTTTTTATCTTTTTGATTAAAATTTTGGTTAGCAATACTCCCAAAGCGATATTTCAAGAAGAATATCCCTACCTGTTCGGAATGTTTTTTAATGCCTTATTTATTCTTATCGTCTTAACTCCCATTATTTTAGTCATTTCTAGTCTCACAGAAAGTTACAATATCGCGATGATTTCGTTTATTGTTTTGATGCTCTTTCTTGGCGGAGTCGCCCGATTTTTTGCGGTACATGATCCGGAAGGAATGGGAAAGAATTCTCTGGCCATCGATATCGCTTTTGGTCTCAAACATTCGGGCGAAAAATTTTTTCCAGAAACTAAAAACGATTTAAAATTTCAATGGCCTTCTGGACACAATAATCACCGGCACCAAGGCCCCCCACCACCCGATAAAGTAGAAGACGAATTCTGGGTCCAACTAAATCTCGTATTATGGATTCTAGGTTCCCTAGTGATTCTGTTCCGACGTTTAAACAAGATCGAGGTGTCCGAATGACGATGGTTGTAGAAGCAATTCAACTCTCGAAATGGTTTAAAACAGTCCGAGGAATCAGTGATATTTCCTTCCAATTTGAAGGCGGTATTCTCGGATTACTGGGGCCAAATGGAGCTGGAAAATCCACTCTCCTCAAGTTACTTTCTGGACAAGCCAAACCCACCCAAGGCGAAATTTATATTTTTGGGGAACGAATTTGGAACAATCCGTCGATGATGAAAAGAATTGGATTTTCACCGGAACAGGACGATTTTTATGACTGGCAAACGGGACACGATTTTTTACAATTTTTAGCCCGCTTGTCCGATATCCCGAATGAAAATATAGAAAATCAGGTCCGAAAGGCGCTTGAACTCACTCAATTGACTGAAAACGGGAATCGATTGATTCGGCAATACTCCAAAGGAATGAGGCAAAGACTCAAAGTCGCGCAAGCACTGCTCCATGATCCCGACTTAATTATTCTCGATGAACCGCTCAATGGCACTGATCCGGTGGGTCGATATCAACTGATTGATTTGCTAAAAAATTTAGCAAAACAGGGAAAACATATTATTATCTCTAGCCACATTTTGCACGAAGTCGACGCGATGACCCAAAATATTTTGCTTCTCCTCAATGGTCATGTCAAAGCCAGTGGAAATACCTCGGAACTCCGTAAATTATTTGGTGAAAAACCCACAAAAATTCATCTGGTTTGTGCCCAAGAACGAGAATTAGCGACAATTCTTGTGAAATTTCCCTTTATTCAATCTCTCCAAATCCAGCCCAAAGAACTCACGATAGAAACTCTAGATCTTCAGGCTTTTTATCAACAATTAACCGAAATTGTGTTAACGACCTCTTTGCAAATTCAGGAAATTCGTGTACCCGACGAAGATCTAGAATCCATTTTTAAATATCTGGCAGGATAAACTATGTTTTTAACTCGATCTGCGATTGCTCTTATTGCTCATACGGTACGCTCTCGTTTGTTTTCAGTGCAAACTTTTATTCTCTGTTGCTTTGTTTTGTTGAGTGCCGGAGCGACACAATATTTGAAGATTTCACAAAATCCAGAAATTTGGAAAGCGTGGGAAGAATTTTCGCGAGAAGGCGGCCAGCACCTTCTCTTTGTGTTGAGTGCTATTTTGTATAGTAGTGTCGTTTTGCGAGATGAACTCGATAATCGAACCATTACCTATCTCTTTCTTCGGCCAGTTCCTAAATGGTTGGTTGGACTTTGTAAAGTCGGAGGGGCAATCCTCCTCAGCGGAGTACCCGTTCTTCTTTTTTTAATTCTCCACAGCATTATGTTGAAAATTTCTCTCCTTCCATTTCTTGCTCCATTAATGCTTCAGCAGTTCTTTTTTTGTTCTTTTTTTTGCTTGCTGAGCTTAATAATTCGACATCCCATTCTTTGGGCCATTATTTTTACGATTATGCTTCCGCCTGATTTACCGGGGGCATTGAAACTTTTTTCGATCTCCTTCCATCAACAAAATTTGTACGGGGAAATATTCCGAAATCTAGAAGTCGCTCCATTGAGTCAAGAACTTTTCCATCAGGAAGTCCCTGAAGATGAGATCACTTCACTCGATAAAAGCGTTTTTTCAAAACCCCTCTGGAACCTACTCTCTAATGCGCTCGGAAGCGAAAAAAAAGCCGAAAAAAAAGCACTTTATTTTAAAACTCGTGTCACCCTTCGAAGCCCGGGAAAAAAATGGCTGGTGACCGATGAAGTCACCCATCACCAATTTCTCTTGCGTAAAAAGGGACAAGAACTTTATTTTTATAATACCCTCTATCAAGATCCGGATTCTTATTTCCCTGAAACTTCGTGGCTATGGATATTTTATGGCTTTTTTATTTCGTTACTAGGCGTAGCTCTGCTGACGCAATTCCGAGAATTTAAACTAGGAATCCCCTCAAGTAACAAATAAAGAATTGTTTCTTTTGAGAGAAAAGATAGACATTTTTTTTTCGATTGTTAGGATATTTAAAATATTCATTTCAGGAGATTTATATGCCTAATCCGCTAAGTTTTAATGTGGTGCTGGAATCAGCGTTGTCCAAAATTTCAAACGTTGTATGGCGTTTTACCCAATTGATGAATAAGCGAATTTCTTATAACGTGATTCATCCCAAATGGTCGAAAGAACCCACATTAAAGAGCCATGAAAAAACTTCTCCTCCTTTAGGTTTTCCGCGTCAAACCGACAGTCTCTGCCCACGTTGTGTGATCGAAACACGAGAAAAAATTCTTTCCGGAGAAGCGGATCTGGAAAAAATGATGAAAGAACATCCGGGCTATATCAAACAGCGTATGCAGGATCGTGAGGGAATCATTACTATTGAAAAAGAGTGTCCCAAACATGGCTCATTTAAAGATATTATGTCTTTGAATGTCGATTTCACGAAACGGATCGAATCCTTGTTTTCTGGACGCGACTTTAAAATTCCTTCGGATCGCTTACATCAACACGGAAAATCGAGTATCCAATACGGCCGAGGCGCGGTATTGACTATGGATTTGACCAATCGCTGTAATATGATGTGTGACCCATGCTTTATGGACGCGAATCAGGTGGGTTATGTGCATGAACTCAATCTCGATGAAATCAAGAAAATCCTCTGGGATTCGGCCAATGCGCATACTCCCAAGCGGCAAACTTCACTTCAGTTTTCCGGAGGCGAACCCACCATTTCTCCTCATTTTATCGAAGCGATCCGCTATGCGAAAGAATTAGGTTTTTTCAGTGTACAAGCGGCAACCAATGGAATCCGTTTTGCTCAAGATCGCGAATTTTGTCGTGAAGCCGCTAAAGCGGGATTACGATTTGCTTATCTCCAGTTTGATGGAACCACTCCGGAACAAGCTTCGGGTCGAGGTGTTGGGAATCTGTTAGAGGTCAAACGACAGGCCATTAAAAATCTGGCGGAATTTGGAATCACGGTGGCGCTGGTCGTTACGGTAGTCAATACCATTAATAACGATCAGTTAGGGGGAATTATGGAATTCGCCATGGAAAATATTCAGAACATTCATACCGTTGCGTTCCAACCCGTTTCCTTTACCGGACGCGATGAAGATCTCTCCGAAGAACAACGACTCAAATGGCGATATACCCTTTCTCACTTGGTCCGCGACCTAAAACAACATACCGGATATTTGGAAACAATGAGAGACTGGTTCCCGCTTTCTGCTTCTAGCCCATTTTCGGATTTAAGTGATTTAATGAAAGGGCCGGGTCAGGATTGGGGAACTTTAAAATGTGGCTGTCATCCCAATTGCGGAATCGCCAGCTTTGTGATGGTCAATATGACGACCAAAGAACAAACTCCCGTCTCCAAATTTATTAACGTGGATCAATTCATGAAAGACGTGATCGATATTAATGATTACGCGAGACGTCCACAAATTACTAAAGTGCTTGTAGCGCTGGCGCTTTTGAGAAATTGGAGCGCCAAAGAGGCTCCAACTGGAATGCGTTTTGTCGATTTGCTGAAACAACTCGATTCTCACTCCGGTGGAAATTTAGGAATCAGTCATAGTAAACGATTTCGTTGGGGGATGTTAACCTTGGCAGGAATGTGGTTCCAAGATCTCTGGAACTATGATTTCCGACGTACAGAAATGTGTACCATTCCTTATGCGACCCAAATGGGCGAAATCTCTTTCTGTGCTTACAACACAGGAGTTGGCTACCGAAAAATTCTAGAAAATATACACCAAAACGCGGCGCTTGGAGAATGGTACAAAAAAAATGGTCGTCATGCGGTTTACGCCAAAGGGAAAAAAGTACCGCTTGAAGAACAAATCTCAGCCGTTCCTTCAGAGATGGCTCCGGTATAGTCAATAATGGACAATGGACAATGGACAGGATAAAATAGCAACAGGGTTTCAAGGGTCCAAGAGTACACTATTTGGAGAAATTATATGTTTGGACTTTCACCGGCAGAATTAGTGATTATCGGGATTGTTGCCTTGGTTATTTTTGGGAATCGTCTTCCGGAAGTTGCCCGTTCTTTAGGAAAAGGAGTGGTCGAATTTCGAAAAGGATTAAGAGGAATCGAAGAAGAGATTAAAACAAATGATCAAAAACCCGCCAAACCTCAAGAACTTGCTCATCACTCGCAAGAAAAAGTGACGGCGATCCCTAAAATGGAGAACCAATCGATTTCGCAAGACAAAGGAACCCCCTCTTAATTCAATTTTCAGAGATTTAATTTTATTTGCTTAGAAAGGAGCTAGGGTGAAACTCCAATAATGGAGATTTTGCTTGAGCTAAAGAAATTATGATTGTGAAGCGGTTTATCTTATGTTTGTTTTTTTTCGGTGTATTGTGGGCCCAAAATAATGAGGAACCTAAAAAAGAAGAAAAACCAGACAACAGTAAAATTATTCTTAAAATTCAACAACTCCAAGACAGTACTTCTGCGGTAAAATCGTATAAACTGGTGGATGAATTAGTGGAAACCGGAGAGGGTACGATTGTTGAGATCTTGAAAGTTCTGGAAAAACCAGATCTAAAAATAGAGGCTCAACGTTTCTTGATGGAAACTGTCTCTCGAATCAAAACCGAAAAAGCTTTAGAAACTCTAAAAAAAGCGGCTAACGCGGAAGATCCGTGGGTTCGATATTATGGGATTTCTGGTTTAGCGGCACTCAAAAAAGAACAAGATTTGGTCTCTGCGGGATTAGCTTCTCCTCATGCAATTGTCAAAGAAGCGGCTCTTCGTGGATTAAGTTTGTTTGAAATCACTTGGGAAAAGACTCCGAATTCGGTTTTAGAAGTCTTAGAAACCGGCGAACCTCAACTGGTGGCGAGTGCTTGTTTTCTACTCAAAAAAATACGCTATTCTGGAGTTCCAGATTTTTTAGTCTCCTGTAGCAAATTATTAAAAAAAGATAATCTGCCGTTAGCCATTCGGATTGAAATTTTGCAGACGGTGGCTTATTTTCCTCAAGAAGAAGTGGTTAATTTGCTGATTAATACGTTTGACAAGGAACAATTTGAAACGGCTCCAGTGAATGATAACGAAAAATATTGGATCAAGCTAACGATTTTGAATGCGTTCCAAAAACTTGCTGTCCAAGCGAGCTTAACCTTGTTGCAAAAAGAGCCAACACTGGAACTCTTGAAAAAAGCTCTGCTCCATGAACAACCTTTATTTCGAGCCAAAGCGTATTCGCTAATTTTTACCCTCTTTCCCCAAGAAAAAGAACTACTGAAAAAAGCCCTAGAAGATTCCAGTCCTTTAGTTCAGGCCGTTGGAATTCAACAAATTTCTAAATGGGGCGAAGGCGAAGCCAAACCTTTACTGGTGGCGATGACACAAAAATCTCCGGATACAGAGAACCAAAACAATTTGGTTCAATCGCTCACACTTCTTGGAATGAAAGAAGAGGAAGTCCGAAAACAACTAGGACAGGCTTCGGTGGATGGAAAATGGTATTCCAAAAATAAAGCGGATCGTCTCATTCGTCTCGAGGAAGAGATCAAAACAACAGAGGTTCAGATTGTTGAGAAAAGTTTGCCCCAAACCACGTTCTTTACGGAACAAGGCAAAATCGTAATTGAATTATTTGAAGAAACCTCCAAAGATGCAGTTTGGCACTTTTTGACTTGTGTTCAGGAAGGACGTTTTGACAATTATCTTCTGGACGATATTAATGTGAGCTACTTAAGTTTGCAATTGCCCGCAGAATTTATGATGGATTACACTGTGAAAGGAAATGTCGCCAAACAACCGATCTTGAAGGGAGCCCTCTTGATGGTTGCAGACGATGACGAAGATTTTGGTGGAAGACGTTTTCGATTGTATGTAGACGACTTCGCCAATTTTCAAAATAAAACATTCACCTTCATTGGAAAAGTGGTAGAAGGTTTCGATATCCTAAAAGGACTGAGTATCGGAGATCGAATCAAAAAAGCGAAAATTACTAAACTTTCAAGATTGGTTCGTGATCCGTTGGGTAATTTTTATTTCGCAGATTATCTAAAGTTAAGATCAGATTACTTCCGAAATCAGGCTGAACGTGCTTATAATAATACTCGTGATGATCTCAAAGCGGAACGATTATGGAAAAAAGCGATTGAACTTCAACCCGACGATATAGAGTCCTTATCTCGCTTGTTCTTTTATTATTTTCGCAGTGAAGACGTAAAAAACGCGCTGGATACTTTAGAACGACTCTCTCGTAAAATGACTCCAAAAAATCTAGCGGAAGGAAATAAACGAGACCTTGTTAACCGTATCTTGTCTTACTGTGCGAAAATGAGATCGGAAGAAACCTTAAATCAAAATCAGAAAGATCGACTGGTGGTGCTGGAAACCTACTTTCAAGCGCTCCTGCGCTAAATTTGAACACCATTTAGTAGGGGTCACGAATGACCCCTTTTTTTTAAGTTATTTAGAAACGAGTTGAGGGACTTTGGATTTCAGAACTTGACAGAGAAATTCAATTTGTTCGAGAGTCGTTTCAGAGCCTAGAGAAATACGAAGGGTTCCAAAAATATCCTGACTTGGAACCTTCATGGCTTTCAAAACCGAAGAAGGTTCTTTTTTTCCCGCGCTACAAGCACTTCCGGACGAACAATAAATTTGTTCACGATTCAACAACATTAATAACCGTTGACTATCGACCTGAGAAAAGCTTACGTTAGAAGTATTTGGAACGCGTGCAGTCTCAGATCCATTGAAACGTACCGCTAGCGAAGAACCGCGGAGTTTTTCTTCAAAAAGATCCCGCAATTTTTGAAGACGAGGACCATCTAAAAGTCTTTGGGAAATGAGGCTTGCCGCGACTCCGGTTCCAACGATTCCGAAAAGGTTCTCTGTTCCGCCTCGTCGTTCTGTTTCTTGATGTCCGGGAATCAGCGGTTCAAAAGGGGTTCCTTTTCGCAAATATAAGACGCCACATCCGGTAGGACCATAAATTTTGTGACCTGAAACAGAAAGTAAATCTACTCCTAAGGTCTGAACCTGAAGTGGAATTTTTCCCCAGGCTTGTACTGCGTCTGTATGGAATAAAATCTTTTTTTGTTGGCAAAGTTGAGCGATTTCTTGGATAGGGAAGAGGATGCCCGTTTCATTATTAGCCATCATCATCGACACCAGTGCAGTTTGCTCAGTAATCGCATCTTGTAAGGTGTTCCAGTTCAGTGTGCCGGTTGAAGAGACCCCGATTTCTGTTACAGAATATCCTTGCTTTTTTAATTGAATTGCGCCCAAACGAATCGCTGGATGTTCGACGGCACTGATCACAAGATGTTTTTTTTGAGTCGCTTGAAGAACGCCTCTTAATGCGGATAAATCGCTTTCAGTTCCTGAACTTGTGAATATAATTTCGCTGGAAAGACAACCTAAAGATTGAGCGATTTGCTGGCGCGCTGTGAGAAGGAGAACGGCCGCCTCTTGACCCAATTTGTGCAAACTGGAAGGATTTCCTAAGGAAAGTTGAATCAGGGCCGCCAATTTTTCACGGACTTCGGGCGCCAATGGAGTGGTGGCGTTATAATCGAGATAAATCACGGAAACAGATCACTCGCAGGGGAAGTTTTTTGGATACAAATACGGGGATGGAGTTTTTTCCGAAAGAGATCTTCTAGCCAAGAAATAGAATCGGATTGAACTTCTTTTCCGGGGAGGGTGGAAAAAAAATTCATAAAGAGTTGAGTACCCTCGATGGAATCCAGATCCACGCGAATATTTTTTTCTTCCAGTTCTTTTTTGACAGAAATTTCGTTTAGAATTTTATAAGTTCGGTTATAGATTTGGATTTCGTTTAGTTCTTCTTCATTAGGGCTTTGTTTTTCAGGATTAGCATACTTGGTAATGAGCGGTTCAATATCAAATCGACAGGTACGACACCCCCCACCCGCACGAATAGCACGCGTTACCTGATCTGTATTTTTGAGATTATATTTTTGGATCGCGTTAATAATTTCTCGTTTTGTGACGCGAAAGCAATAACAAATTAATTGATCCTCGTTTTCCGCCATCGGTTTATAAAATCCTTCATTTGAAAGAGGATTCTTTTTTTTAAAATACTTCGGACTGGGAAGTTATTTTCTCCATTTAAAACTTAAGTTATAATAATACCATTGCTCATGAAGAGAGCCAACAGGGATCTTCATTTTTATTTTCATGAAGAGCGTTTAATTTGCTTTCAGTAAAGACCAAAAAACGGATAAAATTTAAATTTAGGAACGAAATAGAGGAGTTTCTTTGAAGAAGAATATCGTTGAAGAAGTGGTCCATTTGAAAGATTATGATGAAGCGCAAGCTCTTTTTGGCCCACAAGATAGCCATTTAAAGATGATTCGAGATCGGTGTCATATTCAGATGGTTGCACGAGATAAAATGTTAAAAATTTCTGGGGGTCGCGACAACGTTCTCTTGGCAAAAAATGTGACCTCTCGCTTGATTGATTCCATTCGACAAAACAAGGTGATTTCCTATCAAGATGTAGAAACTCTTTTGGAAAAACAATCCGCACAAGAATTTTCGGAAGATTTTACGGTTGCAGAATCTACGATTACGCCAGTAACCGAAGGACAGAAGTATTATATGGAATGTATGAAACACTCCGAGCTTGTGTTTGCGATTGGACCCGCGGGAACAGGAAAAACTTTGCTGGCTGTAAATTCAGCGGTTACGGCACTCAAGACAGGAATGGTGAGAAGGCTGATATTGACCCGTCCTGCGGTAGAAGCGGGAGAGCGGTTAGGTTTTTTGCCCGGAGATTTTAAAGAAAAAGTGAATCCGTATTTAAGACCCTTATACGATTCATTGTATATGATTCTTGGACCGGAAAAACTGAGTAAATATATGGAGCGAGATGTGATTGAAGTCGCGCCTCTCGCTTATATGCGAGGGCGAACCTTGAGTCATTCTTTTATTATTTTAGATGAAGCACAAAATACGACTCCCAAACAGATGCAAATGTTTTTGACGCGCTTTGGACAAAACTCTCGTTGTGTCGTCACAGGAGATATGACGCAAACGGATATCCCTCTAGGATCGATTTCTGGCTTAAAAGATGCGGAGCGAATTCTTAAGGGCGTTTCGGGAATTGAATTTGTGTATTTAACGAAAAAAGATATTGTTCGTCACCGGATGGTTGAGGCGATTGTTAGCGCTTATGAAAACGCTCATGCAAGTCGTCAAGAAGAAAAAAGCAAATCCAATTAACGTATAGTCGATATCGTTTCGTTCCTCTTTATTTTCAGGAAACTAAATACAATGTTTCATCCGTCTCAAGAGAAACGGCGTTCTAAATTAGAGGTATTCAAAACACCCGCCAAAAAACTGAAATCTGTTTCTCTTGAGACGCTCGACCAAAAGAGACAAAAAGGGATTCTGTTTCTTTTTTTTACGCTTATTTTTACCTATCTGCTCTCTTTTGATTCGCCTACGTTTACGCTCATTCCTACTTCTTTGAAAAGCTTTTTTCTGTTTTTTGGAAATTTCTGTTTTTGCTTTTTACTCAATAGCATTCTGTGCTATGTGATTTTAGTTCATTATCCGCGTTTGGTGCAGAAGATTCTTCATCAAACAGTGATTTACCTTGCTCTTTTTTTAATTATTTTAACGAGCAAAATTACGGTTCTCTTTCATCTGACTCCGTTTGTCATTCCTTTTGGATTTATAGCGTATTTGATGGCGTTAATATTTGGACAACAGGTAACGCTTATTCTGACTCCATTTTTGTGGATTTATTCAGGACATATTTTTTATTTTTCTGTACTTTCTTATCCTGTAACGCTAGATATGACCAGTTATTGGCAATGGAGCATCGTGAGTTTAAGGCACTGTTTAGTGGTGTTTTTAGGAAGCCTTTTAATGATTGCGGCCTGCAATCAAGTCAATCGAAGAAATAAATTGACATTGACGGGAGTTTCTCTTGCCATTGCCCATACCTTACTTTTGGCTCTTTTTTTTCTTTTTTCTGGATTTGTCCAACGAAATTCATTGGGGTTTTATCCCATTTTTGAAGAGTTCTGTTTTGCCGCGGGTAGTGGGTTACTGACAGGTTTTTTTCTAAGTACCTTGCTTCCTTTTTTTGAATCGATCTTTGATTTTACGACCGATATTTCGCTCCTCGAATTATCTTCTGGAAATAATCCGTTGTTGGAGCGAATGTTGTTAGAAGCGCCAGGAACCTTTCATCATTCAATGATGGTAGGAATTCTCGCGGAAGCTGCGGCGGATGCGATTGGTGGCAGATCTTTATTGGCGAAAGTCGGAGCGTATTATCATGATATAGGAAAATTGGTTCGCCCGGACTATTTTACCGAAAATGAAAATAATCGGGGGAGTCGCCATGAAACCCTTTCGCCCCTCTTGAGCACCCTCATTATTCTTTCTCATGTGAAAGATGGAGTGCAACTCGCCAAGCTTTTTAATCTTCCGTCGGCGGTCGTAGACATTATTCAAGAACATCATGGCTGTGGACTGGTACAATTTTTTTATGTAGAAGCGTTGAATAATCCGGATTATCGAGAAGATTTTCCAGACAAAAGAGAAAAAGAAAACAAAGAATTTTTCAGATATCCTGGCCCGCGAGCCAAAACTAAGGAAGCCGCAATTGTTCTCATCGCGGATTGCGTAGAAGCAGCCTCTCGAAGCCTCTCGGATCCTTCTTATACAAAACTGGAGACCTTGATCGAAAAAATTGTTCATAGCAAATTGATGGATCAACAGTTAGAAGAATGTAACCTTACTTTTAAAGAAATTCATCTGATTAAACAAAGTTTGTTAACAATGCTTACCTCTTTGTTCCATACTCGAATCCAATATCCAGAAGCTCCTAAAAAGAACCAGGGGCCTGTTTCTTTATGAAATCGACTCCAGAGAAAACTTCCCGAAAAAAAGAATTCATCCAGACGATTCATCTCACGAATTTTCAGCGTCGTTATCTTTTGAGCGAACCTCAATTAACCCGTTTTGCGCAAACGCTTCTAAACGCTTATCATCAACGAGGCGATCTAAGCATTGTTTTTATGAATGATCGAAGGATTCATCTCTATAATCGTGAGTATTTACAACATGATTTTCCCACGGACGTCCTTTCTTTTTCACTAGGCGATGAGCAAGATTCCTTGATCGGCGAAATTTTAATCTCTACAGAAACTGCAAAGCGAGAAGCGAATCAACGTCAAATTTCTTTAGAAGAAGAAGTGATTCGCTATCTCGTCCATGGCTTCCTTCATCTTATGGGTTACGAGGACCATCAGGAATCGTTACGAAAGCAAATGTTTCGTATTCAAGAACGATGGGTTAAAAAATTTTTTCGTTAAAGAAACAGGATAAACACACCGCTTGATGGAGCAGTTGCTTAAGAAGATAAAATCCGCTACAATCTGCACCCATTGAATGAGTATTTTTTTATACTTTGTGGAGTTGTTGCGTGATGGATGTCTCTTCTTACGATCATCGACAGGATCACATTCGAACCCTAAAAGCGCCGAAAATTGAAACCTTCCATAACGAATATTCGGATCGAGATTATGAAATTGAAATGAATGTCACTGAATTTACAGCGGTTTGTCCAAAGACCGGACTTCCTGACTTTGCGACATTTTGTCTTCGATATGTTCCAGACCAGTGCTGTATTGAATTAAAATCTTTTAAAGAATATTTGATGTTCTACCGCGATATCGGGATCTTTCATGAACACATCACTAACAAAATTCGCGATGATTTCGTAGCCTCAGTAGAACCCCGAAAAATCTGGATCAAAGGATGTTTTAATATTCGCGGTGGAATTCAGACAAACGTCATTGCCGAATATAGTGCTCCCCTCACTAAAAAGCGTACAAAAAAATAAAAAAATTTTTCTTTACAGAAATCATCAATCACAATCTTTTCACCTTCTTAAGGCCATATCATATGAGGTTTTTCTCTCTTGACATCCGTAAACGAGAAACGTAAACTCCTCAAAAAAGAAAACAGATATTTCTAAAATTTTGCGAAATCCACCTTTTCTTTTCTCCCTATAAAAAAGAGGATCTCGAATGAAACATGTTTGGGTTGTTGCTTTATTTCTTAGCACCCTTCTTTATGGGCAGGGTGGTTATTTAAAAGAACAATGGGATGATGCCAAGGAAGAAGCTCGTCTTCGATCTCAACAAGCGATTGGCGAATTAATTTATGGCTATTATGTTCAATATCGTTCTGTGGTCTCTCTTCGAGAAAATCGATCCATTATGGAAACACAATTAGACTCGATTGCGCTTCCAATGATTAAATATGGTCGTTTTATTGGGTATCGTGAATTGGGGCTCCTGCGAGCGAAAGCAACTCTGGCTAAAACCGCCTTTATTGAAGCGATTAATGAAGAAAAAAAATCAAGGCTGGGGCAAGAACTCACCAAGCAAGAATATCAAGACCTCCGCTATATGTTCCCTGAAGTGATTTCGGTTCACGGTTTTGGAGCCTGTAACAAAAACCCTAGGAATCCGGGTCGAAACTATATTAATACCCTTGAAACGTATAAAGTGGAAGCCTCTGTACGATTGGTCAATTATCTCAAGGGACCCACTATTTCCGCGGTTTCCCGCTTAAACGACTTTTTTTTGACACAAGATACCATTGAAGCGTTTTTACCGAAAACTTTGCTTCGTGGTGCCCTCTTTTGTGTCTCCGAACCCAATAAAAGAAACCAAAAAGATATTTCAGTGACCCTGATGATTACAGGATCAGATTGGATTTTCAGTGTAGCCTCCGCCTTGGAAAAACAAGGACAAAAACTCTCTACTGAAGAATATCTGAAACTGAAGACCCGTTTTGCCCGTTATCCTGACCGCTATATCACGTTTCGATTGCCCGATGATTTACTGAGCGATCCCAATACTTCAGATCAGGAAACCTCTTTCCTCGCTGAAGGCGCAGGAAGCTCAGAACCTCCTCTCGGATTTAATGAACTCGGAGAAGAAAATATCCTCTGGAAATAGTTTTTTTCCGCTAACCCAATCAACCTTTCATCACTCATTATTGAGAAAAGGGAAGTTTATGAAAAAAAAACTCGTTTATGGATTTTTGAGTCTACTCTTGTTAGGAACCTTCGGCCCCCTAACACCCGTACTCGCCCAAGACAATGCGCATCGTAGTGCTGCCTCAGAAGCCGCAAGACTGAGGGCGGTACGAAATTTGACTGAAGAACTTTTTGGAGTTTGGCTCATTTCTGAATCTGAAGTTGAAGATTTTCAACTAAAAAAAGATATTGTCCTTGCGAAAACTCAGGGCCAACTCCCCACAGTCAGTTTTTCTAAAGTGGTTGAAGACCGCAAAAATGGACTTTTGAGGGTCAAAGCAGCCATCAGTCGAGCAGATGCTCTCGTCGCTCTGGAAAAAAGCGGATATAAGGGCGGTGGAGAACTTCGTGATCCAATTGAGGCAGAAGGTGAAGCCGAATATTCTGGTCCTTGGGGAAGCGGAAATACGTCCGTTCGTACGAACTATGAACGCGATCTTTCTTTATCCACCTGTATGACTTTCCTCTTGTTCAATGAATTAAGCCTGACTCCCCCTTCGGATTTAACACAATGGACCGCACTGGTCAAAGAAGTGGATGCCAATGTCGCTACCGCCATCTCTCGAGATAGCGAAGGACGCGTTCGCTTAGATATGAAACTCAAACGGGAACATATCAATGATGTGTTAAAACGTGCTGAAGAAGAAAACGTGATTGATTCCGCCGAACGAAAAGAGGCGGAAGAAAAAGTAGTACGGTTATTTGACAAGGGAATGCTGGGTTCTTGTCTTTTTAAAGAAGATCGCGTCATAAAAGCAAGCAATGGAGAACCTCGATGGTACCCGGTTTACTTAAACCCGAATATCGATATGGCGTGCGCTTTGACGGAACTCATTTTTAAACTCCCAACCGGCCTCGAACTCTCTTCGGAAGTAACCCGACATAGTAACCTTAAATTTACTTATTCCGAGGAGGGCAAAAAGCTAAAACTGGAATTATCTCTTGATAAAGCAGATGTTCCGTTTGCCTTAAAAAATATAGATTCTTCAGAAAGCAGTCAGATCATTCCCCGTGTTGGAAAAGGAATTAAATTGGCTGTGGAAGTTTATGGACGTTAATGGTACAAAGTTTCTCTATCTTTGTTGTGTCTCGTTCTCTGGAATGAAGACGTTTTATCTACCTACTTGAATCAAAGGAGAAGTTGAATGCGATCTACGCTTATCACTTTTTTATTGCTTTCTTTTCTACTGAATTTCTTGTCGGCCCAACCTCAACCGGCGTATACACGCCAACAATTTAAAACGGCGGTCGAAGAAGCTCAATTACGTGCCCGTAAAGCTATTGGTGAAATGATTTACGGTTACTATGTTCAATATCGCTCGGTGGTCTCTATTCGAGAAAATCGATCCATTATGGAAACTCAACTTGATAAATTCGCTCTTCCTATGGTGAAATTTAGCAAACCCGTTGGATATAACGAATTAGGACTCGTTTATATTACCGCCAGCGTTCCTAAAATCGCGTTTGTTGAAGCGATTAACGATGATCAAAAACTTAAAACCGGACAAAATTTGACTCCTGCACAATACCAAGATCTTCGTTTTATGTTTCCAGATACCATTACGGTCAGCGCTTTTGGAGCCTGTACAAAAAATCCAAAAGATCCCGGTCGTAAATATATTGAAACCATTGCCGCTTACAAAGTCGAAGCTTGCGTCCGTTTAGTAAACTACCTCAAAGGACCCACCGTTTCAGCCATTTCTCGTCTGGAAGATTTCTTCTTGACCCAAGACACGATTGAAGCGACCCTTCCAAAAACTTTGGTTCGTAACGCGATGTTCTGTGTTTCTGAACCGAACAAATATAAACCGGCTGATATCTCTCTCTCCATTATGATCACCGGTTCTGACTGGATTTTCAGCGTGTCGAGCGCGCTTGAAGAAAAAGGACAAAAACTGACTCCCGAAGAATACCTCAAACTCAAAACTCGTTTTGCACGTTATCCTGATAAATATATTTCCTATACCTTGCCAGATGACGTTCTCAACGATCCCAACGATGTCAATCGTCCTACACCTCCAGTTATTCCCGAAGGCGGAACCTCTGAACCTCCTTTAGGAAATAATGATAACGGAGATATGGATATTCTTTGGAAATGATTTCCTAAAAAATTCGACAGCAAAAATAAAATTCGCTGTCGAATTTTCTCTTTCATGAGCTAGGGTTTTTGTCCATAATTCCTTCCATCGTATTTCTTTACATCCCTAATTTGAGAAGAATCAGCCTCTTTAAGAAAGGGTCAAACAATGTTCAAATCACTCCCAAAACCGATTCTTGCTCTTTTGTTCCTTATGAGCTTTCAATGGACTGCCCTCGCGCAAGATAAGTCCCGTCCGGAATATCGAAAAGCCGCAGAAGTCGTTCGTCTCACCGCCTTAAGAAATCTCGCGGAAAGCGTCTTAGGAATCCTGATTAAATCTGGAACCGAAGTGAATAATTTTGTGACCCAAAAAGACGTTGTTGTCACAAAAGTTTCTGGAAAAATGTATGGGGTCAGTTATTCCAATGTCAGTTACGATCAAGCCAATCAAATTTTGAAAGTGACCGCACGTATTAGCCGTGAAGATGCGATTGAAGCACTCAAAGCTTCCGAAATTTCCGGAGCAACTAAACTCCCTGAAGCATCAAAATTTTTTGATGCTATCGGAGAAGCTGTTTATGAAGAAAAAACAACTTCTTCAGAAAACATTGAAAAACAACCCACAACTTTTATCGAAATTGAACATACTTCCAGTTTCTCCGAACAGCTTTTAGCTAAATCCTTTGTTTACCTTCAACTCGCAACAATCCTTTTTGAAGAAACAGGCGCTTCTTTTCCTTACGAAGATTTGACGCTTCTCTTAGAATCCTTAAAAAACCGTACCAAAGTTTATCTCGGACTCAATGGCCAAGAAGGATTACAGTTAGAATTCCGCCTCGATCAGGCCGATATTCAACTTTTACTGGAAGCCTTCATTTTGAATTTTACGACCTGCGACAGCGCAACTGCCAAAGCAAAAGAACAGTTCCGACAAGGCATTTTATTGGGATGTTTAATTAAAGGAAACGAAACCTTTCCTCTGCCCAAACAAACAACAGGCTGGTATGAAAAAACTCTGAATTTGGCTTATCCCATTGCTTTCTTCTTGACCCAAGAAACAAAAACTTTGCCTTCTATGGAAATTCTAGAAACCATTCAAAAAGCGGCTTCCGTTCAATTCCTTTATTTTTCAGGATATCGAGAACTTCAGTTTTCTTATTCCTATTCTACAGAAACAAACAAAACTTATTTAAAATTTGCCGGAATTATTTCAGGCTCGTCTTTATTAGAAAACAACTCTTGGATCACCTTGGGTACCTCCATAGAATGCCCCAAATCGAGTGGAAGTGATTTTGCCGAATATGGTTATTTTCAGGCGAAACAGAATGCTCAAAAACGTGCAGAAACCCTAGTTATTGAGTATCTTGAAAATTATTTTGGACTCGCCTTAAAATCACTCCCGATGACCCCGCCTTTATTTCAAGGATTTCATAACCAGAAAGAAGTTGTCTTGAACTTGGCTTACTCTAAAAGTCTTTTGCTAGGTTACCTGAAACAAAAATATACGGACGAACAACTTAAGATTTTTCAAGACACCATTGGCGATGGTATTCTGGTCTGGGCCTCTTCTTCGTTATAACAATCTCCGCTCCTATTTTACGTCTAAAGGTTTAATGTTCTATGACCCCAATTCGTTCCTTATCCATTTTTTTCCTCTTGATCCTCTTAACCCAATGTACACCTAAAGGCAATGAAGAAAACCCGGTAAACAATCTCCCTAAAAATAAACCTACTGAAAATTATTTGATTTTAGGAACTGCTCATACAGTAGAAATGCCTCCACGTTCCGAAATGGGAAAACCCGCTTATCGCCAAGCAAAAGAAGCCGCGATGGTGAAAGCACAAAAACAAATTCTCGATTGGCTAGGAGAGCAAGGCGCTCGTCTTACTGAATTGCCACTAGTCGCTCCTAAAGCCCATGGAATTATTAATAATCAGGTTGTCGTTTGCATGGAAATTACCGCAGAAAAATTGCAACAGGCCCTTTCTGAAAAAAATGTGGCCCAAGCAGAAGCCATTGCAAAAAAAACAGGTCAAGGAATTCAGTCCTGGTCCTCAGAATCCATGAATTGAAATCCCTCCTCTCTCTCTAATACTTGAAAGGGAACGCTTTATGAAATTCAATTTAATTTCTTTTGTCTTCTTTTTCTGCTGGACGCTTCTCGCTCAATCCGCAGAAATGAAAAACGCGGATCGAATGGCCAGAACAATGGCAAGAAAAGAATTACAGGGTCGCGTTTTAGGTGCGCTTTTTTCCTACAAGGCCCAATTCGATATCGGCTCAGGTAGCGTCTTAATGGAAAAAGCCATCGCCGGAGTCTTTAACTCTTGTAAAACGGATATGGTCAAAGAATGGCCAGAATACGCGATGGTCAAAGCGAAAGCCTCTATTAGTCAAAAAGAGTTGCTCGAAAATTTGAAACGAGTCCTTCAAAAACAGGTTCCCGCCAATGATCTTGCGACGATGATGCTTCAAATAGAAAAAGCGTTTCCGCAAGCAGAATACGTCGCTGTAGAGTACGGGTGCGGAGCGAAAGGCGATAATCTCGGTAAAACGTTTCTTAAAACTCGTAGACAAAACCAGATGGAAGCCACAAAAGAACTGTTAACGTTTTTTAAGGGCCCTACTGTTCAAGGTTCCAGCCGACTCGAAGATTTTGTTTTAACTCAAGATAGCGTCATTGCTACCGCGGTCGCGACAATGGCCGGAGTTTCTTTTGAAGAACCTGAACCCGATTTCAAAGATCCCACTAATTTTCCCCTAACAGCGACGATGACCCGTAGTGCTTATATTGCGAGCATTAACCTTGCACTAGGAACCGCGAAAAGCCCTATTTTAACTGCCGAAGAGATCCAAAAGCTCCAAAAAGTTCTTCCTGAATCGCATACAGTGAGTGTCGGAGAAGCCGATGCTGTTGACTTTGGAAAAGAATAATCGATCTCATTCCACCCTAGCAAACAAACATTTTAAATATTGCCCCCCTTTAAATGCGACCGGATGATCTAAAGCCTGTCCGGTCCGTTCCAATTCTTTTAAATTTCTCCTTTCCCCACGGGCGGTCTCAATAATTAACGGAAAAAATAGTTCTGAAGGGATCGGTTGAGAACAAGAGGCCATCACTAAAAACCCACCCGGAGCCAACACTCCTAAACCTAGTCGAAGTAAACGTTGATAAGCAGACAACGCTTTTGGAACCTCACTTTTCTTTTTCGCAAAAGCAGGTGGGTCCAAAATAACCATGTCAAAAGATCGATTTGAATTTTTCATTTCTCGGAGAGATTCAAAGGCATCTGAAACTAAAATCTGATGATCGACCGATGCAACCGAAGGAAAATGTTGGTTCAAAGCGAAATTCCTGACCGCAGACTCCAACGCCGGGCGACTTAAATCTACACTCAAAACCGATTTAGCCTTCCCACGCGCGGCGTACAAGGAAAATCCTCCCGTATAAGCAAAAACATTCAGCACTGTTTTATTGGCGGAGAAGGATTCCACTTTCATTCGATTTTCTCGTTGATCTAGAAAAAATCCGGTTTTTTGGCCATGAACAGGGTCCACTTCAAAGATAAGGCCGTTTTCAGAAAACCGTACAGGCTCTTCTATTGGTTTCCCCAAAAAAATAGTTCCGTCAGCAAGCGGTGGCGGAAATACCTGGCTCTCTTGAAGCATTCGAGAGAGTCTTAGAATCATTCGCTCTGGAGTGAGGATCTGAGCAAGTGCTTGGGTAAGCACCATCAAATGAGGAAGCCAGGCTCTCGTATAGAGCTTCAGAACCAATGTTTGAGCATAGCAATCGACCACAAGTCCGGGGAATCCTTCATTTTCACCGTTAAGAACCCGAAAGCCTGTTGTCCTTTGCGTTTCGAGTATTTTTCGTTTTTGAAACGCGGCTTCGATTTGTTGAATAAACCAAGGAAGTTGAATCGTTGCCGGTTTCCGCTGAAGAATCCGAATCCGAATCGTTTCTTCAGGATCCAAGAGACCCAATGCCAAAAAACGATTTTTGTGATCAAAAAGAATCGCGATGTCTCCCGCTTTTCCGGGTTGACTCTGTTTTAGAATATGATCTGCGAAGACCCAAGGATCTCCTTCATGAATTTTTTTTTCGGTGGTGAGTGTGACCCGAATTGCGATAGAATCAGGCGGGGGAAGCGATTTTAAAAACTGGATAACTTCAGAATGAAACACAATTTCTCCCGATTAAATAGAGTTTGCAAATTTTTAGAAAATCATATATACTTTTCCGCCAAAAGGAATCTATACTTTTTTGTATACTTTTTTTAACACAGGGGCTATTTAACAGTTATACTCCTATGCTTTTTTTTAAAAACGAGCAAATTCAAGAAGTTTATCGGCATGGAGAAGAAACGTATCCACAAGAATGTTGTGGGGTTTTAGTGGGTCTATTTGAAGATTCAAAACGGCTTGTCCAGAAAGTGTATCGTACAAAAAATCTGAATCAACAGCGAAATGATCGCTATGAAATGGATCTCAATGATCGATTAAAAATTGAAGCAGAAGCCTCAAAACAAGGACTATCCATTGTTGGTTTTTACCATTCTCATCCCGATCATGAAGCTTATTTTTCTCAAACCGATCTGGAAGGTTCGGAAGAATATCGTTGGGGCGAACCTTGGCTTCCTCCCACTTACGCGTATCTGGTCGTTTCGGTTCAAGAAAAAAAAGCGAAATATTATAAAGCGTTTTTAATTCAAGACGGGAAAGCGGTTGAAGAAAAAGTCTCTCTCCAATAATCCCCTCTTTTCCTAAGGAGCATTTATGTCGGTGGTTGTACGTATTCCTACCCCGCTTCGTCCGTTAGTCGCTGGAAAATCCGAAGTGATCGTTCAAGGCGCTTCCGTTCGGGAAGTATTGGATAATCTGGAACAACAACATCAGGGCTTGAAAGCTCGTTTATGTACGAAAACCGGGGATCTTCAGCGTTTTATCAATTTTTATATCAATGAAAGCGATATTCGTGGATTGAAGGGAATTGACTCCGAAACGAAAGCCGGAGATGTTCTTTCGATTGTTCCCGCGATTGCGGGTGGAAAATATCCAAGGAGAGTCCTATGAAAACAAAACAAGCCTTGGTAGAAGATTTAAAAAAACTGATTCCAGAAGTTTCAACGCAAGACGTGGAGCAGATTGTAAAGCAAAAAAATAATGTTATTTTACTCGATGTTCGGGAAACCGATGAAGTTTCAGCAGGGCATCTCCCGAATGCGCTTCATATCAGTCGAGGTTTTTTAGAACTTCAAATTGAAAGCAAACTCCCTGAACGCGAAACCCAAATTATTACGTATTGCGCGGGTGGCGTTCGCTCGCTCTTCGCGGCAGAATCTCTCCAAAAAATGGGTTATAAAAATGTTCGTTCGATGAGTGGCGGTTACCAAAAATGGGCCAAAGAAGGCCGAGCGACTGAAAAAGCGATGATTTTATCGGATGAGGAAAAAAGACGTTATAGCCGCCATATCACGATCCCGGAAGTGGGTACTAAAGGACAAAAATTACTCATTCAATCCAAAGTTTTGATGATTGGAGCCGGTGGGCTCGGTTGTCCTGCTGCCATTTATTTGGCCGCGGCTGGAGTCGGAACCTTGGGAATTGTTGATTTTGATAAGGTCGATGAATCCAATCTTCAACGTCAAATTCTTCACACCACCGATCGCGTGGGAACCCCGAAAACAGAATCCGCGAAAAAAACAATTCTTGCACTGAACCCACTCGTCAAGGTGAAAACCTTTGAAACACAAATCAACAGCAAAAATGTGGAAGAAATTGTCAAAGATTTTGATCTCGTAATCGATGGAAGTGATAATTTTGCGACCCGCTATTTAATTAACGATGCTTGTATTTTACTGAAAAAGCCCTGTGTTCATGGCAGTGTCTATCGATTTGAAGGACAAGTGACCGTTTTTGCTCCATACGCGGGCGGGCCTTGTTATCGTTGTCTTTATCCAGAACCTCCCCCAGCAGGGATGGCTCCTTCTTGTGCCGAAGCCGGCGTTTTAGGAGTGCTTCCCGGAGTGATCGGACTTTTAGAAGCGATTGAAGCGATTAAATGGATTATTGGCGCTGGAAACCCCCTTGTCGGGAGATTACTGACCTATGACGCGCTTGAGGCGAAATTTCGTGAATTAAAGCTCCGAAAAGATCCAGACTGCGTGTATTGTGGGGAAGGAAAGTCTTTCCCCGGTTTCATTGACTATGAGGTATTTTGTTCAGCCCATGAAGGCCAATCTTAAATATCAATCTTTATTTCAACAATATCCGGCGCTTTCCATGATTGGAAATACGCCCCTCTATTCCGTTCGACTCTTTTCAGAAGAACTCCCGAAATTTTCTCTTTTTGCCAAGGCGGAATGGGTCAATCCGGGAGGCTCAATCAAGGACCGTCCGGCGCTTCGTATTATTTTAGAAGGTATTTTATCGGGTGAATTGACTCGAGATAAAATGCTTCTCGATTCCTCTTCGGGAAATGCCGGAATTTCCTATTCCATGATTGGCGCAATGATGGGGTATCGCGTGAAGCTCGTGATGCCCGGAAACGTCAGCGCAGAGCGGAAATTTCGTATCAAGGCACACGGGTCCGAAATTTTTCTAACCGATCCGATTGAAGGCTATGATGAGGCGCTTCGAACCTGTCACCGAATGTATGAAGAAAATCCAGAACTTTATTTCTTTGCGGATCAATATTCGAATGACAATAATTGGAAAGCGCATTATGAAACGACCGCAGAAGAAATCTGGACACAGACTCAAGGGAAAATTACACACTTTGTGGCGGGAATTGGGACTGGTGGCACCATTACCGGAGTCGGGCGCCGTTTGAAAGAGTATAATCCCAAAATCAAGATCACTTGCGTTATTCCAGAAGCGTTTCCAGGAATCGAAGGATTAAAACCCATCGAGAATCCGGAAGACATTCGACCAGCGATTCTCGACGAATCGGTGATCGATGAACGCATTAAAATTTCGATTGAAGAAGCCTATGAATATTGTCACCGTTTAGCCAAGCGCGGAATTTTTGTCGGCCAATCTTCTGGCGCTTTTATCAAAGGCGCTCATGAAGTCGGCCAACGTGAAAAACAAGGCGTTTGTGTCACGATTCTCTGTGATATTGGAGAGCGTTATTGTAGTACTCCACTCTGGCGTTAAAAATTTTTCATCGTTATGGAATTTCATGAAAAAATTCATTTTATTAGTACTCTGTTTCGCTTCTAGTTTCTTACTTTTCGCACAAGAAGAAACACTGGAAGATTTCTATAAAATTTCTCAAGAAAATCTGAACAATTATTCTTTAGTAGAACTTGCAGGACTTGATCCTACTCAAGATTTATTAATATTAAAAATATTTAATCACAATTGGGAAGAAGCGAAAAAAATACTCACCACCTTGTTTTCTTTAAAATTTAGGCTGGTTGCAGAAGAATGGATTCTACAGGAAGAGCGCAAAAAAAAACACGACTATGGCGAAAATTATAAAATGTCAGCCGATCTCCAAGAAAAATATCAATGGTACAAAACTAAAACAGGAGAAGAGGTTCTTTTGGAAGAATGCCCTCAACATCCTGATTATACCCTTCACGAAAAAGGAGGAAGTACTTACGATTTCAATGGAACTAAAATCCAGTCTATTACCGAAACAGTAGCTAAATATACCAAAGAAGTTGTTCCCTCGTTTAAGTTCTTCACCGCACACGCTCAGGATTTCGGAGATTTTACTGAAAAACATTTGAATCGCCAGCTAGCAATTGTTTATAACAACATAATTACTTCTTCTCCAGTAATTATGAATCGTATTCCAGGAGAAGGGATTATTACAGGATTAACTTCTGAAGAAGTTAGAGAGTTAATTTCTATTATAAATTTCAAAAATTTGAAAGTTCTTCTTGATCAAAAAAATCAACAAAACCCAAACTCTTTTCTTTTTTTGAAATCATTGACTACACTTTCTTTGGAACAGGCCCAAGTTTTATCGCAGTTTCAAGGCAAAGCCATTTTTCTGAACGGATTGACCCAACTCGACGACTCGGTCGCTAAAGCACTCGCTCCATTTCGAAGCAAGATTTACGCAACAGAAAAAATAACCACTCAAATAGGACAACATAAATAAAACAGCAGGCGACCCTTTAGAGAAGTTATTTTTCTATCCGCGATTCTTGTTTTTATTAGTGGAAGAGGCTCGATAGGCCATAATTCCTTCCACTCCAAAAATAATAAGTGCAATCCAAACAATGGAAAATCCAACGAATTGAGCAGAACTGAAGGGCTCTTTATAAAGCAACACCCCTAGAAGAAATTGTAGTGTCGGCGCGATATATTGTAAAATTCCCACTAGTGACAAGGGAATACGTTTCGCGGCAGAAGCAAACAAGAGCAACGGGATCGTTGTCGTTAAACCCGCTCCGATTAATAATAAATCTGAAGAAGTACTAGTATGAAGAAAAGCCGCTTGCCCCGTTTTTTCTGCATAAAGTAAATAGACGAGCGAAGGTAAAAACAGAATTGCGGTCTCTAGCGTTAATCCGTGGACTGAAGGCAATGGAGCCATTTTTTTGATCAACCCGTAAAAAGCGAAAGAGAATGCTAAGGCTAAGGCAATCCAGGGAAGAGAACCGTAAACCCATGTTAAATAAAGTACGCCAACGGTTGCTAATCCGATAGGAAACCATTGCGTTGGACGCAGACGTTCGTGAAGAAAGACCACCCCCATCGATACACTCAGTAGCGGATTGATAAAATAGCCTAAACTGGTTTCAACGATAAACCCGGAAGTGACCGCCCACACATAAGTCAACCAGTTGAGACCAATCAAGATTGCGGCGAGAAAATACAGACGAATGATTTTTAGCGTGAAGACTGTTTTACAAAAAATTTTCCATTGGCGCGAGAGAAGAAGAATGAGTACTAGCATCAGAAAGGACCAGAGAATTCGGTGGCTCATTAATTGTAATGAAGGGATATGTTTAAGAGATTTCCAATAGATCGGAAATAATCCCCACAAGAGATAGGCACAAACTCCGTACCCAATTCCTTTGTTCAAATCGGTTTCTCCTTCTTCTTAAAAGTTATACCCCTAATTCCTCGGCTAAATCCACATATTTATTTAAATATTCGGGCTGAGAACGATATTGAGATAATCCAACAGTATCAAACTCATCCAGTTCATTTTTAGCAAGAACTCCTAAATAACGCAACGCTAGACTAATTTGGGTAATTGAAGGATTCACTAAATTGGAACCGCGATAAACAAGGGCCCATTGGCTTCCAATGCCGCCAAAGTACTCGGTCACTATCAGCGCGAAGGTCGGCTCAGGTACTCCGGAAATGATAGACATCAGAACAGCGATTACCCCCTCATTCGGAAATAAGAGATTTTTAGGTCGTGGTCCTGAAAGGGAGTCTAAGATATTTAATTTTTTTTGCCAGCATGCCGTATAGTAAATATCAATGTGGAAGAGAGTCAACTCAAATCCTAAGTTTATTCCCTGTAAATCATAACTCTCTGCAAGATTTTGATTGAAACCACCTTTGAGAATAATTCCACAAATTGAATGTCCCATATGGATATCAGTTACTTTTAACTTAAGCCGGAACTCTTTATCTCTATTGTCATTGCGAACGCTAGTGAAGCAATCTCTTGAAAGCGATATATCTCTATTGTCATTGCGAACGCTAGTGAAGCAATCTCCTGAAAGCGATACCGTTGCGGAGATTGCTTCTTCGGCTTGAGCCTCATCGCAATGACAGAAAAAAAGCTTCAATGGTACGCCATACGCCCCTACAGCAAGACGGATTCTAAAAAGGCGTAAACATCTGTACTTTCTTCAAGTCTCTTGGATATTGGTTTTCCGGCTCCGTGTCCCGCTTTCATTTCTACAAGAAGGAGTATTGGGTTGTTTGACGCTGTTGCGTTTTGAAGCGCGGCTGTCATTTTACGCGCGTGCATTGGATCTACGCGGCTATCATTTTCAGCGGTGATCAAAAAAATGGCCGGATAATTTTTTCCTGAGAGGACATGATGATAGGGTGAATACGGATATAAAAATTGGAAGTGTTTAGGATTGCTTGGATCTCCATACTCAGAGAGCCAGAGTTTTGCGATTTTCGTGCGATCATAATGAATCATATCTAGAAGAGGGACTTGACAAATGACCGCACCGAAAAGTTCTGGTCGTTGAACCATTGCGGCTCCGACCAATAACCCTCCGTTGCTCCCGCCTTGAATGGCTAATTTTTTGGGTTGGGTATATCCTTCTCGAATCAGATATTCTGCCGCCGCAATAAAATCATCAAAGACATTTTGTTTCTTTTCTAACATCCCCGCTCGATGCCAGTCTTCACCATATTCACCTCCCCCTCTAAGATTCGCGACCGCATAAATACCCCCCGATTGGACCCAACGCACAATGTTTTTACTAAAGGAGGGTGTTTCACTTATATTAAAACCGCCATATCCCGAAAGAATGGTTTTTGTGTTTCCTGTTTTTTGAAGCGATTGATTACGGACAATAAACATCGTCACCGAGGTACCGTCTTTTGATCGATAAGTAATCTGTTCCGTAAAAATTTTTGACAAATCCGTATTCACTTGGAGTTGTTCTATTTGTTGTTGTTTCAAGGATTCGATGTCTAGTCTAAAAAGGGTTGTAGGGAAGGCGTACGAATCAAACGAGTAATACAAAATGGGTTGATCCGATTCTCCGGTAAACCCCCCAATATTGCCAAGTGTCGGTAATGATATCAGATGTTTTTTACGGTTCCCGATTTCCATAATTTCAAGTCTTGAGCAGGCTTTATCTTGATAATGGAGAATGAGTTGTCCTCCGACAATTCCAAACTGATTGAGAGTTCCTTTTTCTTCCGCGACTATTTCTTCCCATTGAGTTTTATCCTCTAAATTAATTGCTGTTAACGCAACACGCATTATTTTGTAACGAGGGGCCCCATCATTGGTCCTCATATACAAATAATCTTTAAACTCAGTGGCTTCCATTTGTGCGTCCTGTCCTATAAATACAGGGCGAAGCGTTAATTTTGGATTTTTTACGTTTCCGCTGGGTGAAATAAAAACATCTGTAGCAGTCCATCCATGAGAAATGGAAATCTGAATCCATTTTCCATTGTCTGAAATGGACACATCTGGCCAGTCGTTATGCGGATCTTTAGCCTCGAAGAGGAGTGCATCCTCTTTCCAATTTTTCCCTAATGCGTGAAAAAAAATTCTTCGGTGATAGTTTTCTTCTCCCGGAGGAACAGTCCCGGGTTCAGGATACCTTGCATAATAGAAGCCGGAAGCGTCTGAGAGCCAAGCGACAGAGCTATGGCGAGTAAAGGGGATCTGTTCGGAGAAATCTTGTTTTGTTTTGACACTTCTCACTTTTAATACACTATTTTCGGATCCTCCCTCAGAGATTCCGTAAGCGATATAACAGCCATCCGGTGTAAGCGATGTCCAATTGATCGCGGTGGTCCCATCGGTACTCAAGAGATTAGGATCGATTAAAATTTCTTCTTTGTTGTCCACTGGCTTTACATAGAGGACAGATTGATTTTGAGATCCGGTACGGCGCCATTGAAAAGTATAGCGTCCTAAAACAAAGGGACACCCGATAAAGCCGGTATCAAATAATTTTTTGAGTTCGGAGTGTATTTGAGCGCGTTGAGGAATTTTCTCTAAATAAAGATGGGTCAGGGCATTTTGCTTCAGAGTCCAGGTTGAAATTGCTTCTCCTTCGCCTTCGAGCCAAGAGTAAGGATCTTCAATTTCGTTTCCGTGCCAATGTTCCGTGTTTGGTTTCTTAGGGGATTCAGGATATTTCATAAGACCTCGTTTTTATTTTTTGAAAACTATTGTAGTGAGCGCAAAAATAAAAACAATGCGACAAGTCTAATTCTCGGGAATCTTATTTTTTCAAACGTTGTTGAGATTCTTGTTTAGCGTTTTTTTGCATTTGGTTAGAGAAAAACCCATCTAAATTTATAGAATCTTCTTCGTTAGGAAGTGACGAGGCTTGAGGGTAAAATAAAGTTTCCCGATTCATTCGTGTCACTGTGGCTAAGGGAATCTCTAAAAATTTGGGCCCCATTGTTAAACGAAGTCCTAATTTTTCTTGATCCAATTTGGCGATAAACAAACTTTGGTTCTCTAGGTAAATTTTCCACAACTTATTTTCTCCATCCATAGGTTCCAGTTGTTGGATCTCAAAAAGGAAAGGAGAAAAGCTTCCCATTTCATTTGAAAAGGTCATTTGCGTTTGAGTGACATCCACAAAAAAATCATCTCCATTTTGTGTGACGATCCGAAATACGGCTTGAGAAGGCCAGATCGCTTCTCCATGAAACTGGAGACGTTTAAGTTTAGTAATCGGGATCTCTATAGATTGATCTTTTCCTCCGATTTGCATCAGAACAGTTACTGAGGGTTTTTGCCATTCTCCAACAAATTCACTTCCATTTCTCAACCAGAGTCGAATCATATTCCCGGCTTGTTCGATATTAGCGCCTTCGAGTAACCCTAATTCACCCGCCTCATTGGCATCAAAGGCCATTTCACCTAAACGGCTTTTTAGGGTTAGTGTTTCTGTGGTCAGATATCCAACTACTTTCTGACCATCACTCAATGTCACTTGAACTTTAGGCCCGACACTCGCGCAACCTTCTAAAAAAAGGAGTCCAAAACAGACAAAAATACTCCACAGTTTGCCACTCATCGGTTCCTCTGGTTTTAATAAGAAATTTTCTATTTAAAAAAATAAGTAATTTTTTTCTGATCCTACGATATAATAAAAACATCTTGAAGTCACCTCCTATTTTTGGAACTTTTTTACGTTATGCCTAGTATTTATGATATTAAACCTCAATTTCAAGGGCTGTTAAGGCCGTGTGTTCAAAAACTAGCGAAACTCGGAGTGACCGCGAACCAGATTACGCTATTGGCGTGCGTTCTCTCCGTTGGAGTTGGCGCTCTTCTGTATCGCACTCCGGATTCAAAAAAAATTTTTTGGTTGATTCCCTTTCTCTTTTTTGTCCGAATGGCGCTGAACGCGATTGATGGGATGCTAGCTCGAGAACACAATATGAAAACGCCTCTTGGCGCTATTTTAAATGAACTAACAGATGTGATTTCAGATGCCGCCCTCTATCTTCCGTTTGCTTGTGTTTCCGGCTTTTCGCCTCCACTCATTGTCATTATTGTTGTGTTAGCGGTAATCAGCGAAATGACAGGAGTTGTCGCCATTCAAATTGGTGCTTCTCGTCGCTATGAAGGCCCTATGGGAAAAAGCGACCGTGCTTTTGTTTTTGGTGTTTTTGCTCTTCTCATCGCGCTCGAAGTTTCTTATCATTCCTGGATGCCTTATGTTCTGAGTAGTTTGATCGTTTTATTAGGATTAACTATTTTTAATCGTTCTCGAAAAGCTTTAGCAGAGGTTAAACCGTGATCCTGATTTTAGTCGTCCCGGCGATTCAATATACGATGGCCGGAATTTATCTTCTGTTGATTTTAGCAACTCTCATTATTTACATTTTAAGCCGAAATCCAGAAAAGGACCGTACCGAACTTAAATTAAGAATTCAATCTTGGTGGATGATTGTCTTTTTGTTCTCGTTCGCTATTTTGGGAAATGAAGTGACCGCCATTTGTTTTGTCGGACTTATTAGTTTTCTAGCGTTTAAAGAATATATTTCTCTGATTCCCACTCGAAGAGCGGACCGCCAAATCCTTTTTTGGCTCTATCTCTCGATTCCCCTTCAATTTTATTTTATTTATATTCATTGGTACACCATGTTTTATGTGTTTGTGCCTGTGTATATGTTTCTATTTATCCCGCTCCGAATGGTCGTCTTCGGAGAAACCAAAGGATTTCTTCGAGCGGTAGGAACCCTTCAATGGGGATTGATGATTACTGTTTTTAGCCTTGGACATTTGGCCGCAATCGTCACCTTTTCTCCCAAAGATCCGTATCAGACGGGCGGAACAGGATTATTACTTTTTGTGATGATGTTAACGCAACTCAATGATGTCGCGCAATTTTGTTGGGGAAAAACTTTAGGAACGCATAAAATCGTTCCAACCGTGAGTCCAAAAAAAACATGGGAAGGCTTTTTGGGAGGAATGGGAACTATTGTAGTATTATCCTTTTTGCTCGCCCCGTATTTAACTCCATTTAGCACTTTTCATTCCATTTGTCTCGGTTTTATTATTAATATTGGTGGCTTTTTTGGAGATACGGTGATTGGCTTATTAAAACGGGATTTAGGCATCAAAGATAGCGGAACTATCATTCCCGGACATGGGGGTATTCTGGATCGAGTCAATAGCCTAACTTATACGGCTCCTTTATTTTTTCACTTTACCAATTATTTCTATTATTAGAACGATAAAAATGATTCGCTTGCTTCGAATTTGCTTTTTTTTGTTTGTGATTCGTCCTTTGGTATTCTTTGTAATGGGAATTCATATTCGAGGAAAAGAACGAATTCCCCTTCATGGCCCTGCCGTATTGGTTGCCAATCATAATAGTCATCTGGACACAATGGTACTAATGAGTCTCTTTCCTCTTTCTATGTTAAAGCATATTTTTCCAGTCGCGGCCGCGGATTATTTTTTAAAAAGTAAAATAGGATCTTGGTTTTTTCTGAATATTATTGGAATCCTTCCTATTGAGCGAAACCGCAATCCTGTGGAGTCCAACGAAGATCCATTAAAGAGCGCCTCAGAAAAACTTGAAGCGGGAAACATTCTTATTTTATATCCCGAAGGCTCACGCGGAGAGCCTGAAAAAATGATCCCTTTCAAAAAAGGGATCGCGCATCTAGCAAAAAAACATCCCACAGTCCCGATTATCCCTTTTTTCATCGTTGGCTTAGGAAAATCGCTTCCCAAAGGAGAGGCTCTTTTTGTCCCGTTTGTTTGTGATATCTATGTGGGAAACCCAATTTACGGCCAAGAAGAACCGGATAAATTTATGGAAGATCTCAAGAAAGAATTTGAACAACTCAAACGATATCATCCCAATCTCGGATTTTTGGAAGAGGAACAAGCGTGGTTTTAATGATACTCTAAAAAATAGAAAGCCTACTTAGGCCTATTTAGGCGCACCTAAAGCAATTAAGGTCACTCCGAAACAGATCGTTAAAGTGCCCACAATCTGAATCCACGAATACGATTCTTTGACCCAAAATACAGCAATTGCGAGTCCCCAGATAAAGGTTGTTGCATAAACCGGATAAACAACGGAGAGTTTTCCTCCGAGTTTGAAACTACTTACAAAAAGGATCATAACCAAACAAAACATCAACATCCCGAAGAAGAGATATCCGTTTTTGTAGAGAGGAACTTGGCCGAGTTTTTGCGATCCAATTTTATAAAGATATTGACCCAAGGCTCCAAATAATCCGGCGACTAAATTGAGAAGAATAGGAACGATTTGATCTTTCATAATTTTTCCTAAAAGAGAGCTATTTTATTTGGAAGCCGTTGGCGATTCGGCAAGACGCTGAAAATAAGATTGAACCATCGATTGATATTTTTTTGGGACCTTGCTTTGAAAACGATCAAATACTTTTTTGACTTCGATTTTGTCTAAGAAAATTTCTATATTTTGATTGGTTCCTCCCCCAGAGAATATTTGATTCGTATCGGGTCGGACAGTTACAAAAATCGGGTCGAATTCGGGAGATTCAATATCTTCTTGAAGCTTGAATTCTCGGAGTTTCGCTTGAAATTCTTCTTCCGTTAGCCCTAATTGTTTTAATAAGGACTCATCCACTTGTCCTTGGAGCAATTGTTTAGAGAGTTCCATCAAAAGTTTTTGAGGATCTGGATTGGATGCTTTTTTTCCCGAATTTTCATTCCCTCCGCCATTGCCTCCGGAAACATTCCCTGAAGAGGACGTATCGGAAGGATCGGACGAGTTATTCTCTTGAACTCCATTTTCGTTTACAGAAGAACCGCCTGTAGCCGCCGAAAAAGATGTGGAGACGGATGAGTTTTTGCTAGAGCCCGATTGGGGCGCTGTATTGGAATTTTCTGAAGCCGTTTTTTCAGGCGTTTTTTCAGGCGTTTTTTCAGGCGTTTTTTCAGGCGTTTTTTCAGGCGTTTTT
>CAZHAR010000028.1:0-9237 GCA_964530615.1 uncultured Planctomycetota bacterium | reverse complement strand
TCGGTCGAAGTTGAAGGTCGTTTTTCTTTATTCTCGTTTTTTTCGGTTGGCTCTTTTGATTGGGTTCCTGTTTTTTGGTCTGGATTTTTATGTTCTTTAGGTTGGGTTTGTTTTTCTAAATAACTCATTAAACGGGAATGATGGGGTGGTAATTTTTCTGGGGCATTTTCTTCATAAACATGGAGTTCCTCAAGAAATTGAGGCTGATTCGTTAATGAATCTTTATCTAAAAGAACAATGGAAAAATAAGTGGATTCAAGAGCCGTAAAAGAAACACTAAATTCATCTGCTTCTGGAAGATCGTTGCGAATTTGCAACGGAAACTGTTGATGTTTAAGTTTAAGTTCTAAGAGACCTGATTTTAAAGATTTAGAACTCTTTCCGAGCAAGGTGATCTGGCTATTTTTATGAACTACATAGGGTTTTTCTTGAAGATAAGAAGTTTGTCCATATTCTGGAGGCGGAGTGACTTTCATGCTAAACGATTCCAAAACGGGACGCTCGATAATATTCACCGTAAATATTTCTGAAAGCGCGTCATCGATTTGAATACGATAGGAAATATCCTGATAGAGAGGACCCAGCGTTTGTTCAAAAAAGCTCGACTCAACGAGATTAAGAGGGGTTTGATATTTTAACGGAGCGCCTATTTTTTCAGAGTAAAAAAGGAATGCTTTCGCTGAAGAGAGTGGCCCCTCAAAAGAAACAGAAACGTGAAGGATTTCGCCTCTTGTGAGGAGACAATTTCCCGGTTGAACAGAAAAAATTTGGGTTCGAGTGGGCGCAGAAATGACTCTTCCCGGGAGCAAGGCTCTACAAAGAGAGGTCATCACACTCTTTTGAGAAAGAAATCCATAAAATCCAAGAGCAATGAGTAAAAAACTCAAGAGTAAGGTTGCAAAAAATAGTCTCGAATGTTCTTTCCGATAAGGAGCCTCTAAATCAATATTTTCAAGTAATTCAGAAGATTGTTGCGAAAGAATTTTCGCGCGAATATCTTCCGGAGAAACGGTATGAAAGGAAATTAATCGATGTTGAAAATCGGGATAATTTTGTTCTAGGGTATAAGCGGTATAAACAGGATTCCAGGGATAAAACAGGGGACGAATGAGATAAAACACGATGAGCAGAACCAAACTTCCATAAAAGCAAATTCCAAATAAAATACGACCTGAATCGACCACTCCATAGGAATGATCAAAACAAACGAAAAGGAATAAAAAAGTTAAAAAACAGGTCAAGAGCCAAGTTAGATTTTGCCAAAAGCATAAAGCTTGGTAATGTTTCGTAAGGCGGTTAAGGATAAACTGCAAGTATTTGGCTTCAGAATACGTCATAGAATTTGTTTTCAAATTGAGATAAAATAAACTTCTTGTTCTATTGTATTTTAAAAAAGAAAAGAGCATTTGAAAATACGATCAAGGAATGATAGACTCTTTTTCTCTTAAAAGTTCCCCATAGTGAAATTTTATGTATAGGCACGGATTGTATTTATGACTGAAGGCGAACAATTCAAAGAAGGAGACATCTCCAAAGAAAAACAGGGAGCAAAACTCTTTCAAAAAGGACATCAATTGACTCGTAATGGTCAATTCCAGGAAGCAATTGAAGTTTATCAAAAGGGGCTGGAGCAGGAACCAAATAATGAAAAATTGTTAGTTGCTTTAGGAGATGCGCTCCGAAAAATTAGTAGACAGAGTGAAGCTCGCACCGCCTATGACCAAGTTTTAAAAGCAAATCCGAAAAACTCTCATGCCTTAAACGGCCTAGGAAATTCTTGTCGGATGGAAAAAAATTGGGAGGAAGCCATTCGCTATCACCTTGACGCACTAAAAATCAATGAAAGAGATGAATATGCTTTAATTGGTTTAGGCGATGCTTATCAAGGGAAAAAAGCCTTTAAAGAAGCGATTGCGGCGTGGGAACGATTAGTCGCAATCGCTCCGAATAATATTTTTACCCTGACCCGTATTGCAGATACGCTCAGGCGAGAACATCAATGGGAAGAAGCACTCAAGTTTTATCAAAAAGTTTTAGAGATTAAAACAAATGATGAATACGCGTTGATTGGATTAGGAGATTGTTACCGAGGCAAAGAGATGCGCCAAGAGGCCATCTCTGTTTGGCGGAAAGTCATCGAAATCGCCCCCAATAATGTGTATATTCTCACTCGTTTAGGAGACGCCCTCCGACGCGAAAAAGCTTGGGATGAGGCCATTCAATATTATAAAAAAGCAAGAGAACTCGACAAAAACAATAAATACGCGCTCATCGGTTTAGCGGATGCCTATCGTGGAACCCAACAACGCACAGAAGCCATTGAACTCTGGCAAAAAGTTTTACAACAATCTCCAAATGACCTAAATATTTTAACTAGACTTGGAGACGCGCTCGCGCGCGAAGGAGATTTTGGGCAAGCTCGGACTATTTTTGAACGGGCCTTAAAAATTGATCCGTCTTATAAATATATTCAGATCGGTTTATCGAAATTGCGAGAAGCCGAAAAACAATAATTATTTTGCGTTCTCTATTACAAAAAAAAAGGAGGTTTATATGTCCCTCTTACAACAAAACCCTTCTATTCCTGTTAAAAACGCAAGTTTTTGCGTTTTATTTCAAAGAATTTTTTTTGTTTATTTAATGTGAGAGAAAATGAGTAAACGTCGAAAAAAATGGGCTCCCTCTGCAGAAGAACTTGGATTAGACGCAGGAGTGGACCCAAAACTGTTTTTCCATGCCCGTGAAGATAGAAAGATCAATTATAAAGCACAACAAGTTTCTAAAGAAGTAGAACGAACGCTTAGCTTCATCTTGAACAGCAACAAAGCGGGCGAGATTCTTCAGAGCTTAAATTTGCTTTATGTGGAACCGCTTCCCAATAGTTCTCATTTGATTGTCGTCGTTTCGCCCGGATATTCCGAAACGTCTTTGAGCGAACGAGAAATTTTGGAAGCCCTTCAAAATGCCTCTGGCTGGATCCGAAAGGAAATTGGTTATTCCCTTCATCGCCGAAGAGTTCCCGAACTTTCTTTTCGCGTGTTAACCTATCAACAAAAAATAGCGAATCCTCTTATTTGAAAAAAAAGGGTAGTCCTCAGTGGGGCTACCCGTTTTTTTTTAAAATGTTTTTTTTGAAAAAATATTATTTCAAAAAAAAGGGTTTAAGCGCCTCTTGCGTTCGCAAAAAATCGGCCAGAATTTGAGCAATTAGCACATTTCCTTCAACATTATAGTGCCAATTTTCCGCAAAGAATTTCTCCCGATTTTGAGAAAAATCCGAATTTTTCTGCAAGAGCGGATGCAAATCGATCAGGAGATATTTCCTTCGCTGAAGTTCTTGAATTAAAGGGTTCCAGTAGGCTTCCTTTTCCTCAAAGTCTGTTTTGCTATAAAAAATAACTAGCAGCGGAACAATTTGATTTTGCTGACAATCCTGGACAAAACGATCTATAATTTTGATCCAGAGATTAAAGATTTCTGCCGTCTGATAAAGGACTGAAATCTTATGGGATTGCTTCCATTGATGTCGGATGGCGTTATGAGCTAAATAACGCACCAATAAACTACGATAATACCAGTGATCTTGATAATTAGCGGCCGAATAGAAAAAATCGTGTTCCGCCAAAAACTCTGTTTTTCCCGCTTTGAAGCCCGCCAATAATTCTTCTGGAGTGAGTGTGATCGGTTGCGCAAGCTTTAACTGATCGGCTTCCATTAAAAACCGGGGTTTAGTTAAAGGAATACCTGTTTGTGGTCCCGTATAATAGGGACGAAAGCGATTGATGACCCGACAAATATTCTCTGTCATAATTCCCAAAATAGCGATCTGTGGAGCGAATTTCAGTCCTTTTTGTTCAAATTTGAGAACGGCTTGATCGGTACCATACCCGGGCGTTCCCATATTCATGACTTCCCAGTTTGCTCCTAACTGTTGCTCTAATTGGAAGTTCCAACTGTCCTCAAAATTCACTTCGTCGCTATGCGTAAACGAATCGCCTACAGTGACGATCCGGTACTGATCTTTTTCAGGAACTTGAGAATACTCTCGATTGGAGCGAATTCCTTGTTTATTGGCCCGATAAAGGGATTGAATCGTGCCGTTGTTTAAGTTTTCTTTTCGTCCTTCTGGAGCGACATCCCAGCCCAGATCCGAATCATAGCGGACATAAGCATTTTCTTGCGTAAGTGACGCTTCGAAGGATTGAATATCACTCGCTCCCAAAATTTTATACGGAATCAGTTCTTTACCTCGCCTCCATAACTTGATATACATGATGCCTTCAATAAACACAAATGGAAGCAGAAAGCAAAACAACCGGAAAACTACTTTTTTTCGTCTTGTAATCAACCTTATTCTCCTTCAGTCGCGCTAAAAGGAATACCGTGCAAAAGAAACTCTTGATGCTTACTGGAGATACCGATACTATTCAAGGCAAACAAGGACCATTTTACCATACCCTCTCCACTCTTTCTCAACATTTTTCCCGGATTGATGTACTGACTCCAAAAATTTCGAAAACCCCTGTTTCTCAACTCTTTAAACAGGTATTTTTGCACGCTTCTCCGTATTCCAAGTTTTTTCATCCTCGCTATATTTATAAGTATGGACAACAACTGCATCGTGAATTTCATTATGATTTAATGACTTCTCATGATTTTGGAACTCTTTATATTGGATGGGGGGCTTACTTCCTCGCGAAAAAAACTCAGATTCCCTGGATTTCAGAAATCCACCATATTCCCGGAATTCCAAGGCAAGCGACGATCCGAGATTTATTGGACCAAAAATGGTTATTTTATTATGTTCGAAAAGTATGTCCTCAGGTCTCTGCCTTTCGGGTGGTGAATCAAAAGCAAGTTCCGGAAGTCCTAAAATCGTTGGGTATTCCAGAATCCAAAATTCGCGTGCTCTATTCCGCTTACCTCGATCTTGAAATTTTTGCGCCAGAAGCTTCTGTATCGAAATGTTATGATTTGGTTTTTTGCGGAAGATTGGTTCCGAACAAAGGGATTTTCCTCTTGTTGAAAGCGTTAAAACAATTGCTTTCGAAATATCCACAGATCCAACTTGCGATGATTGGAGAAGGTCCGCTAAAAAAATCTTTGCAGAAATTCGCGGAACAACAACATTTGAGCCAAAATATTCAATGGTTGGGGTGGGTCCCATCGACTCAAGAGTTAGCGCGAATCTATAATCAATCCAAAGTATTGGTTTCTCCCTCGTTTCATGAAGGAGGGCCAAGGGTTACTCTAGAAGCGCTTGCTTGTGGAACTCCGGTTATTTGTACTAGAGTTGGAATTATGAACGAAATTTTGCAAGAAGGACAAACGGGATATTTTACAGAGTGGACCCCAGAAGATATTGCCTCGAAAATAACTCAAGTCCTCGATTCTTCTTGGAGTTCTGAAAAAAGGGCCCTCTGTCGTCAATCGGTTCAACATTTGGAAAAAAATCGAATTGTTGCGGATTACGCACAAGGGCTCATTCGCTGTATCTAATATTGAAACGATTCGATAAGCCTTATTTTCTCTTTTTTTCTTGTTCTAACTGTTGTAATAATTCAATGCCTGTAGGAGATTGTGGGTATTGACTCAAAAAAAATTGTAAATCGTCAAAGGCGTGATTCGATTCCCCTAAGAGATGATACACTTTCGCCCGTAATAGATAAGGTTTCATTTCTTTGGGCTCTAATGTTAAGGATTGATTGGAATACTCAAGGGCGGATTTCCAGTTTTCCATTAAATAAGCTTCCATACTTTTAAAACGGAGTTCTTCTCCCGCTTTAGAGTGATTTGGAGCCGTTATCCAATAGAGAAGAATCAAGAAGCAGAATCCCAACAGCGGTCCCAAACTAGAATTTAAATAGGCTTTGAAAACAAGGGGGGACTTCATTTGCGCTGTGACCGATTGTCCTTTCAAAAGACGTTCCAGATCTTCGGTGAAAGTTTTTGCACTAGAATAACGATCTCCGGGACGCTTCGCTAATGCTTTTAAACAAACGGATTCTAAGGCAGGACTAATTTGCGTATTATAAATTCGGGGCGGTTTTACTTGCTTATAAACCACCTGATTTAAAATATATAAAATATTCTGTCCTTGAAACGGCGGATGAAGCGTCAAGGATTCATATAAAATACCGCCTAAAGAATAAATGTCTGTTTTTTCATTTAGATTTGCATTGTCGCCTAATGCTTGTTCTGGAGAGATATAAGAGGGTGTTCCCATAGTCACTCCGCAACGGGTGATCTGCCGATCTTCTTCCGTCAATAATTTAGCCAACCCAAAATCCATAATATGCGGTTCGCCTTCTTGATCAATCATAATATTACTGGGTTTTAAGTCACGATGGATCACTCTATTTTGATGCATATATTCAACAGCACAGGCAATCTTGATCATCAATTCGAGGACAATTTTAGGCGTTAATGGAAATTTATCGTTATGGATATATTCCTCCATGGTCACGCCGTCAATATATTTCATCACCAAAAAACGGATGCCCTCTGAGTTTCCATTATCATAAATGGGAACAATGTTCGGATGTTGCAGTCTCGCTAAAACTTCCGCTTCTTTTTGAAATCGTAAAATTTGGGATTGATGAGCATCTTGAACCTCTCGAATAATCTTGATAGCGACAATTCGTTGGAGATCAAGGTCCCTCGCTTTATAGACAATTCCCATGCCACCACGGGAAATCTCTTCAATGATTTGATATTTGGCTAGGGCATTTGATGCTCGAAAAATACGCTCTAGGGGTTCGCCTACACCTGTACTAGGATCAGAAGAGCGACGGCTTTCTTTTCTTCGATCTCTGGATTGTCGTCGTTCTTGATCCAAATCGGCAGGCATCGATTCCATAGTATTCGTATCTGCTTTACAACGTTCCAAGTAATTTTTCTGAATTAAAGCGAGGGCATCGAGTTCCGCTGGGCTGACCAGTTTTTTTTGGACCAGTAAGCTCGATACCGATTCATTTTTTTCTTTTGCGCTCGCCTTAACTTCATTTAATTGAGAAAGCGTAACGGTTTTTAGTTGAAGCAAAAGATCTTCAAAAATAGGTGCTTCGTCCTGGGAAGGGGGATCGACAACAATCGTTTTTTTCACGTTTAACTCCATCGCAAACTCCGCAAGACTCAAAGAGGTTTTTGGATTTATCGGAACAAACGTGAAAAAGCTTCAGTCTTTGAAATCGACATTCCACACTTAAAACCTAAAAAAATAATTTTAAAGAGTATTATTTTTTGATAAAACGCCTGAAAATTCTCCCTAAATCTATTTTTTTAATCGCCTTTTTGCGAATTAATTGATGTCTAAAAACTACCTTAAAAAAAATACTGATAATTTATACTATATATATATATATATGATTATTAAATATTTTATTTAAAAAAATCGTAAAAATAAATTTGACATCTCTAAAAAACGGGATACACTTCTTTTATCTGTCCTTTATTTGGGGAATTTTAGTGGGCATTTTAAAGGGGAGTTTTTTGTGCCGACTTTTGTTTCACTTCAGAATCAAGTCCGTCAACAATCTACGGTTGATAACGCTTACGAATATACCTATTGGCTTCCCGTTATTTCCTCTGCTTCCGCCATCGCTTCCGTTCAAAATGCCGCAGTTGCTAACGGCGCAAATGTCAGTGTCACATTTACGGATCGAACGAATAACGTCATTATGATTGCTTTTAGTAGTGGGACAAACAATCCTCACGGCTTTATCACGGTCACTTTCCAAAACGATACCGTGAATATTGATGTTTTGACTTTTCTTGTTCAATCTTCCGTCTCAACTATTCTTCTCTTTAAAACAGAAGAAATCGATCTGGTTCGTGTTAGCAATACGAGCGGGGTTACTCTAGGAATTGCTCTATTTGTAAGAGTGGGAAGTCTCGTTAAAGTACCGGATCATCCGTGTTTCTAAGATAGAAAGTGAGGTGAAGTATCACGAACGCAACGCCGACGACATTCAATAATCTTTCGCTTCCCAATAAACTGGCAGGTACTTTCTTTCCGGATGATGGATTTCGGGATCAATTTCTCTATAAATTACCGCGAGAAGAGATGCCCTTTGCCACGAGTTCATATGAATATAATCTGGTCAAGACGGGTCTTCCAAGTATCACGTTTGTTGAAAGGGGGGCGACCAAATCACTTCCCGCAACAGATGTGATTCTCAATTCGGTTTCCTTCGAGAGAGTCGGAGCCTTTTTAGAATCAGATCTGTATGATTCGATTAGCGGAAGACAATCCGATAATATGCAAAGTCAAGCCTTTGGGATCGTCTTGGGAATTTTGAGGGTTTTAAGCAGTAGATTGATTATAGGAAGCACGCCCCCAGATATTGTGGGGCTTCAGACGCTCTCTTCGTCACATACGATAGGAGCTGCGAATAATGCACCAAATGGTGGCTTTATGACGTTGAGCGATATCGATAAAGCGATCTACCTTTGTGGACCGACCGATGGTGTAGTGGGGAAGGGGGCCGCAACGTATGCGCTTTGTAATCCAAAAACGCTACGAGAGTTTTATGGATTGATGGATGCTCAATCGTGTTCGCAAGGGATTTGTTGGGAACAGGATGACGATTTAGAAGTGAAGCTTCCATTTGCACGAGGAGTCACTTGGCTATTTAGTGATTCTATGCCAATAGATGAAAAATTGGGAACAGGAACGGATTTAACGTCGATCTATTTCTTCAAATTAGGAGGACCAACGGGCTTAAAATTATTGTATGCAAGAGATCCAAAAATTCAGAATGTGAACGAATTCGGGGTACATCAGTATCCGATTTCCATCAGCAAAAGCCAAAACCGTAAAGGCTTAGCCGTAGAAGCCTTCTATGCTTTATTTTCTCCAGAACGTGCCACGGTTTCTCGTTTAAACGGCATTAATCCAACTCAGTTTGCTATTTAGTGTTTTGTAATTTTTATTCGCTTGTAAATTTTTCAAGGAGTCATTGACTATGGGTACGATGGCAGATCCAGGAACCTATCAAAATTTAGGACTACCGAATAAAGAAGCGGGATGGTTTCATCCAAATGATCAGAAACGAGATCAATTTTTACGGCAACTTGTTTTAGTAAAACAAGTGATGGCAATGGATTCTTATCAATTTAACCGAGCCGATTCAATTCCCACGATCCCATTTCTTGAGCGTGGAGCAACAAAGACCTTACCGGCCACCAATGTGACGCTGAATTCGGTGGTATATACCCGTATAGGTGAACATATAG
>CAZHAR010000027.1:3190-69752 GCA_964530615.1 uncultured Planctomycetota bacterium | reverse complement strand
CCTTTGGAATTGTCACTCCTTACACTTCCTTCCTTGCGGTTGAAGAAAGTGAACTGGCCAATATGCCTTCTGGAGGAACATTCGGAGCAAGATTTGGTAGAGGAAGAGGGGATCCTTCTTCTTCGGCAAATGGGGTTGCTGTAGAAGAGCTTCGACGTTTTGAAGACTCTCAATCGGGGGGTGAAGCGATTAAAGAATCAGAACGTGCGATGAAATACAAATCAGCACTCACACTTGAAGGCGCTTTGGATGCGAATAGATCCGACGATGAGAAAAAATCTGATTCAGCGATGAACCTGATTAAAAACGCCGGGGATAAAACCTTCATGCAACGAGGTGATATCTGGGTCGATAGTACTTTACCCGAAGGAAAAAAAGAAACCGATCTTCTCAAAATTAAAGCGTTTTCTGCGGAATATTTTGAACTCATGCAAAAGAATCCAGAAATCGCGAAATATTTGAGTGTAGGAAGCAATATCATTCTCGTTTTCGAAAACAAATACTACTTTATCACGACAAAATAATGGCTCTAAAATTTTTCAGTTTCTCTGAAGATTCGACCGGCATTTCTGCCGGTCTTTTTTTTTGTTTGCCTTAAAAACGAATTCTGTGGACAAGGATTTGGATATATTTTAAAATTTTTCCTCTTTGATCTCTTTACGCCTCGTTTTTTCTAACTCCCATTCGCCAGAAAAGGCTCCTATGAAAATACTTATTTTTGGATGTTTTTTGTTATCTGGAGTGAGCGGACTCATTTTTGAAGTCGTCTGGATACGAATGTTGGGGCTTGTTTTTGGAACTTCTAACTTTGCGATCACCACTGTGCTTACTTCCTTTATGGCTGGATTAGCTTTGGGTTCTTTCTTCACCGGACGCTTATCGGATCGCAAAAATTACAACACGCTTAGAGGTTATGGGATTCTTGAAATTTTAGTCGGATGCTATGGCGCAACAACACCCATTCTTTGCTCTTATTTAATGCAACAATATGCTTTTTTCTATGAACGCTTTTCTCCCAATTTTTATCTTTTTTCACTGTCACGTTTTTTTGTTCTTTTTCTCATTTTACTTCCACCAACCGTCCTTATGGGTTCAACACTTCCACTCTTATGCAAATTTTTGACATCTCGCACTGATCATCAAGTGGGCTTCAAAATCGGTCTGCTCTACGGCATCAATACCCTTGGTGCGGTCGTAGGAACCCTTCTCGCAGGATTTATTCTCATTCCTTTTCTCGGAGTGTTAGCAACCATCTATATTGCGACTTCTATTAGTATTTTGGCTGGAATCAGCGCGATTGTACTTTCTTTTCGGATTTCTCCAGATTCTTTTCATTCCTCAATAAGTAGCAAAAATGTTGCGTTAATACAAGAAAAAAGGCCCCAACTCGAAGTGACTTCAAGCGAGTTTCGATTTATGTTGTTTGGATTCGCGTGTTCAGGTGCGATTGCTCTGGCCTATGAAACAGGTTGGAGCCGAGTGTTGATTCTGATTCTCGGAGGGGCCGTTTATTCCTTTACCACAATGCTCGCCACCTTTCTTTTAGGGCTAGCGCTTGGCGCTCTAGTCATGGCAAGAATTCTTGATCGAAACATTCATCGGGCGAAGGAATGGTTCTGCGGACTCCAGTGGTGCATTGGAATGAGTGCGTTTGCGACGATGCATCTGTTTCATTATCTACCCGAGTGGTACGTGGATTGGGTGTATCAGTTTCATGAAAATTTTACCCTCTTTCATGTAATGAAGTGCCTCTTGGCGGGTTCTATTATGTTTTTGCCAACATTAGGCTTGGGAATGATGTTTCCGTTGATGGCTCGTATCAAGGTAAATCAAGGAGAAATAGGGCGAGCGATTGGCGATGTCTATTCGATTAACACCCTAGGAAGTATTCTCGGAGCGTTCGGAATGGGATTTATCGTAATGCCACTCTGTGGCGTTTCAGCGAGTTTAATGCTCTGCGTCTTTGGAAACCTTTTACTGGCTGGAATCGGTTGGATCGTTTTGAAAAAGAGCAAATGGCTAGGATTTGCGGGTTTGTGGGCCACCCTGCTGTTTTGTCTCTCTTTTCTTCCCGTCTGGGACCCGTCCGTGATGACTTCTGGCGTGTTTCGTTATGCTCCCAGTATTTTAAAAGATAAGGAAGAAGCCCGCGAATCTGCTAAATATATTCGTCGTCACGCGGAGTCCTCATTTGTAGAATATACGCCCCCTGAATTGCGTTTTTATCAAGACGGGTTAACTTGTACAGTTTCTGTGCACCAAAGAGGAAACAGTCTCGTTCTCAAAGTGAATGGTAAGCCAGACGCTTCGAGCCATGCGGACTTATTTACCCAAATGATGGAAGCTCATCTTCCGATGTTATTATCAACGACCCATGAAGAGACAATGGTGATCGGTCTTGCCACGGGCATTACAACAGGATCGGTGGCTTGCTATCCAAATCAGCGAGTCACTTGCTTAGAGATAGAAGAATCGATGCTCTCAGCGGCCAAGTTATTTGCGCCCTATAACAGGAACGTAATGCAACAGCGTGAGGGTAAAGCTCCAGAATCTTCAGCTCCTGTAGAATTTAAAATTATTGACGCGAGAAATTATCTGTTAGGAATGAACAAACAATACTCCGTGATTGTCTCTTCTCCATCACATCCTTGGTTATCCGGAGGCGCAAATCTGTTTACGAAAGAATTTTTTAAGCTTTGTAAACAGCGATTGAAGCCCGACGGAATTTTATGTCAATGGCTACAGCTTTACGAAATTTCTTGGGAAACACTCCAGGTTTTGCTGAATACCTTACGTTCCGAATTCCCACATCTCGTTTTTTTTCATTCAGACTCTGAGGTGTTATTGGTCTTAGCCTCCCAACAAGAAATTTCACTCGATTGGAAACGAATCTCGGAGCGAATGAAAATTCCTGCCGTTCGAGAAGATCTCGCCCGTTTGGGAATAACGCATCCCGCCCACATTATAGCGCACTATATAACCTCAACTTCAGAAGCGTCCTCGTTATTACAAACTCCGTTCTACAATACGGATGATAATGCTTACGTCGAATTTATTACTCCGCGACAGATTTTTGCAAACGTGGATCGTTCTCAAGAAATACTGAAAAAATTTAGAGACTTTACTCCTTGTCCTCTACGCTCTTGGATCGCTTCGATTCCGCTAGAGGAACGTATGCCAGTAGTTTTAGAATATATGAAAAAATTTTTAGAAACAAGACATTACTCAGATCTTTTGGCGCAAGAGACTGTACTTTATGAATTATTTTCTGGCGAAGAACGTGGACAAATTGCGGGATGGCTAGGATTAGCGACAGTTCTCTTCGGGAAAAAAGATCCGGCCCCCTATTTTCAGATTATGCAACAAGAGGCACCCGATTTTCAATTAGGACAAGTATGGAAACAGGAATGGCTTTTTCAATCAGGAGTTCTATCTCCAGATCGTGTACTGGAAGAAACAGAAACAATGAAAATTCCAGAAACCCGGCGACTTCGCACTATAGCACATTTTCAGAGAGGAGATTATGAACGCGCGATTCAGGAAGGATCTGAAGTTCTCGAACAAGAAGTAAATTGGCTCGTTTCTCAGAGGATCCTATTTTTGAACGCTTTAGGAAGATCCTTTCTTCGTGCGAAAAATCCTGAATATCAAAAAGGAATCGACCTCTTGGAGCGATCGGAAAAATTATTTTGGGAGAAAAAAGGACAAACCTCTCTCTTAAAATTTGAGGATGTATTTCAAGATATTGCCCAAGGTTATTTGCAGATTCAACGACCGGATTTAGCGACTGTCGCAATCACACGCTCCTTTAAAATTCGTCAAGACAAATCGGTACTCTATTATCGTCGCGCCCTAAAAAGCAACAATAACGAAGAGAAGTTAGCCGCGCTCAAAGAAGCGGTTGCGCTTGACCCGTCCTTTTATCAAGCGGCTCTGGAATATTGGAAGTTATTAAAGAAAATCGATCCAACTCAAGCCGATATTGTGGCGAAGACTCTAAAAAAAGAATTTTCCTGGTTCACAGAAAAAGAATAGAAAGTAGTTTGAGGATCTAATGAAAGCAATCATTTTAGGATGTTTTCTGTTATCAGGGGTAAGTGGGCTCATTTTTGAAGTCGCCTGGATACGAATTTTGGGACTCGTTTTCGGGACCTCCAGTTTTGCTATTACGACTGTATTAACTTCATTTATGACAGGATTAGCTTTGGGTTCTTTCTTCACCGGACGCTTATCGGATCGCAAAAATTACAACACGCTCCGAGGCTATGGGATTCTTGAAATTTTAGTCGGACTCTATGGCGCAATGACGCCCATTCTTTGCTCTTATTTAATGCAACAGTATGCTTTTTTCTATGAACGCTTTTCTCCCAATTTTTATCTTTTTTCGCTGTTGCGGTTCTTTGTTCTCTTTCTTATTTTGCTCCCGCCAACCGCTCTCATGGGCTCTACACTTCCACTGTTGTGTAAGTTTTTGACCTCTCGTAACGATCCGCGGGTGGGTCTCAAAATTGGGCTTCTCTATGGAATTAATACCCTTGGAGCGGTCGTCGGAACTCTTCTCGCGGGATTTTTGTTCATTCCTTTTCTGGGAGTCTCGATTACCATTTATACGGCTTCCTCCATTAGTATTTTAGCGGGAATTACAGCAATTTTTCTCTCGTTTCATATCTCCCCGAACGATTTAAATGCACACCTCGAAAATCTTTCCGAAGAAAACCAAGAATCTAACTCTCATGGGATCGAAGTGAGTTCAGGCGAATTCCGATTTATGTTGTTTGGATTCGCGTGTTCAGGTGCGATTGCGCTAGGCTATGAAACAGGCTGGAGCCGAATTTTGGTTCTGATTCTTGGCGGAGCTGTTTATTCTTTCACCACAATGCTAGCGACATTTTTATTAGGACTGGCGATAGGGTCGCTCATTATGGCTCAGTTGCTAGATCATAGCGTTCATCGTGCGAAAGAGATTTTCTGTGCCCTACAATGGAGCATTGGGATGACCGCATTTGCCTCGATGCATCTGTTTCACCGTTTACCTGAATGGTATGTGAACCGAATCTATCATTTTCATGAAAATTTTATTGTATTTCATTTGATGAAATGTGGATTAGCGGCATCCATTATGTTTCTACCGACCTTAGGCTTAGGAATGATGTTTCCATTGATGGCGCGTCTAAAGGTAAATCAGAGCGAAGTGGGTCGAGCCGTGGGTGATGTCTACTCGATCAACACCATTGGAAGCATTCTCGGAGCCTTCGGAATGGGATTTATATTGATGCCTCTTTTAGGAGTTTCTGGAAGTTTATTTCTCTGTGTTGTAGGAAATTTGCTCATCGCGGGGCTTGGTTGGATTTTTTTAAAAAAGGGAAAATGGATCGGCTTTGTCGGATTTCTAGGAAGTCTTTTATTTTGTCTTGCTTTCCCGCCTATTTGGAACCCCTCTGTGATGACTTCAGGAGTGTTTCGTTATGCGCCCGAAATCCTCAAAAAAAAAGCACAAGCACGTGAAGAGTCTCAGTATATTCGCCGGAAAGTGAGTTCTTCTTTTTTGGAATATAAACCGCCAGAATTGCGCTACTATCGAGATGGCTTAACCTGCACGGTTTCAGTGCACCAATATGGAGACGAACTCGTTTACAAAACCAACGGAAAACCAGATGCTTCGAGTTCAGGCGATTTGCCAACACAACTTCTTCTAGGACATTTGCCACTCCTTTTTTCCAAGGAAGAGCCCGTTGACACACTCATTATCGGACTTGCGAGTGGAGTGACTGCCGGATCCGCGCTTTGCTATCCCAACAAAGTGGTTTGTGTAGAATTGGAAGAAGCTTCCATAGAGGCCGCAAAATTTTTTCATGAAGTCAACCGTCATGTGATCACTCCAAAAAAAGATGCAGAGCGCGTTTCCGAGTATCCGAATTTTGAATTGAAGATTATTGATGCCAGAAACTATCTCTTAGGAACGGAAAAACAATATTCTGCTATTATCTCTGAACCTTCTAATCCCTGGATGAGCGGAGTTTCAAATTTATTCACAAAAGAATTTTTTCAACTATGTCGGAAGCGTCTAAAACCCGCAGGAATCCTTTGTCAATGGATTCAGCTTTATGAAATTTCCTCGGAGAATTTACGAATTCTATTAGGAACCTTGCATTCCGAATTTAAATATGTGCGACTCTTCCACACCCGAATTCAGGATATTGTCGTTTTAGCCTCAAATGAGCCAATTCTCTTAGACTGGAGCAAAGCAGGAGAACGTTTAACTATTCCTGCGGTTAAAGAAGATCTGGCGCGTATTCAAATTACTCATCCGTTTCATTTAGCGGCGCATTATATTACTTCAAGTGAAGACTCTCCGGAACTTTTCAGCGAAACGTTTTATAATCAAGATGATAACGCTTATATTGAATTTAGCACTCCACGACAAATTTTTTTAAAAGGAACCTATCCGAAGTTATTGAAAGATATCAAAAAAGCCTCTTCCTATCCGTTAAAGAAATTAATGACTGCCCTTCTTCCAGATCAACGTTTAAGCTATTTCAGAACCTATGTACAACATCTTATCCAAAAAAATTATGAAGACGACTGGAAAGATTTAACGCAACAGTTTACTGAATTACGAAATTTTTTTTCTGGAAAGGAATTAGGAGAGTTTTCTGCGTGGATTGGATTATGCGCGCTCTTGACCCATGAAAATCCGGAACCCTTCTTTCAACTGATGGAACAAGAATCTCCTGAGTTTGAACCCGGATTAGTTTGGAGGCAAGAATGGAAATACGCTTCAACAAAGAATTTAGAAGAAACAGTCGCTTTGATCTCGACGCTCTCTCATCCTGAAGCCTCACGATTCAGAGCGATGCTTTATTTCCAGCAAGGACAAGATCAAAACGCGATTCTCTCCGCAGAAAAAGCCTATCCGTTTCGAAAGGACTGGGCTCTTACACGACGAATCGCGTTTCTCAATACCTATGGACGCGCGTGTATCCTTCAAAAACAATACGAGCGTGGGATTCAACTTTTAAAAGAATCCGAGACAGAATCGTGGCAGGAAAAAGGGAAAGTCCAAATCTGGAAATTCGATAATATTTATAGAGATATTGCGGAAGCTTATTTGAGGCTCAATCAAATGGACCAGTTTGCTTTAGCCGCGATTCAGGCGTTTACGCTCGGACAAGATCAATCGCTTTGGTACTATCATAAAGCACTTGATCCCCAGTCCTCAGAAGTAAAAAAACAAGAGTTCTTACAAAAAGCGGTCGAATTGGATCCTTCTTTTTATCAAGCCTCACTTGATTATTGGAAACAATTAAAGACGAGTGACCCCAAACGAGCTAAAGAACTGGAGAAACAAATCAATGAAAGATTCTCTTGGTTTGAAGCTCCAAAATAGAGAAAGATCGTGATCAGAAATGGCCCCCTTGAAAGAGATCCTTGCATTACCTAACGCCAACGCCAACGCCGAACAGCAATTTCAAGCGATTATGGCTCGGTTTAATCCAGCCGATATCCAATGCTGGTCTGTCCTCTATCAAACGAATCAAGCACGTTGGGATCTGGGAACTCCGGCTCCCAATTTACAAAGACTGATCCAACAAAACGTCCCTAAAGGTACGCGTCTTCTTGTTCCCGGATGTGGATACGGGAATGATGCGTTGGCGCTTGCGGAAGCGGGATATGAAGTTTTTGCGTTAGATTTTGCTCCAGAAGCTTTAACCGTGGCTCGAAACAGACCTATTTCTTCAGGAGCAAAAATTCATTGGATTCAAGGCGATTTGTTTCAGAGTCGTCCTGAATGGGAAAATTATTTTGGAGGATGGGTCGAATTGACTTGTTTTTGCGCCATTCCGCCCAAACGTCGCTCGGAATATAAACAGCAATTAAAGAAATGGCTCGCGCCTCGCGGGATGTTTATCGGATTGTTTTATATCGATCTTCCCGCAGGTGGCCCCCCATTTAATAGCACTCCAGAGGAATTAAAGACTTTATTTTCGGAGGATTTCTATCTCAATCATTTTCAACTTTCTTCGGATAGTGTTGAACGAAGGCAGGGTCATGAATGGGAAGCGATTTTAAAGAAAAAAATGATCCAAGAAATTTTATGGTAAGTAGGGGCCGACCGGCCGGTCGCCCCTACGAAAGCAAAGGCTCGAATTCTTTTTCGATAAACCCTTGAGCGGGTCGCGGGAGTTCTAATAGTTTTAGGGCCTGAAGCAGAATTTTTTCCTGTAAATCGACTTGATACGGTTTTCCTAATGGATACCCCAAAGCATAAGGAACATAAAGGACACGAGGGACCTTTACTTTTTTCGTAATCTCTTTCAGCATAGAAATGCTCACAGTACTCATACCGGCTTCTTCTATAAGCGCTTGAATCAATCCCACGGATTGATGACAGATCGGTCAGACCGGAGTTAAAAACGCAACATCGACCCCATCCGATTTCAATAACGCAACAACCCGTGGCGCAGTTTCTTTCACGAGTTTCATGGGCGCGGTGATAGACCCCATAAAACTGAAATGGCGAGAGTTCAGGGATCCGATCTTCTTTTTTTGCAAGAGCGATTCGCTAGCTTCTAGAGGAAGTGCTAGATTCGGATCGCCCTCGATTCCTAGATGATCAAACGATTCTGAACGATGACCCACTTTTATTTTTTTAATCAGTTCTCGAGAATGAGGAATTTCGCGGAAACTAGGATCTCCCCCCCGATATCCCTCATCAAAAGGCGTTTGGCCCTCAAGATAAAATCCCGCAGTCGTGATAAGAGCCACCTTAGATTCTGAAAGTGGCTTTTTTAAAGAGGCCCAGGGTATCGGATCGTTCACTCTAAACCGATAGGCTTTCAGAAAAAGCTGGACCGGGAGAGATAAATCTTTGAGATTCGCCACGAGGAACTCCTTATTTTTCCTTCTTTTTTAGACGTTTTTCTATAATTTTAGCGAAGGAACGATATTCAATTTCTTTCAGAGTCAGTCCAGTTGCCAACATTTCCTCTTCGGTAATGGCTCCGCACTTCATTCCTTGGAGAAAGTAATTCAATAATCCTTGCGCTGTTGCCGCGTCATCAAAAACATTTCCAGCAAGAGTCGCTTTTGCCGCTTGATCCACAAAATTTTTCAAACGCTCCGTAGAGGCGAGAAGCACTTCGAGAAAAAACGAATAGCAAGCCGCGTATCGAATCGGAAGTTGTGCCGGATGCAAATCCCAGCCCTGATAAATCGCGTTTTTCAAAGAGTTGCGAGTTTGTTGGTACGCGAGCTTCCATGCGTAATGGACGGCACGAAAATTTTCCTGAATTTGTTTGGTGTGCAATTTTCCCTTTGGCGGATGAACGGGGACTGGCATAATATTGGTCGCTCCATCCGATAGAAAAATTCCGGTTCCGGCCAGAGAGTTTTTCATCATCTGTCGCACAAAATCGCAAGAGGGATGATCCATTCCTTGATGAGCCGCGATAATGTTGCAAGAAGCGGTATAATCATAAACGCCTAAATGAGCTCCAATACATCGTCCTTGGGACGCTTGAATCAAACTAGGGATCACACATTTCCCTTCATGATCGATGACCGATTGAGTGGTTTCAATCATCACTTCCATTTTCAGCGAACCTTTTTTTAGATCGTTCTCTTCTTCGAGCATTTCTAGGATTTGTATAAAACCTTCCACTTGCTCTGGAATCGTGACTTTAGGAAGAGTAATCACAAAATGTTCCGGAAGTTTTCCTTTCGTCGCGCTCAAAAGGGTAGAGACAAAGATATCCGCAGTCCGAATACTTCGTGGAGCAAGTTCGTTCGTAAAGGTTTTCACACGAATTCCGATAAAAGGAGAAAGAGTTCCTTCCTTCATTCCCTTAGCGACTTCTTTCGCCGTTTTTTCGGCGGCTTCATCTTCTTCTTCCTCGGATCGATTTCCAAAACCATCTTCAAAATCAATTCGAAAATCTTCGACAGGTTCCCGTTTCAGTTTTGCGATGACACGGTCGTAAACCATTAACGCGAGCCAGGATTCAGGGCGCTCAGTCTTAGATTTTTCCAAATCTTTTGTGATGGTTTCGCGTAACTGCACAATGGCTTCGCTCGCTAATGGCAATTTTTCAGAACCTTGAAGTCCCAAAGCACGCGCAAATACTCCAAAATCAACGGCATATTCTTCCATAGTTCTTAATGCAACATCTCCTAATTTTTTAGGTGTGTCGAATTGGAACAGATGCGCTCCCCCATAAACAGAGTGAATGGGCTGTCGCTCGGAAGGTTCCCCCGGATAACGCGCTGAGAATGCTTTATTGGGCAACGCCAGTTTTTTTAAAATTTCTTCTGTCTTTTTTTTATTTAAATGTGAAGTCATCATTTTCTCCTGAATGAATACGGAGGCGATTCGTGAATCGCCCCTACAAAATCTTAACTGCCTCGATAGGTACTATAACCAAAAGGGCTTAATAGTAGCGGAATATGATAATGTTGATTGGTTTGTTGAATTTCAAAAACAATCGGAATATACGGATAAAAACCCGGAGTTTCTTTTCGGTAACTAGCGGTATCAAAAGTTAATCGGTAGATTCCTTTTTTTAGAATGCTTGGTTCTGGAATCAAGTCGCGGATTCGTCCATCATCATTGGTAATCCCGCGCCCAATTTCGTTCCAGTTCTTTCCATCAAAAAATTCTAGAACCGCGGAAACACCTTTAGCGGGTTTTCCATTAGCGATATCTAGGACGTGCGAAGTAATTGGACTGGGCATCCTCTCTCCTTTTACAATTTTTTCAATCGAAGACGAGTAATTTTAAATTGTTCTTCTGCCGCGATTTTTAGTTCTTGATAAGGATTATTTCCAATGCGTTTTTCGAGCAAGTGTAACATTTCGTTAGCACTTTTTCCGGTCGCACATACAATAAAAATGTGACCGAATTTGGATTCATAAACTTTATTCCCGTCGACTAATTTTTGCAACACCTCATCTGTCGCCTCTTTAATTTGAGACTGTTCATTCTCGGCCCAGGTTTGTGTATTTTTAAACTTTTCTTTTAAATTTGTCTTATCCCCAATTTTCGGATGCTGAGAGAAGGCGTTCATCCATTCCGATGGAGGCAAATTGAACCAAATTTGTTGTGCGGTTTGGAAAAGATGTGCAAGGGTGGTAAAGGGGCGATGTTGTTTCATTTTTTCGACCCAGTGTTTTGAGCCACAACAACGTAAAAGCATTTCTGAAAGTGTTGCGTCTTCGGCTTGATTGATTTTTTCGAGGACTGGATCAACTGTTGTGGTTCGAAAACCCCATAAACGAAGGCGGCTCACGCCTCCATCAGGATAAATATTCAGACGAATATGAGTGATTGGACCGATATCGAGCAATTCTTTGCTAAAGAAATGTTGTTTGTGCGCTTCTAATTTAGTCTCTGGAAGAATCTCTAACCAATGAACTTCGTGCGCATTCAGCGCATCAATCGGAAATGCTGTATGATTGCATCCTTCCAAACGACAGCGGTCGGGATAGTTCCCTTTAAAAAAGTGGGTATCGATTTCAATTTTCTGCAAAGTTCCCGAAATTCCTAGTTGAATGACGACCCAATCATACCCGGGCCCGCGACGGCGGCGTGTTTCCCAACCATCTCCCATATTTACGGCTGATCCGGGAAGCAACAAGTTTTCCATCGGGCTGAAAAACATATCACTACAGGCTAATGCTTTGGAACCGTTGGTAATGAGTGCGAGATCAATCAACTCTTGATCCTTGATTTTGCTCCAGTCTGGAACCACTTCTCCGTAAGCTCTAAATCGCGCGACTCCGCCATCGGGATAAATATTCAATCGCAAGTGGGTCCAGCGTTGTGTGTTGGAAATACCAAAAATATTTTGAGATCCCGGACGCAACGGAGATCGTTTTAAAATTTCGGTCCAGCGAGCCTGATCGGGATCAAATTTAAATAGACTCTCGGAGTGATCGAAACAACAAGCCTCGATCGAAGCATACGGAGGATGATTTCCCAAAAAATAATTCGTATCGATATCGACACCATGAAGAACTCCGGGAGTTCCGAGTTGAATAATGCACCAGTCATGCCCGGGAACGCGTTTACGTCGGCTTTCCCAGCCATCCATCCATTTCCCTTGATCGGTGTATTTCTCGGGAATAAAAATACTGCGTCCGGGTTTTAGCAGGTTTTCTTTAGGTGCGAAGAATTCATCATTCGCCAAGAGAACACGTCCGCCCAATCGTTCTGAAACTAAATCGATATAGCCTGTAAACGCGGCGGCACTGGGAAGTGCGGGTTGGCTCATAGCGTACTTTCTTGAATGAAATGAGAGGGATTTAAAATAGGTTTTCCGAAAGGGGAAGAAAAGGTTCCTTCTTGATAAATCGTTTGTCCGCGAAGAAGGGTTTGATGAATTTTCCCATACAAGGTTTTCCCTTCATAAGGGGTCACTTTATGGCGATGTTGAATGATTGAAGAGGTGACAAGAAAGGATTCTTCAGGGTTCCAGAGTACCAGATCCGCGTCATATCCACGCGCAATTGCTCCTTTTCGCTGATCTAAACGCAACAGTTTGGCGGGGTTTTCAGACATCCATCGGGTCATTTGGCTTAAAGAATAGCCTCGTTTGCGAGCTTCGGTCCAGATTAAAGAGAGGCCGATTTGCAAGGACGATATCCCTCCCCACGCTCCTTGAAAATCCCCTTGTTCCATTCGTTTTAAATCTGGAGTACACGGAGAATGGTCGGAAACTACGCAATCAATGACTCCTCGCTCTAGTCCTTTCCAGAGGCGTTCCGCGTTGGATTTTTCTCGAATCGGCGGAGCGCATTTAAATCGAGTATCTCCGATAGGAATCTCTTCGGCGCATAGCGTAAGGTAGTGGGAACAGGTCTCTACCGTGATTGAAATTCCTTCGTCGCGGGCCGCTTCCAACATAGGAAGCGCGTCTGCACAAGAAAGATGGACAATATGTACAGGGCATTTCGTTTTTCGAGCCAAACGAATGACAAGCGCAATCGCGTCTAGTTCCCATTTTTTGGGGCGTGAAGCCAGATAGCTGGAGTAGGGAGTTTGGGAGCGTTCCAGAATTTCGGGAGAAGATTCGGAACAGTTCAGTTCTGCGTGAACTAATAAAGGCAAATTTTTTCGAGCGATGAGGGGCATTCCGGCTTTGAGATCGGATTCTGTTGCGTTTGGAAAATCATCAATTCCTGAATGGATAAGAAAGGCTTTAAAGCCAGAGATTCCAGCATTCATCAACGGATCTAAATCTGAAATATTTCCGGGAACGAGTCCCCCCCAAAATGCGCAATCCACCATCAATTGCGATTCACACGCTTTAAGTTTTTGCTGAAAAGCGCTTAAGGTCGTGGTGACAGGAATACAATTCAATGGCATATCGGCGAGTGTCGTAATTCCGCCCGCGGCGGCGGCATGGGTAGCGGTTTGAAATCCTTCCCATTCCGTGCGTCCGGGTTCGTTAATATGCACATGACAATCAACAATTCCCGGGCTAATCACGAGTGGATCGACCCGTTGGATAGATTCACCAGAAGCTTTTCCGAACGGAAGCACTTCTTTAATTTTTCCATCCTGAATACAGACATCGCAGGGTTCTACTCCGTGGGGAGTAACGACACGATGGCTACGTAAAATGGTCGTAGTTGAAGACATAGGAAACTTCTCGTATTTGTGTATTTGTGAAAAGAAACGAATTATTGGGCTTTGAAGGTAAATGTAACGACTGTGTTTTTTTGCGAAATGATGACAAGGGTCTGGGTTTGTGTTCCATAGAATTCATGCCATGCTTCCAGAAGATATTCTCCGGGCGGGATCTGAGAGAGTGTAAATTCTCCGTTGGCATCACTGACCGCAAAATAAGGATGGTCCACAACACCTACATACGCTTTCATCCAAGGATGTACATCGCATTGAAGCTCTATCGGAAACAACGGGTTTTTAAATGTTTTTTTCACTTCCTGATTTTGCATCGGAAGCGCGAAATTGAAAATTTGTTGCTTTTCAAAGAATCCGTTGACATTATGCAGTTCCGTATCACTATTCCTAAAAATCAGTCTCTGTTTTGTTTGCAGAGCGACCACATGAGGACTGAAGAGACAGCCTGTTTGATCCAGAATAACAGCCTTTCCCGGAGGAGGTAATTCGAAATCCTCTAATCCTTTACGAATTTGGATAAAGACGTTTTTTAATCCTCCATTTTGAATCAAAACGGTTTCATCGGGAACCGATTCAGAATGGTGACAACTTCCGGGAAAAGATTCTTTGGATAACATTTTAATCGGGGGTAGAGTTCCTTCAAAAATAACTTTCCCTTGAAGACCACCCACAGTCGCGGGGTCAATTTTTTTTAAGGGTTGTGAAGGGGTTGTCTTTTCAGAAGTTGTTGCATTATTGGAATTCGATATTTCAATGGTGTCTGAATCTAAGGTGGGTAGTGTCAAGAAGAACAGAGCCACTAATCCTAGAAATGCCGGAAGTAGGAATGCGTAAGCCGTAGAACCTATTTTCTCCAGTTTATTGAAGAAAAGGCGGATAAAAGCACCGACGAGTCCGATCAGAATCAGTAGAACCCAGTTGTAGGGATGGCCGTAGGTATCAGGAAAGTGATTGCTCATCATAATAAAGATGACCGCAAGCGTAATATAGTTATTGTGCGTAGAACGATTCTTCGCATTGATGGCCCAATTTGGATCGACTGGGGTCCCGGCTCTTGTGGCCGCAATCATTTTAGTTTGATTGGGAAGAATGCGGTTCCAAACGTTTCCGATCATCCAGGTTCCTAAGACTCCGCCCATGTGAATATAAGCGGCACGTCCGGCTAAGGTTTTACAGAGGAGATAAGCGATTCCGATAGCGAGCCCGACTGTCAAAAAATGACAACTCATTGATTTTTTAGCAAGCCGAGATTGCCATAGACAATCATAAATGAGCCAACCTCCAAGGATGCTAAAAATGCCTATCGTGCTGGCTTGATTCACGCTTAATTTGGAATTTTGGGCGAGAAGATAGCTTCCGTCTCCAGTGTAAAAAACGAGGCTTAAGAGTACCATTCCGCTGAGCCAAGTAAATCCGGCTTCCCATTTGAACCAATGGAGTACTGTAGGAACTTCGTTTGGGCCGAGAAGCATTTTTTCGACCTGATAAAATCCACCGCCATGGACCATCCAGAGTTCTCCGATATGTCCTTGCCGTTTAGGATTTTTTTGAGGAACGACAGACCGATCGAGCCACATAAAAAAGAAGGATGTTCCAATCCACATCATAGCGGCAGTAATATGGAGCCACCGGACCAGCATCGTCATCCATTCATAAAAATGAGCCCACATACGCTTCTCCTTGTTGAATCCAAATCTAAATTATTTTTTCTTTTTTTTGTTTTTCTTTTGGTTTTTACTTTGATTCGGTTTATTCGCGGAGTTATTGCTGGGCGGAGAAGCGGGTTTATTCAGCGGAGCAGAAGCTTGCGGTTTGGGTTCTGCGGGTTTGGGTTCTGCGGGTTTGGGTTCTGCGGGTTTGGGTTCTGCGGGTTTGTTCGCAGGGGGTTTTTCAGGGATGTGTTTTTCAAGGGGATGAATAGGCGGAATCAAATTTTTGGGTTGTGAAGGGAAGTCTGTTGATTCTGGCGGTTTATAATAAACGCCTATCAGAATGAGTACCAGAATAAACACAATTAAACTAATGACTAATTGAAGATCCATTTGAGAAGAAGTAGTGGAGACATCCAAAAGGAAGGTGAGAAAAAGCATAAAAACCCCTAGTGTGTATAAAAAGTACAATGCCTTAGAAATAAAGCCAAAAGCCAAAGAAGGGTGCTGCATTGTATCAGAGAGTCTAGAGGAATACAAGAAAAAAGCTAATTAGGGAGCATTTCAATTAAAGACGCTTCAGTTTTTCTTAAGGCTAGTTGTGTGTTCTGGATACGAATACTCATTGGATCTCCAAGAGGGGCAAACCGTAGGACCTGAATAGAAATCCCCGGAATAATTCCCATTTCATAGAGGCGTTGAACGATAGGGTTGTTTCCCGATATCGATTGGACTTGTCCAAATTGGCCTTTTTTCATTTCACTGAGTTTCATTTGAAAATTCCTCACACTGAACGGGTGATTACAACAGAACTTGAACAAGAAGACGATGAGGTTGATTGAGGGTTGTTCGACGGACATTGTGAACATTTCCCGCAGGTTTTTATTTTATTTTTGGCGAAATAACGTTTATAGAAAAAACTTCCAGAAACAAGAAAAACGATCGATAAGGCGATTAGATCTTGAAACGTCATAAAATTTTTCCTTCTATCCAAACTCAAGAAACTTATAGCCACATCCTTCCGATTTGGTATGTCAAGAGACCTCCGAAGTAAGCGAGTGTGGTCATATACACAAAAGTAAAAAGGGGCCATTTCCAGCTCATTGTTTCACGTTTAATAATGGCGAGAGTGGCTCCACATTGGGCGCAGAGAGCAAAAAAGACAAGAATAGATAAAGCGACTGGAATGTTAAAGACAAGGCTCCCGTCTGGATTTTTGCTATTTTTTAGTGCGTCTCGAAGTGATTCAGAGGATTCGTCTTCTTCAGAACCGAGAGAATAAATGGTTCCCATAGTTGCGACAATGACCTCACGCGCTGGAAAACTAGCTATCGCGGCGGTGGATATCTTCCAATCCCAGCCTAGTGGAGCAAAAAACGGTTGAACTGTTTTTCCTAATCGAGCCAAAAAGCTGTTTTCTAGGTGTTGACTTAATTTTTCATTTTCTAAAGCGGCAGAATGTTCTTTGTTCTGTTGTTCCACCTCCTCTATTTTTAGAACTTTCTCCGAAAGATTTGATTCTGAAGCGAGGCCCTCTAGCGCCTTGAGATAATGGCTTTCTTCCGCTTGTTGCAATTTTTGATATTTTTGTTCAATTGCTTCATTTCTCGGATAGTAAGCGAGGGCCCAAATAATCAAGGTAATCGCAAAGATGATGGTTCCCGCGCGATAAAGGAATTCCAGACCCGCTTCATACATTCGGAAAAAGATCGTCCGAAGATTTGGCCATTGATAATTGGGAAGTTCCATCACAAACGGAGTGGCCGGTCCTTTAAAAATTGTCTTTTTAAAAACGAGTGCCATGAATACAGCAACAATTGCACCCAGCATATAAGCGGCAAACAAAACAAGTCCCTGAAGATTAAAAAACCCAAAAATCGTTAGGGGCGGAATAAACGCGGAAATCAAAATCGTATACACCGGAAGACGAGCAGAACAACTGATAAGAGGCGCAACAAGGATGGTAATAAATCGGTCTTGCCGGTTTGCAATCACACGCGAAGCCATAATTCCGGGAATGGCACAGGCAAAACTGGAGAGTAAAGGAATAAAAGACTTTCCAGAAAGTCCGAACTGAAACATGATTCGATCCATTAAAAAAGCGGCGCGAGCCATATATCCGCAATCTTCCAGAATGGCTAGGAAAAGAAATAAGATGAGAATTTGAGGAAGAAAAATTAAAACACCCCCAATTCCAGCGCAGATCCCATCAACCACAAGACTTCTCAGCGCTCCTTCTGGAAGATAATTTCCAAGGAACTCTCCTAGACTTCCAAACGACTGATCAATGAAATCCATGCAAGGAGATGCCCAGGTATAAATGGATTGGAAAAGAAGTAACATCAACCCTATAAAAAAGAAAAGTCCAAAAAATCGATGAATTAAAATAGCGTCCAAATACTCGGAAAAGACTTTTTTTCGTTCTTGAGGAAATTCTAAAATTCCAACCAGTTTCTTCTCTATCCATCGATATCGAGCTTCTGCTTCCAAAGCAGACAGAGGTTTTTCGTTCTCGGCTTGCTGACGAATCGCTTGGAGTTTTTTTTGAAACGCCTCTCCCAGTTGCGTGGTTAATTGAGTTTCATAATAGCCGTTTTGATCAACTAAAATACGCTCTAATTGAAAAGGATGGAGTTGATTTAATAGTTCTGGTGGAAGCGCATTTTGAAGCAACTGGAGCGCTTCGGTGTAAGGGGGTTGAAAAACCTCAGATTCGGAATATTGAGGGGCAGTGATTTTTCCTTGAAGGAGTTCAACGAGCTTGCGTTTGAGTTCTTCCACACCCAGACCACTGTTTGCTTGTACAGAGACTACTGGAACTTTTAATTGCCGCGCGAGAACGTCTGAATGAATCGTCACTCCATCTTTTTTGGCCATATCTAACATATTGAGGGCCAACAGCATCGGTTTTTTTAAGGCGGTGATTTGAGAAAAAAGATAAAGGTTTCGTTGAAGATTGCTTGCGTCCACAATCACCAAAACTCCTTGAATCTTATCGTGTTCTGCTCCAAGTTGTCCCACAAGATTATCAAGGGCTATTCGTTCATCAAGACTGTGTGCCGATAAACTATACATTCCCGGAAGATCGATTAGGGCAATGCTCTGATTCTGGCACGAAAAATATCCCATTTTTTTCTCAACAGTCACCCCTGAATAGTTTCCAATGCGTTGATTAAGGCCGGTCAGAGCATTAAACAAGGTTGTTTTTCCTACATTAGGGTTCCCTATAACAGCAATTGTGCCAAGGATGTCTGAAACCATACATACCTTTCTTCTCTGAATATCCTCTAAAAAGAAAGAATTCGAGTCATTTTTTCGGCTCTTTTTTATTTAAATGAGAATGATTCTCATTTTTATTAATAATATCAGGAAGATCGGATTTGTCAAACAGAAATTTGTTATTTATCACGAAAAACGTTAAATTGTGAATGGATTGTGATATTTCTTTATCTGGAGGGTAAATGTTGTGTTTGGATGGAAATGGCAAGGATTTATTCTCATTTTTATTTTAGGAACTTCTGACGCTCAGACTTTTTCGATTCCGGAATGGCTTCCCTCTCAAACGTTATTTTACGCGTATGTAAAAAATCTTCCTAGGGTTTATGAAGAAAGTTTCCGATTTATTTCTCCGGAAGCGCGTCAAACCTTGGAACAAAATACGCTCCATTTTGCGAATCGTTTTTTAAAGGTTTATCATCTCGATCAAGGTGGAAAGATTGAAGCGTCTGCTTTTCCGACCCTATTAACAGATATCGATGAAATTCATCTTGCGGTTTGGGACTTGAATCCGTACCTTCCGGAAATTTCTATCCATCTTAAATTTACCCATCCTGTTGGAAAAGAGTGGTTAGATAAATTCACGTCGCGCTCATGGTTAAAGATTGAAGAGGAGATAGAAGAAGGAATCATTATTTATAGTACTAAAATTTCCGCATTAGAATATCCTTTTTATCTCGCGCTCAAAGGAGACTACCTTCATGCCTCTCAACATAAAAAAGATCTGCTCCAAATATTAAACGGGGGGATGCCTCCCTCAAATTCTCTGGCGAGTACCCCCGGATATAAGAAGATTCAAGAAAAATCGCAATCGGAAGAAGGCCATTACGCCACAATTTATCTCAATATGGTGAAAGTTTGGAAGCTCATGGAAACTAGCCTTCCGGGTCTAATCAAGAGTCTTTTCACGGACCTTCAGAAAAAACTCGATATTCCGAATAATGTATTTGTGATTGGAAGCAATCACTTCTTAAAAGATCCTAAATCCACGAGTTGTTTTTATCTTTTTCTTAATCCTTCTTGGCCTGTCTATCAGGCATTTCGTTCTCCCCAAAAATCTTTAAAACTGTCCCACGTCTTACCTGTCAACACCTGTTTGGCTTTTTTAAGTACGTCTGAAAATTTGATCAGTTATGGTCAAAAAATTCAAAAAGAATGGCCCCTCTTCCCGGAGAATATCGAAAATATTCTAGAGTGGGAGCGCGTTCTGAAGCCTCTTTTAGGCGAAGAAATGGGTCTATTCATGATTTCTAGGTATCCTTTTCAAGAGCGTATCGATTTGATTCTAAGTCAAATCGGAATGATCTTTCAGGTAAAACAACCCGAGATTTTATTGCCTTGGATCAAACAAATGGAATCCTCTGAAAAAATGACAGCACTATTTCCGCTGGAAGAGTGGCAAGAAGAAAATTATTTGGGTTATGTGATTCGCTGGAACTATCCTCGCTATGCTCCATTTCCGCTGGCCTATGCTTGTACCCAAAATAGTTTGGTAGTTGCTTTTTCGCCAGAAGTCGTTAAATCCTGTATTCAGGCGGAATGCGAAGGAAGTTCACTGGCAAGTTCTGCTCAATTTAAATCGGTGTGGCCCGAATCTCCAGAAAACGGTTCTCGTTTGTTCTATTGCGATCCCGATTATTTCTTGAAAGTGATGGCCGTTGAAGGTCTCCCCAAGTTTCCGATCAATGAAGAAAAGGCGTTAGGCGTGGGCTTCCTTTTCCAGGAAGAAGATTCTTATATTGAAATTCAATGGAGTTCCATTCATCGAGAACAAATATATTTAGGACGAGCTTTTTATACCCTCTGGTTTCGGATGCGTGAATTTTTCAAAACGGAACTATTATGGAAGTGCCGATTTCGTTTGCAATCCATTCATCGAGCGGTAGAACTCTATCATCGTCAATTTCAACGCTATCCGACTTCTTTTGAAGAACTCACTAGTACGAACTTTTTATCCAAACAGTTTCCGCTTTATTGTCCCTATACCCCTACTCCGGAATCCTATGTTTTAAGAGCTTTAGCTGAAGGTTCCACTCCAGATTCTTTACTATGTTACACGAATCAAGGCATTTGGGAGGGCCGAAACGTTATCTTTTTAAGCGGGCGTGTGCAGTTCATCTCTGAAGAAGAATTTCAAAAACTGCTCCCCAAATAAAAGAAACGCGAACTAAAAAAGATCAAAGAATAGAAAGTTGAAAATATAAGGAAAAAAGAACCGTTCCTGTGAACAGGAGTCTTGTCCTTTTTTTTTGGAGAATCAGTCGCCATTGAAGATGAAGAAATACAAGAAGATAAGGGTAGAGCAGAAGACTTTCTAGACGATATAATTTGGGATCGATGTCTCTTGGAAATGTCGCAATACTCAACATTTGTCCAAGTAAAAAGAGAATCAGATAAATATGAAACGTCGAATCACTCTTGAAGGCTCTTACAATCCCAGCCATTCCAAAAAATAAAAAAGGACAATAAAAAAGAAGGCCACTCTCAAACGAGAACCATTGTTCCCATAAAGTATCTAGTGGATCTCGTTGCAGATCCCATTCTGAATAAAAACGATAATTAGGCAAAAGGAAGAGGAGCGTCAAAAAAGTAAGAATGGCAATAATAAACGTGGGGAAGAAGAATCGTTTTCCTTCTTTGACGTAAAGTAGGTGGAAGAAAACAAAGGTCCCCAGAAAAAAACCGGGGTGAAGAATACAGAGGGTTCCTAGTAAAAACCCTATCCAATACGAACGAAAACGATATCCGCCGCCGGAAAGATAATAGAGTAATAAGGCTTGAACCAAAAATAACAGATTCAAGGGCGAAAGTTCGTCATTGAGTTGACTGAAACAAGGGGTCGCAAAAGCGGAGATACAGGCCAACCGAAAAGCGCCGCAATTATCTCGGCGACGCATCATTTTAAAAAGCACATAAATGCTGAAGGTGTTCAAAATCCAAGGAAAGTAACGAGGAGAAGGCTCGAAATAGGAGCAAGAAGATTCTGGATCGAGGGATCGATCAGGATGGGTATACAATTTTTGATAAAAAGGGGCCGGATTCGCGGAGGGAAGAGTTTCGGAGGGGATTGGCGGGTGTCCAATCCAAGCGAACCCTAGGAAGCAGAGGAGAATTAACCAATAAGGATGGGTTTCTCGGCAAGTGAGGGTCGAGAGTTTTTTTAGTTTCATTCCGCAAGATATTGATTCTTTAGTTGTTCGATAATTTCTTTGTTATCGAGAACATGAAGTAATTTATAAAAGACAAAATCGATAGTTTCGTGATCTTCGATGGCTAAAAGAGTGAGTTGTTTGAGAGAATCAATTTCTTTTTTCTCATCAAACTGAGTTGCTAGTTGGCGAACGAGCTCCCACTTTTCGTTAGAATGCGGGAGGAATTTAAGTTGGTCAATTGCTTTTTGGGGTTCTTTTTTAGCGAGTGCCAAGATGTAGTCGGGTAAAAAAACAGATTTAGCGGCGCTATCGGATTTTAAGAGTTCTTCCGCCAGTTCAAAATAGCCCATTTGGCAAAAAATACGCGCAAGGGTTGCCAATGCTTTTTCTCGAAGCTCTTGATCATAAAAGTTGGATGCAATCGGCGTTAAATTGGTTAAGCGTTTCAGGGCCAGAGAATGATCATCCATTCCTTTGAGAATCCGAGCAAACGCCTCAATTCGTTGATATCGTAGGTTTTCATCTGGGGTTTTCTTGATAAAATTAATCGCTTTTGTTAACGCTTTTTCATAATGAGTTGAGGTTTCCATCCCCATACTGAGTAGTTTTTTACAAATTAAAATATATGTTTCTCCGGCGAAATCAAACGATTCGATTTCACGCAAATGGCCCATAGCGATATTGATGAATTTTTGGGATCTCTCTTGTTGTTGTAAGTGGAAGTAGGATTCTCCAAAACTGGTCAGTACTAAAGCTCGATATTCCTGAGAATATCCTGCATGGCGAAAGAAAAATTCCTCATGATATTTTTCGCTCAAGGTCGTTACCACTTGTTCAATTAATTCCGGAGAACGAGTTGAATTGACTTCGTAGATGATTTTTTCGAGCGCAGAAGCAATTTGTTCTTCTCCTTTTTTATCGATTTTTAGATCAATTTTTTGGAGCAAGGGGAAGCCTTCAAAAATAGTTTCTGTGCCTTGCTTCTTTTGTCCGAAGCGCACTAAAATTTTTCCGAGAGTCGCTAAAATAACAGCTTGTTCGCAGAAGGTTTCGTTTTGAATGCAATCTCGAATATTGCGAGTCGCGCGATTAAACAAGGTTTCGATTTGGGGATATTTTTGGAAACTAGAGATTTGATAAATCGCTTTGAATAGAAGTTCACTCCCCATTTTTTTGTCTTCTATTTGGAAGGCACAACGATAATATTCTTCCAAGGTGGATTCGAGCAAATCATATTGTAAACACTCATAAAAACCAGAGGCTAATTCCGTTAAGAGTCGACATTTTTTTTCAGAGGAGGGAAGCTTATAAACATCTTCTTGGACTTTGACGAAAATATCGATGGCATTTTGGAGATGTTCTAGCTTCAACAGTTGATGAGCCAATCCAAGGAGATAATAATAGCGAGTACGTAATTGCTTGATTTTTTCCCGTTCAATTAAACTAGATACAAAACATTGAGTTTGCAAATTGTGGCCTATTTTTGCCGAAGTTAGCCAGGTAAAAATTTTATAGCGACTTTCTGGGAACGGATGGGTCGCAATGGCTTCTCTTGCGTCCATCAACAGTGTATTTCTGAGTTCTAAATTTCGGATTTGGGTGCAAAGAAAAAAGAGGTTCGCCAGAAAGAACTCTTGATTTTTGGCATATTCTAGCCTTGCGGTATAACTAAAGAGACGCTGAATGAGACGCAAAGCCCTATCGTTCCCATCTTCAAAACTCTTTAAGCCTTCCATCAAATTCTCTATGGCCTTTCGTTGATGTTGAAAGCTTTCGATACGACAGAGTTTATCAATCAAGCTTTGTAAGAGAAGTTCTCCTTCATCGAAGGTTGGAAGAACAAATAAGGCGCGGATGATTTGTGGAATCCATAGAAAAAGGGGTAAGTACTCAAAAGCAATTTTTTGGTTCATATCGGGATGGCGAAACATTTTTTTGAGAATGCTCGAGACTTCTGTCACTTGCTCTAAATTTAAAAAATCTTCTTGTTTCAAAAGGCAAATGAGTTCAGAAAATCGTTCAAAATCGAGATCTTCGTAATGAATTTCTTCCTGGAACCATTTGATTACAGAGGCATTCCATTCCAAAAGCGGTATCGATTCAAAAATACTGGAATTAGGAGAAAGCAACTGGTTTAATTCGTAAAGAAACGAATTGGGTTGGTTTCCCAAACGGTGTCGCTCTTCTTGAATAATTTTTTCTAAAGAAGTGATTTGTGAACGATTTTTAAGTTGTTTGCAAAGTTCTAGTAAGAGCGGATGACTGTAGTTGGATTGGATATTGCGTGCGCTTTCTTGATAAATCTTGCACATCCGGACTAAGAATTCTACGCTGGGATGTTTTTCGTGAAAGCATTTTTGATAAATCTGTTCCAAAATTTTGATTTTGAACTCATGAGAGGGCGTAATATAAGCTTCCAAAGCTTCCAGTAATTGGCGAACCAACTGGGCTTGTAATGAAAAATCTTCAATGGAAACAATCGCTTCAATCAAATCATCGATCTCTATTAGGGTCAGTTTGGAAAGACTTGGAATCGCAGTCACTTTAAAGGAATAGGATTCTCCGAGCCATTGAAAGGCTTTTTGACGGCAAATCTCTAGAGCTAGAGCTTTTCGGACTTCTTCTCGTGTTTCGGCTAATTCCTCCCAGTCTGGATTTTCTTGAAGTTCGCTATCTTGAATCGGAAAATGAATTTCAACCCATTTTTTTATGGTTTCGAGTTCGCTTAGAAATCCACGTTTATAGAAGGTCGAACCTAAGCGAATAAGAAACGGAGACAAATCAATGGGTGTATATTTTCCATAAGAACTCAACTTTTTTCTTGTTTCTTGAAAATAGAAATCGAGAAATTCATCGGCTTGGGACGTGATGATTAAGCAGAGGAGATTTTCGTAGAGTAGGGGATCTTCAATATCTTTGGAAGCAAATTGGAATAAAAGATGGATATGGTGATAAAATTTCTTGGAATCGATTTCCGCTGAAGCCTCTGGTAAAAGATGGAGTGTTCGAAAATGAATTTGAGAGAGGTTTCGATTAAAGTGGAGCAATTCTGGAAGATTTAAGGCGACCAATTTTTTGACCATCGGAATATAGAAATGGCGGAGTTCCAAAACCATTCCCATCGACGAAAGGGAAGTCAACGCTTCCAAAGCAGATTGTAATTCAGGCCGGTGTTGTTCCGCGCAAACATAAGCAATAAAGAGGATACCTAGTCTTTTAGATTGGAGCGAATCCAAATCTTTAAAAATTTGCAGAAGTTCTCCATAGTGCCCTTGTTGAAAGAGTTGAGCCACTTCCGTTAAGCCTTTTTCGCGATAATTTTTGGTATTGTTGTATTTAAATCCATAGCGAATAAGTTTTGCAAAATTATTCTCGGAAGAAAAAAGCTGAATAGTAAGTTTCAGTTCGTCCAAAATGGACTGAAATCCACGAATACGGCGTTCCTTTTCTCTTATATAAGTTGGATCTTCGATGATTTCTAAATACCATTTTGAATTTTTACTAAACTGAAAATAATAGTAATAATGATAGGTCAAATAATAAAAGGTTGAAGTATTTTCGATCTGAAACCAGGCTTGTTCTTCTGGTTTGTCATAAAATTGGGCCAACTGAAAATGAAATTGAGCTAACTCAACAGATTGAAATTGTTCTTGAATAAATTCCTTGATTCGCGGGTGAAAAATTTGATACCCTTCTTCATCTTGAATTAAAAAAGGATCCAACCAGATAAAGATTTCGGAAATATATTCGTGGCTTTTATGAAAGAGTCGGCAAAATAAATCATCCGTCCCTTTTTCTTGCATCAGACTCAGAATCGCTAAATACCGAAAGACCATTTCATGATCGGTGAGGGGAATACGGTTCCATAGAAAAAGAAAACAATCCTGTTCATTTTTAGGAAAGCGATAGGGTTGAAGCATTTTATCTTTGGAAATTTGTAAACAACGCTTTAACAAATTCAAATACAGGGGTGAAATCCGTTCCTCTTGATTTTTGATTAGAAAAAATAAACGATTTAAAGTTTCTTGTTTAAAAAGAAAGTGGGTTTGGATGGAACGCAATAATTCACTGAAGGCCCGAAAATCAAGGCCAATCATCGGGGACAAAGTTGGAATGGGATGAATACGTGTTTCCAAATAGAAGAGATTCAAGGCGTTCAAAAACTGACTTTCCTGAGTTTGAAGCGTAAAGATAAAGAGCACATTTTCAGGAAGTTTTTTCGGGAGATATTCTAGCAAATATTCAGTTCCCGTTTTTGCGATATCATTGATTCCATCAATCCAGATCACTAATTTTTTTTCTTCTTGTTTCAAAAGTTGAGCACATTGGCTAGAAACTTCCCAAAAAAGGAGATGTAATTCTTTTAAATTGCTTGGAATATTGAAGGCTAACGAAAAAGCCAGTTTCATTTGTAGCAAAATGACTTGATAAAAATCTTCTGGCGTATTTTGGACCTCCGCGAGTGGATGAAAAAAGTACCAAAAATGATTTTTATGTTTTTCTTCATAAATCTTACAAAGAAGAGCCGTCTTTCCGATTCCAGAAGGACCGTAGATGACTGCGTATCCATCTATTTCGTCCTGAAGAAATTTTTTCAATGCGGAGAATTCTTTTTGTCGATGAGATTCTAGAAAATGATTTAAATGAAATTGAATAAATTTTCTTTGCGGAAGCTCCGAGGGTTTATGGAAACGTTGAACTCGACTCGTCAGGGAAAAGTTCCGTAAAGAAATGACAATTTTCTGATAATGAGACAAAATCCCGGGAGCCAGTTCATTATCAAGATATAAGGACTTCAATCCATGACCCACATATTGAACACGACTTGCGATTTCTTGGTGCAAAAAATGGAGTTCGGGTTGATTTTCATGCTTTTTAAAGACAATAAAAGGATGCAAATTTAAGTAACTTTGGGACTTGGAAACAAGAAACAGATGACCTTCCCAGTGACGATCAAACTGGAGCGCCGTTCTCATCCGAGTCAGTTTAGGTTGAGTTCCTTGGCACAGCCAAAAATGATCTTCTTGAGGAACGACCAGATAATACTCTTTGAGGAACGAATATTCCTGTAATAAAAACTCCGCGAGTTGAAAATAAGCTTTTATTTTTTTTGAACTCAGTGGGTTTGGGATTTCAAAGAAGTAGCTTAAAATCGAAATACAATCTTCGTGAAGCGTTTCATCGTCTTGAAATGGAGCGATTAAAGCCATAGGGACTGGTTTTTGTAAAATATCCTTGAGTTCTTGAATGAAGGGGCGAAAACCGACTTTAGTCAAATTTTGTGTCAGCAAAATTTGCCATCGAATAGCGGGTTTACTCCGAAAGGTTTGTAAAATTTGTTTATTGAGATTCGGCGAAGAAAGCGGATCTTCGGCCAAATATTGCTTTAAATTCAAGAGACTGAGGAAATGAGAAAAACCATAACCAAACGAGAAGAGATCTCTCCGAAATGCTTCTTGCTGTTGAGTTTCCTCGTAGAGCAAGTAGGATTGGCAAAGATTACGATAGAGTAACCCTAAAGGATAGGGCATTTCATTAATGATCTGATAGCGGAATTCATCTTTTCCCACTAGTCCACCTTTTTTGGGAAAGGCAAATTTTGAAGGAGTTGCTGTAAATATTCGTGAAATAAAGGATGAAAAAAACGAATTTTGTGGTGAAACCCTTGAAGTAAGGGTTTGATCCCTTTAATTTGTCGAGAAAGCACAGGACTGAGGCAATGAAGTTGTTTCGATAATTCTGCAAGAGAAATCCCTTGAGGATATTGCACCAGAATCAAAAAAATTTTCAAGTTCAAAGCGGTAGAATAGCGAATAAATAATTTTCGAAAATAAGATTCTAATGAAGGTAATGCGTTCAGATTAGGCTGATCCCAAGCAAACATTTCTGAGAGAATGAGCGGATTCCCTTCGGCAATCTGAAATTTTTTTTCAGCCTCTTTGGATTGTTTATGCCCTAAATCTTTTAAAAATCGTTGATTTTCTTGAGCGGTTAACGGGAGTAATTCGAGAAGACGATCGGCGAGATAATTTTGTCCGAAGAAATCCGAATGCGCGGTAACAATAATTTTAAAATTTCCTGGGAATTCCCTGCAAATCAAGTTAAATAGAGATTCTTCCCCCGGTAAAAAAGGTTCAATGGCGTCATCAAGATTATCCAGAATTAACAGAAAAGTTTTATTTTGTTTCGCTAAAAGTTTGAGCATTTCCAGAAAAAAATCCATTAATTTCGCCTCTTCTTTCGGGAGAGTCCAAGCGAGCGCGATATGTTGAGAAAGAGTGTAATGGAAATAGCGAATAAAGGTTGAAGCGGATTGAAAAAGCGTTTGATACTGGACAAAATATTTTATCACTAAATAATTTTTCAAACTACAAATTTTTTCCAGATGAACACTCAGAGCCGTTTTCCCTAATCCTGGACCGCCAAGACAGAGTAACCGTTCTTCCGTTTTTTTAAAAAACGTTTTTAAAGGAACTTGAATACGATAGGCGAGAAAATACTGAGGATGTTGTTTCTCTAAATTAGAAAAATCGAGATGCCCCTGAAGCTCCTGTTGATAGCGTTCAAAATTGGTTTTGAAGCGAGGCTGCATCTTCCAGTCGGGTTGTTGAAGAAATTGAAAAGAGGCAAATTCGGGTGCGGGATTGGAAACATACGCAGGCATCAAAGGGATCCATTTTTCGGCTGATTTCTGAAGATAAAGTCCCTCGGCTAGAGAGGGAGACGGGATCGATTGCGGGTTCTTTCCGTTCAATTGTGTGCAAGAATCCGAAGCCACAAGGAGGATCGGCGTTGAAATAAAAGGATAAAAACGTTCTAAGGTTAATTTAAAGAGTTTTTGACATTTTTTTAATTCTTGAAGAGAAATCAGATAACTATAACGAATCGCGGTCCGATAAAATTGTCGTAATTGTTCGACTTCTTCCCAAAAAGTCATTTCTAACAGTTTGAGATTGGGATGAATATAAGGCTCATGAATAGGATGGGTAGCGACCAGTAGCGTAATCAGACGAATTTGAAAATCCAGATCTATGGGCTGAGACTGAAAGATAAAATCTTCCACTTCTCTCGCGTTTTTGTAAAGCGAAAGTTGATGATGATAATCCGCAAAAAGACAAGCCGCGGTATGAGAAATAAATTGATAAATTAAGGTCGCGAGATCAGGGCTTTTTTGGGTGGTATTAAATAGATGCAAAGTTTTGGCAAGGGGAAAAAAAATCTGTACTTCATATTCCTCATGAAGTTTAAACATATAAATTTCTCACCTTCTGCTCCAAAATTCTTAGCAAATTCAGCAATAGAACGTATTAATATTTAAACTTCGTTTTGGGAAAAATAAACTCCAGTTTTATTGTATCGTTTTGCATAAAACGAGCAAGTTCTTCGTCCATAAACCAGTTTAATCGCTTTACTTCGTATTCTGGAAAAGGTTCTCCCGGGCCTGTACCGCAGTAGGAACAGCGAACAAACTTTGCCCCTTTACAATTCGAACAGATTTCTGAAAGTTTTCCTTGTCCCGAACATTTTGGGCAAGGTTCACTTTTTTTCTTGGGATCAGGATTTCTCATACTTCCTTTACAAACAGGGCATTCATAAAGCGTTTTACCTCGCTGTCCACAAGCATTACAGCCTTCTCCTTTGGCTCCATGACAAAGAGGACAATAGGCTCTAATTTGATAGTTCATTTGTTTTCGAAGTTCTTGGAGCCTAGGAATTTTCGTTTGGGGTGGAATTTTATCGAGAGCCTCAAGGGCCTCTTTCGTTTTTCGCATTTCTCCAGAAACAGCCGCCAAAAAATACAAAAGATAAGGATTATCCGGAGATAACACCAGCATCTCTTGAATGGGTTTAAGCGAATTCTCACCCAGTTTACTGGTCGAAAAATCCAAAGCGCGACTCATATCCACTAGACTATGATGAAGGAAGGCTTCAGGCGCTCCTTGAAATCCGTTTTCACGAATCAGTTCAAAAGCGTCAGGAACTTCGTCTTCAAAACGAATCAAAATCGCAATACAAAAAGGTTTTAATACCGGATTCTCAAGATATTTTTTAGCGAGTTCCATAAAACGGGGAATATCGTTAAACGGAACCGCAGCCCGTTCCTCAATAAAGCGCTCTAAAAGAACTAGATCGGGGTTGGGAATCGTTTCTTGTTTGGCAATTTGAGATTTGCTGACCGGAGTCATTTTTTTGTCTGGAGTTTCAATTTTGAAGACTCCGGGTGTTTCTTCGATCAATTTTCCTTGAATTTCTTTCCCGCTTTTTAACGAAATCCGCAAAAATTGATCTTTGCTTGTCGCGAGTTCGTGCCATTTTTTCCATAAAGAAAAATCGACAAAAGACGTTTTTAATTCTTGTGTGACGGTTTGCATAATCACGAGAATCATTTCTGGTTTCTTTTTGATTAAGGCATATTCGGCTAAAAGGACCTGACATTTGAGATCAGGCGCGGATTGATTTTTGAATAAAATCTCCCAGCATTGCTCTCGTTTTCCAATATGCCAGTAGGAGTAAAGGAGCAATTTGTCATATTCGAAACTTCGGTTGGGGAGCGGTTCCAATAATAAAATAATGCGTTCCGCGTCACGAAGTGGAGAATATAAAGGTAAAAGTTTGTTATAAAGTGCAGTTAAATCTTTTTCCGCAAAATCGGAACCACCCAGTTCTCGGGATTGCTCAAAAAATTTAATGGCAACCTCTATTTTTTCTTGTTTGAGCGCCACTTCTCCCGCCATATAAAGAGATTGCCAAGTACGTTCAGGGCGGGCGTTGAGCTCCTCGAGAGTCGCGGTCGCTTTTGGATAATCTTTAATATCCATCAAATTCTTTGCTTTACGCATCAATTCAGGGAAAGAGAGGGGACGAGAATTTTGGTTTTCTTCCTTTTTAGTCTCTTGAATGGCCGTTTCTGCATCTTTTATGAGTTTTTGTTGAGCCTCACTTAAAGCGACCGAGAGGGATTCCATTTGATCCAAATAAACGGCATGACTAGCGCTATCCAGCGATTTTTCATTAAGGGCATTTCGAAATTTCGCAATATTATTACCCGCCACATCAAATTTTTTCTTCGAAATAAAATCTAGAGTATCGTAATAGAGGGTATCTAAATCTCCTTCTTTTTTGATTGTCACGACCTCTCGCGGTTTTTCTTTGGTAAAAACGATTTTAATCAAAAAAATAGCACCTATTAAAGCAACCGCAAAAAAGATATAGGTGATACTTGTTGCCAGTGAAGAGTGTTTTTGGGTTCGCTTGTAAAGTTTGGGTGCTTGACCTTCCACAAATTTTCCGCAGGCCTGACAAAATCGTTTTTCGGCATCAAGTTCTCCGGTGCAATAACTACAAAAATAGGTTTTGCATTGGGGGCAAAAAGTCAAATCTTTCATGATAATGGATTCGCAAGCCGGGCAACTTCGTTCATCAGAATTGAGTTTAAAATCTGCGGTGGTGATGAGTTGGGCCTGATCTTTTTCGAGATCTCCTTCCATAATTTCCAACAAATCGTTTGCAGAAGAACTTCCTGAAGGCTGCGTATTTTTATTGAGACGATGCTGAATACTAATAATCGCATTTTTTTGTTGAGGAGTAATCAGATTTTCAGAAATTAAAAGCTTTCCGAGCGGAGGAATCTTGCCCGTTTTTTTGAGATAAATTTTTTGTTTTTCAATGACTTCTAACAGTTTTTTTTGAGAGATGAATCCGTTTAAGATGAGCAATTTTCCGAATTTCAGATTAGAAGGTCGGACTTTGGACTCAAATTGAACTCGAACAATTTCGTCGCGTTGCTCATTCGTTAAATAATCTAAACGAATCAAAATCTCGCCTAAAGGGAGATCGGGATATTTGTTTTGTTGTTTTTCTAACGCTTCTTCAATTTTTTTTTGGGTTGCATAGCGAAATTGAATGGCAATATTTCCAAAAAGGAGCTCTCCGTAAGACATGGGTCATCCTTAAACTTCTAGAGAATAATATAGCTTTTGTTTAGGATATAAGGAAAAGGGTGGAAGATCAATTCTTCTTCTGAAAAAACTAAGGTTTTAAAGGAATTCGTTTTAAGATAATTAACGTAATATCATCTCGCTGAATTTGATTTTCTGAAAAACGTTTCAGTTCTTTTAGGATGGTTTCGACCAGATCTTTAGCACTTAAATGACATTCGTTGCGTATTAAATCCATAATTCGATCTTTTCCGAAGGTTTCATTTTTGGCATCCATTGTTTCCCAAACGCCATCGGTCGCAAAGAGAAGAATATCCCCCGGAATAATGGAATAAATATCTGATTTTGGAAATTCCTCATTTTCTAACATTCCTAGAGGAACTCCGGTCGAGTCGAGTTCTTGAAAGATATGGTACGTTTTTTGAAAAAACAGGGGGGCATCATGTCCGGCAGACGTATATTGAAACGTATGTTGTTTCATATCGAGAATCCCCACCAGCAAGGTCATAAATTTTTCGCTAGAATTGTCCCGAGTGAGTTGCCGATTCATTCGAGTCAGAATTTGAGAAATATCGAGCTGTAAATCTAAAAAACCGATCAAGGAAGCGCGAGCCGCCACCATCACTAAAGCGCTTCCCAATCCATGTCCAGAAACATCTCCGACAGCAATGGCGATTTGATGCTCTGTCACTGGGATAAAATCGAAATAATCGCCTCCTGTTTCGTCACAACTCAGGGAGGTTCCATAAATATCATAAGATTCAAATTGGGGTGGAATCTGTGGAAAGAAGGATTGCTGAATTTCGCGCGCAATGGAGAGTGATTGTTGGAGACGTTGCTTTTCTAAATAATGGCCGATTAGTTGGGCATTATCCAGAGCAATCGCCGCATGATTTGCGAGGGCTTGCAATAGATATTCATCATACGCGCTAAAGGTGCCTTGCGCTTTATTTAAAACCTGTAGCACTCCGACGACTTTACCTTCGTGGGTAACTAAAGGGGAGCAGAGAATCGTCCGCGTACAGTATCCAGACTTTCGATCAAATTCTTGATTAAAGCGAGAATCTTGGTACGCGTCTGAAATATTAATAATAGTCTTGGTTTGCGCGACGACACCAGCAATTCCAGCCCCGATAGAAAATCGAATTTCTTTAGAACCTTGAGCGATTTTAGAATAAAGTTCTTTCTTCTCTTCATCCACTAAAAAAAGAGAGGATCGATCTGCATGCATCACACGAGTGGCAGATTCAATAATGAGATGGAGCAGTTCATCCAAATTTTTTTCAGCGGTTAAAGAACGGGCAATTTTTAAGATTTCGGTTAAATCTTCAACCCGTCGCTCAAGTTCATTAAAGGAGGCTGGCGTATTCATTCGATGTTGTCGGCCTGTTTCCTTATTTCAATTTCGTTAAGAATAAAAGTCAGCGATCAGCTAGTCCCTGCGGTTTTCGCTTTTTTAGTGGTTTTAGTGGTTTTATCTTTTTCTGGGGATTGATACGCAGTTTTAACAGGTTTCTGCACTTTTCCTGCTCGTATACATTGCGTACAAGAACGCACACGTTGTACCCCTCCATTGATCACGGCGCGAACATTCTGCAAATTGGCTTGGAATTTACGTCGAGTTTTTCCAGTAATTTTTCGTCCAACGCCTCCTTTGGCTTTTGCCAAACCACGGCGTGCGTATTGTTTTCCAAAGGATGTTTTCTTTCCACAAAAATCACAAACTCTTGACATAGTTACCTCAAATTATCCATAAAAAAAGTAAGATTCCCTACATTCTAGACCTTAAAACAACAAAAATAAGGATGGCTTCGTAAGTTATTCTGGGATTTCTTGTGTCACCCCAATTTTTTTAAAGACCATATCACAAATCGTTTTTTCGATAATGTTCCATAATAAAGAACGATCAGGACAATTAAAGAAAATTCCTAAAGGGATTTGAAACCCTCCTTTTTCAGCACGTCCGCCACCATACGGTTTATTTCCTACATCATAGCCTACCAAAGATTTGATAAATTGATCCAGATCTAAACTTTGAGAACTGGTGCGCAAGGAAGCGTCAATATGATCATTGACCACTCCAAAAACGATTGCGGTATCAATTCCTTCTCTTCGAACTAGATAATCGGAGGCTTGAGCAATTCCGTCGCGATCTTCCGGGCGAACAAAACCCACCCCAGCGATCAAAAAATTATCTTTGACCACTTTGCTTTCGAGCGCGTCACTCAAAATTTGCATCGTTTTAGAGGAAATTTTTTGGGTTGCAAAAATTTTTAAGAGTTCATTATCCGCAAACTGAGAAAGATAAGTTGCCGCGCGAAAATCAATATCGCGTGAAAGGAAAAAGTTGTCCGTATCGGTACGAATCCCATGCATTAAGGCGGTAGCAAGTCTACAAGCTTTTGGATCGTTCGCCACAAAGGGAAAAGTTCCATAGCGAATATATTCAGTATAGATACTAGAACAAGAACCTGCATTTTCTCGAATATCAATAAATTCTGCTTTTTCACGCAAAGTATTTTTATGATGATCGACAAAACAGAGAAGAAAACAATCTTCGCGTAGAAGGTTTTGAAAAGGAAAATCCGCAGATTGCGCATCGAGAATGGAATAACAATCAAAAACTTTCAGATCAATTCCTTCTTCATAGCGAATGAGCGAAATTTCTAACGCTTTCACAAGCGTTCGATTTTCCTGATGAGAAATGGGCTCAAAGTACAAAATCGTGGATTGAATCCCATAATGACTACAAATATAGTTATGGGTGACTGCAGAAGCAATATTATCTGGATCTGGACAGCCTTTGAGCACGATCAATTGTTTTTTCGCTGAATTTTTTTCCAGGATCGATTCAAGTTCAGCCACACGGTTTTGATAAATATTGCGTGTCCCTGTGTTTATCCCGGTTCGTCTTTTGAGGGTTGTGTTATTAATCAAATCTTCTTCATCCCCAATTTTTTCTTCTTCTAATTCATTTTCTTGATTCATAATTTTTTCCCTTATTCTGTCGGAATCCCCTCTTAAAAATTTTTAAAAAAAATAAAAGATGAGAGAAACTTTGTCTCTATTGATCCCCTTTATTTTAAGGATTCTCTCTATTTGAATAGAGGAGTTTTTTTGGGTGTTATCCCATAAAAAATAGGATGGATTTATTGAAAGGAAATGTATTTTAAAAAAAATGAGCAAGATACAAAATATGGAAGCATTATAAGCGAAGCTTCGCTTTTTTCAATATCGGATATCTAAATTCTGCTAGATTTGACAATGCCGTTGAATCAGAGAAAACACTTCCGCCCGAGAAGCCATATTTTCTACAAAAACTCCTCGTAAAGCAGAGGTCAGAACCAAACTCCCTGATTTTTTTACGCCCCGAATTGTCATACAGGTGTGAGAAGCTTCCATTACGGTGCAAGCACCCAGTGCTTTTAATTGAGTATAGACTGCTTCTGTAATTTGGTTGGTCAAGCGTTCTTGAATTTGAGGTCGGCGGGCAAATCCTTCAACAACGCGAGCAAGTTTAGAAATTCCAACGACTTGCCCATTGGGAATATAGGCAACATGCGCCACTCCGCTAAAGGGCAAGAGATGATGTTCACACATACTGTAAAAGGGAATATCTTTGACGACGATAATTTCGCTGTAAGTTTCCGTAAAACAAGTCGATAAATGCTCTTCGGGTTGAGAAGCCATTCCTTCAAACACTTCCTGATACATTTTGGCGACTCGTTTAGGGGTTTCTAACAATCCTTCCCTCAACGGATCTTCTCCAATGGCTTCCAAAATCATTTCGACCGCTTTTTCAATTTTCGCTAAATCCATTGTAAAACCTATCTCGGTTGTTTTCAAAATTAAGAAGTAGAAGGGGAATTGAGTTGGTTATCTGGCCAACCCACGATTAATTGCCGTTTCGCATAGCCTTCGGTCAGTCCATGCCAATAATTAATCGTCTCTTCTCCAGCTTTCCAACAAAGCCAAACAATTTCGTCTCCGCGTATTCCATAAAAATCAATCAGACCCAAACGAGGATCTTTTAAATATCCGCCTGCGGTCTCTAGTTCCCGAATTAATTCATGCAAACGATGCTCTAAATATTCAAGTCGTTCCTCATCTTGCGTCTTCAGTTGTTCCTGAAAAACTTCTTGAATCTCTGCTACAACTTGTTTGACATAAGGAAGGGTTTTAGTGGCTTCCTCAGGCGTAAAAAACTTTGGAACCATTTTTGTTTCTCATTTTACAAGAGAAAAACAGTACTATTTCGTGAAATATTGAGGACAAGAAGATCCTTCTCATCATACTGGAAGTTTTTTCGTTTAACAAGGGTAAGCGTCGCAGAAAAATTTGTTCTCCATCCCATCGTTTGAAAACAAAAAATGAAGCAGGTATAATGTTTTTTTTAAAGAGAATCTCCTTCTTTCTTTACTCAACAAAAGGAATTGGCATGGCACTGAATAGCGAACATATTTTAAATGCTTTAAAAAAAATCCAAGAACCCAGCAGTAAAAAAAATCTGATTGAGGCCAATGCTATCCATAATTTGATAGTCTCTGGTTCTAAAGTTTCTTTTGTTCTCAAGCTCCCGGCTACTTCAGGAAAATTTCAAGCGGAATTGGAAGAGGCTTGCAAAAAAGCCATTTTGGCACTAGAGGGTGTCAAAACGGTAGAAATGAAAACAGAGCAAGTCCAAGCTCCTGTTGGGAATAGTCTGATTCCCGGAGTTAAAAATGTAATCGCCGTCGCCGCTGGAAAAGGAGGCGTCGGGAAGTCCACACTCGCTTGCAATCTAGCGGTAGGACTCGTCAAAAACGGGTTTAAAACTGGATTAATGGATGCCGATGTCTTTGGGCCCTCGATTCCAATCATGATGGGGGCGAATCGTTACCCCGAAGTCCAGGGAAACAAGCTGGTTCCCTTGGAAGCCTATGGCGTCAAATTAATGTCCATTGGCTTCTTGATTGATGAAAATAAGCCAGTCATTTGGCGCGGGCCGATGGTGATGGGGGCCATTCAACAATTTTTTCGCGATGTTTTATGGGGTAATCTCGATTATCTGGTGATCGATCTCCCTCCCGGAACCGGAGATACTCAATTAACTTTGGTTCAAACCGTGAGTCTTTCCGGAGCGCTTATTATTTGTACCCCTCAAGACGTCGCTCTCGCCGATGCAAAAAAGGCGCTGAATATGTTTCGTGAAACTCATGTCTGTGTCTTGGGAATGATTGAAAATATGAGCTATTTCCGTTGCGGGAAATGCTCGGAAGTCCACCATATTTTTGGAACAGGGGGGGTAGAAAAAGTCGCAAATGAATTACAGGTTCCTTATTTGGGCGCTCTTCCGTTGTTACCGGAAATTCCTCCGATGGGCGACAAAGGGATCCCTTTTCTTGCGGGCCCAGAAAACGCAGATACGGCTATCTTTATGAATGTGATTTCTCGCATCATTCAGCAAGTCCAACAACGGAACCAGGCTCCGAAACCTACCCTCATTGGAATTAGTGGCGCTTGAAAGTGTTGGCTTGAACCGTTTGTCATTCTAAATTAGCAACAGAAGTCCCCTCCGGAATTTCTCTCAATACGATAGGAGTTGGCTCGTGAATAGTATCCTCCGGTTTGGTCGTTTGTTTTGGCAGGTTTTTTCATCCACAAAAACCGCTATTTTTGTCATCATCGTGATGGGCGTGATGCTTGGGTATGGAACCATCGTTGAATCCAGACACAATAGTAATGATTACGCACAAGCCGTCGTTTATCATACCTGGTGGTATCGATCCTGGATCTGCGTTTTTCTTGTCAATTTGCTTTGTGGCACTTTAAAAAAATGGCCTTGGCGGCTCAGCCAAGTTCCCTGGCTCTGTACCCATTTATCCATCCTGTTAATTTTGACCGGCGCCACCCTAACCCATTTTTTAGGCGAAAATGGAACCGTCGAAATCGAAGAAGGAAAGTCTACGGAAGAATATATAATCAATCAAAATATTCTTCAAGTTCAATTTTTAAGAGAGGTGAATCCTAAAACCTCTCTGCCACGAACCTATCAATTTTTCACAAATTTCCATATCTTCAATACCGATTTGACTCCGGACCAGACCTTTGAAATTCCTGAAAAAAAATTCAAATTAAAGGTCACCAAGTTTTTGCCGTTTCCCGAAGAAGCGGAACATTATATGGAAGATTCCGACGCCTCCATACCTAATCCCGCGATTCTTCTAAAACTCACGACTCCAACCAATTCAAAAGAACTCTGGATGGTGTCGGATCCTCAACACGAAAAGAATTTGTTTCGCTGGGGTCAGTTTTCGCTCTATTTTGAACAACAAAATCTGGATCTTCATTCCCCAGAATCTTTTATTGAAGAGACTCAAAAACGTTTAGATTCCATTATGGCCGAAGCCACTTTAGGAACCCTTCGTGTCGCCTGGAAAGAAGGGGATCAACTAAAGTCCAAAGATATTGTGCTCAAACCCGATCAATTCCAAAGACCCCACACTTTTGGCCCTGTGACGTTAAATTGCTTAGACTTTTGGCCAGAACTTGGCATGGAACCCGGACGAGAACCCTTTATGCGTGGAGTCGAACCCATTCGCCCTGCTTTGAAAGTTCAACTCTCTGGCTCAAAAGGTCTCGAGTTTTATCGTGTAGTCGAACCCCTTGATGCAGATCACCCCACAGAAGAAAAAGAACACACTTTTGAACCTCTTTATGAAAACGTCAAACTCGCTTATCTCCTTCCAACAAATCCTGAACACCTTGGAAAAGACGAAATTATCTTTCTAAAAGACACTAATAAACTCACTCTTGAAACCGCTCACGAAGATATTTTTGTGGTTCTTCGTTCTCGTTTTAATCAGTTTTCTGTAAAAAGGCTTTCGCTTTCTACCCCCATTCCGATTCAAACAGGCTACTTTTTAGAATTGAAAGATGCTAAAGCAAAAGCGCTCGAAGCGCGTAAAATTAAAAGTAAAGCCTATGGATTATCCACGCAACCCTTGATTGCTTTTAGCGTTGAAGGCGTCTCAGAATCGCCTCAAAAACCTTTTTTTCTCACACTCGGACGGACATTTAGCGCCGGAAGCTCTAGAACCATTACCTATCAAGGGGAGCCCGTTCGGATCAGCTATCTCCAACACGTTAAACCCTTAGGGTTCCGTATCCAATTAAATAAATTTATTAAAGAAGATTATGAAGGCAGTGATCGCGCTAAAAGCTTTGAAAGTCAGGTCAGCGTTTTTGATTCGGAAACAAAAAAAGAAGAACCTCAACGGATTTATATGAATAATACACTCGATTATCGGGGCTTCCGTTTCTTTCAAAGTAGTTATCAAAAATTGGAAAATGGCTCTTGGAAAACAATTCTACAAATTAATAAAGATCCCGGCTATATTTTTCTGGCCGTCGGCTGGACCTTTATGGCACTCTCTATGTTGGCGTTGTATTATTTAAAGCCCCATTTGATTAAAATGGAACAAAATCGACGCTCAAAAAAGATAGAAAATTAAGGAAACTTTTATGAAATGGATATTTTTTCTCCTTCTCTTACTCAAACTTACGATTGTTTGTGCAGATCCCGAGACAAAAAAAACTTCGTCTCCAGACTCCGTAAAATTCGATTACTCCATTTTTGGACAAGTCCCCGTTCAGAACGAAGGCCGAATCAAACCGCTCGATTCTCTCTTGCGTGAGGCGATCTGGACTGTCACTGGCAAAAGCTCTTGGACCAAACGGGATCAACAAACGGGAAAGGTTTTAAAAAAATATTTGCCGATAGAACTGGTTCTTGCCATTGAATTTAAAGAACTTAATTGGCAAGAAGAACCTCTCATCGAATGTTCCTATGATCCGATCTTGGAACAATTACAGTTGAGTAAAAATCGCTTATTTTGCTCCTATAATGAAATTAAAAATAACGAATGGTTTCGAGAAACAATCCAAACGATCACTTGGCGAGAAGATCCTACTGTCAATATTGATAAACCAATTAAGAGCAAGCTAGAAAGCGAAGCGCAGAGTCTCTATCAACGCTTTCAATGGCTCGAAGCGATTGGAAACAGAAATCTGGCCAATTTTGTCCCCGATACCGAAAAAAATAAACCTTGGCTCTCGCTTCATCAAAAACTCCCTTATTCCGAAGAAATCCAGAAAGAACTAAACGCTCAGTATCAAAAAATAGGCGAAAGCTGGATGGCCGGAGATCCTGAAACTTTTCGCAAGTATTCAGAAAAATTTGCGCAACTCTTGAAAACGCTTCAACCCACTTTTTATCCTCAAGAAACGATTTTACTTCAAGAATATCGCTATAATCAGGTCTCTCCCTTTCAAAAGGCTCTCCTTTTCTACGGACTCGCCATTTTTTTTTATAGTTTCGGATTTAAGTGGACCCGCTTTAAATGGCTCGCTCATTTCTGTTTAATCTTAGGCTTTGCAACTCATAGCTGGGGCATCTATCAACGAGTGATTATCAGTGGACGCGCCCCTGTCTCTAATATGTATGAATCGATGATTTTCTTCGGATGGTCCGCCATTGCCTTTGGCATTATTTTTGAGTTGATTTATCGTAAGGGATGGTGCGGATTTGCGGCGGCTATTTGTGGAGCCACGGTACAAATCATTACGGACAATGTTTCCTTGAATCCCAATTTACCTGTTCTTGAACCTGTCCTGAAATCAGTGTATCTGACGTATCACGTTCTCTTAATGATGGTCTCTTATTCCGCGTTTGGGATATCTCTGGTCTTTTCACATCTTTTTCTCTTTACGAGTATCTTTAAACCTGAAAAAAAAGAATTACTAAAAGATCTCGATACCTATAACTATCGTATTATTCAACTGGGATGCGTTGGAATTATTTTCGGAATATTTTTGGGCGCGGTATGGGCAAACGAATCTTGGGGCCGTTATTGGGCCTGGGATCCGAAAGAAACGTGGGCACTCATCACGTTTTTATCGTATCTGGCTATTCTTCATGGACGTGTCACGAATTGGTGGAAAGCCCTAGGGAGCGCAGTGGGTTCCTTGCTCTCTTTTGGGGTTCTTCTAATGACTTACTACGGCGTTAATTTTTTCCTAGTCGGAAAACATAGTTATGCCGGCGCTTCAGCGGATACTCCAATTCCTCCATCCATCGCCATTTACGCTGTTGTTGAGGCCTTTGTGCTCTTGGCCGTTTGGGTTCAAAATTTCTTGCGAAATCCCAAAACGCCCGCAGAACCGATTGAGCTCCATCGATAATTTTTTGAGGAGAGGGATTTAAAGGAGAAAGAAATGTATAAAATCATTCAACATTCTCCCTATTCTAAAACCTATCCCAATCTTTCAACACCGATTACGATTGGACGCTCTCGTCGTAATCATATCTTCCTCAAGGGAAAAAATATTTCCCGCAAACATTGTCAAATCTTTGAGACGAAGGGAACGCTTTTTTTACAAGATTTGAAAAGTGTCAATGGAACTTATCTTCAAGGACACTCCGTTGGTCTCAAAAAAATTGAATTAGGGACCCCCTTTTCAGTGGGGCCCCTCATTTTAACGCTATTGTTGCAAGAGACTACAGAGCCCTCCTTTCCTGAAATGTCTTTGCTCCCACACTGGCTCCTTCGAAAAAATACTTCTCCTGCCCTTCATTGGCTAGCGACTTCGGTTCCCTTGAAAAAAATCTCGGCTCGATTGAAGCTCCCCAAAAGACCTAAAGCGCCAAAAATTCCCTCGATAGGCTCCCGATCCACAAAAAAAAATCCTTCGCTCTCGCCGTCCTCTTTTTTCTCGAAGTTTCGGCCTCTAGGGATTGGGATTGGAATCGGATTAGGACTCACCCTCCTGCTAACCTTTATCTATTGGCACTTTTTGGGGTATGCGCCCAAGACAAATCTAAAGGAGAATGCTCCAGATTTATTTTCGCTACGACGACTCCCTCCATCAAAACGCCCTTATTTTGAGCCTCAAATTCAGCAAGCGATTCAAGAGGGAATCCACTACCTTTTACGTCATCAAAGTGCAAATGGTTCTTGGGAACCCCACCACTTTAACCAAGAGTGTCAACAAAATCCCTGCACAGAACTGGGCGAGGAGTATAATACTATTGGAATGACGGGGCTAACAATTTTGGTGTTACTTGCAGAAGAGGGTTTGGCTCAATCTCAATATCAATCTGCTTGTCAAAACGCGTTACAATTTTTAGTCGCTTCTCAGCAAGAAGATGGTTTGTTTGGCCCTCCACGAGGAAAATATACTTACAATCACGCTATTGCGACATTGGCGCTCGCGGAAGCGATGATCTTGTCTCCACAACCGCGTTGGAGCCTTCCTCTCAAAAAAGCGTTGACCAAAATTGTTTCGCTTCAAAATAGGGATGGGGGTTGGCGCTACGGGCTCTCCTCTCAAGAAACAAGCGATCTCTCTGTGACGGGTTGGATGATCAAAGCTCTTTTTATGGGACGAAAGGCTCAAGTTCCGATTTCTGCCGCCCATTTTTTGAAGGCACAGCACTTTCTTCAGAGTCGATTCCATCCAGAATCGGGCTCTGCCTTTTATTTATCGCCGGAGGAATTAACTTCTCCAAATCCACCGTTGGAATCGATGACCGCGACTTATTTAATTTGTGCCACGCTCTTTCAGCAAAAACTTCCCGCCAAAAGCCTCGCTCGATTGTCACGTCCAAAATGGGAACCCAAAGAAGTCAATTATTATTATTGGTTGCAAGGAAGCGAAGCGTTACATCTGACTCAATCGGATGAATTTCGTTTTTGGTATCAAGATTTGGTTCTCGCCTGTTTACCGCATCAAGAAAAACAATTTTGCCGTCGTGGAAGCTTTCCGCCAGTGGATTTCTGGAGTTCTGTGGGCGGGCGACTTTATTCGACATTAGCTGTCTTGCTCGCGTTACAAAGTAGTTATCGATATCATCCTGAAGCGACTTGGATTGTTCATGAATAACCCACTTCTTTCCTTAGATTCGGCCCTCCTTTCCCAAAAGATGAAAACACATTTTTTGGGACGAAATTTGACCCTTTATCCAGTCCTTGATTCAACGAATGAAGAACTTTTTCGAAACCTTGAACAAAATCCGAAGTTACCGCATGGCTCGACTGTGATCGCGCGTCAACAAACTCAAGGACGTGGACGACAAGGAAATGCTTGGTATTCTTCCTCAGTAGAGGGCCTCTATCTTTCTTTTGTATGGCGACCAAAACTCTTACCCGAAGATTTCGTTTGGTTAACGCTTGTTTTAGGACTTGGCGTGGCGCATACGCTAGAAGTATTTTCATTTTCGCCTCGAATCAAATGGCCCAATGATATTCATTGTTCTGGAAAAAAAGTCGCCGGTATTTTAATGGAGAGCCGAAATTTAAATCCCGAAGATCCTGTATTTGTGGCGGGGATTGGAATCAATCTCAATCAAGACACGCTTCCGGAAAATTTAGGACAACCCGTCGCTTCGCTGAAGCAATTACGTCAGGAAGCGATCCCTCCCAATGAATTTTGTTGTACTTTATTAGAGCAACTCGAAAAAACATTGAGGCGATTAGAATCCGGTGACAAAAAAGCATTATTAAAAGAAATATCGGCGCGTTCGCTTTTTCTTCAAAAGCAAGTCTGTTTATATTTTAAAGGAAATGAATATTACGGAACGATGGAAGGGTTCAGCGAAAAATTAGGAATTTTAGTAAGGCTTGAAGGAGGAACACTTCAAGAGTTCCCCGGCGAAATCACCACCTTAAGAGCGTACGAACCTTGAACGCAAATCAACCCAAAATTTATATTTTTATTGTGCTTTTAATTGTGATTCCGGCGTTGTTACTTTCATGTATTAGTTTGGTCCAAATTCACAAGGAGCGCATTCGTTTACGGGAGCGAATTGAGCGTCAATTCGTTCTTGAACTTCAGAAAATTCGTCGAGATCTATTTATTGTTAATGAAAAAATGGAACATGAGCTTCAGTCAACGTTAAAGGAGTTTTCCCAACCGGAATTTGCTTCTTATATTCCGCTTGGAAATCAACTCCTTGAGAAATACCCCACCCTGACCGCATTCTTTTTTTTGAATTCGAATGGACAACTACTCTATCCCTTACCCCCCGAAAAAAGAGGATGGCCCGATATTTTGGATGTAGAGCTTCATGAGGCGCAACAGATCGAGATTCAAAAAAGTCCAGAAGAAGCCTATAAAAGATATATCGAAATTTGGGGAAAACTCGGAGATGGCCCCATGTTGTTAAACTTGCTGGCGCGATGCGCTCGAAAGATTGGCCAACAAGAACGAGCGAAAGATTTTTATCGTCGATTGTATGAATTGGAAGCGCAAGTGCAAACGCCGATGAGCTTTATCGCCACGTATGAGCTTTTGATTTTAGAAACAAAAGAAACCCCTCTGAAACCCTTTGAAAATCAAGCGCGACAAGAGCAAATTTTTCGATTATTGGAGAAACTTGTTGAAGCAGAACCGCATCTTGAAGGCGGTTTTTTTGATTTTCTTTTTCCTAAAATATTGGCAATGCTTGAGCCACGCTCGCTGACAGAAGAAGAAAAAAACTGGGAGCATCGTATTCTGGATTTTCATCAAAAAAATCAAAAAGAATCTCGACAATTAAATCGGTTTCACCAGATTAAGGATTTAATTTTTGCTCGATTGAAAGAACATCCAGAATCCAGCTATTGGACCGATATGGAACAAAAAGAAGTTTATTTTTATGTAAAACCTGCGAAGGATTCTCTCGGAGCGACAGCGATTTTTTGTTTGGAAACAAACGAACTTTTGGAACGATTAAAGCTGTTAGTCGAATCTCGTAATGAATTGATTTCGAATGCTCCAGAAATGGTTCATTATGGATTTCTAAGTCATCCGATTCCTTCCCTAGCTCTCCAATTAACGCTTGAACCTATCTTGCCTTGGCTCACATTAACTGCAGAAATTAAAGATATGGAAGGGCTCGCTTATGCGGCAACAACGAGCACTTATTCTTATTTGGCGGCAGTTATTGTCGCTACCCTTACGATTCTTGTCGGATTGGTCTTAATTCTTTTTATTGTTCATCAAAGTTTGCATGTCGCGAATATGAAATCGGACTTCGTTTCTATGGTCACTCATGAGTTAAAAACACCCTTAACCTCGATTCGAATGTTCGTAGAAACGCTTCAATTAGGACGCATCAAAGACGAAAAGGAACAACAGGAATGTTTGAGCGTCATTATGTCCGAGAGTGAGAGACTCTCGCGTTTAATTGATAATGTCTTAACTTTTTCAAAAACAGAAAAAAACACCTATACTCTTCATTTTCAAGAAGAGGATTTATGGAAGGTTGTTTCTGGTGCAGTTCAAGTCTTTAAATCACAAGTGGATATATTGCGTTGTCAAATCAGACTGATCCCGCCAACACATCCGCTTCCTCGGGTGTGGATCGATAGCGATTCGATTCAAGAAATTATCCAAAATTTGCTTTCAAATGCGTATAAATATTCAAAAGAAACGGTAACAATCGACATTTTTTTTCAACAAACACCCACGCATTTGATTGTGGAAGTGGCGGATAATGGGATTGGAGTTCCAGAAAAATATCACAAGAAGATCTTTGAAAAATTCTTTCGGGTAGATGATCATTTAACAAATCAAGTGGATGGGTGCGGTTTGGGATTAGCTATTTCTAGAAATGCCGCTCGCACGAATAAAGGGGATCTGAAGATTGTTTCGAGTGAAGTTGGAAAAGGCTCTTGCTTTGCGCTTTTATTGCCCTATCCATTAAAAAACTGGTGAATCTTGGGAAGGATTCGCCAGTTTTAATGTTTATCTTCAAATAATCAAGGGTCACTTCACTTCACTTCACTTCACTTCACTTGAGGTACAATTATTAGCTGCGCTCGCCATGATGTTTGGTGACATCAATTTGGATAATTTCATGAGGTTCTAATGTTTTATCTTTATCCAAACTAAATTCAACGAAATCACCCACCGATTTCCCGATGACTTTTTGAGCGAATGGAGTTTTGTAAGAAATGATATTATGGTCTTCATCTCCATCCCAAACGCCTAACAAGGTGAACTTAATTTTTTTCTTGGTCTTTTGATTTTCAAAAATGACATCCGTTCCAACCGTGATAGTTTTTCCATTAATTTCATTAAAATTAATGATTCGCGCATTTTGCATTTCTGTCCGCAATCGTTTTTCTTTTTCATTGCACCGTGCAGATTTTTCGAGTGCCGCATCATATTCTGCATTTTCGCTTAAATCGCCATGTTCTCGTGCGGTGGCAATTTCGACGAGAGCCTGAGGCATTAAAACTTTTGTGAGATGATTGTATTCATCTTGTTTTCGTTTGAGAGAAATTTCTGTGACATAAACGGTAGAATCTTCCACTTCTTCCTGAGCCTCTTTGCTTGCCAAAAGATGTGGCATTTCGGCCAATCGTTTGATGATAGGTTTAGACATAGTGGATCGAAGTGTTTCGGATAAGGCGATTTTGGTATGGAGCAATCGGTCAAAATAAATCACCTCTTCTGGAGAGGCTTGTTCCATATAGCGAGACACATAGATACAGTCTTTATACGTGAGAAGCGATTTTACGGCGGCAAGGATTTTTCGGACGTCGCTTAAATCCTTTTTATCGGAAGTATTCGTGGAGAGGATGCTGAGTCTCCCTAAAATTCGAATTAAGTTTTCGAAGATACGAATATCGGAAGGGACCTGAAGTTGTTCCCATTTCCGTTCAAAAACGTTTTTGGCGAGCCATTGATATTGGTCTGGGTAATTTTCATTTAAGGCATCCAGACGACTAATAACACTGTTTGCCAAATCAAAATCTTTTTTAATTTCTTTCCAGAGCGGCTCCCAGACTTTTCGTTTCGTAAAAAAAATCGCATCACCAAAAAATTGAAGATATTGGTCTGGATATAGCTTTTTAACTACTTCAAGAAGGATTTGCTGATAATCTTCGATGTGAATTCCTTCAATAATCTCTCGCGATTGTTTGAAATTGGTGAAATAGCTTTCAATCGTTCCTTCGACTTCCGTTCCTAAAAATTCCGTATTTTCTTTTAAAAATAAAAACAACTCTACGCGAAACGCGAGTGGAAGGTTAGGTTGGTTATATTGTGCTTCGCAGAGTTGAAGAATGGCTTGTTTGAAGTGATTCCCGGGAATATTATTAGGATTGAGGATAATATTTCTTGCCTCTTCAATCATTTCTGGAATAGTGGTTCCAGAACGGAATCGTACAATATAATCTTCATCCTGAGAACGAGGAATATCCAAAAGTTCAAGAACCGCAGACGGCCCTTCGCCAATGGAAACATAGGGATCTTTTGCCAAAACTGTTTTTGTTTCTTTCCACCAAGCGGTCCATTTGGATTGAGGAACAATATCTTGGGTTAAGAGAACCTTCAATTGTTTGAGGGTAATTCGGTTGCCGTAATCTTTTAGGACCATCACCACGAGTTCTTGGGGTGCCTCTTTTGCGAGTTGTTGTAGTTTTTCTAAGTTTAAGTGAAACAGGAACAGAAAACTCCCTTCGGGTAAGGGATTCGCAAAAAGAGAGATCATCCGTGCGGTGACACTATGACCTTTTTTAGAGGGAAAAAGTTCTTTTTTAGTTTTAGGGTCGATTTTTCCAGGAAAATCAATAATAAACCGACCTTCTTCTACATCGATTCGAACCACTTGTCCAAGGTTATAGTGTTCTTGAAGGACATAGCTTCCTTCATCATATTTCAGATATAATTCGAGGAACTGAATTGCGTTCTGTAAATCGGAATCTTCAAGGATTCCAGATTTTTCGAGATAGAGTTCGAGATTTTTTCGTCCTGCATAAACTTCTCGATAGGCTTCAATCAGAGCGTCTCTCAGTTCTTTCTTTTGGGGAGTGCATAAGTAAGCCTCTTGGAGTAACCTCAAATTATACTGAGGGAGCTTTGCTTCTCGAAAATTTTCTTTAAAGCGGTCATACATAGCCAAAAGTAATTGAGAAGCCAAATTTGCTTCTTTTTTCTTTTGTAATTTTTTAGAAACATTAAATAAATATTCAGCATTTTTTAAATCAGATTCGAGAATTTTTCCGAAACTTTCCACAAATTGAAGGAGATCGTAATTTTTAGATCGTTTCAATGCGGTTTCAATGGTGTTTTGTAAACCAAGATCAAGAGTCATTTCCACAAAATAACACTCCTCTGATTGGAGATAGCGAAAAAAGTTTTCTAGCCGTCAAGAAGAAACAAGGACTATATCATAAACGGTCGTATATTTAAAGACTAAGAGTCCGTTCTGAAAAAAAATTAAGGGCGATAGCGTTTTTCAAGACAAAGCCTTAAGTTCCTGCAAAGCAGTACTCAAAAGGGTATCCAACTTATGTAGATGAGTTCCACCCCCTTGAGCAAAATCTGGATGTCCGCCTCCTTTTCCTCCAATCAGTTTAGCCCATTCTCCTAATTTTTTTCCGATATGGATATTGCGTTTCTGCACCAACTGAGGGGAGGCAAATGCGACTAGCGTAATTTTATCACCTAAAACTGAAGCCAGTAGGCCCACAAAATTTTCTTGCCCATCATAGATACTGTGAGCCAAACGTTTGAGATCAATATTTTCTTCCACTTTTTGAACCAGAATACGCATTCCATTCGTCACCAGTGCATTTTGTTTAAAAAGTGCCCCTAAAAAACCTCCGACCTGATCTTCCAATCGTTCCCGATTCTGGCGTTCTTTTTTCAATTCTTCCTGAAGTTGAGAAATTTTGGGAAGTAAATCGATTTTAGGACTCTTGAGTTGAAGCCTCAGTTCATCAATCAATTCTCGATCTTTTTGCATATATTTCAGAGCTTCTAGCCGAGTAATCGCAGTAATTCGGCGAACTCCGGTCTGGACAGCCGTTTCAGAAAGAATCATTAAAACGCCAATATCTCCGGTGGCGCAGACATGGGTCCCGCCGCAGAGTTCTTTTGATTCGCCCATTTTCACCACGCGAACCTGATCGGCATATTTTTCTCCAAACATCGCAATCGCTCCCCCTTTTTTAGCCGATTCTAAATCTTCAAGCTGGGTTCCTACGGGGGTATTTTGCATAATTTTTTCATTAATCAGATTTTCGATTCGGGTCAGTTCTTCTGGAGTGACTGCTTGTAAATGCGTAAAATCAAATCGCAAGCGATCGGGCGCCACTAAGGATCCCTTTTGGCTTACGGAATCTCCAAGAATCGAGCGCAAGGCCCAGTGTAACAAGTGAGTCGCTGAATGGTTTGCCATGAGTGCTTTTCTTCGATCATAATCAACGAAAGCTTCCACTTTTTTCGGAAGATCGTTTAAATCGCCTTCTTCCATTTGGCCATAATGAACAAGCGTATCTCCTTGTTTTTGAGTATCTTCGACGCGGAAACGGAAGTTTTTGGCTTGAACCCAGCCAGAATCTCCGAGTTGGCCTCCCGATTCTGCGTAAAAAGGAGTCGGATTGATCACGAGTCGATCCGTTCCGATCAGCTTCACTAGAGTGGATTTACAATACGTGCCCTCTTTTTCCTGTTGAGTGTGATCGCGATAGAAAACGGTTTCTGTTTTTGTCAAGCCTTGTAATTCATCGAGATTTTTTTCATAGACAAATTGAGTATTTGCTCCAGAAGTACGATGTTTTTCTTCGGCGGTGTTCCAGCCTTCTTCATCGAGAGAGAGTTTGTTTTCTCGTCCCATTAAAGCAATTAAATCTTTTGGAAAACCATACGTAGAATACAAATCGAAGGCGGCGGCGCCTGGAATGATTTTCTTTTTTTCTTTTTTGATGGATCCTGCGAGTTCTTCAAATAAGACAATTCCTCGGTTTAAGGTGTTCAGAAAACTTTTTTCTTCGACCTCAATCAAGGTTTGAATATGTTTTTCGCGTTGTTGGATTTCTGGAAATTGTCGCCCCAAAATCTTCGAAACCGAAGGGACCAGTTGATAAAGAAACGGTTTTTGTAATTCAAGCGTTTGATATCCATAACGAACGGCGCGTCGTAAAATCCGGCGCAACACATAGCCGGCTCCTTTATTTGAAGGGAAGCCATTATCTGCAAAAGCGACCGTCAAAGTACGAATATGATCGGCAATGACTCGAAACGCGATATCTGTTTTTTCTTCTTTCCCATATTTTTTTTGACTCAGGTTTTGAAGCGATTCAAAAATAGGGGTAAACAAATCGGTATCATAATTGGAGTTTTTTTTCTGAAGGATAGCGGTCAATCGTTCTAGGCCCATTCCGGTATCGACATGTTTGTTCGGTAATATTTTCAGTTCTCCGTTTTCCATGCGATTATATTGGATAAACACAAGATTACAGATTTCGATAAACCGGGCGCATCCGGCATTGACGTTACAGAGATGTCCCGGCGTTTTAAGTTGATCACAGGTGCCTTCACCTCGATCCATATGGATTTCAGTACAGGGTCCACAGGGACCGACCTCTCCCATTTCCCAAAAATTGTCTTTTTTTCCAAACTTTAAAATTCGCTCTTGAGGAAGATTCGAATATTTTAACCAAAGAGATTCGGCTTCAACGTCTTGAGGAATTTTTAATTGTTCATCTCCTTGGAAAATGGTTGCATAGAGTTTTGAAGAATCAATTCCATAAACTTGAGTCAGTAATTCAAACGCCCACTCAATGGATTCTTTTTTAAAATAATCTCCAAAGGACCAGTTTCCAAGCATTTCAAAGAAGGTATGATGATAAGTATCGACGCCGACTTCTTCCAGATCATTATGTTTTCCGGACACACGAATACATTTCTGTGTGTTGGCACAACGGGTATAATCTCGTTTTCCTGTCCCCAAAAAAACATCTTTAAACTGGTTCATTCCTGCGTTGATAAACAAGAGGGTCGGATCTCCAACGGCAATCACAGGAGAAGACGGAACAAGGGTATGTTTCTTGGATTGAAAAAAATCTAAAAATTGTTGTCGAATTTCGGATGCGCTCTTCATGAATTTATACCTTTCTTAGGGATAGTTGAAACAGATTTTATCTCATTTTGGAGGCGTATTCAAGACATAGGAGTTCTCCCACAGGTCTCGTCAAATACGGTGAAATTAAACGGATTCCTTTCAACAAGGATCGTTTTGAAGAGAGAATCCGAGAGAATATTGGATTTTTTAAGGACTTCTCTTTAATATCGTACTATTCTTTTTAACATTTTTCTTTATCGGAACTAAAGGGTGCAGGATGGATTTTAGTGGTAGTGTTCTTCAGCCCAAATATCCGTGGCAGGATCTTTCAATTTTTGAAGGATTTATTGCGGATCAAAAGATTCAACTGCAACCCTTAAAAGATTTTTTTAATTTTCTTTTTTTATTGGCGATGCAGGAGACTTCTGCAATGGCGGATCGGATTCGAGTGGGTTGGTTTATTTCTTATTTTCAAGTCGACCGTGGGGCTCTTTTCAAATGGAGAGACGAACAATTTCAAATGACGGTGGCTCTAGACCGTAATGGAAAGATCCTCGAAAAATTTTCGTATGATAAAAAATCTCTGAATCGGGCCCAAAAGTCAGGGCAAATTCAGTTTCCTAGCGAAGAAGAAATAAAACTGAAATCGAAACGTTTTTGGGTGGTTCCCTTTCTTTGGGAAGGAGAAGTAAAAGAATACTTATATTTGGATTGCCTTTCTGATACCCTCAACCATATTCATCCAGAACTGCTAAAAGCTTGCTATTGGATGAGTCAGCAATATCTTCAACATCGAAATTTCCCGGATACTCAGGTCAAGACGCGTCCGCTAGAACGAAAGCATTTTAAATATTCTTACGAAAAAATTATTGGCCGCTCTCCGGCGATATGCCGCATCTTTGAGACTTTAGATAAAATATCGGAAGCCGAACACTTGCCGGTTTTGATTTTAGGAAAAAGTGGAACCGGAAAAGAGTTGGTCGCTCAAGTGATTCATGACAATAGCCCACGACGCGGAAAACCTTATATCGCAGAGAATTGTGCCGCTATTCCTGAAACGCTTTTAGAAAGTGAACTCTTTGGATATGTTCCCGGGGCCTTTACAGGGGCCGATAAAGTAAAAAAAGGGCTTTTTGAAATGGCGCATACCGGCACGCTTTTTCTCGATGAAGTGGGGGATATGAGTCTGGAAATGCAGAAAAAATTGCTTCGTGCCCTTCAAGAGGGAGAAATTCGGCCGGTCGGAGCCTCTACGACTCAAAAAGTGGATGTTCGAATTATTGCGGCGACGAATCGTGATTTAAAAACAATGATTCAAGAAGGATTATTTCGAGAAGATTTATATTTTCGGCTCAGTGCTTTGATTATTTATTTACCGGATTTGGCGGAACGGAAAAACGATATTGAAGAACTTTTGGAGTTTTTTTTGGAAAAAATCGCGAAAGATTTGGGCCAACCTAAAAAGATGTTAGACCCTGCTTTAAAAGCAAGGTTACTTCAGTATTCTTGGCCCGGAAATGTTCGAGAATTAGAAAATGAAGTGAAACGGATGGTTGCTTTAGGAGAACAGGTTTTAACTCTGGATATCTTGTCTCCTCAGATTCGGAACGCCTTAGAAATCGATCCAGTTTCCAATTCTGGGAATCGACGGTAAAAAAAATTGAGAAAAAACCGCTCAAATCCTTAAGTTTTTCGTATAGACTAAAATACATCCATATTTTGGGAATAAATATTATGAATACGGCTTCGAATCAAAATTCACTTTTTGAAGATCCTTATCTGGGAATGGTGATTGACGGATCTATTATTGAACGAAAACTGGGGCAGGGAGGAATGGGAGCTGTTTATCAGGCTCGTCATTTGACTCTGGAAAAGTATGTGGCCATTAAAATTTTGCCTCCAGAATTTTCTATTGTCCCCCAAAATGTAGAACGTTTTTTAAGGGAAGCGCGTTCTGCCGCCAAATTAGAGCATCCGAATATTGTTCAAGTCTATAATGCGGGCCAAGAAAATAATGTTCACTTCATTTCGATGCAGTTTGTTTCTGGCCAAAGTTTACAATCCTACATTCATAAATTGGAAAAAATTCCGCTGGCCCAAACGCTTTGGATTATGAAATATTCGATGCAAGGGCTCTTGTTTGCTCACGAACATGGGATTATCCATCGAGATATCAAACCCGATAATATTATGCTGATGTCTTCAGGGGAAGTCAAAGTCGTTGATTTCGGCTTAGCGCGCTCCTCAGAAGCAGGAAATACCTTATCTAATCCGGGCCAGATTTTTGGAACCCCTCATTTTATGTCTCCGGAACAATGCACTGGAGAAGTGCTTGATCTCCGAACCGATATCTATAGCCTCGGAATTATGTTTTATTATATGCTTTCTGGAAATCGGCCCTATGATGGGGGGCAAGCCGTTTATATTCTGATGCTACATGCCAACACGAAAGAGCCCACAAAATTACTGGATACGGAGCAACTCCAGATCCCTCTGGAACTGGTGAGACTCATTCGCAAAATGATGGAAAAAGATCGAGAACAACGCTACCAGAGTCTAGCGGAAGTGTTACAAGCATTAGAACCTATTCTTTTAAAGTATCCTCCGGTTCCGCTTTTTTCGACAGAAATTAATTCTCCTCCTCCTCGAAGAGAGCCTTCTGGTGGAAATCTAGTCGTGACAGCTCCGTCAGACCCAGTCAGCTCTTCGCAGACTCCGGTTTCAAATGTATACAGTCATCCAACCACTTCCCCTTCAATGGTAGGAAAGGACAGAGCCCCTGCTAGAAAAGCTCAAGTGAATCCTCCTTCTCCGTTAAGTGACTATGTGCCCCCAACCAAACCCTCTACTCATCCGCCGTCGCCGTCGCCTAAAAGTAAAGAGAGGTTGATACAAAGTGAAGGCCTAATTCCGACTACAGATACTTCAACGCCTAAAAGTAAGGGTCGGTTGACTCAAAGTGGAATTCAAACTTTAAACACAGAGATCCCAAATAGCTTACGAAATACCTCAAAAACGATGGCAAGCCGATCTTCTTTGGAGAAAGTTAGCACCCAAGGAATAAGTGCTACTCCTCGGCCTAAAGTTTCAGATCCCCATTCTTTAAGGGGGTTCTCTAAAAAACTGGTTTTAACGATATTTTTGATCAGTATTTTAGGGGTAGGTTTATTTTGGTTTCAAAAAAAATCAAGAGAAATTGCTTCTCAAAAACAAGTGGTATTTACGCAAGAAGAATCCGAGAGATTAAAACAGGAAACGCCTATCGATTTTGAGGCGATCCGCGAACTCTTTGTTCAACTTCAAAAACAATATCCTGAAAGCCAAGTCTGGTGCATAGAACAAACGAAGAACTTAGCACAGGAAGAAAAAAATTATCAACAAAAAACACTTCGAGAGGGCGAGCAAAATCTACGCACAAAAAATCCAATTGATTTTGAAAAATTGCGGGATCTGTATCAGAGCTATGGCCAAAAATACAATTCTGAAATGGCTTGGTGCCAAGAAAAAATTAAAGATTTCTATCATGAAGAAATTGAACTCTTGCTCCAAGAAAAGCGTCTCGTGGAAGCCTCTGCTTTGCTTGCGAATCCTTTTTGGAAACAAATTTCAAGAGATCGCTATCTTCAGCTTATTTCCAGACTGAACTTGGCCTGTAATGAATTGTACGGAAACGAAACTCAATTTTTAGTGACGATTTCTTCTCATGAGTTAGATCTCTTAAAACTCTACCATAATATTATTCTTCTGGGAGAACCCGAATTACTAGGCAATACTTCCATTGTACTGACTATCCGAAGCGAGGCTCTGTTTAAAAAAATCTTGACGATTACAGAAACCGCTCCAATGCTTGTGTTTCTGGAATGTTTTTCCTTCGCGGCCCAAATTCGAAATGATCCCTTAAGACCTATTTTAATGGACCTCTGGAAAGAAAAAATGGCCCACCCTTTCCTTTCGATCATTCAAGGAAAAATAACGGCTTACGCGATTGAGGATCTCAATCGAATCTTTGAACGCTTGGGGACCTTACGAGAGAATTCTGCTTTTGCTTTTTATTTTCAAATTTTAGAAAATACGTTTATTGCTCAAATACGTCTACTTTCTTTGGAAGAAAATACCCATTTGAAGATCAATCTAGCCACCACCTTGTTTCCGAAAATATTTCCTCAAGCTTGGGATGTTTTTAATGGGGAACGGGTCATTGCGAGTACTTCCTCCTCCGAAAAAAAACCGCCTAAAAATCAGGAACAAGATCCAGAATCTACAGAAGATCCGAACCCTGCTAAACGGGACACCGCGTATTTAGCAACGGCAGAAGAATTACGTACTGCTGTGGAAGATCTCCGACAGAAATTTCAATCGCTCATTCCATTCCCTCCGATAGAAAAAGGACCCGGAAACTGGGGCCCTCCTCCTCCGATGAAGGGCAGACCTCCTCATGAAGATCCAGAAGTTCAACAACTTCTTAAAAAAGTACAAAACTTGTTTAAAAAATTTCTTTCGCAAGGAAATCCGTCTGATTCAGAGTTTGCTTCTTTAAAAAGTAAAATCGAATCAAAACTTTTGAATCTTCCACCGCCTCTCAATGATATTTTTTCTAATTTCTAAGGATGTTCTTTTCAGAAGATCGCTTTTTTTGAAAATCTATAGGTAATACGATGAACCCACCGAATCTTGGCAAAACGGTTTCAGAACACAATTCTGTTGATCCGTATTTGGGACTTATCATTGATGGCGCGATTATTGAACGAAAGTTGGGTCAAGGAGGCATGGGTGCCGTGTATCAAGCCCGACATTTGACGCTAGATAAATACATCGCTATTAAAATACTCCCACCCGAATTTTCACGAAGTTCTGAAAATATTGAGCGTTTTTTTCGAGAAGCGCGCTCTGCCGCCAAATTAGAGCATCCAAATATTATTCAAGTCTTTAATGTGGGCCAAGAAAATAATGTTTACTTTATCTTAATGCAGTTTGTTTCAGGTCAAAGTTTGCAGTCGCATCTGGATAAAATGGGGAAAATTCCGCTTCCCCAAGCATTATGGGTGATGAAATTCTCTATGCAAGGACTTTTATTTGCTCACGAACATGGAATTATTCATCGCGATCTTAAGCCTGATAATATTATGATCACGGCCACTGGCGAAGTAAAAGTTGTTGATTTCGGCTTGGCGCGCTCTTCTGAATCCGGAAACACTTTGTCGTCTCCGGGACAAATTATGGGGACCCCCTATTTTATGTCTCCGGAACAATGCAACGGAGACGGAGTTGATCTCCGGGCAGATATTTATAGCTTGGGTATTACGTTTTATTATATGCTTGCGGGTATCCGCCCGTATGAAGGGGCCACGGCTATTTCTATTTTAATGCAACATGCAGATCCAAATAGCCCTTCAAAAGCGTTAGATACAGAACGATTGCAAATTCCGGACGATTTGGGCCGTCTGATCAATCGGATGATGGAAAAAGACCCCGCTAAACGCTATCCAAATCTGTCGGTCGCTTTAAAAGACTTAGAGGCTATTTGTCGAACCTCTCCAACGGCACCCTTGTTTTCTAAAGATATCTTACCTCCCCCGCCTCGTCTGGAACCCTCACTGTCTGCTGTTCCTACAGTAATGGCTCGCCCGGTGGATCCGCAACACTATCCTTCTTCTACGACAGAAATGGATTCTTCCAAAAGACCGGCTCTCCAAAAACAAACTTCAAGGAGAGCCACTTCCGATCTCGTCACTATTCCTCTGGCTGTACCTCAACAACTTTCTCATGTTCCCACGATGGATTTGGGCACGGCGATTCGCAAAGAAAAAACGAAAGTGCCTGAGTTTCCTCGAACTCCAAAATCTAATTCCGGAAAAAAAATCCTCATCCTCTTGATCGTATTGATAATCGTTGGATTTGGAGCTATTTCCTTTAAAAAACTCACTGAAAAATGGACCTATCAAAAACAAATGAAATGGGTTGAGAATCAGGTCGCGGTCTTGAAAAAAGAAAAACCGATTGATTTTGAAGCCATTCATGAACTCTACAATCAATTTCAAGAACAATATCCCGGCAGTCAAAAATGGTGCGAAGCACAAAATCAGGGGCTGATCGAAGAAGAAAAAACGTATAGCCAAAAATTGATCGAAGAAGAATCAAAAAAGTTACGGGAACAAACTCCAATCGATTTTCAGGGATTTCGTGAACTCTATCAACCTGAAGATGGAAAATATCCGGCGAACTCGGAATGGTGCGAACAACATATTCGTTCTCTTTATGAAGAAGAATTAGAGGGATTGTTTCAACAAAAACGGTTAACCCGAATTTCCGACCTGCTTGTGAAAGAATTGCATACGTACTCGCCAAAAGATCTTTACCCTAAAACCGTTTCCCGCTTAAATTCTGCTTGTTTAAGTTTTTATGAATCGCTTGATGATGAAAAATTTATGCAGGAACTTCAAGGAAAAGAACTCGACATTATTCGACTTTATCACAATCTTTTTATTCTCAATGAATCGGAATTTACAACACTCCTAGACTCTTTTCGAAAAGGGATTGGCGAATTATTAAAAAATCTGGTGGCTTTAGATAATTCTTCCTCAATCTTAGTTTTTTTGGAATGTTTTTCCATGCTGGCTAAAGTTCCCGATTCTGAAATTAACGGGATTCTCCATCACTCTTGGAGCGATGTGTTTATGGTTTCTTTTTTTAAATTTTTCAAAGAATCTTCATGGACTTCCCTGCAAATCAATGAATGCAATACGATTCTCAAAAGCATCAAAAAAAATATTCGCGAAAACCGTTTTTGTGCTCCTTATTTTCAAGAACTCGAAGAAAAGATCATTGCGGATTCTCAAAAATATACCCTTGAAGAAAAAACACGTTTTAAACAAAAAATATCGAAGAGCCTTTTTGCAAATACCTTCCCGCATGCCTGGGAAGAATTAAATGGAGAGAAAATCGTAGAAGAACTTCCACAAGAAAATCCACAAGAAAAAAAATCTTCTGAATCGGCACAGTTATTATTGGAGAAAATGCAGGAGCTTCAGAAAGAACTAAAAGCCCCAAATAAAGGCAACCGTCCTCTTCAAAATTTTCAAAAAAAAATCGTGCTCAAACAACTACAGGATGAAATCCAAGAATTATTTAGAAAGTTACAGAACGAAGACGAGTTGTCCGAAGAAGATACAGCTCTGCTTCGTAAAAAAATGGAAGAACAAATTAACCGTTTTCCTGAGTTTGTTCGCACGAAAGCGATGGGTTGGTTAGAGTCCGCGCTGACCAAACAGTCTCGACAAAAAAAAGATTAACACACCCCTAACCCCTCTCAAGAGGGGAAGAGAGGAGAGGAGTTTAACGATGACGACTTCTGATCTCTACAATCAAACTAATGAAACTATAGAGGAAGTGAAGAGAGGGAGAGGAATTTAACGATGACGACGTCGGCCCATAACGCAGCAGATCCTTATCTTGGAATGACCATTGATGGTGCAATTCTTGAAAAAAAACTGGGACAAGGCGGGATGGGAGCCGTTTATTTGGCCCGTCACATCAACCTCCAAAAATATGTAGCGATTAAAATTTTGCCTCCAGAATTTACGCGTGATTCTCAAGCGGTCGCCCGATTTGTAAGAGAAGCGCGCTCATCCGCGAGATTAGAACATCCTAACATTATTCAAGTCTATAATGTTGCCGAACAAGAGGGCCTCTACTTTATTTCCATGCAATTGATTCGTGGACAAAGTTTGCAACAGTTGCTCGAAACCCGAAAGATCTCGCTTCCTCAAGCCATTGGAGTCATGAAATCGGCGATGCAAGGACTTTTTTTTGCCCATCAACACGGAATCATTCACCGCGATATCAAACCCGACAATATGATGATTACCACGACCGGAGAATTAAAAATTGTTGACTTTGGATTAGCACGCAACAGTCAATCGGGAAACACGGTTTCGTCTCTGGGACAGATTATGGGAACTCCTTACTTTATGTCTCCAGAACAATGCAACGGAGAACTCGTAGATGCTCGTTCCGATATTTATAGCTTGGGAATTACTTTTTACTATCTGCTGGCTGGAACCCCCCCTTACGAAGGGAAAACTCCACTGTCTGTTTTAATGCAACATTCCAGCAATACTCCCCCCAAAACTCTGGAGTCTTTGCCGGATTTAAAAGTTCCCCCTGAAATTTCAGCGCTCATTCGTAAAATGATGAGTAAATCTTTAGCGGAACGTTATTCCAGCCTACAAGAACCCTTACAAGAACTCGAATCGCTTGGCGGAGCGCTTCAACCCACTCCGCTCTTCGCCGATAATCCTACATGGGCCGGGGAGTCCGAATGGATGCCTCAGGGAATCGATCTCCCTACTCAAAAAGTTCAAATCGATTCAAAAACCGCTAAAAGTAATCCTGAGGTACTCCGACCCGCTTCCAACTTCCTTCCAACCGAAAAGTTTCCCCCTTCTTCCTCACAAAATTTTCAGACGACCGCCCGTTCGGCAATTCCTCCCAGAGGAAGCAATTCAGCACCTCAAAATTCAGGGGCCAAACGAATTGGCTTATCCTTGTTGATTTTGCTTCTTCCTGTGGTTTCGATCGGGATTTACAAAATTCTGCTAGAGAAAAACAATAAACCGGATCGCACCCATTCACAAACGGGTGCTCAGGACGCCACAAAGCAACCTGAGGACGAAATCGAAAAAGAACCGCCCGTGATCGAGGAAAAAACAGAAGCGACGGAAGCCTCCGGAATTACTCGAAAGAATCTCGATTCGCTTAAAGAACTTCATCAGAAACTGAAAAAGAAGAATCTTCGGCTCGCACTCATTCAAGATGGTTCTCTTCTCGAAAAAATTCGTACGCTTTACACTCTTTATCAACAAATTCAAGCGGGTGAAATCTCGGCAGAAAGTAAAGAAAAACAGGCGCTTCTGGACGAGTTCACGGAAGAATTTGATACGATTAAGAAAACAACCAAAAGAAATAATCCAACCGTTCATGAATTTATTTTTGGCTCTGAATAAGCGTCAAGTTCGTTTTCTAAAAATTTAATGTCACTCCAAGCATTAACCAGTCTTGCGTCGCAGAAATACGACTGTCGCTCCAGTCCGAATTGGTATTGTGGGTTCCCGTATTGACGCTTTCTTTTAAATCATGTTCGTAGGTGAGATGAAACGCCATAGAGGGTGTATACCGATAGGTTACACCTAAGGTCAGATGATGCTCGACAATCGCTGGAATTTGGGGCGTTACATCGTGATCTGGAATGGGGTTGTTTCCAAAATTATAGCCTGTACGAAAGATCCATTTCTTGGTCAAGGCGTATTCTAGACCGAATGCAATGACATATTGATCCCTCCAATTCGTTCCTAACTCTGTAACAATGCTGTCTGATCCGGCCATTGTATTTACGTCAGGATTGGTTCCATTGGAGAGCTTAATTCGAAAACTTTTCATCGTATCCGACCATTGAATCCAACGAAAGTCTAGCGCAATCAATAAAGAATCAATAGGTCGAATTGCAAGTCCGAATCCCAGTTCTTGCGGAAGCTGAAAGTCGACAATGGTAAAGTCATAGTCTGCCGCGAGGCCTTGAGCGCCTCCATTTGGAAGAGTTAGTTCCGCAAAAATTTCTGCCAAGAGTCCTTCCTGATTGAAAAAGCTAGTAAAATCGACATGCGCTTTCCCTTTAAAGTCAGCCATCAGGGTTTTTGGGACATATACGGCTCCTAACGAGAGCCACTCGGTTGGTCGCCATAAAAATCCGACGCGGCCTCCGAGACCATAGGAATAGGTTTCTTCCACATCCATCAGCCCTTTGACTTCTGTCTGTCCTAAAAGATCTCGAATGGTATCCCCAAAGGTTCCCCCTAGAAGCGGATCTTCTCCCGCAAGAATACCTACATCTTTGGCAATAGGGGCATCAAATTCAATTCGACCCACATTGAGGTTGAGGGAAATCCCTACAGAAAAATGTTTATTAAATTGATAGGCGATTGTAGGAGTAGCAGAAATCATAGTGAGTTCAGAATAAGTGTTGACTTTACCTTCAATCGCAGTCGTTACATCTTGTTCCAGTTGGGCTCCGGCTTGAGGAACGATCCCGAATCCGAATTTCCAGGGCGTTTCTCGTTCAAGAAAACGTTCCGCGCGACTAAATTCCAAATACGGATAATAACGTTCTGCTTCGGGGTCAGAGACCGAATGATGATTATTTCCTTTTTCCTTATCGTCGGCAAGAACCTGAATGGAACAAAAGGGAGCTTTATAATCAGTACTAATCAGTTCAATGGCATAACGAATTTGGATTTGTTGTAAAAGAGCCGGATCGGGAAGAGGATGAAAATCTGAAAATTGATAGAGCAATTGAAATTCTTCATTATCAATCTTCTTTTTAGAGACATTATAGGCTAAAAGATGGGGCGATAAATCTTGTCCGGCGAAGACCACTTCTTCTTTATCATCAATTTTCGGCCAAGAATAATTGTTTTTATAGTGATATCCGAAAAAGGTTTGAACCTTACGAAATTCCAACTTCCCATTCCCCTCTTTGGCCATCAATTGCAAACGCAGGGGCAATGTGTCCTGATCAAGAACCATTGAAACGGTTCCCGCTTGCCATTTGAATAATTCTGAAGAGAGTGTCTTTTTTTGTTCTTTTCCATCAATCTGTAATAAAACTTCCGTAGCGTTAGGGCCCACCTGTGAAACCTTTCTCCATTCAAATTTGACCATGGCGCCAATGAGCCTCGTTCCTTCCGAAGGAGCAGGAAAATGGGCTAATTCATAGACGGGAAAGAAGACTTTTTCTGCGGAAGCTTTATTGTAGAACGCGTGAACCTGAAGCTCTTGAAATTCGACGCCGTGTCCTCGAACCTTAATTTTAATCTCTTTCGGAAGCGTTTGGGTTTCAAAAGTGATTCTGCCCTTATCGGTGGTATTGGGAAGATAACGAGGATTTCGAGAGTATCCTTTTCCGTCGATAACGGTATTATAAAAGTCATTAAAAAAATAAAACCCATCTAACGGTTGATCCCAAACATAGCCAAAATAAGGACCTGCAAGCGGGATTGCTTTATTGCCGGAATCCGAATTCAGCGCATTGTCTAGCGAATAGCGTCCCAAAAACGCTAGTATAACAAGATCAAACTGTTTTCCATCAATCATAGCAATTCCCGCCGGATTAGAGTTCATGGCGAACGCATCATCCGCCACAGCAATATCGGCTCCTCCACGTCCAATGGCTCGCATACTAGCGGCGAGACTTTTGATTCCGTTAGAAGCATTCAGAATGCTTAACGATAAAATAACGGTGGCAAATAGAGCGCGATCAATGGTCATAAAATTGCTCCAAACGATAGAAACGCAACGACATTACAGGAAGAAGGAAAAAATTCTTTTGGACTGAACCTCAGAGAAGATCTCTTTATTGTATGGAAATGGGAGTGGTTTTCCAGTTTTCTCTGAAAGAGTAACGAAAATAGCTTAGGAGGAGGGATAGCACATTTTTTTTGAAATGTCAACGAAATTTCTTCTTTCTCTTGACATTTGGGCGTGTGCCACGTATAGTATCTCTCTCTTTTTATGCGGGTATAGCTCAATTGGTAGAGCAGCTGATTCCAAATCAGCAGGTTCTAGGTTCGATTCCTTGTGCCCGCGTTACCTCAACCGCTCTACAAAATCAACGAATACAAACTTTTTGTAATTTGCACTCACGACATAATTCTTTTTTTTGTCGTTTTGGACATTGTCCGCTGATTCCTAAATGAGCCAGATAAAAATCATATTTTAAGGGATCTTCCGCATCAAATTGTTTTAAACTTACCGTAATTTCACGCGCACGTCGAAGTGTTGCGTTTCCTTCTTCGACTAAGCCTAATTGATAGGCGATTCGAGAAATATGCGTATCCAGTGGAATAATCAGTTTATGGGTGGGAAACCCGCCCCATGTCCCTAAATCCACCTGATCTTTTTTTCGAATCATCCAGCGCAAAAAAAGACATAATCGTTTCACAGGACTTTTTTTTTGTGGAAGCGGAAGGAGATGAGCAAAACCATGACTTGGATTAGAGCGATCTTGTCGGAGTGTTCCCACAAAATGAGAAAGCGCTTCTTCATAAGATTCGTGGGTATTTTGGTAACCTGAACGAAAAAGTTTTTCCAAAGAGTCCCACTGGTTGAGGGTTTCTTGAATAGATCGCAACAATTCGTAAATGTCTTGTTCTTTTGTGAAGCGATAATGAAAGCCTTTACAGATTTTTTGGAGTTGTTTAGGGGCACTCTTCTTCAAAAATTGATGAGGAGATCCGCCCATCGGATTCAAAAGCTGTTGCAGTTTAGGAATGAACTGAGTCACTTGTCCATACGCTAAGCAAGAGGCAATCAATCCTGAGACTTCTTGATCGCGCGGATCGGAATAGCTTCTGGGAAATTGAACCGGATCTCGTATCAGCGCCGATTCCACCGGAAATGTCTGAATAAATTGTTGAAGAAAAAATCCAAGATGAGGAGAAAGAATCGGAGCCATATAAAAATTTCAAACCTCTTCTCCATTTTTTGGAATTTTATCGAGCGCCCATAAAGCGGCATTTCGTCCGATGGAAGTGATATCATTTCGAGCGATTTCAAGAAGTTCGATTCTCGCTTCAACGGCCTTGAGTTTTCCTAAAGTAATTGACGCTTCCGCACGCACTGAAAAATCGAAATCGTGAAGGGCCTTTCGTAATCCAGTAATTCCTTCTAAGGGAAGCGTCTGAAAGTTTCTGAGCGCCACGGCGGTAGCCGTCCGGATCTGGAAATCGGGATCGCTTAGCATTTCTAGTAAAGAAGGGAAGATTTCGGGGGAAATCTCTGTAACGATAGAAATTGCGTTGAGTCCAGTAAGGCGAACCTGTCGAGAAGGATCGTTCAAGATTTGGGAAAAGAGAGAGGTTTGTTGCGTTTTTGGAAGATCCTGTTGCATCAGAAGGGCAAAACAGCACTTGCGGACGCTTTCAAATTCATGTTGGAGCGCGACACTTAATGCTTCCCAAGCAAAGCTTCCCATTTGAAGTAACCGAGAAGAGATCGGGTCTTGAATTTCTTCTTCCTCGATTTGGAGTTGTTCAATGAGCGGGATCATTTGGGACCAATAATTAAGTGCAGGAATTAATTCTTGTTGATGGGTAATCAAAGCATAACGATGCACTTCGGAGTGGATCAGAAACTTCCAGTATTCCCAGTTCGTGCTCCCTTTTCTTCGCAACTCCTGAAGCTCTTGTAATTCTTTTTCCATGAAAAAAATGAATTTTTTACCCTTCGGTTGAGGAGAAATTCTTAGTATACTCTTTTTTGAAAAATTGTACACTTGCACCCTCCGATAGGTTTATTTTTAAAGGAATTACCACGTATGCAATTCACACTCACCTTCTTATCGATTGTTTTGGGAGTACTTTCTGGCGGTTTGTTTTGGGCCGATGAAGAATCTCTAAAATTTCTTCAGGAAATAGATAAACGAATCTACCGCCCTGTCGACAATGGATTAAAAGATCTCTCGATTACGATCACCCATAGTCTTTTCAAAAATCATCCTACCTTTGGACCCATTCAGGCACAATTTTACTTTAAGGCGGGCGAAAAAAAATCTCAGAAGTTGATCCTCCAAGGTCTTGAACAACTTCCAGAAGATATCAAGAAAGTATCGAGTCAAGTCGTTCATCTTGAAAATCAAGCCTTACAATTTTTTCAAAGCTATAGTCGTGAGCTAATTGGGAAGAATTTTGAAGAAAAGCTCAACGACTATGAACAAATTACTCTAAAACGGGATGTCGATTATGATCGTCTTCTGATGGTTCCAAAAACAGGTTCTTCTTTGAAAAAATACTTTCTTTCACAAACGTTGGTTTGTCAGAATTTTCGTATCCTGTCCATTGAAACAGTAAATTTAAATGGAACGCAAACTCAATCTAAATTTACTTATCAGGAAGTCAACGGGAAAATTTTGATCGACAAAGTGGAGTCTCGTGTTTCCTCCGAACAAGCGTCTTATCGCTATGAATATCAAACTTTGAATGAAGTGATTTTAATTCGTAAGATTTTGGGAAAGGCGACAAATGGCTCCTCCTTTGAAATCGAATTTACAAACACGAAAGTCAATGAAGGGCTAAAAGACGATATTTTTGAAGATTAGGGATTTAAAATTCGTTCTTGCAGAGAACAGCCTCTTAGGAGAACACTTATGGCAGAAATTGAAACAAAAATAAGAAAACAGGGCCGTATTGTTTTAACAGGGGGCCCTGGAGGCGGAAAGACAACAGCGGCAGACTTGTTTCGCCGAGAAATTGGCGATCAAGTGATCTTGGTTCCAGAAGCGGCCACGTTGCTTTTTTCTGGAGGCTTCCCTCGAACCTCTTTGACGGCCGCAATTCAAGTGGCCCAAAACGCCATTTATCATGTTCAAAGAAATCTAGAAGAGATCCAGTCCGTTCTTTACCCGGAACGTATCCTTTTGTGCGATCGAGGAACAATTGATGGTGCCGCCTATTGGCCAGGGAACGAGGAGGACTTTTTCAAAAAGCTAGGGACCTCTTTAGAGAAGGAACTCCTTCATTATGATGCGGTGATTTTTTTTGAAAGTGCCGCAGTTGGAAAATTTTCTATCGAAGGCGGAAATCCAACACGAATTGAAAGTATTGAAGAAGCGGTTTTTTTGGATCGAAAATTAAAAAATCTTTGGTCCCAACATCCTCATTTTTCGCTCGTTCCCCATAATCCGTCTTTTTTTAAGAAGATTACGGCAGGCTTAGCGATCATTGAAAGTATTGTGGCTCAACTTCAACGCGCTCCTCTGCATCAAAATCATCACTACTCTGCCTGAGAAGAAAAATCTTTTTTTTTTCGACAAGATGTCGTAAAATTTTTACTTTTATGACATCTTGTCTTTTTTTTGAGTTCGAGACATGAATTTTCTAAAGATATTGTAATCGTCCTAGAACGCCCGCTCTTGGTTATATCACTAGATAAGGTTTCTTTGCTATTGGGTGCGACCCAAAAAAAATGAGAATGGGTTCAAAATTTGATTATAAAATTTTAAAATACTCTACTTTATTGAGGAATGCTCTATGACAGAAATAAAAAAGATTTTAGTCCCTTGTGATTTTTCCAAGGAATCCCACGCTGCGATGAATTATGCTTGTATGTTTGCGGAGAACACCGGAGCCTCTATTGATGTTTTACATGTTTGGGATCAACCGCGTTATCTGGAATCGCAGACGATTTTACAAAATGCCTCTGGTCAACAATCGCTCCTCGATTTCGTGAAGGCCCAAGCAGAAGAGGAAATGAAAAAGTTTTTAGCGCATCCCAAACGAGACGAAAAAATTGTGATTCATAAACGGTATCAATTAGGAGTGCCTCACGAACAAATTTTGGATCTGGTTCGAAAAGAATCTTTTGATTTAATCGTGATGGGGACTCATGGAAGAAGCGGAATTTCTCATACAATACTCGGAAGTGTCGCAGAAAAAGTACTTCGAGAAGCGCCTTGCCCAGTCATTACGGTGAAATCGTCGCATATTGATCCTCGTAAAAAGTATGAACATAAAGACTTAACTCCGGGGATGTGAATCCTTATTCTTTCTTCGCTTTCAAAAGTGCGCCGATTTGCTGAAGTGCTTTCTCGACTTGAGATCGTTTGGGATGTTGTAGTGGGGCTAATTGTTTAAATTTGAGAAACAATTCTTGCGAAATGGGATATTCTTTTTTTTGATAACTTTTAATGGCTTCTTCCAGTATCAAGTCCAGCAAGAATTGTTGGACCTGAGGATGATATTTTCGTTTCAATCCTTCTTCATAAAAAGAAATGGCTTTCGTATTCTGTTTTAATCGCTGATAACTTAATCCATTATTGTAATAAGCTTCTGGATAAGCTGGATTTAAACGAATCGCCTGATCAAAATCTTCAATAGCGCTTTCGGATTTCCCTTGTCCCAATTTGGCACTTCCGCGATTACTATAAGCTTCTGCAAAGTTTGGATTGAGTTGAATCGCTTGATTAAAATCCTCAAGAGCCT
>CAZHAR010000027.1:0-3090 GCA_964530615.1 uncultured Planctomycetota bacterium | reverse complement strand
GCTTCTGCAAAGTTTGGATTGAGTTGAATCGCTTGATTAAAATCCTCAAGAGCCTTCGCCCGTTCTCTGGTGTTGAGCCAAATAGAACCTCTCGTATAATAAGCTTCAGCACTTTGTGGATCTAATTGGATAGCGCGTTCCAAATCCTTCAACGCGAGATCCCAGTTTCCTTTCTTGTTATAAGTCGCCCCTCGATTAATATAGGTGATTGCATAATCGGATTCTAGTTGAATGGCTTGGTTAAAATCTTCAAGGGCGCTATCCCATTCTCCTTTGGAAAACTTGGCAAATCCTCGGAGTCGATAGGCTGAAGTTTCTTCCGGAAACATTCGAAGGGTTTGAGTAAAATCCTCAATAGCACTATCCCATTCTCTTTTTTTTACTTTAGCAGAACCTCGACTTATATAAATTTTGGGATCTTGTAGATTCATTTGAATGGCGGTATTAAAATCTTCGATGGCGCGATCCCAATCTCCTTTATTAAAGTGAGATAACCCTCGATTATGATAAGCTTCTGGATAATCAGGTTTGAGTTCAATCGCCTGATCCAGATCTTGAATCGCTTTGTCATAATTTCCTTTTACATTCCAAACATAACTTCGTTGAAGATAAGATTCTGAATAGCTAGGATTCCATTGAATCGCTTGATTAAAATCGTCAAGGGCTCCCTCTAAATTATTTTGATGATATTTAGCGACTCCTCGGGTATTATAAGCTTCAGCGTAATTCGGACGTAACTCAATCGCTTGAGTTAAATCGGTGATCGCTTCGTCGAACTTTTTCTGAAGCAGCTTCGTATTTCCACGATTCCCATAAGCTTCCGGCGAGTTAGGGCGAAGTCTTAGCGCTTGATTAAAATCGTCAATGGCGCTCTCTAAATCCCCTTTTTTCTTTTTTGCCAAACCACGGTTATTATAAACTTCCGCATAATTTGGATATAAACGAAGCGCCTGATTAAAATCGTCAATCGCTTCGTCCTCATTTCCATTAAAATATTTAGCGCTTCCCCGAAGTCCATACATTTGCGCATTCATGGGATCTTTCTTCAGGATTTCATCATAATATTGGATAATTCCCGCGCTCAATTTTAAATAACTATGTTGAGTATTTTTCCAAAAGCGCCCGTTTTCTCCCATCTTCCAGCGTAACTGATCCAACTCGAATCCGAAGCGGGGTTCGCGGAGATTCCCTAAGGCTTGTGCGAGCGCAATTGCATATTCTTCCATTTTCCATTCTCGTTTTTTAGGCTCAAGCAAAGCTAGAGTATCTCCAACGGCATTGAGTTGATTCCAGAGTTCGTCTGAGGCTTCTTTATTTCCTATGCGTCCGATGACTTCCACGATAAAGGGATAAAATTCTTCTAGATAGACTTCTTTTTTTTTGCTTTCCAGATAATATTTTGTGCCTTCTCGTAATTGCGTTAATAATTCTTCAAGAACCTCTTTTTCTTGCATTTTGCTAATTTCAAAGAGTGCATCGGCGCGTTCTCCGGGTTGGATTTTCCCTTCTTTATTTTTTTGAATCCAGAACATCAACTCTTTATGATGTTGCTTTAATAATCCTTCCTGTTCTTCCTGAACCTCTTTTTTCCATTGTATTTTTTCTGCTTCTTGAAGTAGCGGGATTTCCGCCATTTTTTGGGCAATATAGTTTGCCAATTGATAATCTTTTGTTTCAAAACAGAGCTGTTTGAGGGCTTTTCCAATTTGTAACTTGTGGTGTTCTAATTCGTCTTTTTTTTTCAAATCAAGGGCCTTATCCACATAATAAAGTGCAGAAAGCCAGTGTTTAATGCGCTCTCCATTGGAAAATAACGTTGAGCCTTTGATTTCATTTGCGGTATCACAGGCGTGATAGCTCTCTTGAACTATTTCTTCGAAAAGTGTTTGTTCTTCATATCGCTTTTTCCATTGAAGTAGGATTCCAACGCTCAGCGCCGCAGTACAAACAACCCCCAAAAACAAGATTTTTTGCCGATTTCGTTTGATCCATTTTCGACTGAGTTCCCAAAAACCATATGCTCTAACCGAGACCGGCGCGTTTTGAAGGTATTTTTCGATATCCTGAGCAAACGCTTTGATCCCCGGATAACGTTCTTCCGGTTTTGATTGAGTTGCTTTCTCTATAATCGCCAGAATATCTTTAGGAATCTCTCGATTCTTTAGAGAATTTTTTGACGACGCTGTTTCTGGTAATTGAATTTTTTGTTTCATGATTTCCCGAAATTCTTCAATCGGTGAAATCAACAAGAAACATTCTCTTAAAATTTTTCCTAAGGCATAAATATCGGCTTGTGGGGTAAGTTGTTTTTTTCCGGCGGCTTGTTCAGGAGCCATATATCCATAGGTTCCTATCCCTCCTTTCGTTTGATAGAGAGGAATTACGGACGAAATCGCTTCCCCTTTTGTTTCGGGTTCTTCCTGTTTTAACGATTTAGCAATACCCCAGTCCATAACATACACTTCGCCATAGTCTCCAAGCATAATATTTTCGGGCTTTAAATCCCGATGAAGAATTTCTTTGGAGTGCGCATAGGCCATCGCATCAAACACTTTCAAGAGAATCGAAAGAAGTTCTCCGATCTCGTAAGGAATCTCGCCTTGATTCATCTTTCTCAATTTTTCTTTTAATGTCATTCCTTCTATTTTGCGCATCGTAAACTGGATTTCGCCAGAAGCGTTGCTTTGCATTTCATAAAGTGGAACAATATTCGGATGCTCCAGAATTGCGGTAATACCCGCTTCTTTTTTCAACCGCCATAGCAAATGATTCTGTTGATTTGCGGATGAAGACTTTGTTGTTGAAATTTTGAGGCGCTTTAACGCAACATCTCTCCCCAAAAGATGATCATGAACCAACTGGACCATTCCCATTCCCCCTTCTCCAAGCACTTTCAGGATCGTATACCGCTCCAGTTCTTTGAGGGTATTTTCCGATTCTCCGGCGGGAAGTATTTCCGTCTTCTCAACAGGAGCTTTTGTTAGGGTTTCGGAGGAAGGCCCTCTTAGCCCTAAGGTGGTTGCAAAACTTAAAGGATCGGACTGGGATAAAAGGAGAATTGGTTTTGTTACGGAATCCAAATCCTTTATT
>CAZHAR010000026.1:0-69979 GCA_964530615.1 uncultured Planctomycetota bacterium | reverse complement strand
GATTCTCCTCTCCTGTCTAAAGATCGGAGTTTCCGAATCGGTGAATCTTATGAAGATTGCTATCGCTCAAATGAATTCTTGTGTTGGAGATATCTTGGGCAATGAAGAAAAAGTTCTCCAAATGACTACGAAAGCTAAATCACAAAACGTTGATTTAATTGTATTTCCTGAATTATGTATTACCGGATATCCTCCAAAAGATCTTTTAGAATATCGACAATTTACGGAAGCCAATCTTGCCGCAGTTCATCGAATCGCCCAGAAAAACCCCGATCTTGGAATTCTTTTGGGACACGTTGACTTTAACCCTCATTTACCCGGAAAACGTTCCTATAATTGCGCCAGTTTTCTATTTCAAGGCAAAATTCAGTATACCCAAGTAAAAACTCTTTTACCGACCTACGATGTTTTTGATGAAGATCGCTACTTCCAACCCGCAGAAATTCATCAAATTCTCGAGTTTCGAGGAGAGCGTTTAGGCATTTTTATTTGCGAAGATATTTGGGATGAATATAACGGGATCTATCGAGAATCCCCTGCAAATAAAATTCTTTCTCTATCGCCGACAATCCTTCTCAATCTTTCGGCCTCTCCTTTTTATTCTGGAAAGTTAGAGATTCGCCATGATTTGGTGAAACGCTTGGCAAAACGTGCACACTGTCCGTTTGTCTATGTGAATGCAGTGGGTGCTAATGACGCGATTATTTTTGATGGAAACAGTTTTGTTGTGAATGCTGAAGGCGAAATGTGCGAGACACTCGATGCCTTCAAAGAAGCCTTAACGGTTGTGGATACTTGCGCTTTAAAACCGGTTCCGTTTTTGTCAATGAAACCGCTGGAGGCTCTTTATCAAGCGTTAGTTTTAGGAATTCGTGAATATGCCTCAAAGTGTCATTTTCAATCGGTTGTGATTGGAATGTCGGGTGGAATTGATTCGGCGTTAGTAGCAGTATTAGCTGTAGATGCCTTGGGTCCAAAAAATGTTCTCGGAGTTTCAATGCCTTCAGCCTTTTCGTCGGAGGGATCGGTTTCGGATGTGGCTTTAATTGTAAAAAATTTAGGAATTCGATGGGAAACCCTTCCGATTCATCCTCTTTTTGAGCAATTTAAACAAAGTTTGCATCCGCTGTTTCGAGAACTTCCCTTTAATGTTGCCGAAGAAAATCTCCAGGCGCGTATTCGAGGAACCCTCTTAATGGCGCTTTCTAACAAGTTTGGGTATTTGGTTCTTTCTACTGGAAATAAATCGGAAATGGCCGTTGGTTATTGTACGCTTTATGGGGATATGTGTGGCGGACTTGCGGTCATTTCCGATCTACCTAAAACCACGGTCTACGAATTAAGTCATTATTTGAACCGCGAAAAAGAACGTATTCCTCAAAATATCATTCAAAAACCACCATCTGCAGAATTACGTCCGAATCAAAAAGATACCGATTCGTTACCGGAATATGAAATTCTGGACCAAATTTTAGAAAGCTATATTGAGCGAATGAAATCGGAAGACGAAATCGTAGAAGAAGGATTTGATCGTGCGCTTGTAAGAAAGATCTTGAAAATGGTAGATCAAAATGAATACAAACGTTTTCAGAGTCCTCCGGGTCTAAAAGTGACCTCTAAAGCGTTTGGAATCGGAAGGCGAATTCCTTTAGCCAAACAAAATCGCTGGTTTCATTAGAAAGAAAATTTTATGTCTTATACCTATGAATATCCAAGACCCTCTTTAACACTGGATACAGCGATTTTCATTTTTCCGAAGAATCAACTAAAAATTCTTCTAATCCAGCGAAAAAATGGACCTTTCAAGAATTTTTGGGCGCTTCCTGGCGGATTTTTAGAGATGGATGAAACACTGGAAACAGGTGCTTATCGAGAACTCCTTGAAGAAACAGGGGTAAAAAATGTTTATTTAGAACAACTGTATACTTTTTCTGACGTGAATCGTGATCCCCGTGGGCGAGTGATCACAGTGGCTTATATGGCGCTCCTTCGTCCATCTGAATCTCCGCCATTGAAAGCGGATTCAGATGCGCGTCAGGTCAAATGGTTTTCGGTCTATAAATTACCCAAATTGGCCTTTGATCACAAAAAAATCATTCAATATTCTTTGGAACGATTACGAAACAAATTGAATTATACGACAGTTGGGTTTCAGCTTTTGGAAGAGGAATTTACGCTTACTGAGCTTCAGCAAGTGTATGAAGTCATTTTAAAACGAAAGCTCGACAAGCGGAATTTTCGGAAAAAGATGCTCTCGTTAAAAATTCTGAATTCACGCAAAGAATTTCGGAAATCCGGAGCAAACCGTCCTGCACAGTTGTATGAATTGAACAAAAAAAAATTTTTAATGCTTCACACTAAAGGATTCACACCTTCTCTTTGATTACATTAAGGATATGGAAGAAAGAGGAAGTCGAACGATAAATGTACTTCCTTTATGAGGTTCGCTTTCGAGTGTAATCGTTCCGTTATGGAACTCCACGACTTCTTTCACAATGGCTAAGCCAAGACCTGAACTTGGCATATTTTTTTTGGAAGCTTCATCTCGAATACGATAAAACCGATTAAAAAGAAATTCATGGTGTTCAGGAGCGATTCCGATTCCGGTATCTTTAATAGTAATTTTCGCAAAATCATGTTCTTTTTCCAAGAAAAGCGAAATCGTTCCTCCTGAATTTGTATATTTAAAGGCATTTTCTAATAAATTTAAAAAAACCTGGCTCAACATTCGCTCATTTGCCGCAACAAAAACATCGGAGCCTTTTTTTTCATAGAGAAATTGAATTTCGTTAATATCCGCGAGCGGTTGAACTTGAGCCACCATTTTAGTGAGCAATATATTTAAAGAGATGGCTTTATCTTTAATAGGCTGAATCCCTTCATCAATATGCGCTAAGAACAGCAATCGATTACAAATAAAATTTAAAAGCGAGATCTCTTCCATAACGGGTTCTAGCGAGTGTTCATTAAATTTGTGAGGAAACCGTTGCAATAACTCTAACTCACCCTGAATGGTTGTAAGTGGTGTGCGAAGCTCATGGGCCGCATCTGCAGTAAACCGTTGAATTTTTTTTACCGAATCTCCTACACGTTCAAGCATGTGATTTAAAACTTGTGCGAGTTGATCAATTTCGTCATTAGTACCACGGACAGGAAGCCGTTGTTCCGTAATATTTTTAGCAGAAAACTTGGCCGCTTGTTGCGTTAAATCATGAACGGAATTGAGTGCTTTAGCCGCAATAAACCAACCCACAGGAATTGAAAAAATAGTAATTAAGAGAATAGCAATTGCCATACTAAGAAGGTGTTTTTTTAGTATCTGATGAATCGAATCTAAAGTAAAAGCAATTTGAATTTTGTATTTTTGAGATTCTCGTGGAAATATTTTTCCATGACATTCAATCATAATCAAATAAAAATCTTTTTCTGGATAGGAAGAAGACGGGATAGTGATTTGATTCGATTTATTAAAATAGAAATTTTCATTAGACGGAATTTTCTTGAATGCGGAAACCAATTGAGGTTCTGTAAAAGACTGAAAGAGTACTTCTTCGGATTCGCTAAGTAATCGTAAAAAAATTTTCAACCCTTTGGAATGGAATTCAACTTCATTCTCAAAAAAATGGATTAAATCTGGCTCTAAACAGCCTTCTTCAATCATTTCAATCAGTTCTTTCGATTCGTATTGAATATATTGAATAAAACTTAAATAGAGATAATACTGAAGTTGGTAATGGAGAAAAACAGAAAGCGCGATCATTAACGCAACAAAAAGGAGGGTTGTCCAGAGAACAATAGTTCTACGAATAGATAGTTTCATATCTTCGGTGCCGATAAAATATAGCCAACGCCTCGTTTGGTATGAATTAAAGGAAATTCGAAACCATCATCAATTTTTTTTCGTAAATAATGGACATAAACATCAATAATATTGGTGAAACCGTCATAGTGGAGATCCCAAACATTTTCGGCAATCATTGTCCGAGTGACCAATTGTTCAGAATGACGCATCAGATATTCGAGAAGAATAAATTCTTTTGCGGTGAGTTCAATAGGCTTACCGCCTCGGGTGACTTCCTGTTTTTTTAAATCGACACGTAAATCCGCTATTTCTAAAACAGTGGTAATCTGTTTAGCATTACGGCGCCTTAAAAGAGCTTGAATACGCGCGATCAATTCCGCAAAAACAAAAGGTTTGACCATATAATCATCGGCCCCTTCATTTAACCCATGAATACAATCTTCCACGGCATTTTTAGCGGTTAAGATCAGAACGAGAGTATCAAATCCGTTCTTTCTTAACCCTCGGAGAATCTCTAATCCATCGATATGAGGCAACATTAAATCTAAAATAATCACATCATAAGGCTCATCTAAAGCAAGATAAAATCCGTCTTTCCCATCCCGAGCGACATCGATTACAAAGCCTTCTTCGGTTAAACCTCTCGAAATAAAACTTGCGACTTTTTCGTTATCTTCCACGAGTAAAATTCGCTTCATATTTTTCCTAATTTCTTCTTTTAGCACAGGCTTAGTTTTCTAGCTCAAATTCTTAATAAATCCGTTATTGTCTTCTTATTATTGTATCGGAAATTCAAGCAATAAGCGAGAGGGAATGAAATTAGAATTCAGGCAAAAAATTAACATATTTTTAATCTTCTTATAATCTTCAAAATGTAAAATAGACAAAGTTCTCTAGTTTATTTTCATTTTTGGGAAAATACGAATTATGGAAATTATTGAATCCTTACCGATTCCTCAAATTCAAATTGACAAATTATATAAACAAGCAAAAACAAGACAATATAAAGAAAAGGAATCGTTGGAGTATAAAAACCGCAGTCAGAAAAAGGATTTTATCGAAAAAAAGTTAGTTTCTCGTGTTCTCTCTTTTTTACCTAAAGAACATCGAATTCTTGATCTCCCGTGCGGATCTGGACGATTTACCTCATTTTTTACACACAATGGATATCATGTCACGAGTGCAGATGCTTCGGAAGAAATGCTAAATTTAACGCGTAGCAACATATCCAAAGAATCCTTCCAAATTCCAATAGAAAAGCAGAATATTTTTCATACGTCCTATTCCAACCAACAATTTGATACGGTTTTTTGTTTTCGGCTTTTACATCATTTTTCAAATCCTTGTTTACAATTTTCGTTAATTAACGAACTCTCTCGGATTTCTTCAAAATATATCGTCATTTCCTATTTTAGCCCTTGGTCCTTTACTTCAGTGAAGCGTTCCATCGATAAATTTTTTGGGAAAAAAGTTAGAAAACATGCCATTCGTTTATCAACACTTCAAGAATATTTTGCTTCTTCCGAATTCCACCTCATTAAAGACTTTGCCCAATTTTCATACCTCCATACCCTTCATTTAGCCATTTTTGAACGTTGCGCTAAATAAATTTAGAATTGAGAAGTCTTCCTCCTTATTTCTTTGATTACACGCACCACGCTTCTTGTAAAATCTTCCACTGAAGTTGATATCTCTATTAGTATTGTAAAATTAATCTTTAAATTTATTTTTAAAGAAAATTTGACAATTTGAGGATCTGCTTCACTGCGTTTGCAATGACATTAGAGAATTAAGTCTATTTTTTTGTCGTAATTAGTATATTATCTCCAAAAGAATTTTTTTTCTGCCGTCTTTCAATTTTTTTTAATTGGAGGACAAATCATAAAATGATTGTTGCAGAGGCAGGCTATTTGCCTATCCTCTTCATGGAGAATAACTAATGGACGGTCCTAAAAATATTGAAGAGTTAACGATCAATTTTTCACTTGAAGGTGATTTAGTCACGAAAGAATTAAAAAAGGAAGTTCTTACGAAAGGTGCCTGGGCAACCGTAATGTATTTGTATCAGGACAAAAACAAAAAAACCGGAGTCTATGGCCCTCCTAAAATTCGTATTCAACGTTACCAAAAGCGTAATGGAGTCTACCAAAGTAAAAATAAATTTAATATTTCCAGTGCCCTTCAAGCCGAAAAAGTAGTTGAAATTCTCCAAAAATGGCTCAAAGATCCGGTTTGTCCGATAAGTAAGGACGCGGACGATAGCGATTGAAAAAAGGAGACTTCGAGACAATGGAATTTCCACAAAGAGCATTTCAAACCTTATTGAGACTGGGCCTGGAAGAAGATATTCCGAAAAGCGATATCACCACCGAAGCGATTGTTCCTCACGATTTTTTGGTACGCGCAGTGATTATTGCCAAACAACAAGGCATCTTATCCGGTCTTCCCGGACTCCCGCTTAGTTTTGGAAATAAGTGTCGTGTCGACTTTCAAAAAAAGGATAGCGATATCCTTCAACCCGGAGAAACTATTGCCGTTATCCGTGGTCCCGCGGCCCAAATTCTAACCCTTGAACGAATCTCCTTGAATTTTATCCAAAGATCGTCTGGAATCGCAACGATCACCCAACGCTTTGTAGAACGTGCCGGAAAACGAATCAAGATTCTAGGAACTCGAAAAACTCCTCCGGGATATCGGGAACTTGATCGCTATGCGATTGTTATGGGAGGAGGAAATGCCCATCGTGCCCACCTTTCAGACCAAATTCTTATTAAAGAAAACCATTTCTATATCGCAAAATTACTCGGAAAATCGTTTGAAGCCGTTCTTCAAGACATCGCAAGCAAAAACGCAGTTTTTCAAACAGAAGTAGAAACCCTAGAGCAAGCCTGTATCGCGGCAAAATATACAGATCATATTCTTCTCGATAATATGGCTCCGCCTCAACTCGAAATCTGCATAAAAGAGATCCGAAAAATCAACCCCGAAGCCCAAATCGAAGCTTCTGGAGGAATTACGCTCAATAACATTCCAGAATTAGCGCTTCTCGATCTAGACCGAATTTCTTTGGGCTATCTCACCCACTCTGTGACCACTTTTGATTTTTCTCTGGATATTCAAGAATCGATTCGGTCTATTTCTGGCGGATAGGGAGGCCATCCGATGTCCATCTGCTTCCGATATTTTTTTTCTGCGTTCCTTCTGTTTGCGCTCACTCGGTTCCATGCAGAAGAAGTGTTGATTTATTCTAGCGGACACAAGCGTCTTCCCGGACTCTTTGATGGAGACACCAAAAATATCGCGCTCGATATCCAAGAAACACTCTTTCCTTTTGAAATTATTTGGAACTTTAAAGCCGGAAAACTTTTTTTGCTAGAAGCAATTGAATTTGATCGGCCAAAATCCAGCGAAATCGAATTTAGAATTCAGGGAAGTGCTACCGAAGAAATGAATCAATTTAAAGATATTAAAGTGATTCAGGGGCAACAACCTTCCCATTTAGTCGTTTTGTTTGAACACTGCTCCATTCGTTTTATTCGACTTCTTTTCCAGAAACCCATTCAACTTAATGAAATTCACTGTAAGGGAAAAATTTTAGACGATCCACATCCGATCTTCCAAATTCCATCCAATCTTTTGAGCCTTGTGTTTCAAAACTTACCCCCCTCACGCGCGCCAGAAGAAAAAGCGCTCTGGAGCGATCTTCAGGATACTCATTTAACCGAATTTTCAGAACTAGATGTTTACTTCATTAGCTCTGGAATCTTTCGTCTAGAAGATCGACAAGAATATCATGAACGACTTTCGAAATGGTTGACTCAATTTCAAGCCCAGTATCCTAAAGAAAGTGTTTCCCCCCTTCAATTAGGACGACTTTTGTTACAGTCCATTCATGGTCCACACGCTTGGCTAGAGCATTATGATAAAAGCGCTAGCGATTTTCAGAGCTTATTGGAAATGAAACAATTTAATTGTGTAAGTTCGGTTCTCCTCTATGCTTGGATGGGCGAACAACTAGGGCTCACCGTCAAGATTGCAGAAGGATCAGACCATACCTTTGGATCCTTACGCATTGGAAAAAATTCCTATCCGGTGGAAACCACAACGCCTCTTGGATTTGATTTACAGAGCGCACTTTCCTTACAAAATAACTTTCAACATCAATACGGATTTCAACCCTACGCCGATCAAGCTTCTGTCCGATGGGTAAAAGGAATTGAAGGAGCCGCAATGATTTACTACAACAGCGGGGTCGAGGCCGAACGATCTCAGCTTTATACAAACGCTATTCATTTTTACAAATCCGCTTTAATTCTGGATCCTCAATTTCCCGCGGCCTATCAAAATTTACTCTCGGCTCAAACCCAATGGATTTCTCAACAAGTCGCAAACAAAAAATTTCTTAAAGTATTACGCCGTTTTAAAGAGTTTTATACTTTTTTTCCAGCCTCTCTAGTATTGCAACAATACGAAATCCTTGTTCTAAATAATTACGCACTTGAATTAATGTCTAAAAATGAGTATTCAAAAGCATTAACTATTTTTCAAAAAGGGCTCCAACGATTTCCTCATAATATTTATTTTCAAGTCAATCAGGATTTAGCGGTTGGGCTTTTAGTTCAAGGAATGCCTTATGGAGAAGCAGAAAAAATTTTTGAAAAAATTTCTCCACAAACACCTTGGATCAATACATTACGAATAAAACGACTTTCCTCTTGGGCAGACGAAGCGCTTAAAAATAAAAATTTTGCGGACGCGGTTCGCTTTTATCGAGAATATCTAAAGGAACGTATCACTCCGGAGATTCAACAAAATCTTTTATTTGCTTATGATCAATGGGCAAAAGAGTTGTTTCATCAAAACCATTTTTTAGAAGCCGTAACCATTTACCACGAAGTTTACTTGGAAACACAAAGTCAAGAATTTCTGCATAACCGTAATATTATGATTACTCTAGCGGGTTCTCAATTACTCAAAGAAGAGCACTACCAAGAAGCCTGGCAGTGGTATCAATCTATCCTGACTCAACTCACCTTGAATCCTGAGCTATTCATCAAAGAAATTCGCTACACTTTTCAAGAATATATCACGGCCCTAATGGTTGAAGAACAATGGGAAGAAATCGAGATTCAACTCAAAAACCTCTCTTCTTGGAAGATTCAAGAATCTCTCCGAAAAACCCTCTATCAACAGAGTGTGTTTAGTATGATAGAAGATCTGGTGAAACATCAAAAATTCGCCTTAGCCATTCAGTTGCTGAATCCATTAATAGATGAACTCTCTAGTCAAAAGCTCCTGATTTATACCTATGATCATTGGGCAGAATTTTATGGAAAACAAGAAGACTATGAAAAGGCTTGTGAAATTTATCGGCAAGGACTAAAAAAATTTCCTAAAGAATCGACGTTTCTCAATAATTTACAATATTATGAACAATATCTTTCCCATTAATAAGGGGATTCTGTTATGATCGTAGATGCTCATCTTCACGCGTTTAGTCACACCTTTTTTCAAGCTCTTGAAGAAGAGGCGAAAAAAAATAATCCCTCAGGCCCTTCTCTTCAAGAAGTGGCCAAAAAAAATCATTTGGAACTTCCTTCTGAAAACCCTGAAACACACGCAAAACGCTGGATTCAGGAAATGGATCATTCTCATGTAACGCAAACCGTTTGTTTTGCAAGTCATCCAAAAGAAGCGGAGTCCGTTCACACGATGACACTAGCATTTCCAGACCGTTTCTTTCCGGTCTGTGTGGTCAATCCCAAAATGCCAGAAGCAGAGAGTCGCATTCCTTATATTATTGAAAAATTAGAGTTTCGAGGATTGGTCCTGTTTCCAAGTCTTCATCATTATTTTTTAAAAGATCAAACTTGGCTTCTGGAGTATGCACAGACCCACAAACTAGTTCTGATTGTTCATTGCGGAATTTTGAATATTCCACTTCGCCATCATTTAGGCATTCCGAAAGTTTATGAAATTCAATATGCGAATCCGCTAGATTTAATCTCAATAGCGAACCGTTATTCCCAAATTGCATTCCAAATTCCTCATTTTGGAGCCGGATTTTTGCGAGAGTGTATGATTTTGGGCAAAAGTTGTGCAAACGTCTATGTCGATACGTCCAGTTCAAATAGTTGGATCCCTACCAATGGAGTCACACTCGAAGATACTTTTCTGCAAGCCTTGCAATGTTTTGGAGAACAACGTATCCTTTTTGGAACCGATTCCAGTACGTTTCCGCGTGGTTGGAACTTTGCTATCTATGAAACTCAACTGCGAATTTTGGAAAAACTGTGTCCTAAAATTCAAGACCGAGAAGCCATTTTGGGAAAAAATACCAAACACCTTTATTCTTCGGTTCGTACTTAGATCTCCCTTGTCCACAAAATACCATCCAGCAAAGGAGACGCGTTTGTTGTCACAAAATTTTTTGATACTCTTCTTTTCAGGATTAATGATTAGTTGTGTTCAAACTGAAACTTCAAACTCGTCAGATTCGTCAGATCTCACTTCCCAAAAACCATCTGCTCCGCTCGTGGACGGATATCCAGAACCCGTTGATCCGGCCTGGATTCGGAAAAAAGAACGACCTTCCCCTACTCCCCCAAAAATCATTGTGAATGGAGAACAAGGAACTTTAATCTATACCTCTAGGGCCACTCACTGTGATATTCTTCGAGACGCGATTGAAGGATTTATCAGTCCGGAAGGGGCGGTTCAATCCATTCCAAGCCTCAATAAATTAGTCATTAAGGATACCAAGGAGTTTATTTTTGGAATTCTGAAAATGATTGAAGCACTCGATCAACCGTATCCACAATTACTGATTGAAGCTCGTATTGTCGAAATCACTTTAGAAAATGACGAACAATTTGAAATTTCTCATATTTTTCGTAATGTAGAAGGAGGCGGAGCACGATTTGTTCAAGATTCGGACACCACCCTTAAAACTCCGGGTTCATCGACCGGATAAGAAGGAGCGCGCTTTACGCTACGGAGTGTTACAGGCGATTATCAACTAGATACCTTTCTTCGCTATTTGGCGGCTAAAAGTAAGGCTCGTATTTTAAGTTCACCCAACTTGATTGTAAGTGTTGGCTATCAAGCAAATCTTAATACCGGAGAAGAAATTCCAATTCAAAGTGTTTCGTTAAGCAATGGGGTAGCCAATACCACGACCACCTTTAAAAATGTAGGAATCAAATTGCGTGTCACCCCTACCCAAATTACTTCAGATAGCGCCCAATTAGAAATCAGCCCCGAAGTATCGACTGTCGTAAGATTCACTGATCCTGGCACTTCTGGAATCTCGAACCCCATTGTGGCAGTTCGCAATGTTCGCACCTCGTTAACCGTGAAAGATGGCGAAATTGTAACCATTGGAGGACTCCTTCGTAACGAAGATCGATATGCAGAAAGAAAAGTTCCTGGAATCGGAGATTTGCCATTAATCGGAGAGCTCTTTAAAAGTAAGCGGAAAGAAAAAGTGAAAACCGCACTCGTTTTCTTTTTACATGTCACTATTTTGCAACAGAGCCAACCCGATTCTATTTTATTTCATAAACCCGGTTCCGGAATGAAAAATCTAGATGAAGAAGTCAAAAATCTATTGGCACCGGAAGATCTAACGATTCCCAAATTCACTGAAGACTATTTCAAAGATCCTCAGAATGCTTCTCCCAACCCCTCCTTAGAAAAAAAACCGACGTTCGATAACGTAACACAACCTTCTACGAATACCTTCGCTCCATTAAATCCGATTATTATTGATGTAACACCACCGAAAAAAGAGGAGCCCCTTGAAGAAGCTAAATCGGTGGAAGAGAAAAAAGAAGAAAAACCGACTGAACCTATTGAAAAAACGGAAAAAACAGAGAACGTAAAAGAAGAACCTAAATCGTCTGATGGAGTAGAAAAGGAATCTTCGGAAACGAAAGAACAAGGAAGCGATTCAACCACAATTAAATCCGCAGTCGAAGATCTAGACTCGGCGCTCGATCCAAAAAAATAATGTATTCAGGAGAGAAAAGGGATGATTCGTTTACTCAAATTTTTATTGAATGCCCTCCTCAAACTCGTTCTTCTCGCATTTGTGCTTGCGGGGATTGCCGGAATGATTTGGGGACCGCAAGAGATTATCGATCAATTTGTCGAAAAGCCAGATTCCCAGAAAAATACAGACGCTGAAACGACTTTTTTTAAATGCAGACGAGATCGTTTAAAAATCGGTTTAACCGAACGGGGTTCGCTACGCGCGACTAAAACCGTTGGAATCTTTCATACCCAAGACCGCACGATGAAATTTAAATGGATTGAAGAAGAAGGAAAACTCACCAAAAAAGAAGACGTAATCGCGCGGTTTGAAACAGAAGAATTTGAAGAAAAAATCACAGAACAAGAAAAAAGCCTGAATCAACTTCAGGAAGATTTGGAAGTGGAAAAAAAAGAAATTGGTATTACCGAAAGCACAGGAAATCTTGATATTGCTAGGGCGGAAACAGAATTGCTTAATGCCAAGGAAGATTTAAAAAAGCATAAACAATTAGATGCTCCTAAAAAAATGAAGGAACTCTCCGACGCTAAAATGGCGGCACGGAAAGAAGTCGAAAAAGTCATAGTAACTTTGGCTGAAAAACAAGCCGTGATCGATGATCAACTTTATAGCGGCGATGAAGGCTTAGATACAGCGCTAAAAGAGTTATCCACCGCAAAAGAAGAAGTCAAAAAAATGAAACAAAAAGAAAAAGAAGCCAGTCTCACAAAAAAACTTTACCAGACCTATGACTATAAAAAAGAACTTCGCAATAAAGAAGAAACCCTCGCCAATGCCACACTCTCTCTTTCTAAAGCCAAAATTGGTGCGACAAACCAATTAGCTCAACGAAAGACAGCAGTTCGCAATAAAGAAGACAATATCGAACGAACCAAAAAAGAAATTCAGGAACTCAAAGAAGTTTTGGTTGCTTGTGAAGTCAAATCACCCGTCGATGGACGATTACTTTACGGAGATCCCGAACGAGGTTGGCCTAGTCCTAGCGATATCACTGTCGGAAAAGAAATGTGGAACGGTTATACTTTTTTAACCATTCCAGATGAAAGCTCTTTCGTCGTAGATACTTGGATTGTGGAAGAATATCGCCACAAAATTAAAGAAGGGCTTGACGCAAAAGTGACTCTTGAAGCGATGCCAGAATTAAAATTTGATGGAAAAATTACTCAAATCGAAAGCTTTGCTAAAGAAAATCGGGGCGGATTAAAGACCTATAAAACCCAAGTCACGTTAACGGGTTCGGATTCACATATGGTGAGCGGAATGTCCGTTTCCGTTGAAATTATCGCAGAAATACTTGAAGATACGCTTGTGGTTCCGATTGAGGCTGTTTTTAGTGAAGAAAACCAAACCATTTGCTACGTTCGTATCCCTCAAGGAACCGAAAAACGTATCGTCAAGACTGGAAAAAGTAATGATAATTTTGCGCAAATCCTCGAAGGATTGACCGAGACTGAAGAAGTTTCTTTGTTAAATCAGGAACTCAACCATACGTCTGGAAATGCTCCCTCCACGAAAACTTCCGCTGAAACAAAACCTTCCACTGAAACAAAATCTTCTGTATCTTCGGGTTCAGAATCCACAACACTTTCTGCTAGCAAATAAAAATTCCGATGGGCGACGCTCTCCTCTCTCTCGAAAATATCCGAAAATTTTATTTAATGGGAAACCGTCGCTTAGAGGTTCTTAAAGGGATCTCTATGACGATTCAAAAAGGAGAATATATTGCTGTAATGGGGCCCTCTGGTTCAGGAAAAAGCACATTGCTGAATATTCTTGGACTCCTCGATATTCCCGATGAAGGAAACTATTTTTTGCAAGGTCAAAATGTCGCCCGATTAAATGATGATAAACTCTCGAAACATCGTAATCTCCAAATCGGCTTTATTTTTCAGTCCTTTAACCTTTTTCCGCAACTCACCGTTCTGGAAAATATTGAAGTTCCTATGTCCTACGCCCGTTATCCGAAATCCAAGAGACGAAAACGTGCGAAAGAACTCGCGGAAATGTTAGGTTTAGGAGATCGCATGCATCACCGTTCCACAGAGCTTTCTGGTGGACAAATGCAAAGAACCGCTATTGCAAGAGCTTTAGCCAACGATCCTCCCTTGCTTTTGGCAGACGAACCGACTGGAAACCTCGACGAAAAAACCGGAGAAGAAGTGTTAAAAATTTTTGAAACCTTAACACAATCGGGGCGTTCCCTCTTGATGGTCACACATAATATGGCTTACCGAAGTCGTGTTCATCGAACTCTGGAAATGAAAGATGGAGTTTTTATCTAATGGGCTTTATTGAAATTATTCAAATGGTCCTGCGCGATTTAGCGCTACGAAAATTTCGATCCTCGTTGGCCACCCTCGGAATTATTTTCGGAGTCGCTTCCGTATTGGCGATGATATCGATTAGCGAAGGAGCCAAACAAGTCGAAGTCGCTCGCTATTCCGCGTTAGGAGTCAAGAATATTATTCTCAGTACGGTTAAACCTCTGGATACGGATAAAAAATTGAGCGAACAAAATACTATCGCACGCTATGGATTGCTTCGAAAGGATTTAGAACATATCCAGAAAACATTTGCAAAAGTGTCTTATCTTGTAGGTTTACGTAACCTCCGAAAAAATCTCTATCATCCTTCTAGCACCAAAAAGCTAGATTTAACGGTACTCGCTACGGAATCGCTTTATATTAAAGTGATCTCTGGGAAAGTCTCAAAAGGTCGGTTTCTCACAGAATTGGACAATAAAGATTCAAAAAGAGTGTGTATCGTGGGAACCAAAGCCAGTCGCCAACTCTTCAAATTTTATGATCCTCTCCAGCAAGGATTGCGTATTGATAGCGACTTCTACAGTTGTGTCGGATTACTAGATTATATTCCTTCAAAAGCTGGAGAAAAATTCGATCCGAATAATTGCGTCTTTATCCCGATGAGTACGGCTGAACTTCTTTATGGAGATCAATCCATTGTCTACGAAGTGGGAAAAGAGGAATCTGTGGAAGTTCAACTAGATTATATTATTCTGCAGATGGAGAATGAAAAAGAAGTCACACCCACCGCTCGACGGCTCGAAAACTATTTCAAAAAAACACATAAACAACAAGATTATGAAATTTTTGTTCCGATTGAATTATTACGTCAAAAAGAATCCACGCAAAAAACGTGGGCACTCGTCATGGGAATGATTGCCGGAATTTCGCTTTTAGTCGGAGGAATTGGTATTATGAATATTATGTTAGCGAATGTCTCTGATCGCAGAAAAGAAATCGGGACAAGACGAGCTTTAGGAGCGAGACGTAAAGATATTCTTCGGCAATTTGTTCTTGAAGCCGCGACACTCACTGGTCTCGGAGGATTTGTAGGAGTCGTGGTTGGATATATAATTGGAGCAGGAATTAGTCATTATGCCGGATGGCCCGTATTTATTCCGCGTTGGGCCGTTGCGTTAAGTGTTTCCGTGAGTTGTTTTACCGGATTGTTTTTTGGTTATTGGCCAGCCCATCAGGCGGCAAAAGTTCTGCCGATTGAGGCGCTTCGGACCCAATAAAATGATTGCTTTTAGGAGTAAATTGTGGAAACTTCCATTTCCGTTGAAATGACCCCGCACCCCGATATCGAACGATTTATTTTTCATCAAACATTGGGTCAAGAAGACTCTTTGCTTACCGAAAAGCTCTTGACGATTTCCGAGATCGTAGAGGTTATTCTTGCAGAGAATTATGTTCAGATTACTCGAAAAAAAAACGCAAATTGGCTGACGCTCGAAGAAAAAATTGAAACGATTCTGCAAGAGTATCTCAGTTCTGGAATTTCTGTCGTTCAGGAAAAATTGGAGCCACAAGAAATATCCTATGAAGAACCTCTGCTTCCGATTGAATCGACTCCGAATCCGCAAACCAAAAAAATTCTAGTTCCCGGCGCTTTAGTGTCGGCTCCACAAGAATTTTTAGATTTTGCTCAAACACAGCACTCTCCCTTAGCGATGGCCCTTTTTCAAATTCCAGGTATTGCAAGCATTTTCATTGCTCCCTATTATGTCAGCCTTACAAAAAAAGAAGACTTTTCGTGGTTCCCATTGGAATCAAAAGCGAGTGCCATTTTGATGAAATATCTTCAATCTGGTGGTTCTGCGGTTTCTGAAACCAAAGAATCTGAACGACTGGAAGACGGCTCTTTGACACAACAAATTCAGGCATTCCTCGTAAAAGAGATTCGGCCCGGAATCGCGATGGATGGAGGAGATGTAGTATTTTTAGGCTATCAAGACGGAGTGGTTAGCTTACAACTTCTAGGAGCTTGTCGCGGATGTCCTCACTCGGCTAAGACTCTAAATCAAGGAATTGAGCGCCGTCTCAAAGCCGCTTTTTCAGAGGTTCAATCTGTCGTCATTGGGAACCCCTCTTCTCCTCATTCTTAATGAGATTCGATGAAATGCCTTTATGTGCAAGAAATAAATTAAATTGATTTAAGACTTCTCCCTCAAGTTGTTGATAGGCCCATAACGCTTTTCTTAATTCGATTTCTTCAGAATTTTGTAATTGATCCAATAACACAAGAAAAAGATCTTCTCCGCTAAGCGCACGAGAAGAATCCAAGAACGATCCTAAGACTTCCTCTCGGAGCTTTTGAACAGAGTACCATTCCTTCATTTCTAGTAAAAGAGACGTCGATTTTAATAAAAACTTCCAGACTTCTCGCTCAGAAGCCCCAGAACGTCGAAGATTCGTATACCGCAATATTTCTTGCTCACGCGTTTCCAGAATCTTCTCTTTCGCGTTTTCTGGAGGAGGTAATAAATAGTGCGCTCCTCGTTTTTTTTCGATCAGAGAAATAATTGCTTTTAAAGCTTCTACAACCCCTTTGCCTTCCGTCGCTATCGCTTCAAAACTTGGAGCGTGAAGGATATTCAACTGCTGGTTAAGTTCTTCTGAAGTCATCCGCTCAGAAAGATCGCATTTGTTCCATTGCCAGACAAAGGGAAGATCTTGAATATCTTGATGGAACTCCTCCTCTTGAAGCAAAAGAATAAGTTTGTGAAAAGCAGAAAGATTGTCTTCAAATCGACTTTTTTGGCTATCGGCAACAAAAATAATTCCATCTACATTCTTGAGTAAAATGTACCAATTTGTATGAGAAACGTCTTCTTCGGATCGCCTCCGAATGTAGAGTTGAAATCGCGTTTTCATTTTCAAGATCGCGGGTCGTCCCAGATCGATTCCATCAATCGTATGAAAGGATGGAGTGGCACAATTTTGGAGCCTTTTTTTTGGATAACAACGCTGAAGCTGTAAAAGGGTTGTCCATTTCCCTGATTTGGGAGGACCTATATAGACGATTTTAAAGACTAAAGCGCGTTCTGCAAAATTGACTTGAACCATATTTCTGTTTTTCTTAAGTCAAACGCTTCTTGAAACGAATTGTACTGATCGTCACTAAACAAATTGCAAAAGTAGCAAGGGTTATCGTTTGGCTCCATAATTCAGATAATCCGGCTCCGCGAAGAATGATCCCACGCAAGATTTGAATATAATAGGTGACCGGAATTAAGGTGGAAATTCCATAAATAAAGATCGGCATGGTTTCACGAGGAAACGCAAAACCCGAAAGCAAGATAGACGGCAACATCACAAACAAACCCATTTGCATCGCTTCTGCCTGATTTTCAGCCACCGAAGAAATTAAAATTCCTAACGCTAAGGACGGAAGCAAAAAAAGCGCAGAGAGCGCCAATAATAAAGAAACATCTCCCGCGATGGAGACTTGAAATACAACTCGCATAATCATCAAGACAAATAACGTTTGAATGAACCCTAATACCGCGTATGGAAAAATTTTTCCTAAAATCAGCGCTCCTCGTGAAACGGGGGTTACCATCAACTGTTCCAAAGTTCCTCGCTCACGTTCTCGCACAATCGAAAATGCCGTTAAAAATACCGTCACGAGTTGTAAAATAAGACCAATCAGCGCCGGGATATAAAAGTGCGCGCTATCTAAATCAGGATTAAATAAGACATACGGACGAACTTCTACTAATAATTGTTTCGTTTCAATCTTGTTGAGGGTCATCGATTGCACGAGTCCAATATATTGAGCCGTTTGCATCGCATTCATCGCTACCGTCGAATCTGAACCATCAATAAGGATTTGAACTGCAGTCGGCTCCCCTCGAATTAAATTTGAATAATAATTTTGTGGAATAAGAATCCCGACTCGCGCTTTTCCAGAAATAATCCAACGCCTTAATTCATCAATACTCTGGACCTCTTTTAGTAAATTAAATGTATTGGTATTTTGAAATCGTTCTAATAAACGACGACTCTCTTTACTTTGATCCAGATCATACACAACTGAAGGAATATGCTGTACATCCATATCGATTGCAAAACCGAAAATAATCGTTTGAATCGTTGGAATTAAAAAAATAAAAAAAGTCGCCGGATCTCGTCGTACTTGAATAAGCTCTTTATAAATAATGGCAGATAATCCACGCAACATTATCATTCTTTTCTTTTTATGGTATGTTTTCGAGTTAACATCACAAAAACATCTTCTAGGGTTGGTAAAATTTCACGAATCTCGCCTGGCGGATATCCTAACTTCTGTAAGTAAGCGAATATCGCTTCGGGCGTAAACTTTTCCTTTACGAGTAAATGTAATGTTTGACCATAAAGAGTGGCATCACTCACCTCTGGATGTTTTCGTAATACTTCTAAAACAACCGTGATTTTGTCACAAAGTAATTCATATCGACGATGATCGGACGGTGAAACGTCTGGAAGCTTCTTTAAATCTGCCGGTGTTCCCGAAGCCATTAATTTGGATTGATAAATATAGCCGACATGGGTACAACGTTCGGCTTCATCCATATAGTGCGTAGTCACAAAAAAAGTAGTCCCTTGACTTGAGAGCCGAAATAATAAATCCCAAAGGTCGCGTCTCGCCACCGGATCAATTCCCGCAGTCGGTTCGTCTAGAAAAACGACACTTGGCTTTTGAAGCAGAGAACACGCCACGGCAAGTCGTTGTTTCCAGCCTCCAGATAAATCATTCGCAAGACGACCCAAGTAAGGCTGAAGTTCCATTAACGCAACGAGTTCGTCTCGACGTTGTTTTAAAACACTTTTAGACAAACCATAAATTTTTCCAAAAAAAGTGATATTTTCAAAGACGGTTAAATCTTGATATAAGCTAAATTTTTGAGAGGTATAACCAATATGATTTTTAATTTGCTCGGGGAAACGACACACATCCAGACCTTCTAATTCCGCAGTACCTTCACTGGGCTGTAACAATCCGCAAAGCATACGGATGACGGTTGATTTTCCGGAACCATTGGGTCCTAGAAAGCCAAAAATAGCTCCACGTGGCACGATAAAACTAACCGAGTCTACCGCGACAAATTTTCCAAAACGGCGCGTCAAATTTCGAGCAACAATAGGATGTTCCGCTAACTTATTCATTTATGCTCTCATTTAAAATTCAGGAAAGTGAATATCCGCAAACATTCCCGCGCGAACCTTTTCTCCGTCCTGAAGAATATCTACTTTCATTTCAAAAACCATTTCCATTCGTTTCGCTGTGGTCTGAATATTTCGTGGAGTAAACTCTGAAAGCGAACTAATCCAGCGAATTTTTCCCGGAAATCGTTTTTCAGGATACGCATCGACAGAAATTTGTACCTCAAGACCCACTTTCATTTTCCCTAAAAAAGCCTCTGGGGTGTAACAACGAATCCAAGGTTTATTTTTCAAATTGAGTATGGCAATGGTTTCTCCGGGCTTTACTAAATCTCCGGGTTGTAAATCTAGAGTTTCTACGACCGAATCTAAAGGGGCCAAAATTTCTGTTTCTTTGAATTGCGTTTTGAGTCGTTCCACGTTTGCGGCGGTTGCCCTTACTGTTGCTCGTTGGGCCGCGATTTCTTCAGGTCTAGCACCGTTTTCAAGACGGGAAAGGTCGGACTTCGCTTGTTCCAGCCTTGCTTCCGCCATTTGAATCTCTTCTGGACGTGATCCGCTTTTCATCAGGGCCAACCGTTGACTAGCGACTTCATAACTAGCCCGAGAGGTTTCAAACTCCATCGTTTTTTCGTCGACCGCTTGTTGTTGCGTTATTTTTTTTTGTAATAAATCTTGTGTTCGTTCCAGTTCTTTCAACGAAAGGTCGAGTCTCGACTTTGAAGAAGACAGTTGCGCTTCCGCTTCACGAATTTCTTCGGTACGAAAACCACTTTTCCGTAGTGCTAGCTCTGCCATCCGCGCGTCGACTTCCGCTTTGGCTCGCCGTATTTCTTCGGGACGAGTTCCAGCTAAGAGCAGATCGAGTTGTGCGGAAGCTCGCTCTAGTTCCGCTTGTGCCGCATTAATTTGAGCCTGAATTTCTTCTTGTTCTAAAATAACGACCGGCTGTTGAGCTTCTGCGGACTCGCCCTCTTCATAACAAATTTTTAAAACACGTCCCCCAATTTTTGAGCCAATGCGTATCGAATCGACTTCGATCTGGCCGCTCACCACAAGAAGCTGTTGAGCTTGATTCCAAGATTCGACCCAGCGGCTAATTTTTAAGCGAACATTCGGCTGGCCAACTCCAATCAAAATTCCCAGAAACACTAAAAATCCAAAAATACGTCGCATTAGTTTCTTTTCCATAAAATCCACTTCTCTCATTTTTCTTTTTTTTGTATTTTTTTGAGTGGCAGATCATAGTGCATTGCTAAATAGAGCCGGAGCGATTCGACGAACGCCTGAGCAAATTCTTTTCGTCTTTGCTTATTTTTGCGAACGCCTGCGTTAATTTCTATCTGACATCCGGGGATAGGATACGTACTATAAACGGTGTGACGCATCAAATTAAAGGCTCCAAAGAAATACAAATTATTCTCTCCGGGGTGAAGAAGGCTGGGCGCTGGAACCGTTAAAAACCCGCGTTCTTCCATCAACCCTCCTAAACTGCTTTTTCCGCGGAGAATCTCTAAAAAATCTTTATTGCTATATTCAGAAATAAAACGAATACTGGATTTATATCTGAGCATTTTTAAATCTTTTTCATTTTTCATTAACTGTTTCTCGCTGAGAAGATATCCTATTTCCAGACGTTCTGTAGAATGAGAATGGCCATGTAAATCGATCAAGAATGCACGGGAATATTTTTCGAGACTCGTCTGTTTTGCGATTTCAATATATTCTTGAAACTCGCGCCAAGCCGCTTCTGCCCATTTATTTTCTTGAGTTCCTTCCGTTATATCTCGGTTACAATCAATTTTGGTTCGTTTCAAATGGCAAATAATCAGATGTGGAGTGCGATTCGTGGCCTGATAAAATTGGGCCGAAATTCTCTGGGCAATGCTAATAGTATATAAATCCGAAAGCAGAACTCCATATTTGCGATCAGGAATTTCGTCCGGTTTGAATTTTCCTCCATGAGGAACCGAAATAATAATCGGAAGATCTCCGGCGATATATTCAATATACCGATTCCTTCCAAAATAACTCTTTCCCGGAACGTAGTTACTTGGTTGTGCGATAATCGCTTCAAAAAATAAAAGACAGAGTGTCCAGTTCCATTGAACAAAAAATTTTCGCATGCTAACATCCTCAGAGAAAAAAAATGTCATTGCCGCATCATTATCTTTTGAAACTATTTTTTCGTCAACAAAAGCGTTCGAATGGGTTCTTATTAAACCCCGTTTTGGAGAAAGTTTATGCGTATTCCTGTCATTAAAGGCATTATCGAACGGCGTATTCTGGCAAATTATTCGATTGATCCCGAAATAATCGCAAAGATTTTGCCGGCTCCGTTCCGCCCAAAACTCATTCAAAATCGCGCTATTGGAGGCGTTTGTCTCATTCGTCTCAACAAAATTCGACCCAAAATTTTCCCGCTTCCTTGGGGAATCCAGTCAGAAAATGCGGCTCATCGTATTGCGGTTCAATGGACGGTTCAGGGAAAAACACTTGAAGGTGTTTACATCCCTCGACGAGATACCAACTCGCTTTTAAATACCTTAGCGGGAAGCAGACTATTTCCGGGGGTTCATCATCGTGCCGTATTTACGGTTCACGAAACAAAAAGTTCTTTTTCGGTTTCTTTAAAAAGTAAAGATGGGGAAGTGGATGTGGCTATCGCAGGAAATATTTCAGAAAAACTTCCATCCACTTCCGTTTTTTCCTCCTTAGAAGAGGCTTCTGCATTTTTTGAAGCGGGTTCATTGGGGTATTCTGTAACCCGCTCTCCGCATCGTTTTGATGGAATGGAGTTACGGTGCAAAAATTGGAAAATCCAACCGCTAGCCGTAGACTCCATTCGCTCCAGTTTTTTTGAAGATAAATCTCGATTTCCAGAAGGCTCTGTCAAATTTGATTGTGCCTTATTAATGAGCGATATCAATCATGAATGGCTCGGCCGTGAGGATTTATGTTGTACAAATGCCACAAACGCTACTTTAACGTCATAAATATTTAAATAAGTGTAAGCGTTTGGTGCAAAAAATAATACCTCCTCTTTCGTAGGGGTGACCGGCCGGTCGCCCTTACAATGTAATCGTAAGATAGCATTTGGGACAATATTTTTCGCAAAACGCCTAACTGTTATTTTTTTTTGTGAGCACTATTTGTTCAATTCTTGCTTTGCAAGATGGGTTCGAATTTTCATCCAGATATCCGCCATTATGACTCCGGGAATCGAGGTACTGTCTTTTCTCATTTTATGCTGTAAAGGACGTGTCCCCGTAGATAAAAGCGCTCTTTTTGCTTTTTCATTTTGGGAAAACTTCGCTTCACAAGCCAAATACATCAACTTCCAATGTTCACGACTGCCTACCCGAATTTCTTCATTTTCGTACCAGAAAACATCCGATGGAGGCGCACTTAATCCTGCTTTTTTGGCTTCATATTCAGACAATAAAGCGATCTCTTCCCTTTTTTCTTCATCCGAAAATTTTAAGCCTTGCCAGAAAGCTTCTACACTTTCATAGTATCGGCCAGAAAGTTCAAACGGAGCCCGCGCGAAATTGGAAATCAAACAAATTCGAGGATCGGTAGAACGAGAGCCTACATTAATGGGTTCCTGGCATATTTCTAAACGTGGGCCTAACCTTTGGAAAAGGAAGGTTTGCGCGTCTTGCGATTTTAGCAAAAAAACCTCTTCTTTTTTTGGCAAAACCCATGAAGTCACAGTCGTACGCTCTTCTTCTGTTTCCGCCGTCATCACTAAAAGATGATCTTTAAAACGAATTTTCATATTGTTTTCTCCCAAAATTTGTTAAAACAAGTTCTTATTGAACCGTGTTTATTGGAGAAAGTTTACATGAGAAATGTTCTGATTACGGCAGGGGCGACTCGTAATTATTTAGACGCGATTCGTTTTATTTCAAATCAGGCCACCGGGAAAACAGGGTTAACTCTTTTGCAACAGCTTCCTCCGCAAACCGTTGTCCATTTTTTATGGGGCTACGGAGTCCAGATTCCAGAAACTCTAAAAAAAAATACTTCGATTGAAGAGTTTTTTTCGACTCAGGACCTCGCGAATCGAATGTTTCGATGGCTAGCGCAAAATCTTGGAGGTCTTATTGTCCATTCCGCTGCCGTTGGAGATTTTGAGGTCGCCTCTATTGATGGAAAACAAGAAAATTGGGAACAAATCAAATTAGATTCTTCGCGTGAAATTTCGATACAATTAAGGCCGACAATCAAAATTGTCGATCAATTAAAAAAACGCGATCCGTCCCATTTTTTAGTCTCGTTTAAACAACTTCCTCCAACGGCAACGTCTGAAGAAGCGACTCGCATAGGTCAGACACAACGAGAGCGAACCCAATCCGATCGAGTTTTTACGAATATTACTCACCACTTGGAGGAGTGCCAATTGATTTCCAAAGAATGGGTTAAAATTTTTTCTAGCCGAAACGAAGCATTAACCGCTTTAATTCAGGAAATTCAAAAAAATCTTGAAGTCAATTTTTGAAAAAATCGCGGGGTTCGCAAAATGTCAAGAAAAAACTCCGGACAAAAAGACCTAAGTTCTTGCAATAATTTAAGAAACCCATTAAAATATTTTACTGTTTTTGTTTAACCTTTTCTTGGGGCGCTCAAGGAGCGAGCAAAATGCTCAAAATCAATTATACCTATCATGAAGATAAAAATGTGAACGTCATCGAACTTGTCGGTGAAATTACAGCCATGACGGGTGCAAAGCTAGAGAAATTGTTCAGTGAGATCCAAGAACAAGGACGATTTAACACGCTAATCCTTATGGAAGGCGTAAAATACATTAATTCTTCAGGAATTGGTTTGTTTGTTAGCGTCGTTGATAACATTCGATCGAATAATGGTCAACTTTATTTGGTAAAACCTCAGGATAAAATCCAAAAACTCTTTCGCGATATGGGCCTTTCAGAAATCGTCCCTCATGTCCAATCCAGCGAAGAAGGATTCGAAAAAATTAGTCGTCCTGAATGCTCCTGAAACTTAGATATCAAATCATTGGCACTCACTCCAACAAATAAAGGGGTGGCTATGAATGCTTGTGTTCCCCCTTATTGGCTCTTATTACTAGCTATTTTATTCTTTAATCTTCCCGTCTGGGCCCAATCGTGGCAACAATTTCAAGAAGCACAATATCTCGAAAAAGTTTGTGGAGATTTTACAGGCGCTTTAATCCTCTATGAAAATCTTCTCCAGCAACAACAAGATCTCCAATTATTTTATTTAGTGCGCTATCGACGCGCTTATCTTTTGTATGAGATCCAAGGACTTTTTGAAGAAGCTCGCTTGGAATATGAAAATATTACCAAAGCCGCGTTTGAACCGTCTGCAAGTCTTGCCTCTGAAAGGCTCCAATTTTTGCGACTCGCCTATCAACAGGCTCAACAAAAAACGATTGATCAGTTGACCCAAAATATTGCTTTCTTAAACACACAGTTAGAGTTGCAGAAAGATCCTGAATTTCATTCCGCTGAATCCTCTGAATCCCTTGAAAATACTCCTAAATCAACTTCTAATTCTGTCTTGAGTTCCTCTGAAAACACGCAACAATCCCAACAAGAAACCATCACCCATCTTCTAAAAACGGTTCAAGAATTGGAGTCAAAATTAAAGAACCCAAACGATAAAAAAATAGAACCACGAGCCCTCTCAGAATCTTCTTGGGAAGAAAGAAAACAACAATTTAATCAACAAAAAAATGCTTATCTTCTTTGTCTAGAATCTCACGATTATCCACAAGCTCAACATCTACTCGACGCGATGGAAAAAAATTTCCTATCAAAGGAATCTTCTGAGAAAATCGATTCTAAATTCGTAGAAGAATCCAAAATTCTTTTGGGAGAGTTTCACCGAAAATTACAGGATCATTTAGAACAAAGCACTCGTCGCCTCGCCAGTTTTCAAAAAGTTGAAAATTTTCGTAAGCGAGACTATAAAGAATATAGCTCTTTGGTCGAATTCGTAGTGGGAGAAGAATATTCCGAACGACAACTAGGCGAAAATGGATTTCCAGAACTTCAGTATCGAATTGTCGAAGTCCCCAAATTGCTGGGTCCTGAAAAATTAATTCAACTGATAAAAAAAGAAACCCCACTGCCTTCTGGAAGTTTTGATCTCTCCCCTGCCTTTATTCAATTCCAAAATGGCTCGCTCTCCATCTATCACCAACCCCAAATTCACCAAATGATTCTCTCGTTTTTAAATAGTTTAGGGGCTCCCCGACCCTTAAATTTAAAACTGAGTTTCCTAGTCTATGGAACTGGGGAACTGGATCCGTTTCTAGCGAACCTTCCCGGATCAAAAATTACCGTTTTAAAAAATTGTGGTTATGCGACTCAATTTACTTCTACGGAAACACAAAATTTCGAACGGTTCCTGCTTCGTTCTGGCTTCCCTCACTTTATTTCAAAAACCTTTCCTTTAAAACATTTGCGAGAATCCGTTCTCACCTTTCAAAGTCAGTATTCGGTGATTACTGGATATCTTCCTGTACAGACCCTTTTACGTGAAATTACCGAATTCATTCCCTATGGACTGATTCTCAAATTGCTTCCTTTATGCCATCGCAGTGGAAATTTGACCTTTTCGATTGAAGTTCAAAATCACTTGCTCACGTTTCCAGTCGCTCAATATTTAACCGAACAGGGGCGCATTCATCTTCCGCTTCAACAAAGTCAGAACCTTCGACAAAGTTGTTTCTTTTTTGAAGAAGGACAAAGCGTCATTTTATTTGGACTCAAAAACCCGTTTCCAGAAATCTCTCCGCAAAAAGACCATCTTTTAATTCATTTCGAAATTTTCCGAGAACCCGCTCCGCAGAAAGAAACCGCGCTTCTTCAATCCTATGATTTAAGTGATCTTCTCGAAATTCCGGATTATCCGGCACCACGCCTAAAATATCAGTTTGAATCGGGTTTACCTCCGCGAAGTTCTTTTTTGCAAGAATATTTTCAGCAATCGTTCCAAAATCGCCCCCTCGATCTCTTGGTGAATGGAACTCGCCTTGAAGTACGAGGCCCTAAAGAATTTTATCGAGATATCGAAAATCTTTTAGCTCAACTTCGAACGGATACGAATAAACTCCTCTATCTTCAAGTCCGAGCTTTTCTTGGGAAAAAAGATACCTTTCCAATGAGCGCTTCAAAAAAGATGAAAGGAGATTTGTTCTTTCTGATTCGAAATAATGGGCCCCAAACATTGGTGATGCTTTCACAATGGGGTAAACCCATTCCTTTATCTACGAATACAATGTGGGCCGCTAATACTCAATTGGTTCATCTTCATCATATTAAAGAGACTTCATTCGTGCCCCAATTTTATACGTCTAATGAAGAGGTCTTATATCCTAAGATAGAACCGCTTCAAGAAGGTCTTACTTGTGAATTTCGGCCCGTTTTTACTTCAAAAAATCATGTCTTACTTCACCTTAAACTGGTCGGGATTTTTCTGAGCCAAATTCAAGAAACAGAACAAAAAACGACTCTCGGAGAGTTGTCTATCTCCGTTCCGGAAACTGATTTGTTAGAAGGTTCTGGAGTTTTTGATTTAAAAGAAGAAGAAACCTTAGTTCTCATAAAACCTTTTAAAAATCGACAATTGGTTCTCTGGATTTCTCCTCATATCCATGACGCACCTTTTCGTACTTCTTCCAAAAAAGAAGAGTATCGTTAAAATAAACCAAACTCTTCTTAAATCTTCCCCTCCGAATCAAGGAGTTGCTTTTATGCGTGTTTTGTTGATTAATCCCCCTTCGATGGGGATGTTCAAACTTTTAGGACTTGATCTTCCTCCTTTAGGGTTATTGTATGTGGCTGGTTATCTAGAGGCACACGGGGTAGACGTTCATGTAAAAGATTTGAATATCGCGCGTCGCGGGGAGACTCCGATACGCTTTCAAGATTATGATGTCGTTGGGATCGGAACCGATACCACACGATATCTGCAGGCTCAAAAAATTGCCGAACAAGCAAAAAAACAGGGAGCCATTGTCGTGATGGGGGGCCCACATCCTTATTATGTGGCCGAAGAAATTTTACGCACTCGTGTCGTCGATTATGTGGTTCGTGGAGAAGGGGAAGAAACTATGTTGGAGTTGATTCAGTTCTTAGAGCAAGGAAAAGATCCAGGCGTAGTTCGAGGGGTTTCTTCGCTTCAAAACGGAATTTTTAGGGAAATCCAGCCAAGACCCTTTAATGAAGATCTGGACGCGCTTCCGTTTCCGGCTCGTCATTTAGTGGATATGAGTCGTTATCCTGCTCAAATGGGCTATCGCCGTATTACCTCTATGCATACTTCGCGTGGATGCCCCGCAAAATGTACTTTTTGCTCGTCATCCTTTAACGATGGAGTCCGCGTTCGTGCGCGTTCGGCTCGTTCTATTGTGGATGAAATTCAATGGCTTCAAGCAGAATATGGCTTTGGTGCCATTGCGTTTATGGACGATTTATTTACCTTAAATCCAAATCGGGTACTGCGGGTTTGCCATGAAATTCTGGATCGTGGAGTCGATGTTCATTGGTGGTGCTTTTCTAGAGCGGATACGATCAAAAAGAACGAACAAATGGTGAAAAAAATGGCCGAAGCTGGATGTAAAACGATCTTTGTTGGTGTCGAATCTGGCGATAATCGAACCCTAAAAAAGTATAACAAAGGATCAAAAACGCAGGCTTGTTATGATGCGATGGAGATGCTTAAAAAATATAACATTCAAGTGATCGCAAGCTATATTTTTGGAGCTCCGGAAGAAACCGTCCGACAAATGGTTCGCACCATTCGTTTTGCACAGAGCCTAGATACAACTGCGGCCCAATTTACCTTATTGACTCCCTTCCCCGGAACCCAACTTTTTGATGAAGTCAAAATGCGTTTGTATCACAAAAATTGGAATAAATACGATTCGCTTCATGTGATTTTTAAACGAAGACGAGTTTCAAGTCTCTTTTTTCATCTCTTGATGCCCCTAGCTTACTTTCTCTTTTATGCTCGCTCCTTGCGCTCGTTAAACAATTTTGGGCGCTTTCTCAAATTACGAAAGTTTTCAACTCTGCCTTCTATGATGAATCTAGCGTGGCAAAAGTCCTATGAATGGCTCTTTTTAAGACAAAAGAAAATCGTCTTTTGCCCCTAGTTCCAAATAATCCCAAATAATCCCAAAAGTAGTTTAACTTCCTGTTTTTTTGCGGATCATAGAAGTCTTGTTTTTTATTTTTCGTTGAAGGTCCTTTAGCAGGACTTTCAACTGATTAAGTTGTTCTTCTTCCGCTTTTTTTGAAGAAATCTGCCGTTTTTCCAATTTTTCTTGAGCGAGAAGGTAGCACTCTGAGGCTTGGGGATAAAACGCAGATTCACAAAAACTTTTTGAGATCAAGTAATAACCCCATACGGGATTTCCTTCAAAAATCCAACTAAAAAATTCATCCAAAGATATCTGATCTTGAAAAATCCCTTTCGCTTCAAAAAAGGCACAACGCAACAAAAAAATATTATCTTTATATTGAGGAAGAATGCGTTGTAGTCGGTTGAATGCTTTCGCAAAAATCTTGTGAATGTGTTGCGTTTTTTGCGGAAATTGTTCGTGAACTTCATCTAAAATAGTATTAATTTCTTCTTGATCGAAATCTTTAAACGTCAAAGCGATCTGATTTAACTGGAAATAAATATCTTTCAGAATCGAAATTTCATGAAAAAGGGCAGAAATATAACTATCTAACGGATCAAAGTTTCGATCGTCTCGAAATAATTCATGACTAATTTCTCGGAGTGGAGACAAGATATTATCTCTTAAAATCTTGAGATCCGAATAATTGATGAGGCGGCTTAATTCTTCGACAGTCAATCTCAAATTTCGGCGATCAATTCCTTGCTGTTCAGCAATTTGAAGCACTTGGCGTTCGTAATTTAAGTAAATATTTTTGAAATAATAGTGATGCGCTGAAAAAAATAACTCGACTAAAAACCAAATTTTAAGTTCTGGAATCGTCGGTTTTTCAAAAAATTTATACGTATAATCGATCATTTTTTTTTCCCTGAAAACCGAGTCTGAAAGGTATTTCCTTGGAGGATTAAACACACTTTACCTTGATGCGTGTGAAAATATTCATACGCAACGGATTCCAGTGCCCGTGTAAGTTCAGCAGTTAGTCCTCGCGCTCCGGTTTGTCTCTGCAGGCTTCGTTCTACAATGTAATCCAATACTTTCGGTTTTACTTCAAGCTCAAGTCCTTCTTCAAAAAATTCACGTTTAAATTTGTCAATCACCGTATCTTTAAGAATCCTTAAAAGTTCTTCTCTGCTTAAAGGCATTAAAGGGATTACGCGCGTAAATCGTCCCAAAAGTTCTGGAATAAAACCGTATTCTTGAAAGTTTTCTGTATCAAGAATTTCAGATTCTTCCAAAGAAACCGCAATTTGCTCTCGTGAATGCGAATAGGACTTCCCACGAAAACCAATTTTGGACTGGTTTTGTCGATAATAAGCGGTTGATTTAAATCCAGAAAAAGCGCCACACGCAATAAAAGCAATATCTCCCGTGTAGATTTTTCGAGTACCGCTATGAGAAGAGTTATTTAAATCCATTGGGACATCAATAAAACACGCTTCAAGCATTTTCAAGAGTTCCTTTTGAACTCCATATCCGCTCACATCTTTTGTGGTTCCCTGCCCATCAAAACGAGCGGAGTTTTGGGAAGAGGCCAGTTTATCAAATTCATCCAGACAAATAATTCCACCCATCGCAATATCTGGATTATAATCCGCAGCCATTAATAAACGCGAAAGGATCGTCTTGGGATCATCGCCAATATATCCTGTTTCAGAAAATCCGGTAATATCAATAATCACCGTTGGAAGTTTTAAAACATGACGGAAAAGTAGTTCTACAAGGTACGTCTTTCCACAGCCGGTCGGCCCCATCAGTAGAATATTACTTTTTGGAGGAAGTTCTTCTCGTGGAATTTTCTCGACATAAATTTTTTTAAGGCGCTTGATATGACGGTAGGCCATCAGCGCCATTACTTTACAAGCGTGATCCTGTCCTCGATATCCTTTTCGTTCAAGAATATCCACAATTTCTTTAGGCGGAAGCAGAGGAATTTTTTCATAAAAATTTCGCGCTTCCGTACTAAATTCTTGAACATTTTCTCGACGGTTCGATGGAGACTTCTGCTCCAAGCGCGAAAACAGATTTTCAAAAATAAGTGTGAATCCTTCCTCTTCCAGAGGGTGTTCTTCAAGAGAGGGTTGTTTTGATTTATCCGAACTGCGTTTGTCCTTACTCCCGTACGATTTCATTCCTGTTCCTTTTTTAAAGGGCCCAATATTCTTCAGATTGTATTCCGCTTGCTAGAGAATAGCCATCGATTTTAAGAAACTTTTATCAGACTTTTGAAAAGGAATTCCGAGAGCCAGAATCCCCAGAGTAGCAGAATCAAGAGAAATTCTATTCCTAAACGAACGGGTGCTTTCTTACCAGAACTACTCAAACTGGACAGGCCTACTCCCAAAAAGAGAAGGTTCAAGAAAATACTGAGCAGGTGAGGTTGTAAGCGGATCAAAAATGAGCTTCCTTGATAGAAATAACAACAAGTTAAAGTAAAAAGATTGCTTAAAGTACTCCCCAATAATAACAACAAGACTAAATCAAGTCTGCGTCCGAGTACTCCGCCCATAAGGATTCCGACTTTAGAGAGGCTAAGAATAATGGCGGTAATAAAAGTTCCTACAAATAAAGGACCCAATCGAAACGAATGAACTTCGTAAGGGATCGGATAAGTACTTAAAAGTTGACCTAATTGAGTCACCCAAATCGAAGTCCCTACAAGGATTCCTCCAGTGCAAAGAAGCCCTAAAAAATTACCTAAAGAGGAAGGGGGCCGTGTGGACGGGAATTTGGGAAACTTCTGTTCTTGAATGGCCGTCGTAAAAATGGTTTTCATTCCGAATCCCCAGAAGAACAACACCAGCAAAGGAATCCATAATACAAAGAAGTCCACATTCTGAAGCGTAGAAATTTTTGAGGGCATAGAGTAGGTTAAAATAGGGATTCCCAAAAGACTTGTCAGCAAAACACTATAGGCGACCGCCATCGTTAGTGAGCGACGAAGGTGAAAGAGGAAGGGTTGCTCTTTTTGAAAGAAACTTAATAGGAAAATTAATAAAAAACTAAACGCGTTGGCGCCAAGAAGCGTTCCAGCCACCAAATCCACACTGTGTTCGATTGGCAATGTCGTTATCGCTATGACAGAAGAGCAAAGCTCTGGAACCGTACATAAAAACGCTAATAGCGCAAGCCCAAACCAAGTATTGAATTTTCGATATAAATCTTCGGCTATTTCGACTTGTTGAATAAATTTTCGTCCAAAAAAATAAAGCAAAAACGCACAAAAGCTATATTCTATTGCCAGTGCCACATCTGAACGGACTGGAAAATAAGACTCAATAAACATATCCGCAAGCCTTTCTGAGAAAGAAAATCAAAAATGTTCTTCCAATTTTAATATGGGCAGAAGAGAAATGAAATAATGAAGAAAACTATCTTTGCTTTGTTTTCTCTTTTAAAATGATCGCAGAGAACAAAAGCGTATCGCCTCGAGGATTTTTAATGTTGAAGAAATATCTTTTAAGAATATTTTTAGCCGGATGGCTCCTTTTCCTTGCATTGGCTCCATTATTGCTAGAGTATTGGGAGACTTCCAACAAACGCTTTCTTTTGTTGAAAGAGCTAGACGATTCGGATTGGAGGGTTCAGAAAAAAGCGTCCCAAACCCTATTGAGCCTCCGCGATCCAAGTCTTATCGAAGCCTTACGCACTCAATACGAAAGAAAAGAAACAAGAACGATCGGGTCTGTTATTCTTCTCGGAAAACTTGGAGATTTCACTCCCGGGGCCGATCTTCTAAAATGGTTGCAAAACGACGAGTTTTTTATGCAACACCCCCAGAAGGGCGCAGAAATTATTGAAGCCTTAATTTCCTGGCACAGCTTGGGATTTAGTACAGAAGAAGACGTCCAAAAAATTTTGCCCTGTTTAATGAAGTCTCTCCATCATCCCGCCAAAGAAGTTCGCGCAAGCGCCATTCAAGCGTTGCGATGGTTTGAAGTCAAGTCATCCATTCCGGCACTGATGGTCGCTAGCGCAGATCCTTCATTGGAAGTACGATTTCAAGCGATCCGCTCACTTCGATTTTTAAAAGCATCTGGACCCGCAGTCCTTTCCATTTATAACCAGCGATTTCAGGAAAAAGAAGATTCTCTTCGTCTCGAAATCATTCAAGCTTTGGGGGAATCTCAGGAAGTACTGCCTGAAAGCATTCCGATTTTATGTCAGTTCCTTTCGGAAAAAAACCACTGGATCGGTTTTAGCGCAACCTGGATCCTCCTTAAAATGGGCGTTCCACGAGAAACCATTCTTAAGGAACTGATTCCCGCATTACGAAGGCGTGTCCAAAATCATGTTCCTCTTGAAATTTGGCAAGAAATTCCGCTTCAATGTTCTGCTTCTCAGGCAGAAGAATTGCTCTGCCGTTATTTAAAGCACCCGTCTCTAGTGATCCGTCAAGCGTCTGTACGTTCGTTACGCTGGTTAGGAAAAGAGGCCCGCTTTGCTACCTCATCCCTTTTGAAATCGTTACAGGATTCTCATTGGTTTGTTCGTTGGGAATCGGCTTGGGCCTTAGGATATATTCAGGAGGTATCCACAATCCCTGCGCTCACACAAACGTTAGAGCATGATCCACACAAGAGTCCACGAGAAAATGCAGTCTGGGCCCTCGCAAATATAGGACAAACTCCTGAGATTCTGGCCAAGATTGAGCAAGCACTCATAGATCCTGATCCAGAGGTGCGAATGATTGCCGCCTGTGCTTGTGTCAGAGCTCATCACCAGTGGAAAAAAAATATTCCCCTCGTGATTGACGCGCTGAATCATGAGCAATACTATATACGAGATTTCGCAATTCTAGCTTTGGAAGATTTGCCTTCTTATTCGTCTGAAGTACGCTCCTCTTTAAGAAATGTTCTTCTCTTTGATGAACTTGAAATGCAACGTTGGCGAGCGTTCCATTTGCTCAAAAAAATTAAATCCCGAGAAAAAAAGTTTTAATCAACCCTTATTTAGACAAAGGAGTAGTATGCCAAACGAACCCGAAGAAAAATCATTATCCGCTTCAGAAAATCAGAAGCAAGAGATTTGGAAATCTCAATTTTTAACGCTTCCCGCGATTTCACACGAAGAAGCGCAGCAAAAGCTTAAAGCAGGAGAAACACTGAAGGGCGTTAGTGTTCCCTTTCTGAACTTCGATCAGATGATTTTCGAAGAGAATTTTTCTTTTGAGGATTGTTTGATTACCGGGTTTGTGGCTCGCGGAGGACAATTTCGAAAAAAAGTAGAATTTAAGAATTGTCTTTTTCGGGAACGAGTTCAACTCAATACGCTCCGCCAAAAAGAAGAAGTGTCGCTAACCACCTTTAATGGAAATATCGAAATTTCGCGCTGTTCGTTTGAAGATACCTTTACCTTAAAAGAAGCCGAATTTATGGGTGAAGTGCGAATTAAAGAATGTCATTTTGCTCAAATGGTTTCTCTCGATAAAGCTCATTTTCATCGCTCAATCCATTTCGCCGGCCCAGGAAAAATAGCTTTCTTAACGATGTTTCGGGCCAATATTCAACAAAATTTGAAACTAGAAAATTACCATTTTACCGGAGAAAAAGAGATTTGCTGGGATCTCAATCAAATTCATGTTTCCCAGACATTTTCTCTCCTCAATTGCCAATTCGATAAAAATATTGAAATGGGAAGAGCCTCTTTATCGCTAGAACAAGGAATTTGCTGGAATGTAAGTGAGTGTACTTTTCAAAAAATCGATATCCGCGAATCTATTTTTCATGGAGATGTCAATTTTTCTCAAGTCAAAGTGCTGGGGGAATGGATCGCGGATCTCCCTCGTGAATCGGGTGGAAAGAAACCGACTCGACCCACTCTCTTTAAACGAGATCTCGCTTTTTTAGAAACGAATTTTGCTCAAAAATGTTTATTTCATGGAACTCGATTTCTTCAATATGTCAATTTTAAACATTGCACTTTAGATCAAGGGGGAGTCTTTAACCATGCAGAATTCGGACAGCTTGTGAGTTTTTGGGAGGTGACCACAAAGGAGAGTGTTCATTTCCGAAAGGCTCATTTTAGTGGTCGAACCCAATGGGGTCGTGTTTCTTTAGCGTCTCGTAGTTCTTTTAATGAAGCCATTTTTGAAGAAGAGACGTCTCTTTTTGATTCAACCATTGAAGGCGATATTTTCTTCTCTGGAAGTTATTTCGCCAAGAGTTTTAAAATTAGAAACGTTGAATTTAAGGGCGGATTGAGCTTAGAAAAAGTAACCCTCCAAGGAGATTTAGTCTTATCCAATTGTTCCATTAAGGATCGTTTTATTGCCACCGAAGGCCACTTTCAAGATATTCAAGCTCCGGGGTTACTGATCGGAACTTGGGGGAGTTTGTCGAAGTCAGTGATTTCAGGAAAAATCCTCATGAACGGATTACGAACTGGAACCGAGCTTCCGGATATTAAGGAAGAGCCTATCCCCACTGAAATAGGCGAAAACTCCGTAGAATCAGAAAAAAGCGAAAAAGTGGTTCCGGGAACGTTTTATTTTTCGGAGTCGACTTTTCATAAGGAGGTCCATTTATCCAAATCTAAAATCAAAGGGCAACTCTGTTTCGATCAAGTAAACAGCTATAGCGAAATGGATTTAACAAACCTTGGAATCGGCCACGATTTGATTTTATCTAAAAGTTACTTTCGTGGATTGATGCGCCTTGACGCAACACGTTGTCGTGAAGTCGTTTCGATGAAAGCGCGTTATAAAGAGGAAGTATCGTTTAATCAAATACAGTGCCAAAAATTTTCTGTTAATGCGAGTTCCTTTGATGGCGGTTTTACCTTACGATCTGCCGATATCGAGCGAACTTTAACGATGAATCAAGTCGATGTGGACGGGAAAATTGATATGTTCCAATGTAAATATCAAAAAATCTATTTCCGGAATCTGATTGTGGATCATTTCTTGATTAATCGAGAAGCTATCGGCGATAGACTGACTTCTGAACTCTCAGGAAATTATCCTCAAGCGCAAAATGAATATGGAATTTTAAAAAGAGCTTTTTTACAACAGAGTCAGTACAAAGATATGGATTGGGCCTATTATCGTTTCTGTCGTAGTGCCCGAAAATCAAAAAAAATCTCTTTAAAAAAACCACTCCGAACGATAAGTATCTTTTTAGATTGGTTATTACTGGATTTAGGTTTTGGTTACGGAACCCGACCCATGAATATTGGAGGTGTTGCATTAGGAATTATTTTGATCTTTGCCACGATTTTCTATGGGTGCCCTCATGGATTTATTGACGGAGGAGAAATGCCTTTACTGCAGGTTTCTTTTCTTCAGGCGACCTACTTAAGTGTGGTTTCTTTTGCGTTGATGGATTATGGAAATTTTTTCCCTTCCTTTTTGCACTGGATTAAATATGTAGTTGCGCTGGAAGGATTGTTTGGTATTTTTCTAACCACTCTATTTGTAGCGACAATCTCACGCAAAATTATTAGAACATAACCTTTTCTTTTGCTCAATTGTTTTTCAAAAATAATCCTTTAACAAAGACGTTGACGGATTTATTTTATCTTCTTCCAGACCCTTGATTTCCCAAAAGCTTGGGGGCATAAGGATATCCAATATGTCAATTTCGGTAGCTTCTTCCTTGCTTGTGGCGCCCTCAATCGCTCAACAAGAAATTCCTATTGTTTTAGTGGTTCCTCCTTTTGCAAGCGTTGCCTGTCCTGCGTTAGGACCCGCTTTGTTGGCTGCTGCTTGTCGAAAACAAAATATGTCGGCGACGGTTCTTTATCTGAATCTGGAATTTGCTTCACGTATTGGGTTCACCCTCTATCAGAAAATCAACCATTCCTATAGCGAAGATCTTCTCGGGGAAACTGTTTTCCAAGCATTCGCGTTTGATACGCCTCCATGCTCGCCTGAAAAATTGATTGAAGAATTATTTGAAAATCAAGAATCTGCGCGTTGTCGAGAAAGTCAAATCCTTCGTGAAGAATTTACGGAATGCTTGCAAGCGGTCGATCGTTTTTTAAATGATTCGGTTCAAAAGATTCTGGCAATGAATCCAAAAATCGTTGGATTTAGCTCTGTCTTTCAACAAACGCTCGCCTCGATTGCAATCGCGAGACGCTTAAAACAAGAAAATCCTCAGATCATTACCGTTTTTGGCGGCGCGAACGCTAGCCAACCTATGGGAAAAGCGATTTCTTCAGTCACTCCTGTTTTTGATTTTGTTTTTTCTGGAGAATCGGATTTTGATTTCCCACGCTTCTGCCAACAATATTTACAACAAAAAGAATTACCCTCTCAGTCCTTAATTGAATGCCAATCCGTTTATGATATGGATCAAACGGCCCTTCCAGAATACGACGACTATTTTGAGCAACTCCGACCCTATCAACTTCAACAAAAACTTCCGAAAGAACTCCCCCTGTGGCTCCATATCGAAAGCTCCCGAGGATGTTGGTGGGGAGCGAAAAGTCATTGTACTTTTTGTGGCTTGAATGCTTTAGAGATGACTTATCGACGAAAATCGAAAGATCGTATTCTTCAAGATATTGATTTTGTTGCTCGTTATGGAATCAAACAACTCCATGCAGTCGATAACATTATGCCGTTTGAGTTCCATAAAGATGTTCTGCCGGCTCTGATTGAGCGAAAAAATTCGATGAATTTGTTTTATGAAGTGAAGTCGAATTTGAAAGAACGTGATCTTCAACTTCTCGCCTCCGCTGGGGTCACGATGATTCAGCCCGGAATTGAATCACTCTCCTCGAATGTCTTAAAACAAATGGCAAAGGGGGTCACTGGAACTCAAAATATCTGCCTCCTTCGAAACGGGATTACGTATCATATCGGAATTATTTGGAACTTGATGGTCGGACTTCCGGGAGAACGAAAAGAAGATTATGAATCGATTATTCGACTCTTTCCTTGGATTGAGCATTTACAACCTCCTGATGGTTGGGGGCCGGTGCGTCTGGACCGTTATAGTCCTTATCATTCGCATCCTGAAAAATACGGAATTCGAGATGTGAAGCCTTTTCGAGGATATCAGAGATTGTTTCCAGCACAAGCAGAACTCGATCAAATCGCTTATTATTTTGTAGGGAAATATACGACCGAATTTTTACAAGATGCCGATCTCCAGGAAAAAATAGCCAGCGGTGTCAATTATTGGAAATCCGTCTGGGAAAAAGGAAAAGAACGACCTAAACTTTGCGCTTATTCCTTAGGAGCAGAATCACTATTGATTGAAGACACACGTCGATGCGCTAAGAATCGGTATTACTTAGCAAATCGTCCTCAAGCACAGTTTCTTAGATTAACAGAACAACCGTTTCCGTGTGATAAATTGAATCCGGAGCAACAAAATATTCTGAAAGAACTGATCGATCGTCATTTTATTATAGAACACGAAAATCATTATATTAGTATTGTGACCCAAGCAACGATTCCCAAATCTGTTTCTAGATTAGCGATTATCTTGTTCTTATTGACTGCTATTGGAATACTAGCTATTTTTTATATGAATTCGTAAAATAGAAAATTTCAAATTGGAGGATTTATGGGGCTTGGGCGCGAATTTTTGATCGATGCCTCTGGCTTTTTCTTTGTCGCTTTAAAACATTTTTCAGGGATGGGAGCGGTCATGGATTTTGCTAAAGAGATCGCGGCGATCACTGGAAAGATCATTCAAAAACAACGAGATAAATCTCAGGATGAGAAAATTAGCGCACTGAAAGAGGCCGCCGAGATTACTCCTGAAGAAGTTAAAATAATTGTAAAAGAAGCTTCAATGCGTTTAAAAAAGGGTGAATTTGAGGGAGAACCCCCACTAGAAATTTCTCCTGAACTTGAGGAAGAAGTATCCGCTCGTATTATGTTTATGCCTTCTCTCATTGCTCAAAAAACAAAAGCGACTTTAGAAGAAGCTCACCAACAAAATACGGCTCCTCATTTAGCGTTGCCCGTCGATGAAAATACAGCGACTCCCCAACAAATCTATGATTTTTATAGAAGCTTTATTCCAACGGATCGAATTCGTTATAAAGCAAAAGATTCTGTTCCAAATCGTGGAGGATGGCATTTTGAAAGCTTTCTCGGGAGAGGAACCTTCGGAGAAGTTTGGACGATTAAAAATTTTATGGAGAAACGGGAAGCGTTAAAACTCTGTTTAGAAGAAGTGAAAGGCAAAAATAAAAATGCATTTAAGCGAGAGGTAGAAAATTTAAAAAGTTTGTCCGATATCCACCATGAAAATCTTGTTAAAGTTACGGATGTGAATATTTCCATAGAGCCTTATTTTGTCACTTTCGAATATATAGAAGGGGGAACTCTAGAACATAAAATTCGGGGCTATGGAAACAAGCCGATGCCACTCAATGAGGCAGTCCCCTTATTTATGAAAATTTGTGCGGGTATGGCTAAAGCTCATGAAATTAAGTTGGTCCATCGAGATTTAAAACCTGCGAATATTTTGATCGATAAAAAAGGCAACCCGAAAATAACTGATTTTGGGATAGGGAAATTGTTAACTGAAAGCCAAATGGAAGATAATTATTACTCTGCAACATTCACAATGGCAGGTGCGGGTACTTTAGGATATATGTCTCCAGAGCAAAGAGCTGGAAAAGGAGCCGATCCGGCAGATGACGTTTATTCGCTAGGAATTATTCTCTATCAAATGTTAGTGGGTGCTTCTCGAAAACAGAATACCATTGATTATTTAGAAGACGATCTCAAGAGTATTGAAACGCCAAAAAGTCTTTATGAGTTAATTATTAGATGTTGTAGACAACCCCGTGAAAAGAGGCCAGTCGATACTATTAAACTCTTGGAAGAGGTTACACGAGCTTATAAGAATGCAAAAAAAGGAAGGAAGCCTAAATCGAAAATAGCCATCAATCCGACCGTTTCCGTCACGCCTTCACAGCCGATCATTCCCGCGGTGGTTGCTCCCGCTATTCCAGTAAAGCATCAATCGATTAACTACGTAAATCAAGGACTTGAGAAATTTAATAGAAAAGATTTAGAAGGAGCGATTAAAGATTTTGACGAAGTGCTTCGCTTGAATGCAAACAGTTTAAATGCGCTTTATTATCGAGGACTCGCCAAACATAAAAAAGGAGACTATGAACGAGCTAAGGCAGATTTTAGAAAACATTTAAGCATATCAAAAGGCTCAAAGGATTCTACTACCCAGAAAATGCAACAAAAAATTTTCACTCTATTCCCAGACTTAAAATAAAAGCCCTCTCATCATTGCGATGAGGAGCAGACGAAGAAGCGGTCATTACGCATCTCTGCAACGGTAGGATATAAATGATTTCACAAGATGTTCCTAATCCCGGACAAATTATAACCATCCGTCAAAGAAAATTTGTTGTTTTAGAAGTAAAAAAGGTACTGGACGAAACAAGTCTAGACTAAGGCGAGAATTGCTGTTGTCCGGAGTCTTCTTACAAATGTGAATTTTATCCTCTTCCAGAGTTTTTATTTGTTTATTGTGCTATGAGGTTTTATGTTAAGAGTCCATTTCAATAAGAAAATGAGCTATATTCAAATATTTCTACCAATCAGCTTCATTACAGTTTTTTATGTTTTTTCTTGGACAATAGCTCCTGTGTGGATTGTGCTGTCTGTTCTTATTGTAGTCACAGGAATTTCTACCATTAATCGCACACGATTAACTCTAGATTCAGAGAAGCTAGTTCTGAAAGCTATGCTTGGAAATAAAGAATTGGAATATAAACTTAGTTTGCTCGACAAAATTTGGATTGAAGGGAACTGGCTTTATATTTCAGAAAACAACGAGAATAAAAAAGTGGGACACAAATTAGAATGTGATCAAACTGATTGGCGAGAATTAAAAAAAGTTTTAACTCTAGAAGAGAGTTGAAAAGAGGCCATTTTCTATCCAAGTGAGCTCAAAAAATCGGGTTTTTGGAATTTTCTTTTTGATCATTAAAAATATGTAACTGTTCAGGTACAATGGATGAAAGAAAAGTAAGAACACTCTGTTAATCTAGGAGAAAATAATGGGACAAATCAACTGGTTTTCAGGGTATCAGAAATTGCGTTATTTAGGATTCGGTATTTTGTGTGTAATTCTGAGCCTAGGATTTTGGCAAATTTATTTACTCTGGAACCCGGGGAGCCATGAAATTGTTTTATTGACCACTGTTCAAGGCATTAAGCCTGGAACCCTTGTTGTTTCTCCTTTTCTGGCCGATAAAAAAATGGGGTTTTGCAATCGGGTCGTAACGCAACAGGAAAACCAAGTTCAATATTTTCAAGTTTTTTTGTCCATCGCTCGCGGACAAGAATCCCTCTTTACGCCTGAAACTCAAATCTGGGTCGAAATCGCGGCTCCATCGGCCCGTTTTCTCATGACAAGTCTGGCGACTCCTGAAAATCAAAAACAGTTTGAAGACGATTTTCAAACGGTCCAAAAAGAACTAAAATCCTTAAGTTATCAACTTCTGGATGAAGTCAAAAATCAGGGAAAAGATGAATTTGCCAAAGCGAATCTCCAAAAAGAATGTGAGCTGATTTTTCAAGATGAGATGTTACAAACTTGCATTTACGCGGCAATTGTTGAAGAAGTTCTTCATCGCATCGATTTCTGGAGCCTCATTACTAGTGAGAATATGAAAGGAGAACTCAAAGAAAGTATGCAGCAAATTTGGGATCAATTTCATATGGCTCCTCTGTTAAAATCTGCCACACGAGATTCCCTTTCAGAAGGCTATAAAGAACTAGAAAATCAAATGAAAAATCCGATGACCTGGATCTTTTTCAATGAAAAAAGAGTAGCCCTGAAAGTCGGCGAAAAAATGCTTAAAGGGGCCTCGTCAGGAAGTCTTAAAGATTCTTCCGAACAACTTTCTGTTATTATTAAAAAACATCCAGAAATTTATAAGAATCCGGCGTGGGCCGCATTTTGGGAGCTCCAGCAACAGGGGCTTACTCGAAATTCTCTTAATTTCATGGCCTCTCTCTGGAATAACGAATTTTTAATGCAACACATTCAAGAGAAATATGGCTCCAAAGCCAAAACCCTTCTCAAAGAAACACTTATGAATATCAAGGAAAATCCCAAAGCACTGAATACCGTTAACCAGATTCTCGATAAAATCGAACCCATTGCCGCTCAATGGGGTAAGAAAATCTTACTGGATGAAAAGGAAGAACAAATTAATCCACTCTTAATCGCACTCCTCAAGGAAAAACTTTCGGGAGAAAATTGCCCCGTTATTTATGTGGTTCCTTGTGAAAAAAAATCAAATGCGGTTTCTTCCGGATATTTATATGATCTAAGACAAAAGGAACTTGCTCAATGAATTCAAGCGAATCCAGCACGCCTCAGGAAATTATTGTTTTTTCTCAATTTACCCTAGAGTCTTGGGACATTGATTCAGAAACGAAAGCAGGGCGCCAGAAAACTTTATTACGCGACATTCACCTTAAACTCTATGAAAAAGAACTCGTTGCTCTGCTCGGCCCCAGCGGATCCGGAAAATCACTGGTGTGCAAAATTCTCGCCGGTATTGTTCCCGCGGCGTCCCCTTCGCTTCACTTTACTTCAGATTCTCGACTACAAATTAAAATCGCTCCCGATCAAGATTTTATCGATATTTCTCTTGGAACCTCTGCCTATCCAAAAGAGGCCCTTCAGGGAAGTATCGGATTTTTATTCCAAAATTATTCCCTCTTTGAAGATCTTTCCGTTGAAGAAAATATTTGGATTGGACGCGACCAATCTAATTTCTTCCGCCAACATCCTGATCGTTGGGCTGAATGGTACCCACAAGTTCTTGAAAAACTAGCGATTAACCGATTTCTTAAAGTTCCTATCGAAAAGCTTTCTGGAGGCCAAAAACAACGAGTCGCCCTTGCAAGAGTTTTAGCGTCTCGGCCAAAAATCATTTTTTATGATGAGCCCACGAGTGGCCTTGATCCTCATATTGCTACCGAAGTTAGCCAACTTATTCAAAAAGTTCATGAAGATCCCTCTTTTGAAGTATTGCTCAGTGTTGTGATTACGCATGATTATGAAAATCTTCTACCCATTGCAAATCGGGTACTTTTGCTTAATGTAAATCAGGAAATTGAAGAAAAGACCCATCAACTCGCGGATATTCGTCAATCGCTGGAAAAAGGAATTCCAGAACCTCAAAAATTGCCCAGAGAAGAAGTGTTGCATCATCAAAAGTTACACAAAGAATATCTTTTTAACCAACAAGTCAATCAAGTGTTGCGTCTTCCATTTCAACTATTACCGCATTTCCGAAAAAATGCGTATTGGCACTTTAAATGGTTCCGAAAATTTTTGAATGAATTACTATTTCGGGCCGGAATCCTTATTTTTGCCTCTGGAATCCTCATCGGTGGACTCATCAGCTATTTTAGTTTAACGTCCGCATTTTCTGGAAAAGCGGGACTCATTCAACCGATTCTTCTAGAGCAACTTGTTTCTAGTCTAGGACTCATTTTATGGATGGCGCTAAGCCCTCTCTTTACAGCCTTATTTCTTGCCCTTAGATCGGGCGCTTCGATTGTCGGTTATTTAGGGAACCTCAAAAGTTCTTCGCAAATCGACGCGTTTTCAGCGTTACATATCCAACCTGTTTTTCTTTTGTTTCCGGGAATTTTTGTTGCGTTTACTCTCGGAATTCCTTTAATGACGTTTCTTCATTTCTTCGGTGCCTCACTTGCCTCTTTATTTGTAACACTTGCGACTCAACCGAATACAACTCGCTATTTCTGGTGGGAATGGTACTTTTCTAGAATTACTCCAATTCCCCTATTTTGGGTCTTTTTGAAAGGGACACTTTCTGGGCTAGGCGTTTCTATCATTTGTTATCGTCTTGGAATCAAAGCATCTAACGCAACAGAAGCCAATCGAGCGATCCAGAATACCATTTTTTATAGTATCCTTTATATTCTCCTTTCATTTTTTATTTTATTGGTTCTTGAACAACGAGTTTTATCATGATGCCTGATCTTCTCATTTCTATAGTAGGTCCTCCACAATCCGGAAAAACAACGTTTTTGTCGTCTTTGGCTCACACCCATAAAAACTTCATAGAACCGCGCCCTTCGCAAGTCTATTCCTGTTTTCCCGAGATCGCTCATTATCGGAGTTTATCCCAAAGTCGTCAGCTTTTTCAGCAATTTCTTCAAGATCATTTAATTCCCTCTGTTTCTACGGAAATTTTTTCGGCTCAATATAACCGTCGTCTCATTTCTTTTGTTGATGCCGGTCCTAGCGAATGGAGCACGCCAACTTTATTTTCTGATTATTGTCTTGAAAACGCAACAGGTGTTTATTTACTGCTCCCTGCTCCGGTATTAAAAACGGCAGATACGGAAACTTTAGAGCAATTCAAAAAAGAAGTTTTTCTCTTCTTACAAAAATTACAACTCATTAAATCCTCTCAACAATTCTTACTTTTTATTGTCCTGAGCCGAGTGGATTTGCTTCCTTCCGGAGATCTTGGAACTTCAGAGTCTTATCCGTTACTTGCAGATAAAGAGATCCAAACCCTTCTAAAATCCTTTGATACACGCTATTCTTTTTTTAGCGCGAGAGAAAGTTTTACCTATGGACACGGAACACGTCCGTTTGACTGTGTCCGAGATTCTTTTCTGGAACTCTATCATTATGATCAGAAAAAGAAACGACGTAAAACGCAACAAAAAATTTTACTTAGTGTTCTATCCATAGCTCTGATCTTTTTCGTGTACTTACTCGGGTTCGCTTTTTATCAACGAGGACAAATTCTCCAAAATATTAAAAGACTTCAACCCTTGTTGGCCCAATCCAGTGAAATGCAACACGATTATCAAAAACAGGTACTTCTCTTTCATCAAGAAAAATATTCCTTCTGGCTCTTTCAACAAATTCTCCCTCTCGAAACATGGGAGAAAAATCTGGAACTATTTAAACAAGCTCTTTTTCAAGAACTCTCTCAATTACCGGCGTATAGTGAAAATCCAAAGCAAATGAATTATTCTCCACGAGATTATGAAAAAGCCTTACAATGGATTGAAACGCTCACGTTTTATAGCACTGGAGATCCGTATGGAAAGCTTTTGTTAGAAAAAAAACAGGAAGCGGCTTTGCTAAAACAGAAATTGCCGGATATTTCGACGTGGGGACGTCTGTATAACGAAATCGAAGAACTCCTGAATCGTACGCCTTCACGCGAACTGAAACAGTTTCAGGAAACTGTTGTTTTACCTGAACTGACCTGGGCCCTTGAAAATACCTGGGAGCAATCCTTTCAAGCGCGTCCGTTTTCCGCGAGATATTTTCAACGTAATGATCACTTTCTAGAAACGCAACGCGATTTTATTCCTCCCACTCTTCGCACAAAATTTTTAAGGCAGTTAGAAACAAGCTGGAGCGATGCTTTTACAGAATGCCAACAAAAATCAACTCAAGCGAGATCAAACGAAGAACGTTTTAAAATTTTTGAAACACTTTATCGCGATCCTGAAGGAGAAGTGATTCCCGAAGCTGATAAATATATGCCCGCAGAGCTTCGTTATAAATTAAAGCAGGAAGTGACCAAAATTCTTCATTCTTGGCCTAATGAAAAAGCTGGAAAATCTTGGGATCAATGGTTTGGCGGGGGCGTCGAACGAAAAATAGAACAAATTAAATTAATTTATTCCGGAAAAGAAAATATTACTTCTCAAGAAGAATGGACTCGCTTTCTGAATACAATTCAGGAACTCACGAATAAACTTTTGATGGAAGTTCCTGCGGAAGACAACATATACGCCCCGCTAAAAGAGTTGCAACAGTTTGTAGATCAATTAAAAAAGGAAATTCCAGTACAGGTCACTTGCGCCCTCACTCTTCCTTCTAGTATTCATAGTTTTTATAATGTGTTTGTTCCTCAAGTTTCACTTCTCATTCAAAAATCAAGCGAACAAAAACGCTTCGGATTTGAAAATCCAAACTCCTCGCTCAGTATTTCTTGGACACCCGGTGAAGCGATTCAGATTCAAGTTCAAGATATAAAATATCCTCATCATAACGATCTCCAACTCGAACAACCGAGCCTGAATCCTTTTCTATTAACTCAAAAAAAGCGTTACCAACAATCTGAAGAAATCTATATTGATTTGAGGTTTGAATTTGAAAAAGATCTGATCGATTTAGGAAAAAAGGTTGATTTCTTTTGGCAAAAAAAATAAAAAACCCTATGTCCAGTTTTCGCACTGTCTTACCGATAGCCCCGTCTCCCTGGAAAATTTCCTATCCGGCTCAATTCTTTCTTATCGGCTCTTGTTTTACGGAATCGATTGGAGATCGTCTTCGCCAAGAAAAATTTTCGGTAACGAGCAATCCGTTTGGAGTTGTCTTTAACCCGATTTCTCTCGCTCAACAAATAGAACAGTTTTTGGAAAAAGAAACGTTTACGCAACAAGACCTTCAATGTTATCAAGAATACTGGATAAGCCCCCTTCATCATAGTTCTTTTTCGTCTCTTCACGCAACAGAATCGCTTGACCTTTTAAATAAAGCGCTTCTTGCCGGAAAGCAAGCGCTTCAACAAGCTCAATATATAGTGATTACTTGGGGAACCGCGCGAATCTATACGTTAAAAGAGACCGGAAGCATTGTGGGGAATTGTCACAAAGTTCCAGCCCGCTATTTTGAACGCTCAATGCTTCAAGTAGAAACCATTGTTTCAGCCTATTCGCAATTGATTAAGAAATTGAAAACGCTCAATGCTTCATTAAAGTTGATTTTTACGATTAGTCCGATTCGGCACAGTCACGATGGATTTGTCGAAAATCAGTTGAGCAAATCGTCCTTGTTCGTAGCGCTCCATGAACTCAAAACGCAACACTTAGAGATCAGCTATTTTCCGTCCTACGAAATCATAATGGACGATTTACGAGATTATCGTTTTTATGAAGCGGATATGATCCACCCCAATAACCAAGCGATTGAATATATTTGGGAGCATTTTCGAGAAACCTACTTTTCTGCTTCAGCCATCCAATTAATGCAACAGATAAAATCTATTCAGAAAGCGAGCCAGCATCAAGTTTTTCACCCGAAATCGCTCGCTCACCAAAAATTTATTGCAACACAACTCTCTAAAATAGATCATCTGATATCGCGATATCCTTTTCTGGATTTAAGTTGGGAACGACAGCATTTCTTGAATGAGCTTTCGTCGTCTTCAGATCGTCATTAATAAATCTTTTGCGATCTCTTTTGATTTTTTTTCGCTATAAAGAAGTTCGATTAATTTAATAGCGAACTCTAAAGCGGTTCCCGGCCCACGACTCGTGACACAATTTCCATCCACGACAACTTTTTGCCCTGTAGTATCGGCATTTTTAAGCTTGTCTTCAAATCCCGGATAGCAGGTCGCTTGTCGTTTTCCAAGAAGTCCGTGATGTTGCAAAACGACTACAGGAGCCGCACAAATGGCTCCGTAGAGACGGTTTTCTTTTTGTTGTGCTTCCAGAAGTTTTTTCAAATGATGGGAGTCTCGTAAATGTTCTGCTCCTGGCATTCCACCCGGCAAAACGATGAGATCAAATTTAATCTGCAAACAATCTTTTAATAAACGATCCGCAACTAATTTTACGCCTCGTGAGGCGGTGATGCTAAGGTCCAATGTTACAGAAGCCACCGTGACATTGGCTCCTGCGCGTCTCAAAACATCAATAATGCAAATGGCCTCAATTTCTTCGGTTCCATCCGCAATCGGAACCAATACTGTTTTCGGCATCGCTCTGCTCCTTTTTTAATGTTGATTTCAGGATAGATTCAAGCCTTGTTAGATTTTTATAAAAAGAAATCATCCTGAATCTGAATCTGATTATACTCAAATCCTAATAGCAGACAAGCACGAGCGATAGCTAAGGGATTTTGGAGTCTAACGAGCCTTCCTGAAGAGGACTAAAATACTCTTGAAATTTCGCTCCAAAAAATAGATAATGTGAACCTATGCCATCCTTTTATCAATCTCCAATAAAGAGTCCTTATCATTTTCTTTATTGGCCAAAGATCAACAACGATATTGAAAAAATGTGGGGAAAGAATGCTAGAATCAGCTTGTTCTGGGAACCATTGCCAAGAAATCTATGGATATCTTGAGGTTTGTCCCAATCGTCGCTGTGAAACTCAGTGTCTTGGAACACTTCTTACTAAATGGAAAAAATGCTTGCGCCCTTTCAGCGAAAACGATTTCTCTTCGTTGGCTTCTCTTGCTAAACAACAGAACCTCCCCTTGGGTCAAATTTTACTTCATGAATCCATCATCCTTCCAGAAACCCTTTCTTTCATCCTTCTCCAACAACAGATTACTTCTTTTGCTTGCCAATCTTGTAAATACACTTACAATTATCATTGCTTTTCTCAGAACCAATCCATTCAATCTACTCCTTGTTGCGTTTGTAAAAAAGAAGGTTCTCTCATTCTCAATCCTCCTTTCTCTAAACAAAAAGAATATTCTTTTGTTCCTCAAGAATTTTCCTCCTCACTTTCTGCAGATTCGCCTCTCTCTTCTTCCTTAAAAGGCCTTTATGGAGAACGCTATCAAAGCCTTTCTTCTTCCCCTCAATCCTTTTCTCCTCAGATCTTGGGAGAAGGGGGTAATGCTTATGTTATCGCTTCCCGTGATATCGTTTTAGAACGGGATGTTGCTTTAAAAATTCCTAAAGATCCACAAAATCAAAAACTCTTGAAAGAGGCCAAACTCATTGCGGAACTCGAACATCCGAACATTATTTCTCTTTATGATATGGGCTTCTCTTCTCAAACGCTCCCTTCTTTTCTTGTCATGCGAAAATATGAGGGAAAAAATTTGCTTCAAATGTTGACAGGAAAACCCATTCAAGAAAAACTACAACGTTTTATTCAAGTCTGTGAAGGGCTCAGTTACGCTCATTCTAAAAAGGTGCTCCATTTAGATATGAAACCTGAAAATATCATTACCGGAAACTTTGGAGAGATCACCATCATCGATTGGGGATGGTCCAAAAAGCTTGGAGATTTTCAAGAAGTGCCTTCTCTTCCTTACTTAGAGCGCTATAAAACCGCTCTTGATCAAGGTGTATTTCCTGAAGAATTAAGAAGTGCCTTTCAGGATATCACTCAAGAACTTCCAGAAACCCTGAAAATAGAGGCAGATAGAGAGTCCGAAACTCGTTGGAGAGTGTTTAATCCACTTTCGATTCAACAAGAATATTTATGTTTTAAAGAAGGAGCGTATCTCAAATTTTCAAAGCTAGAGATTTCAATAGGTTCGCCGTTTTATATGGCTCCAGAACAACGAATGCGAGTTGAAAGTTGTTATCAAGTCACCACGGATGTGTATTGTTTAGGAATGACGTTATATACGTTGCTACTTGAAATAGAGAGTAAGGATTTGCCGGCATCTCCGGAATATCCTTTACGATTGAGAGACAAGAAGCGTGAAATTCCCAAAGCGTTGGAACAAATCGTGCAAACGGCGACTCAAGACGAGAGCAAAAATCGATATCCCAGTGTGGAATCGTTCAAAGAAGACCTAAATCACTATCTTAATCAAGAAAATGGAAAACGATTTACGCTTCCTATGTCGACAAGAATAGGAGTCTGGATCAAGAAATCCCCACGGTTAACGAGTATCGCATTCATGACTTTTTTGTTTATTTTGATAGCTCTAAATGCTCTATATCAAGAATGGAACTTATTAGAGAAGCAAACGGCGAGTTCGATTCAACGAAATGATATTCAGGAAGCGATTAAATTACTCAAAAAAACAAAGTATTATTCCTCTTGGTTTGGAAGTACAAGGGAATCTCTCGAAATTCTTGTTCTTTTAGAATCTTATCAAAAAGCTCAAAATGATTTAGAAAAAATACGATCTATCTATTATAGCAAGAAATTAGTAGATTATCTGGAAGTGATGAAAATTACTGAGAATCCCGGAATTTCAATTCAGACCACTTTAGAACAATTTGAAAATTTACGGAAATTATTAGAAAAATATAAAAATAAAAGTGAATTTACAGATTTTTATAAAAATATTGTTTTAAATTTTTTGGAACTAGAACTTTTCAAATGTTCAACTCCGAGATTCATCGATGCCAAACGATTTCAAGAATTCGTATTAAAAGAGAAGCCATTTTTGAGCGAATATCTTGAAGAAGATACACCTTTGCTTCGTTTAGCTAAAACATTTGCTTTTGAAGAAAATTCTACTCTTTTCGCCAAAATAGAAACACGTCTTGAAAGTATTCTTGAAGAATATCCAAACGCTTTTTGGGTTCATTATATAAGAGCATTCTTTTTTTATTCTATCAAAAGAAACATGGACATCGGGGAACAAGCTTTTTTAACTTGTCTCGCTTTAAATCCTGAAAATGTAGCCAGCCAAGTTTTTTTAGCGGCAATTAAACAAGAGCTAGGGAAATCTAAAGAAGCACTATCACTTGCTTATAAAATACTTGAAAGCGACGAAAATTCTATCGCGAATCATTTTTTATTGGGTTATATTTTTTATGAAAAAGAAATCTTAGCTCCTTTAGCGTTGTCGTTTAAAGAGAAAAAAACGACCCCGGGAACAGTAGACGATTTCTACTATCAGGGATTCCTAAAACTACAAAAGGGAAGTCTTGCAGAAGCTTATCGCTCTTTAAGCCAAGCCATTCAACTCGACCCCACATTTGATAAAGCTTATCACTTTCGAGGATACACACAATTACGGCAAGCGAACTTTAAAGAAGCCGTTCAAGATCTGAGTCAAGCCATTCAACTCAATCCTCAATTTGGAGAAACTTATATTCACCGAGGTTCTGTTTATCTTCTCATTTTTCGGACAGAAGAGGCCGAAAAAGATTTCCAAAAAGGAATTGAGATTCAACCCGACGCAAGATCGTTTTTTATGTTAGCGCTTGCTTATCGAATTCAAAAAAATAACGACAAAGCGATTGCAATTCTAAAACAGGGAATTCAAGTTCATCCTCAAGAAAATTTGTTGCGCTCTGCGATAACGGCTGTTTTTCTATCGCAAGGAAAGATTTATTTTCAGCAAAATGAAAAAAAATTAACGCAACATTATCTTCTGGAATTCAAAAAATATGCCTCTTCCAAGCATCCACAACACAATAAAGTGGATGAAATGCTTTTAGAACTAAAATAACCTTCTTCTCTATAAACTATTTTAACAGAAGAAATTAACCTTTAAACCCCTATTTTAAATTAGGATCAAATGAGGGGCCGGTGTCGCCCCTCACAAGATTATTGAATAGTAACGCCTGCTCCTAGCGTTATCCCTGAACCTAAAGTACCATTGGGAGTATCGATAACGGCAGTTCCACCATTGACATTAATAACAAGTCCAAAAGGATTAACTGTAGCCGCTAGCATATTACTCGTTAATGTATAAGTTCCTGATCCTATAGTAATAATATCCGGCACTGTCGGAGCAATGGTTGGAAAAACATTAAATAGGTTGATCTCCGAATTGAGTGCATTCGAATCAATAGTTAATTGTCCATCAATATAGTTGCTTGTTGGCAAAACTCCAGTAAAGTAACGATTTCCTGTAATCGTGTTCCCAGCAGAGAAAAATTCTCCGGCGGTTAGAATTGGGAAAAGTGGGTCCCCTGCTATATCTGCAAGAACTCCCTGACATTCCGTAAAAGTGTTACCACTAATAGTGGTAGTTCCTAGACCCCCAAGATCATAAAATAATAATGCATATCCTATAGTCAGATCACTTGCAACTAAGCCAATATCGAGGAGGGGATCAACAAAAACCGATCCATCTCCTGAAGGGCCAAAATTGCGGAATTCATTATCGGTTAGGGTAATATTTAAACTGGGCGAATCAACAAAACCAAATGTAGTCGAAGAAATTTGAATTCCATTTTGGCTTATTTGTACGGTAGGAATGATTCCTTCGATGACACAATTATTCATGGTAAAATCAGCTAGAAGCGGAGTTATTGACACATCCGGATCAGAGGAAATAGTTAATCCCCCTTTTCCAAAATCTAAAAAAGAACAATTTTCGAGTGTAACAGAATTAGCAGGATTTCCCGTAGCGGTTCGATTATACCAGAAGAAAGCAATTTCCGTTTGGAAGGAAAAAGAAGGCAATGCTCGTCGGATACCAGTAATAACACAATTTTGTAGAGTTGCATCGACTCGAGGGCGAACAAAAACACCATAAAAACGATCTGCCGCCGTAGGGTTTATGCCGTCAGTAGCTCCAGGAATATTTGAAACAGTGGTTCCATCAATCGTCAGATTCTGAAGGGTGAGGGTAGTATCAAATGTTTCTTCTCCTGCTCCAAAATCAGGCCCAACATTAACATTATCGCCTATATCAATAATTGAAATAACTTCACGAGCACCGGGAGCCGTAAAATCCGTTTCAATCAGAAAACGATTTAGGGTAACGCCGAGTGTTGGCCTTATAATAGTTGTAGTTGGATCACTTCCTAGAACCGTAATGACTCCTCCTCGACTAATCTCCAATGCTTCATCATAAACTCCGGCCCCGACCACTACAATACCTCCTACAAGAGGAGGTAGCGCATCAATGGCAGACTGAATCGACAGAAAAACAGTTCCGGGGGTTCCTGCAATTACGCTAACTCCTGCATTTCCAACCAGAATAAAATCGACACGAGTTAATGTAGTGGAATTCCCTAGAGTGGCGGTATTAATAGTTAACGTCACATCAAAAGAACCTGCTGTAGTGTAAGTGAAGGTAGGATTTTCTAAGGTACTGTCAATAGTACCATCTCCATTTAGATCCCAAGACCAATCCACAGCATTTGTACTTAAATCTGTAAATTGAACCGTATTGCCTACCGTAAAAATTCTGTCGTTTGCGGTAAAGTCAACCACATCTGCGGCAGTATAAGTAAATGCATCTTCAAGGGTAGAGGAAAGTCCAATATTATTAGTAAGGACCACATCTACAATCGCCCCAACCGTTCCAGGAGGAGTGACACAGGTAATTTCACTATTCGAGATCATTTGAATATTAAAGGCTTGGCTGGCCCCGAAAGTACAGGTATAGGTAACCCCCGCATAAGGAGTAAAATTTGTACCGTTGATCTGAACAGAGGTTCCTCCGGATGCAGAACCAGAGGTGGGAGAAATAGCAGTGATAAAAGGGCTTAATTCGGGTGAATTATTAAATGTTTGTCTATTCCCTCCTGAATCACAACCATAAATAAAAAGAAGTGTTAGCAAAATGCAGTTGAGTGTTTGTAGAGAAAATTTATTATAATCCGACTGAAACATGAGTTCTCCAAAAATGTTTAGCTTATTTATTTGGTACTATCTTAAAATTTGTATAACGAATACAAAAATTTTTCAAAATCGAAAACAAAAAATGAAGAATGCGGTGTGTCATTCTTCATTTTTTCCTCCCACTTTGGACCCTCCCTAAAAAAGATGATTATTTTTTGATAAATTCATAGGATATCAATTTTAAAATTTAATTAGGGATACTCAGAGAAAAAGACACCTACGATCCCCTACAAAAAAAGAAGCATCAGAAAAAAGAGGAAACAAATACAATGTAAAACAATAAGAATATTTGTGAATCGCGATGAAGTAGAAGTATTGAGATTCATTACTTTCCCCTAATTCGTTTTCAATAAAAAATACTTCTACGCAAAAACAATACCAATAAGGATTGATTTGTTTGTGCTTTAAGTTTTATCTAGCTGAAATAAAGATTGAGAAGAAATTCTACTTTATAAAAAAAAGAAAATCCTTTCATTTTGAAATAGATCCTTTCATTTTGAAATAGATCCTTTCATTTTGAATAAAAATGAAAGGTAAAAAAAACTGGCTTTTTTTGGCCCAAGGTTTTAAAATCCGCTATCCAGAAAAATTAACAAATTGGCTTTTTTTTTGCATCTTTTATAAAAAATAGAAATCATGGATGATACCGCTTTAACGAAAAATGACTCGTCTTCTACTTTTTCACGAATATATCGAGATTTTCAAGTGACTTTCGAATTATTACGATCCCAAACCAAAAGCAAAGAAATGTTGGAAGCACTTGCACTTCTGGAACAATGTAAAGATTATTCAGAACCTTTACTTTTGATTGGAGAAACCGGAGTCGGCAAAAATATGATTGCTCAGGCGTTTCACAATGCAAAAAATACTAAAGGCAATTTTTATGAGCTAAATTGTGCAGGACTCACTGAAACTCTCATTGAAAGTGAACTTTTTGGACATAAGAAAGGCGCTTTTGCATCCGCTTATTTTAATAAAACGGGATTGGTTGAAATGGCCAGCAAAGGGACACTTTTTTTAGATGAGATCGGTGAGATTCCGCTGACCTCTCAAATTAAATTGCTCCGCTTTTTAGAAACTCGACAATTTATTCGGGTGGGAGACACCGAAATTAAAGAAGTGGATTGTTCAGTACTCTGCGCAACAAATAAATCACTAGAAACACTTCGCAATCCGGCAAATTTTCGACAAGATCTTTTTTATCGAATTTACCCTTATATTGTTATTCCTTCTTTGAGAGTTCGTGGAAAAGAAGACATCGCCTATCTGATTCAAGAATATATTAATCGTTATTCTAAAGGCCAAAAAGTTATCTTTGAAAATCAAAGTGTTATTGAAAAATTGTTAGCTTATAGTTGGCCTGGAAATATTCGAGAATTAGCAAAAGTGATGAAATTTGCCGTTTATCGTTCTTTAGCAAAAAACCATTTTTTCATCAAAGAATCTTATTTACCAGAAGAGATTATTTACGAAGAATATACACTTGACTCAACTTCTTATCCAGATAAAACTTTACCTTCGGAAAATATAAAAGAAATGCAACGAAAAAAGATTATTAGTATTCTTGAAAAACATCAAGGCAAAAAAAATTTGCGAGAGATCATCGCTACCGAAACCGGACTCTCTCCTTCAACCGTTTGGAGACGATTGAAAGAGTATCGAGAAAATGGTTATCTGGAAGAAGATCAAGTTTTATTTTAACTTAACGATTAAAGGAGGATCATTACCGATTCTCAGAGCATCCACTATTGAGTCCTATTTTATTAGAGGAATCCATCCTTTTTCATTTTTTTATTCAAAAATTTTACTTTATCTCAGGATATTTTCATCAAGGCTTCAAAAATATTGCCGAAATATTTCCTCATTAAGAGATTTTGCTTCAGGAGAGGAGCTTTATGGAAAAAATCGTGATTGAAGGAGGAGTACCGCTTCAAGGTACTGTGGATATTAGTGGTGCTAAAAATGCTGCATTGCCTATTCTTGCCGCCGCTTTACTGTCGAATGGCCCTGTCACCCTCTCGCGGATCCCAAAATTACGCGATATTGACACGATGCTCAGTATTTTACAAGACTTAGGATTGCAGGCGGAACAATCAGGAAATGACGTTTTTTTAAATCCGATATCGCAAGAAAATTGTTGTGCCTCCTACGAACTCGTTCGTCAAATGCGTGCCTCTATTGCGGTTCTTGGCCCTCTCTTAGCTCGACGTGGAAGAGCCAAAGTCTCTATGCCCGGAGGGTGTGTCATTGGAGTACGTCCCATTGATCTTCACTTGAAAGGACTACGCGCCTTAGGAGCTTCTATCCGTATGGAAAATGGTTATGTCATTGCGGAAGCTAAACGTCTTAAAGGGGCGGAAATCTATTTAGGGGGCGCTTTTGGGGCTTCTGTGTTAGCGACCGCAAATGTGATGATGGCCGCCACTCTCGCAGAAGGAAAAACCGTGATTGAATGCGCCGCTTGTGAACCAGAAGTCGAAGATTTAGCCAATTTTCTGATTGCAATGGGCGCTCAAATTAAAGGCGCTGGAACACATCGAATCGAAATTGAAGGGGTCACTGAACTCCATGGCGCTTCTTACAACATTATTCCGGATCGAATTGAAGCCGGTACTTTTTTAATGGCCGCCGCAATGACAAGGGGTTCAGTCACTTTACAAAATATCAATCCCAGACATCTTCTCTGTGTCATCGATAAATTGGAAGAAATGGGGTTAACTCTCATTCGGGGCGAAAATACGCTAACCCTTCATGGCGAAAAACGGAGCCTCACTTCAGATCTCAGTACCTATCCCTATCCTGGATTTCCGACTGATCTTCAAGCGCAAATTGTAGCGCTCCTCTCTGTTTCTGAAGGAACGGCAACCGTGACCGAACGTGTTTACCCAGACCGCTTTATGCATGTAGCGGAACTCAACCGAATGGGCGCTCAGATTCAGAAAGACGGAGCCGCAATCGCAATTCAAGGCGTTCCTCAACTTTGTGGGGCTCCTGTCATGGCTTCCGATCTAAGAGCTTCTGCCGCTTTAGTGCTTGCGGGACTATCCGCGAAAGGCTGTACTGAGATTCACCGCATTTATCACATTGATCGTGGCTACGAAAAAATTGAAGCCAAACTCAGTTCACTTGGCGCTAAAATCTGGCGAGAAGAAGATACCTCTGGCACCAGTTAGTCGAAAAATGGAAAATTAGGGAATAATAAATTTTTGTTTCTTTCAGCTCCATCATGCTTGTCGTGAATGTGAGCTTTTTTTATTCTTTCCGCAATTCCTGTTGTTTCTTGGCTTTTTCAGGTCCTAATTTTATAATCGCGTCCGGTTTAAATTGGATTAAATTTTGTTTAAATGAGGAAACGATTTATGAAGGGCATTAAAACGTACCAAATTGGACTTCCTAAAGAAGAAGTCGTTGCCTGCTTACAAAAAAATATTGCGATTGATCCTCTTTTTTCTTCTTGGGGAGAATCTATTTCAGTACTAATCGAAAACCCAGAATTTGTAGGCGAATCTTCAGATAATCATTTTAAAATAAAATGCCATTATAGCAGAAAAAGAAAAACCGGTACGCCTACAGGGCTTTTTACGCCTGCAGGCCCCGTAACACTCTTATTTTATGGAAATATCTCGGAATCTTCTAATAAGAGTACGACTGTTAAAACCCTATTTATTTTTAATCCGCTCTTCCTTCGCTTGAGTCAAGTTTTTCTTTCAATGATTCTGTTATTTCTAATCATTCCTTTTCGAGAAGGAATTTCAAACCAAGATCCACTATTTTTTGTGGCAGGAGTCTTTATTTTGTTGATGTTAGCCCTCACGATTTACAGAAACCTGAAATTACCCAAGCAGGAAATTCAAAGACTGGATGCCTTCCTAGAAAAACTATTTCCTTCAACCATCGAAAAACACGAACAAATTGATAGTCTTTCCTTAGAAGAATGGAATAAAATCGATGAAATTAATCAGTATTTTTATGACAAGAATCCAGATAAAAATTTCAGTATCCCTCGATCCCTTAAACTTTTTATAATTTTTATTGCGAGTCTCCTATTTATTGCTTTTTTCTTTTACGCAATTCCTGAATTCTTTTCCGTAGTTCGTTTTGTGTTTGGATAACTAATTTTTTAGAAGGAGTGAGTATGCCTCGCTTCCTACTGATATTCTGCTTTTCTTTCGTGATCGCGCAACAACCTGTATTTAAAACGGTTGGCACTTTGGAGCATCCTCACTTTTCCGAATGCTCCGGAATTGATGTTTATCTTGAAAACGGTTTCGTCGGACTCAACGATTCTGGCAATGCACCCCAAATTTTCGCTTTTGACCAACAAGGAAAAGATCTCGGAGTCTTCGATATCTTGGGCGTTCAAAACATTGATTGGGAAGATCTCATCGTCGAGGGAAATACGCTCTATATTGGAGATGTAGGGGACAACCTCCGAACCCGTAAGACGATTTTAATTCATCAAGTAGAACTTCCCTCAACTCCTCCGGGAACCGGGAAAAAACAACCTCTTCCAGTGCAAAAAACCTGGACTCTGACGTATCCGGACGCACCACACGATTGTGAAGCTCTGTTTTTTCGGCAGGGACAAATTTATCTCATTACCAAGAATCGCGGGGATCTCCATCAATGTTTTGTAGTGAAAGAGAGCCAGGAAAAAGCCTATCTGGAAAAATGTGGAGATATCTCTCTGGACGCAATTTATCAAATTACCGCCGCGGATTATCAAGAAAATCAGTTGGTAATCGCGACGTATTGGGGATGGATGATCTTTCCCGAACCCTTGTTTTCAACTGCCCCTGTCGGAACCCTTTATACCAAAACAAAACAACTAGAATCCATCTGCTTTTATAACGGCCACATTTTCTGGACTGGAGAATATCGAGAGCTATTTATTCATCCACTCGTGACGGGAGTCAAATTTTATCTGCCAGAACGCATGAAAAAATGGATTCCATTTTCTGGAAATTCAAATCAAGCACAATTAGAGTTGATTCCGCGACGAGCAAAAATAGGATGGAACGAAGAGGGTCTTCTTTTAGAATTGTATTTAAAAAAAATTGAAAATCGTTTAGAGGAAGTTATTTTGGGCTGGGACGCTCAAGCCAGTTTTTCGACTCAGTTAGAACAACAAAGTCTTTTTGTGATTGGAGGGAAAAAAGAGAAAATCAAGATCGTTCATCTCGTAAATCAACAGAAAACTCCTTTAAAAATTCCTCTCCAAATTTTAGACGCAACCGATTCTGGGTCTTGGATCAAAACGCAAATTCCCCTAGAAAAAAAACTTCAACCCTCAATGAGAGCCGGATTTTTTCTCTCATTTGAATCCGATCCGGAGGCCTATTTTGGAGTCTCCTGGAACGATTCTGCTTGGGATCGTCCGTATCAATGGGGGGAAATTCTGTTAGAAGTTCCCGTTGAAACGCAACAGCTTCAAAAACATGTCGAATATTTAAGCCAATTGAACCCTCCACGAAACTATCGCAATCTCGATTCTCTCCGTTCCGCAAGCGAGTATCTTCGGAAAGAATGGGAAAAATTTGGTTTTACCGTTACAGAACAAGAGTTTCAAGTCGATGGAAAAGACTATAAAAATTTGAGTATTTTTTATGGGCCGGAAGAGGGCGAACGTCTTGTGATTGGAGCGCATTACGATGTTTGCGGAAATCAACCGGGCGCGGATGATAATGCCAGTGGAGTTGCAGGGCTTCTGGAAATTTCTCGACTTCTTTCTCTTTTTAAACCTCAGATTTCTTCTCGTATCGAGTTAGTGGCTTATACTCTGGAAGAGCCTCCCTTTTTTCGAACGCCGTTTATGGGAAGCGCCATTCATGCCCAATCACTGTTGACGCAGAAGGTTTCCGTTAAGGCTATGATTTCTTTGGAGATGATTGGTTATTTTACAGAGGAAGCCGATTCCCAGAAATTTCCGATCAAGGCGATGCAGTTTCTTTATCCGAATACAGGGAATTTTATCGCAATCGTCGGAAATAGCGATAGTTACAAGGTAGCTGAACATTTCAAAAAACAAATCAATCAAATCGCTTCAATCCGAGCCGAAGCTTTAATTGCGCCAAGTAACGTACCGGGCGTTGATTTTTCGGATCATCTTAATTACTGGAACTATCAAATGAAAGCGATTATGATTACGGATACCTCTTTTTATCGAAACGCCAATTATCATAAAAATTCAGATACTCCAGAAACTTTGAATTACCCTAAAATGGCGGAAGTTGTAAAAGGAATTTACGGCGCAATTCTTTGTTTTTAACTTCGAGACTTTTTTATGAATGTTGTTTACTCTCCTCAGAGCTCAAGTCATGGGTCGGTACAACCTTTAAGCTTCCATAGTTTTCAAACTCTTTTTCGTAGGATTGTTTTCAGTTTTCCTTTTTTTTTTGTGGGAATTGTCCTTGTTGCCTATGAATCGGTTCTTTTTTTTGTTTCTAAACTTCAAGTGACTTCCTGGAGTACGCTTATTTCAGAGAAAATTGGCGTGTTTCAAACGATCCAAACAGCAGAATCATTTTTCCAAAGTGGCGTTTTTAATGAAGTGTTGTATGGAGTTCTCGCGGGACTCCTGATCACCCTGTTGAAGTTTGCACATTTTCGACTTTACTCGCCTCATCGGATGACTAACGTTCCAGATTCTTTTTTTAGCGCGATTTTTTGTAGAGAGATTTTTACTCAAGGGTGGAAATTTTTTCCGTTATTGCTTCTGAATACTTCGTTAGGGGTATTGCTGAGTACCGCAGTATCGGTGATGGGCGCTACTGTACCCTTAGTAAATAATGCAACACCTTTTGTTCAGTTAGCGTTGGGCATTAGTTACGGCGGTGGACCCGATGGAATTCCGTCTTTAAACGTACTCTCCTTAATACTGATTTTATTTTTTACGGTGATACTCCTTGGAATCCTTATTTCGCTTGCGCTTCATATGGTTATTTGCTGGCCGATGATTTTATTGAGTTCACTTCGAGAAGCGACCACTTCCGCTGTTTCTGAAATTTATGCGGGGAGAGGAACAGCTTCGCTTCCCCTTGGAAAACGTCTCTTTTCAGCCTTGAAACAAGGAGCAATCACGGGCGTTTTTTCTGGAATGATTGTGGGAATTTTTCAAAGTGCTTCCATCGTTGTTGCGTTATCTTCCTGGGGAGGACCTTTTGAGACACTTTTTCTTGTTTTAAGCGTTCCCTGGAGCCTCTATTTTATTTTTAATACGTATATGCATCCAGAAAAAATAAAAAATAGTTTTAAAGATCTTTTTGAGTTTTTAGGAAAAGTCTTCGCTGTGGTTTTTGGATGTCTTCTCTATTTCGGTATTGGGGGAGGCGTTATTTATTTAATTAATTCTTGCTAACTTAAGAATTTTACTGGTTTTGAAAGAAGAAACAAAAAAGACTTCTGCTTTCAAGAAAAAATGATATATTTTTATAGGGTAATTTAGGAAATAGGGATGAAGAGTTTAAATTTTATGGGACTTGATTTTTCTCAATCTAAAAATCTTTTGATATTTTTGGGGATACAGATTGTTTCGGTGGGGGTCGTTTATTTTTTTGTTACCGGCAGTAAATTGGATTCTATTGCACAGATCACTCAAGAAAATCGCAACCTCAATGCTCAAATTCAATCTTTGATTTCAGAAGAAAAGATTTATTCGGAAGAAACCGTTATGGCTTTAGGAGAAAAGGAGAGCCATTTAAAATCGGAACTTGCTTCAATAATTCGCTCGCTAACCTATCAACCTCCAGCGGAATTTGTTTTACCTCCAGAAGAATCTCCTCGCAAATTCTTTTTAAATATTCTGAATGAGTGTACGAAAGCCTTGAAACGAAAGATTCCGATCCAGTCGGATTTATTGGGATTTTCTTCTGAGGTCCCTTCCGATCAAGAAGTGGCGATGTTATTGATTCTTTTAGCGATGGGATCTGAAGTGGTGGAGCAAGCGGTCTTGTCCCGTATTCGTAGTATTGAAAAAATGCGTCCGGTTTATGAACCGCAACAGGATAAGGAAGAGTCGGACTCTTTTCTTACTCCGCTAAATTATCAATTTGAGGTGTCGGGAGAGATTCGAAGTATTTCTGAATTTCTTCATCGATTACAAGGTCCGAAACAATATTATTTCTTTAAAGACGCGGAACTCCTTGAAGACAAAACTAAAAAAGGATTGTTGCGTTTAAAACTAACAATCTCTAAATTTCAAATTCGTCCGGAAGTTCCACTTAAATTGGATCCACTTCCTTCAGAACAACCTCATTCCGTCATTCGTCGTTATTAAGAAAAGGAGAAACGAGTGCTTCGATCTCTTTGGCTAATACATTTATTTCTCAACTCATTCTTGATCTTTTTACTAGCGCTGATTCAGCTTGTTTTCCACTATGATATTGGCTTTTGGATCCCATTGATTCTCTGGTTCGGAATTATTTCAGGAGAACACGGATTTTTGAAGAAATATCAAAATACCGCGCTAAATCGTGAAAAGTGGATTTTTCAAGCCTTTTGTACCTTTGCTTCTTTAGGAATTCTTTCCTCTCTTGGATACTTTTTAAAACCGCTGGAACGATCCAATTTAAGAATTCAGTATGCGTCGCTAGAGGTTTCGCAATCCTCGTTACAGAGTTCAGCTTGGTTTTTAGATCCAGATTTTTTGGTGTATTGGGAAGAGACTACGCTGAAGCCTTTCCAAGAAATTTCTGAAAAAAAACCCTTAGAATCGCTGATGCTTCCGCCCCCGCCATTTCCGCCCCTCACTTTTTTAAACCTTCTTGTGGTTCCCTATCCGCAGTTTAGCAAATTGCCAAGAGTTTCTAAAAATACTCTTTTTGAACAATTTATTTTAACCGATGAAGAACGGGAAAAAGAGGCGGAAGAAGCCGCTCAAGAAAATACAACGATTGAACCGGAGACTCCGCTAAAACCTCTTGAAGAAAATCCTCTCCTCGTAGACGAAGAAGCAAAAAAAATCAAAGAACTCAAGAAGTTAGGAGTTCGCCCCTATGACATGATTCTTCTGAAAAATAATACCCAAATTGAAGGCAAAATATTGAATCAATTGGAAGGGGATATTCTGATTGAAATAAAGACAGGAAAAGCCAAAGACTCTCGGTATACCGCTAAAAAAGAAGAAATTCAACAGGTAGTTCCAGCTCTTTCTTTAACTACAGTCTATCGCCAAAAAATTCAGGAGACCACGAATCAGGACACTCATTTCAAAATAGCTCAGGACTTGATTCAATATGCAGAAACCTATCAAGATCCGGAATGTCTGACGCTGGCTCAGGAGATTTTTCGTCAGCTTCTTAAAAATCGTCCTCAACCTGAACTTTATCTTGCGCTGGACCAAATCTATCAAAAAAACGCTCTTCTGGAAGACAGACTGGCGTTTTATGAAGAAGCAAGAGTCCAAGGCACTTTGTTTCCTGAACTTCTCTGTCGTGAAGCAGAGATTCTACTCACTTTAGGCGCAAACGAATTGGCAGAACAAAGGTTGCAGGAAGCCAGAAAACTCGATCCCGTTTTTGAACGTGCCCCTAAAATGTTGATCCAATTTTATTTAGAATCGCACCAATTTGACTCAGCGCTGAACCTTCTCGAAAAATTAGGAAGTTCTTCCAAAAGCTATCCGCTCTTATGGGCTCATTATCTCTATGCGACTGGACAATTCGCCCAAGCGGAAAAAGCACTTTATAAACTACTTCCAGAACAACAGGTTCAGCCTGAAATTACGTTCTTGATTGGAAATTGTCTCTATTATCAGGGAAAATATACAGAAGCGATTGCTTGTTACGAACAAATCCAAAATAAAATAGCGGTGTCTGTTTCCGAAAATCTGGCGACTTCGTACCTGCGACTCAAAAAACATGCGAAAGCGAAACAATTTTATTCGATATTTGCTCAAGAACATCCCGAAAATCCGGCTCCGGGATATACAGGATTAGGAATGGTTGAGATGGGTACGAAAAAACTTGAATCCGCCGAAAAGTTTCTTGCCGACGCGTTAAATGCGGATCCGACCTCGCTTCTAGCTTCTTATTATAACGCCGTGTTATGGTACTCTAAAGGAGAAATTGAGCAGGCGGAAGAGCAACTAAAATCCTTACTCAATAATCATTTTTATTTTAAAGAACCCTGTTTGTTGTTGGCTCAGATTCAAGGTGAACAACAACAATATGATACTGCGACGATTTATCTTGAAGAATATTTGTCCGCCTCTCCTGAAGACGCAGACCGTTCCGCGCATCTTGCGTATCTTTATCTGCTGCAAAATCAGGAAGAAAAAGCACGCATTCTTTTGGAAGAAGTATTAAATACGAATCCGTCGCACCTCTATAGCTTACGAGGCTTGGCCTATCTGGAAAATCTAAAGAAAAATCAGCGCGAATCCATTCGCCGATTTGAGGAAATTCTTGCGAAACAGCCTGATGATGAGTATGCCAAACTTCATTATCTCCGGATCAAAAATAATGTAAGCTATGTTCGTTGGGACGACAATTTTTCTCGCAAAGATTCGTTAGAAATTGCAAGGCAATGGATTGAAGAGGAAAATGTTGGAATTCAAATTCAGGTCAAGAATCAACAGTTGCTTTTTGAAGGAACCCAAACCGAAGGGAACCAATATACGTTTGCTGAACGAAGTACGGAAGCGGAGCAATTTATTTCGTTTAGAGCCGATTTGACTCTCAAGTCGGGACAATCTATGGTTGGAATTCATTTGCGACCCGGAAAAAATTCTAGAGGAGTCCTTAAAAATTTCTATTTTGGGCGAGATAAAAACGGCCAACTTGTCTACTCTCGCTATGAACGTGGCCAACAAACTTTTCAATGGGAAACGATAGGAACTTGGCCCTCTTCCGGAGAATTTCATCAATTAAAAATTGAACGAAAAGACGAACTTCAAGGAACCTTTACTATTTGGCTCGACGATCGATTACTTCCTGCAGAGATTGTGCTTCCCGAATTCAAAGCGGGTCCTCTGAAAGTCGGAATATTTGGTTCAGCCTCCACGAATGCTTCCTGGAACCTGCAAATCGATAACGTCCAAATTGTTGAGAAGAAAAAATAACGCCTCCTTTCAAAGATAAAAAAATGCTTACGATTTTGGCACCGATGGAAGGAGTGATTGATCCTTTTGTACGGCACATTTTAACCCGTATTGGCGGATATGATTTGTGTATCACGGAATTTATACGGATCACAAATTCATTACTCCCTGCACGAATTTTTTATGGATATTGCCCTGAATTATACCACCAAGGAAAAACGGCCTCCGGGGTTCCGGTCCATGTTCAGATTTTAGGAAGCAGTTTACAGTATATGGCTGAAAATGCTTTTCGAGCCTCAGAATTAGGGGCTCTTGGGATTGATATTAACTTCGGATGCCCCTCCCCTAAAGTCAATCGACATCAAGGCGGCTGTATTCTTTTAGAAAAGCCCGAAACCGTTTTTGAGATTGTTCGTGCAGTCCGTCAGGCGGTTCCTGCTTCTGTTCCAGTAAGCGCTAAAATGCGTTTAGGGGTGAACGATAAATCTCTTGCGCTAGAAAACGCACGCGCTATGACAGAAGGAGGTGCTGGACGATTAACGGTTCACGCCAGAACCAAATTAGAAGGATATAAACCTCCAGCTCATTGGGAGTGGATCGCGAAAATTCGAGAAGTGGTTTCGATTCCGGTGACGGCGAATGGCGAAATCTGGTGTTTAGATGATTATCTAAAGTGTCGTAAAATCACTGGATGTGAGCAAGTGATGGTGGGTCGAGGCGCGATAGCTTCTCCGGACTTGGGAAAAACAATCGCTCGTTGGAACCAAACGGATCCGTATTCTCCTCAACCCTGGCCAATGATTTGCCAATATGTTTGTGAACTTTATGAAAATTCGATCCAGACGGAAAATCCACGCTACGTTATGTGCCGAATGAAGCAATGGCTCTCACTTATGCGCAAATTTCATCCTCAAGCGGTTCCTTTCTTTGAACAAATCAAAACAATCAATCAATGCGAGCTTCTGTATCAGGTTCTGCAGGATACAATCTGTGTGCCCACGCATTAACACAATGTTAGAACTAGGTTGATCCGATGGTTTCTTCTCAAGCGTTAGAGGAATTTTGGAAGTTCCCGAAATTCGGGGACGGAATTGGTTTTCATCGTCTTTTCCTTCTGCTGGAAGCGCTTGACGCACTTTCTTGGCTAGAGCAATTTTCGACGATTAAAGTAACCGGTTCTAATGGAAAAGGGAGTACCTGCGCCTTTATTTCCGAAATTTTACACGCAGGAGGTTGGAATGTAGGTCTTTTTATTTCTCCACATCTTTTTCGATTTCATGAACGTATTTCGATCAATGGCGAATCGATTTCTGAAAAAGCATTACAAAAGATTTTGAGCCAAGTGATTGCAGGGGCAAAAGAACTAAAAAATGAGAAATTCGGACGTTTTGAATTATCAGTAGCTCTGGCTATCAAATATTTTCAAGAACAAAAAGCAGAGATTGGAGTGATTGAAGTCGGCATCGGGGGTCGTTTTGATAGCACTCGTATTTTTCGTGGCCCTGTGACCGTTCTCACCTCGCTCGATTTGGAACATACCGATCTGCTAGGGAGCACGAAAGAAGCGATTGGATATGAAAAATTGGATCTCGCGGACCCAAACTCTAAAGTAGTTTTGGGGAACCTTCCAGCAGAATTGATCCCGAAATTGAAAGCGTATGGAAAATTAAACAACCTTCATTTACGATCCGTGATGGAAATCGTTGATGGAAAAATACTTTCAGAGAGTGCGACAAAGTTGATCTGCTCTTTTGAACATTCCGATTTTCATTTACCTGAAGTCACGATTCCGTTGGGTGGACACTTTCAACAAATCAATCTTCAAATGGCTCTGTTAGCAAGCTTTCTCTACTTGCAGAACAGAAATCGCTGGCCGGGAGAAGCCAAATTTTCTTCGATGGTGACTGAAGGGCTTGCTCATCTCCGATGGGAAGGACGTTTCCAGCAAGTAACAACCGATCCGGTGATCTTTATTGATGCTGGACATACTGGAGAAGCGATGAAATGCTTAAGAGAAACTGTTCGTCAAACGATGCCTCATCAGCGGATTTTACTTTTGTTGGGAATTTCCTTTAATAAAAATAAATCCGCAATCCTCGACGAAATTCTTCCAGTCGCTCAAGAAATTATTTGCACACAAGCGCTCCATCATGGAGAAAAAGTGGAACTTTTAGAACCGATGATTCGTAAAAGTGTTTCAGAAGTCCCTCTTTTCTGTATACCTGATGTACGAGAAGCGCTCGTATTCGCCAAAGAAAAAGCTTGTGCGCAAGGAATGACTATTCTGGTTGCAGGAAGTCTGTTCCTGAGTATAGAAGTTGTTACTCTTCTTCGAGGGCAAGACCCGAAGGAGTTACGTTTTTTATAGTTTATTTGGCGTGTTCTTGGTTCCAGAGAGAAGTTAATAGAGTATGTAACTCTTCAAGAGCCTGCGGAATGACTTGAATATCCGCGAGAATAGGCATAAAGTTGGTATCTCCGTTCCAGCGGGGAATGATATGAAAATGGAGATGATCGGCAAATCCGGCACCTGCGGCGGCACCCATATTTAAGCCAATATTAAATCCTTGAGGCTTCATCTGTTTTTGAAGCAAAAGTTGGGTTTGTTTTAATCCTTCGCCTAATTCTTGTAACGTTTTTGAACTGAGGTCCGAAAGTTCCCCATGATGGCGGTAGGGGCAAAGCATCATGTGTCCTGCGGAATAGGGATATCGATTTAGAAGCAAAAAAAAATGCTTCATTCGAGCCACGACAAGATTCTTTGGGTCATTTTGAGGATCTTTGGCATAGCGGCACATAAAGCATCCGGAGGGTTCTTCTCCTTTATTGAGAATATAGCGGATTCTCCAAGGAGCAAAAATCGAGTTTCGCGAATTCATACAAATCCTGATAAGCGAAAGATTGGTTTGTAAGTGGCGTATTTTATCTTTTTTTGATTCAGGAATGAAGTCCTTATCAAAAGAAAATTGCTTTTTTTTACGCTTCGATGCAAAATAATAGAAGGTCTTTCCCGAAAAAATGAACTCAGAGACTAGGAGTTTGTTGTGGACCAAGAAATTCGAGATATCCATGATCTAAGACGTTGTGGTGTCCATGTTTTTGAGCTATGGCATTTTATTTTAAACTCTAAGCGTCATCGCAAAGCTTGGGGAGAAACGACTTCTCACGGAAATCTTGATCTTTCTTTATGGCGATTTATGCTCGCTCCAGAACGTCGAAAATGGCTTGAAAAATGGGAAGAAAATTCATCGATTCTCAATCCTCTTGATATTCGCTGGAAAGAATTAATTTCGTCCTGTCCTGTTACCGATCGAATTCAGGCGATTAAGCTTTTGGAAAACACCCCTTATCCAGAAGCCGTTTCCCTATTGGTCCAGTTTTTTAATGACGATGTTTCTCTGGTTTTGGAAGTTTTGAAAGTACTAAAAACTTTTTCGCCAAGACTCAAAATCCCTATTTTAATCAATGCTCTAAAAAATACCGATCCCTGTATTCGAAGTTGGGCCACAATGGCGTTGGGCGAAATTCGTTCAGAAGCGAAATGTGCGATTCCAGCATTAGTCCGCGCGCTCAAAGACGAACATGTTTCCGTTCGGAGCCGAGCCGCGAATGCGTTAGGACAAATTGGAGCAACTCGAAACATTGTTCCTGCATTGACTCAGGCTTTGCAAGATAAAAACTGGTATGTCTGTAGTATGGTCGCCCGTACTTTGGGGCAAATCGGGAGCGATGCCTCTTGTGCGGTTCCTGCCTTAGTAGAAACCATTAAACATCGACATCCGGGGATGGAAGAATCATTAATGGCTCTGGGAAGAATTGGACAAGAAGCGTCCTTTGCGGTTCCGACTCTGGTAAAAATTATTCGCGAAGAAATGAAATGGTCCACTTTTTTGAATTCGTTTTTAACCGCCGCAATTGAAGCTTTGGGTGGAATTGGACAAGGCGCTACCCATGCGGTTCCGACATTAATATCTGTTTTAAATACTCCAGACGAATCCGTTCATCAAGTGGCCACCTCTGCACTTTACCGTATTACCGGCCAAAATTTCAATCGTGAATTAACTTGATAACGGTTTAAGGTCGTTTGTTTCTAAAATAATAAACTCTTTTTGTCCGTAAAGAGCCACAATCCGATTATCATAGAGAAACCGCGAAACACATAAAAAAGGACGGGAGTGATAATTCGCTAACTCTTGGCCATTCGCAAAATCAAATAAATGAAGTCCTTTTGAAAGAGAAACAAGACAATACTGTTGATTGGGAGCAATATCCATCAATGGATAAGGGGTAGGTTGTCCAGAGGTTTCCCACTTTAAAGTAAATGATGGAAATTCATAGAGAGTGTATTGTTCTTCTCCCACTAAGAACAATAGTTTTTCGAGAACCAATCCATCGCGAACTCCGGGATGATAAAAATGATTGACTTGCTTCCATTGTTCTAGATCCCAGACCGAAATAACTCCATCGTCAGAACCGAATACGGCCCATTTTCCGTCTGGGGTAATGGTGCTACAACCAATTTCACCGCGATGAAATTTTTCAAAAATTTCGATTTTTGACCAATCTCCTTCGGGTACAAAATAAATGGAACCTTGTTCGTCTCCGGCGATAATATGATGAGATTTGGGATGATAAGAAATGCTACTGATTTGGGTTTTATAAGGAGTCTGATAGACTTTTTGCCAAGACGTATTCGCTTCGCCGGAATGAGTCGAAAAAAGACCTTCATTGCTAATACCAATGAGTTGGTTATTTTTGCCAAAAGTCACATCAAAGATATTTCCCGGAAAGCCGGTCAGATAGGACGTATTTTGGGTTCGGACATCATAAAGAGTAACGCCATTGAGCGAATCTCCAAAAACGCAAATATCTCGTGAATGGCAAATTTCAAGGGATTGAAGACGCCCATGATTTAAAATGGTAAAATGGTGGAGGATTTTGAGTGAGGGGACGATTTTTTTTACTTCTGGCAAGAGGTCAAGATGGTAATTTCCAGAAAATTCTTCATCTTGAAATCGTTTGTATTCTAGCCATGATAACCATCCAGTATCTAACATAAACAGCCCTTTCTAATCCCTTAAAAAATAATTTTCAGACGTTTTTCTAATAATCCAGGAAACTTATCGTACCAAGTTTGATTGAGGGGTGAAGGATGAGGAAGAGGTCGTAAAAAAATAACTTTTTGTTGTTGATTTAATTTGAGAGTAATTGGAATTTCTTCTTCATAGCGATTATCTTTCTTCCAAAAATCTTCAATTTCTTTGGAAAAGGGAGAAAACCATTTGAAGGCTTCTGTTCCTAAAGAGATGATAATGTTTCCTTGAAAATAATTGATAAAAAAATCAAGCAAAAACGGACGAAACCGTTCTTTTATTTTTTGGGAATAGGCTTTATTTCCAAGAGGTTTATAAGGAACAGTATTCGTGAATAAAATCGATTCCAATATTTTCTCTAGATCGGTTGGAGTTTTTGGATCTTCATGATAGATCGCTTTAAAAACTCCATTGCGTACCAAGCGTCCGGCGGCACCGTAAAGAGGTTGCCCTGCGACAACTTCATCTTTTCCCAAATCTCGAGCAAAAAAACAGATTTTTTGGGCGGGATTTCCTGCAAACAAGATGGGAATTAAAGGATCTTTCCCACATTTGGTATAAACGGGACGATCAATAGGAAAATCTTCGCGACGCGCTTCGTCTTCAATTTTTTGAAGCAATAAAGTGAATTTGGAATCCATAGAACACAAACAGAGCCTCTCTTTTCAGTGTAACGTAAAAGAGAGACGGCTTTCCTTTTATGAACATAAAAATAAAAATTTGTTTTCTTAACATCTTCTTTAACTACCTATTATATCCAGAAAAACGACAAATTTAATTCTTCCTCAGTTTTTTCTTTATAAAAAAATATAAATTGTTATTTTAAAATGTATTATAAAATTTTGTATCTCTAGGAGGTTTTATGGGATCACCCTTTAAAGCGTACGATGTTCGTGGAATTTATGGCGAAGACATTACCGAGGATCTTGCTTACAAATTGGGACGCGCCTATGTTGTTTATACGCAAGCGAAAGAGGTTGTGGTTGGAAAAGATATGAGACCCCATTCGGAGCCCCTTTCTCAATCCCTGATTCGCGGATTAACGGATCAAGGGGCCAATGTGACTCAAATTGGCTTGGCTAGTACGGATATGCTGTATTTTTCTGTGATCCA
>CAZHAR010000025.1:0-70467 GCA_964530615.1 uncultured Planctomycetota bacterium | reverse complement strand
AGATTACTGAAGATTATCAACAACTCCTACGAATTACCGCAAATGAAATTTTTGATGGACAATTTGAAGGCCCTATTAGCTTAGAAAAAATTGAAAAGAACACTCGTTTAATCGAGGGCGAAAAAAATTTATTACGAAACTTAGCTCAATATACAGAAAACTTGAAAAACAGTCGGTTTCTCTTGGGTGTTTTAGGTCGCTTCAAATCAGGAAAATCCACACTTTTAAACGTTCTCGCCGGAGAAAATCTCTCTCCAGTGAATGTTCGAGTCAGCACCGGCGTATTAGTCTATTTTTCAAAATCGAATCAAACCGAATGTAAAGTGGCCTTTTTAGATGGAACCGAAAAAATAATTTCCATTGAAGAAGTGCCTCTTTATGTGAGCGATCAACATAATCCAGAGAATCAAAAGAAAGTATTACGGGTTCACCATGAGTCCCCACAAATGAATTTAGAGCCGAACATTATCTATGTAGACACTCCGGGATTAGCCGCGGTGAGTTCGGTTCATGATGATATTACCTTAGATTTTACCCAGCATTGTTCGGCGGCGATGGTCGTTTCAGGATTTCCTCCCTTTGGACAAGAAGAACTAAGATTTTATCAACGCATTCAACAATCGATTCCTCATGTTTTTTTGATTCAAAATTTACCGGAAGATAAATTTAAAGATTGGATTGCGCTGGAATGTCAGACCATTTTACACTTGTTTCGCATGAATTTTTATCCGATCAAACTAGAAGAAGTTTCCAAGCTAGAGCAACGACTACGAATGATTGATACGAAAACGAGCGAAGAGGATCTGCTTAAGCTCAAATCAGAATACGATATCAAGTTATTCTCGGTTTGCGCACGCGATGCGGCAATAGAGGGAAATCCTACACAAAAATATTTTTTAAATTTTAAAAGTGCTCTCTATCAGTTCCTGAATGAGGATCGTGGAAAAATCTTGCTGGAAGGGTACAAGAAAAAAGGAGAAAACCTGCTCAATAGCATTTCGCACCTCGTTTTGAAGCAACAGGAACTCTTACAAAAATCCTTGCAAGATCTGGAAAAAGCAATCGCTGAGAATCAACAGGAGCAACAAAAAGCGCTTAAAGAACAAGAAGCGATTATCAATAAAGCCAAAGTTTCTTTTCAGGACGTATTTCGGGAATTCAAACTTCAGGTGTTAGATAAAGAACTCAACGCAACGGTTAAAGAAATTTTAAATAACTATGGAGATATCAACGAATTTCGTATCTCCAAATCCCAAAAAGAAGCCATCTCTCAACGACTTTCTCAGTTTAGCAGTAAAATCGATGATCTGTATCGACAACTCCTGAACGAACTTGAAAAACGGGTGACAACCGCTCAAACACAAGTTCAGGAAAACTTAACGCATCATTGTATGTTTCATATGATAGGACCCGATCGCACGAAACCTTTTTCTAAGATGGAAACCCGCGAAATGATTGGGGTTCATTCGATTGATGTGGCGGTGGATCGAGGAATCGCAGTCGCGATGACGCTTTTGGCCGGAAGTTTATCTGGAAATCTAATCGGAGTGACCGGAACCGGATTTATTTCTTCCGCACTCGGGCTTTTAGGTGTTGGCGCGGCGGCAGGACCTGTGGGTTTTTTGATTGGAGCCGGAATAGGACTCGGACTTTCTTTTCCGACCTTAAAATTTTTGAATCCGGTGCTTGATCCAGTGCGAGGCATTTTCGCAAAATTTTTTGGAGATAAACTGTCTGAAGTGCTTCCTAAACAAATTACTCCGATGGTCCAAATACGAATCGAAGAGGCGGAACGGGCATTGATTCAACCGCTTTCGGAAAAATTTTGCAAAGAGGTGGAAGAAAACTATCGCCTCTATTTTGAATTTGCCAACAAAACCCTAGAAACACTTCTCACGAAAAAACGGGAAGGAAAAGAACAAGAAGAGGTCAAGCGTTATGGCCGAATTATGACGCTATTAAAAGGGCTAGAGCACAAATTTGCGCCATTTACCACTTCAACCCCAGAAGACTCTCAATCCAAGGGAAAGTTCTGGCAAAAAGTGAAAGGGATGTTAAATAACAGGACAAAGTGAACGGGCCATTCCAAAGCCAAAACAAAAACCAAAAATAAAAAAGGACCCGTTAGATTAATAAGACGGGTCCTAAAAAATATTCAAAAATAAATGGAATACCGATCAACTCGCAGTTTTTAAAGCTTCTTGGGCTTTTTTTAGAAATTCTTGGGCTTTTACGACCAGAAGATCAAATCCTGAAGGGTCATGGATCGCCATTTCGGAAAGCATTTTTCGATCTAGTTGGATATTCGCTAATTTCAACCCGTGTATAAATTGGCTGTAGTTAATATCTTTGAGCCAGAGCGCTCCATTGATACGAGTAATCCAGAGTCGACGAAAATCACGTTTACGTTCTTTTCTTCCGCGAAACGCAAATTGATTTGCGCGTCGATTGGCGTGTTTTGCAATACGGAATAGTTTTCCTCGCCCGGCTACATACCCTTTAACTGCTTTTAAAACTTTATTACGTCGTTTCAGACGAGTGGGAACATTTGTCGCTCTTGTCATCCCTTAAGCTCCTAAATGAAGACGATATTTTTTCAATACGCTGTTATCTACTAGATCTGATTTTCGGAGCCGTCTTCGACGCTTTCCGTTTTTGCTAGAAAGTAGATGGCCTGTTCCTGCTTGATAGCGTTTGACTTTACCAGATTTGGTAACTTTCATGCGCTTTTTAGCGCCTTTATGCGTTTTCGCTTTAACTTTTTTTACTTTGGTCATAGAAATAACGGCGACTCTTCCCTGAAAGGAAGTTTAAACCGCTCCTGTTTAGAATTAAGCACAAGATGGTTGCGAAGGAATAAGGAAAGGAATTTTGATATAAAATGAAATATCTCAAAAGCTCGAAAATAAAAAAAATCTTATCCCTTTTTGGAAAAAGGATAAGATTAGAAAATTTTTTTGAAAATGTCAACTCTCAGAAAAATTATTTTGGTGGATTCGTTGAAACAAGGGTCATCTGCATTTTTCGGGCATCGACTTTGGAAGCAGGCTTTTCGACTTTTGCCATTCCTTCCAACAGTTCTAAAACCCGGTTTAAAAGTAGTTGCCCATTTTCCTGGTAACGAATCTCTCGTCCTTTAAACATAATGGTAAAAAGGACTTTGTATCCTTTTTCCAGAAAGTTTTTCGCTTGTTCGACTTTAACCACAACATCATGATCTTCCGTTTTTGGCCGCAAACGCAATTCTTTCACTACCGATTTTGCAGAAGTTGAAATACTTTTTGCCCGTTTTTTGCTTTCCCGATATTTAAACTTCCCAAAATCCATAATCTTGCAAACAGGAGGGGTTTCTTGTGAAGCGACTTCTACAAGGTCAAGACCATCCTCTGCCGCAATATGAATTGCTTCTTCCAGGGTTTTAATCCCTAATTGTTGATTATCTGCTCCAATCACTCGAACTTCTTTGGCACGAATGTCCCAATTAATATTCTTGTTGAAATCCAAGGTTTTACTATTAGACGGTTTCGGTTTTGTATTGGGTGGAATCAAACACCTCCATATGAATAAAGAATAAGAAAACCCCCGCTTAAAAATATCATTTTTTTTAGGCTGGGTAATTTGCGAAAAATTGGCTTGGAAATCCCCACAAGTTTTGTTTATTCGCAACGATTTTATTGCGTCCTTCCCTTGAATGGGGCAAGCGTTTTTTTGCGCTTGGAGGGGATTCTTTAATTATATCGCAAATCCAAAAGAATCAATACTTTTTCTTAAAAAAAAGTACTTTTTTTGAGATTCAACTCTCCTTTTTTTTCTCCTCGACTTTTAACCCTAACTCTTTTAGTTGTTCCGGCTCCACCGGAGTTGGAGCCTCTGTTAAGAAGCAACGAGCCGTAAAACTTTTTGGGAAAGGAATCACTTCAATAATATTTTCGGTTCCGGCCAAAGTCGCCACAAAACGATCGATTCCTAACGCAATTCCGCCATGAGGAGGCGTTCCATACCGCAATGCCTCCAAAAAGAAACCAAATCTTGCTTCGGCTTCGACTTCATGAATGTTCAAAAGCGAGAATACTTTTTGTTGGAGTTCCGGAGAGTGGATACGGATACTTCCACCCCCAAGCTCCATCCCATTTAACACAAGGTCGTAGGCTTTTGCCTTCACTTGCGATAACACTTCTCGATCCGATGACAAAATCGATTCTGGATCTCTCGGAGAGGTAAACGGATGATGGACCGAATCAAAGCGTTTCGTTTCCTCGTTCCATTCTAAGAGAGGGAAATCCAGCACCCAAGAATAGTGAAATTGTTTTGGATCGTAAAGCGCCAAGTGTTTTCCAAAATGTCGCCGAAGCTTATCCAACGCGACCATAAACGAAGCCCCTTTTCCTGTAATCAAAACCAGTAAATCGCCGTCTTGCGCGCCAAAAATCTGCAATAACTGATTTTGGACAGGTTCCGACGTTTTGCTCGCAAAACCGCCTTGTAGTTTGCCTCCGGCGCCTACTTTGACGAAGTAAACCGGACGATCAACGCCCTGAAGGATTCCCAAATCTTTCAATTCTTTATTGGAAAACTTCTCGGAAGCCGCCTTTAAACAGAAGCCACGCGCTAAATTTTCTTTTAAATGCGCCTCAAAAACCGGATGTGTTTTCAAGATATCGGTCACATCCTTGATTTTTAAGCCATAACGTAAATCAGGCTTGTCGCTGGCATAAGAGGTCATCGCTTCATCATAGGATATCCGAGGGAACGGAACGGTTATTTCTTCCCCTCGAATCTCTTTCATTACATACGGAATCAGTCGTTCAATTAAAGAAATCACATCGTTTTCTTCTGAGACAAAGGACATTTCAATATCAAGTTGAGTAAACTCGGGTTGACGATCTTTTCTGGAATCTTCATCGCGGAAACACTTGACGATTTGGTAATATTTATCAAGATTTGAAACCATCAAGATTTGTTTCATCAACTGAGGGGATTGCGGAAGCGCGTAAAATTCACCCGGAAATTTTCGAGACGGCACCAGAAAATCTCTGGCTCCTTCCGGAGTCGCTCGCAATAAAATCGGTGTTTCCACGTGCACAAATCCTTCTCGATTAAAAAAAGTATGCAAGCAGGAACTCAACCGATGTCGCAATAAGAGTCGCTCTAAAATAGGGTGCCGACGAAAATCTAAGTATCGATACTTCATTCGTAACTCTAAAGGAATCGATTCATCCAGAAGGATTTGGCCCGTTTTGCGATCCCGCTTTTGCGCCACCTCAAATGGAGGAGTTTCTGCGGAACTCAAGATCACAATCTCTTGAGCGTTCACTTCAATTTCTCCGGTTTCCAAATAAGGATTTTTTAATCCTTCTGGCCGTGCGCTCACGCTTCCTTTCACTTGAAGCACAAATTCTGGATGTATTTTTTTGACAAAGGCTTCTTTTTCGGGATCTTTTGATCCATCAATCATAATCTGAGTCATTCCATAGCGATCTCGTAAATCGATAAAATGAATTCCGGCTCCTTGGTCACGAATGGCGTTCACCCAGCCTGCAAGAGTGATTGTTTGACCCACATGCGATTTTCTTAATTCGCCCAAATGATGTGTGCGATACATTATATTCCTCAATTATTGAAAACTTAAGAATTTCTCGGCGAAGAAATTCGATTTATACAAAATACTTCTAGCAAAGAGGTTCACTGTTTTTAAGCGTCTCCAAAACGAATCCCTTGGGCTAACGGAAGGTCTTGGCTCCAGTTCATAGTACAGGTCTGTCTGCGCATATATTGTTTCCAAGAATCTGACCCTGATTCTCGACCCCCGCCTGTTTCCTTTTCTCCACCAAAGGCCCCGCCAATTTCGGCTCCGCTGGTTCCGATATTCACATTCGCAATTCCGCAGTCAGAACCGATCGCAGATAAAAAACGCTCCGAATGGTAGAAATTTGATGTAAAGATTGAAGAACTTAATCCTTGTGGGACGCCATTGTTGACCTCAATCGCCTCCTCTATATCCTGAACTCCAACCACATAAAGAATGGGCGCAAAGGTTTCATGGCTCATCATTTCCAAATTTTTTGGAGCCTCAATAATACAAGGACGAACATAACAACCCGACGCATACCCAGAACCCGTTAAGACTTCCCCCCCACAAATCACTTTTCCACCTTGTGTTTTAATCGTCTCTAGGGCTTTTTGCATCGTCTGAACGGCGTCTTTATCCACAAGAGGACCCATCAAATTTTTTGAATCTAAAGGATCTCCAATCGAAATTTGTTGATACGCTTCTTTTAACTTCCGAATAAAATCCTCTTTTACGGATTTTTCGATCAAAATTCGTCGAGTGGTCGTACAGCGTTGACCCGCTGTTCCGATAGCGCCAAAAAGCACACCCCGCAAAACCAGTTTCATATCCGCATCTTTCATCACACTAATCGCGTTGTTTCCACCCAACTCTAGCAAGGTACGTGCTAGACGTTTTGCGCAAGCTTGACCAATATTGATCCCCATAGTCGTGGAGCCCGTCGCTGAAATTAACGGAACACGTCTGTCATTAATCAAGGGTTCTCCGACACTATGACGATCTCCGACTAATAAGGTACAAACTCCTTGCATCTCCCACTTTTTCAAAACCCGATCACAAATGCGCTGAACCGCGATCGCGGATAAAGGGGTCTTGGAACTGGGTTTCCAAATGACTGTATTTCCGCAAACCATCGCAAGAAAAGCGTTCCAGGCCCAAACCGCGATCGGAAAATTAAACGCGGTAATCACACCCACGGGCCCTAAAGGATGCCATTGCTCGTACATACGATGTTGCGGACGTTCTGAATGCATCGATAAGCCATAGAGTTGTCGAGAAAGCCCCACGGCAAAGTCGACCATATCAATCATTTCCTGAACTTCCCCTTCGCCTTCCGCCAAAATTTTTCCCATTTCATAGGAGAGTAATTTTCCAAGTGCCGTTTTATGTTTACGTAATTCTTCGCCGATCTCTCGTACAATTGCTCCACGTTTTGGAGCGGGCCACATTCTCCACGTTTTGAAGGTGTCGGTACTACAGAGAAGAACTTTTTCGTACTCGGCTTTTCCGGCTTGAGTAATTTGAGCAATTTCTTTACCGTCTACAGGCGAAATGACTTTGAGAGAAGGCCCCGAGCAATTTAGCCATTCTTGGGCGTAAGCTCCGGGATTTATCATCTCGATCCCTAATTCTTTTAAAAAGTCTTTCACAATCGGCCTCTTCTTTAAAATAGAAAAATGATTTTAATGCTATTAATAGTCTTTATTTTAAAACGGAAGAAAGAAAATTAAACCCTTTTCTCAAGCGGAGAAAAAAATGTTCGAAAGTCTTTGGACAATCACAAAAATAGTCGCTCAAGAATTTCTTTTGCCGACTTTATTTTACACATTTCTTTTTTTTATACTTGCATTACTGTTTGGAATTGCGGGTTTCGTCCATGCAAAAAAACGCTTTCCCTCGACTGGCGCCAAAGGATGGCTCATCGGTATTGGCGTTTTGTATTTTCTTGTTTTTCCACTGGTTACCGCTCAATTGGGTATTTTGTTTTCCCTTCAACGATTTATGGGGAAAATGCTAGAAAAAGGATCGACTCCTGTTCTCGAATGGACCTTACAACTCGGGAGGACTCAGGCAGAAAAATGGATGGGAACTTTGACAGACGAAAGCGTCATTCCGATTTCTGAACTTCGAAAAAAAATTCAAATTAAAATGGAGGATGGAAGCATCCCCGCCGCACGCATCGGACACCCTATTGTTTTGATCCTCTTTTTCCCACAGATTTTAAAAGCGGTTTTTTGGAAAGGAACAGATGTCGTGTTAGCGACTCTGGAAAAAGAAACCACTTCGATGACATGGGGCGTTGTTTTAAAAAAGGCGAACGAATGGCTTTTGCAAGAAGGACAAAAAATTTTTCAGGATCAGGCCAACAGTTTTTATCGCGTGTCCTATCTTTATATCGTAGCGGTTTTTCTCTGGGGAGGGTTGGTTCAGGGAGGGGTTTATTTATTGATCAAGAAACTTACCGTCCTTCCGAACAAAAGCAAGGAACCTCCCCAAGACTGAGGCTTAAAACTCTCGATTTTTAAGCAAAAAAACGTTTTAATTGGGCCTTCACGAACGGTATAAGACGCACGAATTTTTTGTGGCAAGTAAAAAAAGAGGCGTATTGATAAATATACGCCTCTAATCGCTAAAATTAGCTTCATAACCCATAACCATTATCATAATGATTATGGGTTATGAATGCAAGAAAAAAAAAGTTTTTTATTTTTTTAATTTTTGAATTAAGAGGTTCGACATTCTGGACAAAAGCCCTTGAATTCCACAGAAATATCGTTCAATTGCCAATCTTCAGGAAGCTGTTTTTTTAGTGGATTAAGTGATTTATGGAGAACATTATTTTCTTCAACATCCGCGATATTTCCGCAGTTGAGGCAAACCAAATGATAATGGGGATCCAGATTAATATCAAAACGAGCAAGCCCCTTAGTATCCAAAAACCGCTTCAATAGTCCTTCCTGGACTAGCTTTTCAAGGTTTTGATAGAGGGTCGCAATACTAATTTCTTCCCCTTCTTGTTGATTGAGCATTTCAAGTAATTGATATGGGGTTGGATGAATTTTTTTTTCAAGAAGTATTTGTAAAATCAGACATCGCATTTTTGTGGGACGTAACCCCAAGCGATTTAATAAAGCGGAAACATCTTCGGAAGTAGGCACGGGATTACCTGCTTTAAAATGGGGAGGGGGGTTTTTATTAAAGAAGTCCTCTTTGTTTATACAATATTTTTTTTCATTTTGCTATCTTTGAAAAAATAAATATCCTTTCTCTCTATTGTCATTGCGAACGCCAGTGAAGCAATCTCCGTTATACTTAAGCTTTATGGAGATTGCTTCTTCGGCTTGTGCCTCATCGCAATGACAATAGGGATATTTCTTTGTACAGCGTCCACCCTTACCTTACCCGTACCTTACGCTAGGCGGTTAATTTTCTTCTTTGCTTTCTGTAAGGATCGGTTTCAACTCGCTGGTAGCAGAATCGCCGTTTGAAGGAAACATTTTCGTGCGTACTTCTTGTTCGATGACTTGCGTGATTTCTGGATGATCTTCCAGAAATAAAACTGAATTATCACGACCCTGACCAATACGAGTTTCTTTAAACGAAAACCAAGTTCCCGCTTTGCGAATAATCTCGCCACGAACGGCTAAGTCAAGCAAATCGCCTACATAGGAGATTCCTTTATTAAAAAGAATATCAAATTCCGCTTTTCGGAAGGGAGGCGCGACTTTATTTTTCACGACAGAAACCCGGGCACGAATTCCCAAAATTTCTTCATCGGATTTTTTGATCGTGCTGATTTTGCGAATATCTACGCGAATCGAAGAGAAAAATTTAAGGGCACGTCCACCGGTAGTGGTTTCTGGATTTCCAAACATCACCCCAATTTTTTCGCGAATTTGGTTAATAAAAACAACACATGTCTTTGAAGTATTGATATGAGAAGTCAATTTACGCAACCCTTTGGACATTAATCGGGCGTGCAACCCCATAAATTGATCATCCATTTCGCCTTCAAGTTCAGCACGAGGAACCAGAGCGGCGACGGAGTCAATCACAATAATCGATACTATATTTGAAGTCGCCAACGCTTCCACGATTTCTAGCGCTTGTTCTCCGCAGTCTGGCTGGGAAATAAGCAAGCGATCTAAATTCACCCCAATACGACGAGCGTATGAGGGATCTAAAGCGTGTTCCGCATCAATAAACGCGGCCATCCCACCCATTTTTTGAGCACTCGCAATTGCATGAAGTGCTAAGGTTGTTTTTCCAGAAGATTCGGGTCCATAAATCTCGATGACACGGCCCCGTGGAAAACCACCGACCCCTAAAGCATAATCTAAACTCAGCGACCCAGAAGGAATCACTTCTTCTTTGAGAGAAGGTCTTGATCCTAAGGTCATAATAGTTCCAGTACCAAATCTTTTATCGATGGCTTCAATCGTCGCAGTAACACTTTTCTGTAACTCTGCATCAAGCGGTTCTAGTTTGTCTTTCTTTGTTGGAATTGTAGAGAGGGGTGTAGTGATAGGACTTTTTACTATTTTTTCATTTTTTTCGCCCATAAAAATACCTTTCAAAAAATTTCCAAAAACTTTTTTTTTGATTATCCTATTTCCTTAGAAAACGTCCATATTGTACTCTTTCCCTGAGACATCTTTTTCTTTTTTTTAAAAAAAAATAAATAACCTCTTAAGTTTCCATTAGTTAGAAAAATTTTCCAAAAAAAAATTATGAATCCACTTACACATCTTTTTGAAACCCAATTTCGTCCAGAAATCAAAGTATTGGTTTTGGGAGATTTGATTCTGGATGAATATTTATTTGGAGAAGTCGACCGAATCTCACCAGAAGCTCCTATCCCAATTGTTCACCTACAAACACAAGAAGATTTTCGGCTAGGAGGAGCGGCTAATGTTGCCCTTAATCTCTCTAGTTTAGGAACTCAAGTAATGCTGATGGGTGGAATTGGACCCGATCTTCAAGGCGAAATTCTAAAAAAATTACTCCTTCAAAAAAAAGTAGGGCACCATTTAATTTCTTTTAATCGCCCAACCACCTGGAAACGACGTGTTCTAGGACAAAATAAACAAATGCTTCGGATCGATAAAGAAAATAGCCAACCCATTACTCGTGAAGAAGAAACCGCTCTAAAACTAGCGTGTTTGCAAGAATTACCGCAGGTTCAATTAGTGATCCTTTCGGATTATGGAAAAGGTCTCCTCACCCCGTCCTTCCTTCAATTTATTATCCAAGAATCTCGCCAACGACAGTTGAAAGTCTTGGTCGATCCTAAAGGAAAAAATTACCAGAAATACGAAGGCGCTTCCGTCATCACTCCTAACAAAAAAGAAGCCGAAGAAGCAACGCTAATGAGTATCGATCCGCAAAAAAAACAAGAGTTAGAACTCTGCGCCCAAAAATTGATGGAGATGGCTCACCTAGAAGCCACCATCATTACTTTGGGAAAAGAAGGCGTTTGTCTTAAAGAACGTCACCAAGAATTTTTTATGTCTCCGGCCCGCGCTCGCAGCGTCTACGATATTACCGGAGCTGGAGATACCTTTATCGCTTGTCTTGGATACGCGCTCGCAAACCAATATTCTTATTTAGATGCTGTTAAACTCGCGAATATCGCGGCCGGAATTAAAGTCGCTAAACAAGGAACAAAGGAAGTGACACGCGATGAAATTCTCGCGGAACTCCAACAAAAATCCTTCTTCGCTAAAAAAATTTTTAAGCATCCGCTATTACTCCAAGAACCCCTTCAAACCACTTCAAACGCGACTTTTGTTCTACTCAAACAGAATATCATCACCCTTGAAATGATTCGCTTTTTCCAAAACCTCCCCGGAGATTCTCTCGGAATTGTCCTGTGGAAATCCTCTGAAACCGACACGGAACCCGAAAAAAACGCAGAACTCTTCGCGGCATTGGAAATCATTCATTGGGTCACCTTCACTCACTCCTTAGACCCGCTTTATTCGCTGAAAATTCAACATATTTACTATCAAGAGAACTTACTTCTCCCTCAAAACCTCCCTGAATTCTGGACTCCGTTCTCTTTAGCCTCTACAATAGCATAATTATTTTTAAAATTTGTTACTTTTTTCTATCAAAAGCCCCCATTATCAGGAAACTGTTATGCGTGATCGTCTCTTTGATATTATTGAAGGGAACTCGGATCTTTTTATTTCTAAACTCATTAGTTGGATTATTTTATTAGCGATCTTGGTCTCTTCAGTCGCTTTCGTTTTGGAATCGGTTCACGAACTTCATGAAGACTATTCAAAAATTTTTCACTGGATCGATGTGACCGTAGTGATTATTTTTAGTCTGGAATATCTGAGTCGCTTTATTTTGGTCCGACGAAAATTAGAATTCGTCCGACAGCCCTTGAATCTCATCGATGTAATCGCTATTCTTCCTTTTTATATAGAACTGTTGATCCCCTCGAATATCGATTTAAGAATCGTTCGTATTATTCGACTCGTTCGCATCTTCCGTATGTTTAAAATCGCTAAATATTCGGAATCGTTTACCTTAACGATGCGCGCTTTAAAAGAATCAAGTGCGGCACTCATTGCGCTCGTTATTTTGATGATGATTATTATGGTGATGTGTTCTTCTGTGATGTATTTTGCGGAACATGATGCACATATCAGTTATTGCCCAGATGCGCCTAACTGTCGTGGAGACTGGAGAGAAGGACCTGATTCTTCAAAAAAAATAGAGTGTTCTCTCTGCCATAAACCAGTTCCGATGCCAATTGGAACCGCAAGTAAAGCAGATTCGTATCGTAGTATTGTTTCAACGTTTTGGTGGTGCATTGTCACGATGACTACTGTAGGTTACGGAGATGTGGTTCCACAAACAAAAATTGGGGGCATCATTGCTGGATTTACAATGATTTGCGGAATTCTCTGTATTGCTCTTCCTACCGGTGTTATTGCAACAAATTTTTCTGCGCTCTATTTACAGGCAATAGAAGAAAAGAAAAAGAAAGCAATGGAAGGGAAAACAGCCGTCGATCCCTTTAAACAATCGGTTGATCACTTGTTAAAAGCGGCTCAGGAAGTCTTAAAACAATCCTCCGCTAAAAATAGGATTCATTGTCCTCATTGCTCTAAAGAAATTTCTCTGTCTTAACACTCAAGGAGTATGCGTGCAAAACGAAAGTGTTGTAAAAAATGAAGGTGTTGTAATTAAGGTTGCTAGAAATTCCTGCCAAGTTGATCTTCCTAATTTTTCCACCCCAGTTCCTTGCACGCTTCGCAAAAAAATCTCCGATCTGAGTAAAACGCAAGGGTTCGCGCATCCCTTAGCGGTTGGAGATCACGTTCTCGTCTCAATGTCTGAAAATTCGTCTAACCAACAAGGGGTCATTGAAGAAATTTTAAAGCGAAAAAATAAATTCTCGCGCCCTGTTGTAAGCCGACACCATCAGGAACAAATTGTCGTTAGTAATCTGGATCAATTAATTATTGTAGTCGCTTTAAAAGAAGGTTCGATTCCTTTTGGAACGATTGATCGTTACCTCTGCAGTGCTGAAAATAATGATCTAGAGGTCGTGATCTGTCTCAACAAGAGCGACTTAATTGGGCCTATCGACCTCTTTTCCGAAAAGCTTCGCATCTATTCGGAAATGGGCTATTCTGTTCTCTTGACAAGCGCTCTTAATCGTTCAGGAATCCAAGCGCTACAAACTCTTTTAGGACAGAAAATGTCCGTTTTTTGTGGACCTTCGGGTACAGGAAAATCTTCCTTGTTAAACGCAATTCAGCCCAATCTTCAACTCAAAACACGCGAGGTAAACCCGAAAACCAAAGCAGGGCGACACACGACTACCGCGATGTCTTTGCTCAAACTTGATTTTGGAGGATACGTCGTAGACACTCCGGGAATTCGTGAAATTGGACTCTGGGATATCACGGCTCAAGAACTGCCTTTGTTGTTTCGCGATTTTGTTTCGCTTGAACGGGCCTGTCGCTTTCGATCGTGCCTACATATAAATGAACCCGAATGCAGTGTAAAGGACGCCCTCGCTTCAGGAAAAATACATCCCGAACGGTATGCGTCCTATCAGCGAATTCTTCAATCTCTTCAAGAAGAAGAAAAAGAAAAATATTAAACCTTTTTAAATACTGATCTCGACTCGCATAAAATGATGCGGTTCTTTTTGATACAGTTCTTTCATATGACGTAGGGTTTTGACTCGGATCGTATGGATTGGACTATCTAGAACCAACTCACCTTCCATCGGAAACTTCTCAAACTTTTCTTTTTCCATGAGCATAATGCGAATTTTTTGGATCCGAAGTGCTCCTTCGCGTTCGCACGTGAGGCAAAAAAGATAGTTTTTCGTTGTGGTTGGCAGTCCCATATCTCTTTTAATCAAGCCTTGCGCAAATTTTTCCGAGATCTCATTCAACACATAATTCAAAATAAACCAAGCATCTTCCTTCTCGAAAAGAAGTACCGGGTGTCCCGGTTGCGTCTGCATCGCTCGCTCTCGAACAATACCGATCGCCTGATCATTGAGAAAAATATCGTGAATATCTTTTTCAAAAATGGTTCGTAACTTTAAGGTAAGCTTTTTTTCCCCGTTTACTTCCACCGGCTCCGTCAAGTTCAAGCTTAACACAAGTCGATCCATAAATTCTTTGCGAGTCCAGGCCATCATCCCCCGCCAGCGTCCCCACATCCACATCGCCACGGCCATAAAAATACCGGCCAAAAGTTGTGACCAGGTATCTTGTATCCATTGAAAAAAACTCATCCACAGCATAAAAACTCCTTTTTCTATTTTTTAGTTTTTTTAAGTATTATTGATTATTGGACGGTTTGGTTCCAAAAAAAGACTCTAGGTGTGGCCGATAGCCTTGTATCGCAGTACGTTGAAAATAAAAATGTAATCCGCGCAATCCGCCTAATTCTTCTCCTCCACCGGCTCGACCCGGCCCTCCATGGACTAATTGAGGCATCACCGTTCCATGTCCGGTAGAGAGTTCTACCACTTTTTCGGTTCCCATTAAAATACGTCCATGAAAAGGAGCGAGCTGAAGCACCAATTCTTGTAAAAATTTTTTATCATCAGAAAAAAGGGAACTGACCAAACTTCCGCCTCCAAGTTGAACCCACTCCACCAGAGATTCAAGATCCTGATCAGGATAAGGAAGTATCGTGGAAACGGGCCCAAAAACTTCGCAATGATGAACTTCTGGAGCCGAAGCAGGATTGGCTCTTAACAAAATGGGCGGGAAAAAATATCCTTTTTTTGAGGGAACACCTTTCACTTCAAACGTTTCTGGGTTTCCATAAATGATCTGCGCATTTTTTTGCAAGTGCTTCAATCCATTCTTTGCGGCCTGGAGTTGATCGAGCGTAGCCAAGGGGCCCATTTGAACTTCTTTGAGTTGAGGATCGCCCAGAGTGATTTCTTTTAACCGTTCGATCAGTTGTTCTTGAACCTCATCGCTACGGCTTTCAGGAACAAATATCCTGCGAATTGCAGTACATTTTTGGCCGGCTTTAGACGTCATCTCCCGAACGACTTCCATGAGAAAAAGTTTAAACGTTTCAGAATCCGACTCAACATCGGGGCCAAGGATAGTCGCGTTCAAAGAGTCCGCTTCTATGTTCACCCGAATATTATTTCGGATCAAATTCGGATGCCCTCTAATTTTCGCGCCCGTTTCGCTAGAACCCGTAAACGCAACAACATCTTGAGCCATGAGGTGGTCCAGAAGATTTCCTACGGGGCCACAAATCAACGAAAGCGCACCCAGTGGAAGCAAATCAACAATCAACTCAAAAATACGATAGGTAAGCAAAGCGGTACTGGTGGCAGGTTTTGCGATTACAGGCACTCCAGAAAGAAGCGCCGTTGCCGCTTTTTCTGCAAATCCCCAAGCCGGAAAATTGAACGCGTTAATATGAAGCGCGACCCCCTGCCGAGGAGTAAGAATATGTTGCCCGACAAACCGTGGATTTCGCCCTAATTGATAGAGTTCGTCTTCTGCCAAAAAATAGCGTTCTCCTAGTTGTTCTCCAATTTCTGCATAAGCCGAGAATACGGAGGTCGCCCCATCAATATCAAATTTTCCATCTTTGCGCGTATTTCCACTATTTTGGATGGCGACCTCAATCAACTCCTCTCGTTTATGATGAATCGCATCCGCCATTTTTCGCAAAAGTGTAGCTCGTTCTTTGAAATGGAGTTTCCTTAGCGCTTTTCCGCCTTGCTTACGAGCAAAATCAAGGGCTCCGAGAAAGTTGAGACCCTCCGTAGAGGTGTAGGCAATTTTCTCTTCCGTGGTCGGATTATATAAAAAAATGGGGTCTCCTTGCCCGGTAACCCACATTCCTTGTAAAAAACTCTTTAATTCAACCGGCATTCGATCTGTTCCTTCTAAAATTAATGGATCAAAAGAAGTGGACTACATAATGAGGTTAAATTGAAGCTGTAGCTTTTTCCGATTAGGCTCACTATCAATAATATGAAACTTCTTTCCATTTTTGAGATGCAAAATAATTTCGTCTCCGGTTGGAGCTTTTTGTTTTTCAAAATAGAGAAGGGTATCCGGGCACATCCAAAGCGATTTTTCTTTCTTGACCTGAATCAATTCGACAATCTGACGTTTATTAGCCATAATTTCCTCCTTTCTATCGAATCAATTTAACGAATTTTTTTAAAAATGAAATCATCTCCTTGCGTGTTTTGTTATCAAATTCAAGAGAACTGCTTTTGTCAGTTTATTTCTTCCATTTCGACAACGGTTCCATTTGTTCTGCTTCAACATTGGAAAGAACAATACCGTTCTTCAAATACCGGACGCCTATTACCGTTAACGATCCCTGAAACTCCTTGCTTTACTACCGCGAATTGGGAACAACTCGACGCCTTTGGCCGCTGTTTAGAATCCTATCAACCGTATTTGCTCTATCCTTCAGAGCAAGCGGTTACCCTTTCTCAGTTTCAGGAAATACGAAAAAAAAGTCCACGTCCGGTCTGTATCGTCTTATTGGATGGAACCTGGCGACAAGCGAAGCGATTACGACAGCGATTGAATACCCTCTCTCGTTTACCTTGCCTTCGTATCGATCCAGTTGATCCCTCTGTGTACCAGTTAAGAAAACAGGCTCAATCCCATCATTTAAGCTCGATAGAAGCCGTTATTCATTTGATGAAAGCGCTTTCTTGCGCCGATCCGCGTCCTTTGGAACAATTGTTTGAAATTCTTGTTCAGAGGGGTCTTCGCGCAAGAGGAATACTTCCAAAAAGCAAGAACGCATTTAAGTCTCTGTTAGTTGATACCGACCCCCTCGATGTTGAAGAATCCCTTGAATTTCCAGATTCCCTAAAATTCGAAGGAGCCCCAGAATCGGCAGTTGACAGCTAATTTCCAAAGATTCTATGCCTTGGGGCCCAGAAAGAAGAGCCTGATAAACTTTTTGGCTTTCGGGATCAAGGGATTCCATTTTTAAAACAGGGCGCACTTTTGTTTGAGAAGACATTCCAAAATAATCAAGAATATCTTCGATTCCCAGACAAATTTGAGCGCCTTCTTTTAAAAACCGGTTGCTTCCTTTACAAGAAGGGCTAGAGATTGGACCCGGAACTACAAAAACTTCTCGCCCGTATTCAAGCGCAAGATCGGCGGTAATCAAAGCACCACTTCGCTCTGGAGCCTCCATTAAAACAACTAAGTTGACCATCCCTGCCAAAATTCGGTTTCGGCGAGGGAAATGCCCTTTTTGAGGAGGTTGAGTCAAAGCAAATTCGCTAAAGAGAACGCCCCCTTGCTCGACAATCTGTTCCGCAAGTTTTTTATTTCGAGGAGGGTAAATTTGTTGGAATCCGCTTCCCAGAACAGCTAGGGTTCTTCCGGTTCCACTCGCAAGAACTCCTTGATGCGCCGCAGTATCAATACCTTCCGCCAAACCGCTTAGGACCCATATCCCCGCTTCGGCCAGTTGTCGACTCAATCGAAAGGTTTCGTTTCGCCCATACGGAGAACATCGTCTTGTACCGACAATAGTCACCCGAGAAAAATCCGAAGGGAGCGATCCTTTGACGTAGAGCAATAAGGGGGGATCACAAATTTGGGCCAACAAAAAAGGAAGTTCTTCCCAAGGTAACAACTGAATATGATGTTGCTCAATTCGATCCAGTTCTTGTTTTGCTTGTTCCAAATACTGAAGATCTTTCAAACGAAGTGCTTTGATCGGACCGATTCCGGGAATTTTTTGGAGATCTTCTGCAGAGACTTGAAAAATCTCCTCTTCCGCGTAAAACTTTAAAAGTTGACAATAGGTTTTATACCCAACCCCGGGAGTCAGATGAAGACGCATACGAGAGAGCCATGGAATCGATTTCATTTGGGAAATCTCCTTTTTTGTTTAACGCTACGCGATGCTGAGCGGATCTATTACAAAACATCTCATCCTATCGAAAAAAAAACACCCCGTTTTTCCATGAGAAATTTTTCTGATAAAATGAGCTCTATTCAATCGTTAAGAATAAAAATTTTGGAAGGTGCTCTTGAAAAACTTGAACCTGTTTTTCGCGGATGGTTTTTATTAAAAATCGTGTTAAACTGAGGAAATAAATTTATTCAACTGGGGGAGGGGAACGTACGCAAACGTTTTCAGAAGTACTATGCCAGAGGTAGACAAGCTTAACCAGAAAGTACTTGTGTTGAATCGGAACTGGTATCCAATTTCAACAATGCCGGTTCGATGTGCCCTTAGCTTACTGGTTCAAGGAACGGCAAAAGTCATTTGTCCCGAAACATTCGAAGCGCTTGATTTTGAGCAATGGATTGCGACTTCTCGGAAGCCTTTCATTCGAACACCTCGTTTGGAAGTTGGGGTTCCAGAAGTTCTGCTCGCCATCCGTTATGATCGCATTCCAAAAAAATACATCCCTTTTTCACGACTCAATGTGTATAAACGAGATAACTTTCGTTGCCAATATTGTGGCAAAGTGAAAAATGAAGAAGACTTAACCATCGATCATATTTTCCCAAAAAGTCGTGGCGGAACCTGTAATTGGGAAAATTGTGTGACGGCTTGTGTTTCTTGTAACACGCACAAAGGAGCTCATTTACTTCAGGATCTCAATATGACTTTGAATCAAAAACCTCATCGTCCAGAATGGACTCCCAAGGCTTTATTAAGCGGAGGCTATAGAGAATCCTGGCTTAAATTTATCAAATAAAGGCAGGAGGAATCTTTGCAGTTTGGCCTTAAAACTTTTTTTGCTATCGCGATAAGCCTCTCTATCCTTTTTGTATCTCCCGCTTTTTTTGGCCAAGTCCTTAAAAATGTTCCTCCTTTTTTTCTACCCATCCTCTTCCTTTTTGTATGGCTCTTTCGAAATCCTCAAAAAGCTTCGTTTTCTTGTCCCAAAAAAAAAGAAACTTTTTTTCTTGCGGTATTTCTCTGGAGTGTATTTGTCTTTTTTTCGTCCAGCGAAGCCGATCGAATTTCTAGTGGAACACGAGTTCGAAAAACACTATTACAAATTCAATCGGCCCCTTCTATTGAAAGTAAAGATGCCTGGGGACATCCTCTGATCGTTGGAGCCAAAGGATTTTATTCTTTCGGCGCAGATCAACAAGATGATCAGGGCTATTATGACGATATCGGCCCCGCTCTTTCCTGGCTTGATGCCTTAAAAAAAAGCATACGAACCCTCTGGATTTTTCACCGATCCTTGTTTCTTTTTTTTAGTTTTGGCATGATTTATGGAACTCTCTTTGGAGGGCTTTTTCTTTTTCGTAAATTACCCAACATACTACCTCCTCCAGATTTTTTAAAAACGCAATCCCCTTCATAAAGGAACCTCTTGTTTATGTTGATTCCATTTAACAATATTTATCCACGAGTGGGAAAAGACGTATTTATTGCCGAAGGAGCTCGTATTGTAGGGCGCGTGACGATTGGCGATTTTTCCTCGGTCTGGTTCAATACCGTTATTCGGGGAGATGTCAATGACGCCATTATTGGCAATGGAACCAATATTCAGGATCTCTGTATTTGTCACCAAGCCGATGAACATCCCCTAAGAGTTGGAAATTATGTCACCATTGGACACTCGGTAACGCTTCATGGCTGTACAATTGAGGAGGGCGCGCTCATTGGAATTGGCTCTACCCTTCTAAACGGCGTAAAAATCGGAGAGGGGTCGATTATCGCGGCACAATCTTTGATTCCCGAAGGAATGGAAATTCCTCCCCGTGTGCTTGTACGGGGGATTCCTGGAAAAGTGATCCGAGAATTAAAGCCAGAAGAAATCGAAAACAATCGTTGGCTGGCAGAAAAATATATCCGCTTATCTCGAATGTATTTAGGGATACCGACAAAATCGCTATTTCGGGAGAAATCTTAAATGCGTTTTACATTCTGGATCGTTCTTTTTTTAAGTCTGGCTCTTTTACAAGCAGACTGGATCGTTCTGAAAAACGGAAACGAGTTTCGAGGTCGTATCTTGAAAAAAACCAAAACCACTATTGAACTCGAAGTGGCTTTTGGAAAGATTACGTTAAAAATTGAAGACATTCAGAATATTCTCCAAGAAGATGAGCTCACCGCCTTATTACGAGAAGGCAAAGAATATCTTCATTATCAGTCCTACCCCAAAGCGATTGAACGATTCGCGCAAGCTTTAAAAAAAGATTCAAAATCGGAGGAGGCTCGTACTTTTTTCCGAAAAACGGCACAAGATTATGGACGTATGCTTCTAGCCAACGGAAGTTATGTGCTCGCGGAACAATTTTTCAAGGAAGTTCAGGAAAATTTCCCGCAAGAAGACTTTGCGATTTCTTTTTTACAAAGTATTAAAGAAGCACAAGCTGAAGTTGAGTCGATTTTAAAAAAAGCCAGAACACTCTCTTCCTCGAATCAATGGGAATCGGCTCTTCATTTTTACGAAGAGATGCTCAAAAAAGCGCCGAGTGTGATCGAACTTTACGCAGAAGAAATTGCTTTCGCGCACACACAATATGCGGTTCAACTGCCGGAAACCGATTTTGAAAATCGGCTCTATCATCTAGAACAAGCGCTCAAACTACATCCAAAGATCTCGTACCAGATTGAGCAAATTTATTTACAGGATCAATTTCGTTGTATCGCTCAAGATTTAAAAGCGAATCAGCCCCAACTTGCAAAAACACGGCTACTCGCGGCCCAAAATTTTGCCCCAGCGGCCCCAGAAATCCATCTGTATTTGGGGTGGGTCCATGAACTTTTAGGAGAATCGGCCAACGCCAGACGGCAATATGGAATGGTTCTAGGGATTTCCATTAGCGAACAAGTCGCGCTCGAAGACTTAAGGAACCAAGCAGTTGCTTATCTCCAAGGGGAAAAAGAAACTCCGGAATACCAAAATCGAGAGTATTGGGAACAAGTCGATAGTGCACAATTTTTAGCGGTAGAAACGCCTCATTTTATTATTTATGCCCGAAACAATCGTGTTGCCAAAGAGGTCGCAGAATCGGCGGAATATTATCTTGAAAAAACCTTGGCTCGCTTAGATCCTTCTGGAACCATTCCTCCCTTTACGATTAAATGTGGAATCTATATCTACCCGAATCAGGAAGAATACAAAAAATTTGTTGGAAAATCTCATGAATGGACCGGAGGGATTACCCAACATAAGACTACGGGAATCGAATTAAAAGAACATCGTATTCTCGCGTTTCAATCCGCCTCTAGTTTAATTCGGTTTATTCTTCCTCACGAAATAACACACGTTTTGTTTCGTTACATTTTGGGCTATAACTATAAACCTCCCTTATGTATGGTCGAAGGTATTGCGATGCGCGAAGAACAAACATTTCAGCGAGAAAACCTCAAAGAAACATATCGCCGCGCTAAAAAAGACAGTAATTTTATTCCCGCAGAACAAATTCTCCGAATGCGAAACTATCCGGGTACGGATCAAGTTAATATTTTTTATGCTGAATCCTTTATTATCACCGATTATCTGGTTGAAAAATTTGGAGTTGAGCTGTTTTTTAAATACTGCCGCGTCACCAGCAAGGAAGATCCGGTAGAAATGCTCAATAAACTTTACTCCCTCACTCCACAACAACTGGATGAGCAAATGACGGCGTTTTCGGAAAACAAGTAATCCCCCGATTGCCATCGAGGCAATCGCCCCCTTTCAAAAATGGGGATTTGCTTGGCCAATGGGTTAGGGGTTCATAGCCATTCGGGATGGGATTTTGAAGAAGAGGATTCCGGCGGCGGCTAAGCTAAAGAAGGTGGCCGCTCCAAAACATAGGTATTGTCCTATAGGAACGGACGAGGCTTCGGGTTTCCAGTGATAAAGGAATCCACCCAGCATCGAAAAAAAGAGTAAAAAAGGAACCTTAATCATTTCCTGAACACAAATATAAAACGGGGTGCTTTGAGGCTCAGCAAACTCAAGTAGTGTCGCTAACCCAACAAAAAAACAACTGATCGCCCAGCCTAAAAAAATAAAAACCAGACTATAACTTAAACGAGACTGAGGAATCACCGCATATCCTGAGAGAAGGGCATAGAGTAAAAAACTGCACCCCAGACTGTAACGAGCCCCAAAACGATCCGCCAGTTGACCGATCACTTTTCCAGAAATAGCCTGCGAAAAGAGAATCAATAAGGTCCAAAATCCGATCCATCCGTCATTTTGCTCAAAGAGATCGTGTACCGAGGGAGATTGTTCGAGCCCATGTTTGACCAATAATCCTTGAACCATAAACGAGCCCGTCCAGCAAATCATCGCCAAACAAAACCAACGGAAATGGACATTCATCAACGTTTGTAGTAACTTTCGGAAATAATGGAAAACAGGAAGCGGAGGAGCGAGCAACGGCAATGGAATTTCTCGAAGAGACGCCAGTGGAAGAAAGCTGAGACAAGTCAAGCTCCAGCCTATTAAAAAGCAGGCTCCGTATTTTGTGGCAAAAGGGAAGGGTTGCTTCAACAGCCAGATGACAAAAATCGCCATAAGGGTCCCCATTAAATTTGCAAAAAAGACTTGTTTCCCTAAAGTGCTCCCGCGTCTCTGCGGGTCAAGCGTTCGTCCGACCATCGAAAACCAAATTGGAAAACAAAGACCACATCCCAAATAAAAGACGGTGTAAAAGCCCATCCAGATTTTCAGGTAAAAAAAATCTGGATTCTGAATAAAGAACGGCGTAATTGCAACCCAAAAGAGACTAAATCGTTGAAAAAAAACACAATAAAGAAGAGGTTTTTTTAGCGTCGCACAGCGTTGAATCCAGAAAACGCTGAAAATTTGGGAAAGTCCAAGACAAATATAAGTCATCGCCAAAATGAGATTCGGCCAGAGGGGATTTGGAGAAAAATAAAGCAAAAAACCGGGAATGACCACATTGGGATGAATAAACGTCATTCCGGCAACCCAACTGACTCCGTCAAGAATAATCATCTTACTGTTAAAGGAATGCTGTTGTTGGCGATGTTGATCCAAGTCAGAAAGATTCATCCTTAACTCTCAAAAAGGTGAAGAAAAAGTCCAGAGCGAAGTTTAGGTTCAAACCAAGTCGATTTAGGAGGTAAAATTTCTCCTGCATCCGAAATCCGAATTAACTCTTCAATCGCAACGGGGAAAAGAGAGACCCCTAAGGGATAATGATGTTCATCCACCATTTTCTGGATTTTTTCTTCTGAACCTCCGCCGACAAATAAAAATCGCGGATCGGTACGCGGATCGTGAAGTTCAAAGAGGGCGGAAAACATTTCTTTTTGTAAGACGGCCACATCCAGTTGTTCCGCGGGTGTTTTCCCATAAAGTGCATTCGGGATTTGGTGTGCGGTCCAGCGGGAATTCCAATAAATGCGAAAAACGCCTTTGCGTAGGGGTTCCTGAACTTGCGGAAATTTTTGTTGGAACTGTGCAAAAAAGCGCTCCTTAAGGGCGGGTGGAATTTCTTTAATAATACGATTATACGGAAGAATTCGGAGTTGTTCTTGCGGAAAGAGGACTGTTAAAAAACGTTCATATTCTGGAGGTACTTTCTTCGGATCGTTAAAACGAGTCTGTGCTTCCTTCCAAAGAAGATAAGCCGCCTGAGTGCGATGGTGTCCATCGGCAACGTAAAGTTCAGACACTTTTTGAAAGGCGGAAACAAAAGGCGACGGGTCGGCAATCGGATAGAGACGATGTGCGATTCCATCCTCAGAAGTAAAATTGTAAAGAGGCGCCACAGAAAGCCCCTGCTGGATAAGTTTGCTCAACGGAGAAAAGGTTTTAAAGAGAAGAAAGCAAGGTTCGTCGTGAGCGGATACGGTTCGAAAATGTTGTACGCGATCCGCTTCTTTATCTTTCCGGGTTTTTTCATGTTTTTTAATGATATTTTTTTCATACTCAGCAAGAGAGGAACAACAAACAACCCCTGTTTGCTGGTGTGTTCCTTGTTGAATTTGATAAAGATAAAGTTGCGGAGTTTTTTCTTGAATCAACCGTTTTTCTTGTATCCAGCTTTGTAAAACTTGCTTCGCTCGTAAGTAAACTTGAGGATCTTCTGGGGGCGTTTCTGGGGGAAAATCGATATCGGGACGAATCACATGTAAAAAGCTGTAGGGTTTCCCTTTTGCCAAAAGAATCCCTTCTTCACGAGTAATGACATCATAGGGTACAGAAGCCATTTGAGCGCCGAGTTCTGGAAGCGGACGAAGCGCTTTAAAGGGGTAAATGGTCACCATAAACATCTTTCTTTCAAGAAATAATTTGATTGTTCAACAAAAATAAGTTTGAATGGAAATAGCGGAATTTTGAGAAAAATCAAGAGCGCGATGAAAAATACCGGAAATCACACTTGATCTAAAATAGAGAGTACGCCAAAATAAACAAACCTTCTTAAAAAAAAAAGAGAAGTTCTTAAGAAATATTTTCAATTTTTTAGTAAAAATTATTGTCTACTGAAGTGGCATCCTACAAGAAGTCGTTTTGCGCTTAACTTTGCAGAGTGAAGGATTTCAGCACTATGTTTTGTGAAGAAGTTGTTTTTTCTGAACTGGCCCAAATTAAATTAAATCCTCAAAGTTCAAAACGGTTAGAACAAGATTTTTTAGAAAATTTTTATGAAACGTTTTGGAATGTTTATCCTGAACCTGAAATAGCTCTACGTTTTTTAGAAAACCGCTATTTTTTAAAAAAAGAATTAAAAAAAGGAATCCAAGTCCTAGAACATTTACTTCGCCTAGATTCCGAAAATCCCGTTCATTATTATCGTTTAGGATGTTTGTATGCTTCTCTCAAAATGAAAGAAAAAGCATTTCAGGCTCTCGAATCCGCAATTACATTAGGATTTCATGACAAAGAACTACTTGAAAATGAGGAAATGCTGGATTTTCTTCGAGGAGAGGACTCTTTTAAAGCTTTATTAAATAAACTTTCATCTTAACCGAACTCTTTTTTTTCTCGACTCAAGTTAGAAGACATAAGAAATCGAAAAGGGGATTAACTCAGAAAATTTGATAGGTTTTTTTTTAGCTATTTTCTTGGATTCAAGGAGAATAACCTGTGATTGATGTTAATACTTACTTTCGCCGTATGGTGCAAGAAAATGCGTCCGACCTTTTCATAAAAACAGGAAGTCGTCCCTCGGCTCGAATCGATGGGAAAATTCGCTTTTTAGAGGAGCAACCCACCACAAGAGAGTTTTCTCGTTCCCTTTTTGAAGCGATTGTGGAAGAAGGAATGTGGGATGATTTTCAAAAAGGAAAAGAAGCGGATACTTCTTATATCTGCCAAGGGGTCGGACGTTTTCGCGTCAACGTCTATGTTCAACAAGGCGAACTTGGATTTGTTTTTCGTCATATTAATAGCCGAATTCCTCCTTTTGAAGAACTTCACTTACCTCGTGAACCCATGGAAAAACTCGCACTGCTCCACCGAGGAATGGTTCTGATCACAGGAATTGCAGGTTCTGGAAAATCGACAACACTTGCCGCAATGCTAGATTATGCCAATCGTATGACAAGTCGACACCTTGTTACGGTTGAAGATCCGGTCGAATTTATCCATCAAGAAAAAAAATGCATTATTTCACAACGCGAAGTCGGAATTGATACCCATTCTTTTTCCCACGCCTTGAAACACGCGATGCGTCAATCTCCAGACATGATTCTTGTGGGAGAAATGCGCGATGTTCTGACGATTGAAGCGGCGATTCATGCCGCGGAAACCGGACACGTTTTGTATTCAACACTCCATACAATTAACGCAACACAAACGGTCGAACGCATTATGTCGTACTTCCCTCCGCATCAACATGGCTTGCTCAGAACACAGCTTTCGCTTACCATTGCTGGAATTGTTTCTTTGCGGTTAATTAAGAAAAAAGTAGGATTAGGACGTGTTCCAGCGGTCGAAATTTTAATGGCCTCTCCCTCGATGCGAGAACTTCTGTACGAAGGAAAAACCAAAGATCTTCCCAAATGTATGGAAGAAGGCGAATACTATGGCTCTCAAACCTTTAATCAATCCCTGTTAGTCCTCTATAAAGGAGAATTTATTTCTCTAGAAGATGCGATGGGCGCTTCCGATAAGCCGGATGAATTAAAGATGGCGATTCGTGGAATTAATAAAGGCTCAAAAGCCACGGATTTCGATTTCAGCTTCTAACTTAAAGTTTAACGTTTAAAGGGGTAAGGGCGATTCAGCGCGTCCTTACCGTTCCTTAAGCTTGCTTAGGGAATTTTCGGAAATGGGATTTCGCCTGCCCATTTCAGATTCATTTTTTCTAAGGCTTGCATTCTCTTGAAATTTGAAATCGCAACAAGAACACCACAACCTTTCGGACACACTTCAATCACTAATGTAGGCACCCGATAATAGTGGAAACAGATCATCTGCTGACTACAAAAATAGCACTTCTTTTTACCGGCTTCGCCTTTGTTCCCCTCGTAGCGTGACTCTAAAAGTAATTTGAGTTTGACACTAATTTTGGGATCAGGCGGCGCTTCTGGATTCTGAATCAAGTGCAACATATTTTCGTAAGAGGCGAAATAAAACGAACACGTTTCACAAAAAAGCGTTGCTTTTTTACTATACTGAATTTCTTCCGTACGATACTCACAGACACTACATTTGGGAGGTCGACCGTCTGTCGTTTTTGGCAGACCCGCCGCTTTTTCTTCAGGACGAGGTGGAGGCTGAGCACTTAGACTAGTTGGAGACGCTTTCTTAGACGCAGAAGCGGGGGCGGTCGCTTGAGAAGAAGGAACCACAAAAATACTTCCGCATCTAGGACATTTTGCTTTTTTGCCGGCCGCCGCGATAGGCGCTTTTAAGCTTTTCCCACAAGAACAGGTCACTGTAACAAACATAAAAGACTCACTAGGGCTTACCAAAAGAAAAATTTAACGTTTTACAAAAGGTTTCCTACCGAATTAAGAGAGAGGATTATAATCTAAGTTTTAAAAGATTACGAATCAAGCAGAAAAAATTTGGACGTTTGCTTGGGCCTCTAATGCAGAAACACGCTCAAAAAGAAGTTGGGTCAGTTGAGAAACATCGAGAAGTTCGTATTCTTTCACTTCGATAGGTTTCCCATAAAAAACATGAACCGAGCGCGGAAACGGAAAAAATATTCCTTTCGGATACGCTTGATAGGCCCCGTGAATATAGACCGGAATAAGGGGTATTTGGTTACGATGAGCAAATTTGGCCGCGCCCGGATGAAATCGCTGGATTTTTCCGTTACGGGTTCGTGTCCCTTCCGCAAAAATGACTAGCGCTTTTCCTTCGGTAAGAAATTGAGATCCGGTGGAATGGGAAGACTTAAACTGACGATCCCGACCCACAGGGAACGCATTTAACGAGCGAATCAGTCTTGCGAAAAAAGGAATCACAAATAAGGAATCGCGCGCGAGATAATGAAATTCTCTGGCGATTCCAACCGTACAAAAAATGGGATCAAGATACGACTGATGATTTGATACGAACAAGAGTCCGCCTTGTAACGGGACGTTTTCTTTAAAAAAAAGCCTTATTCGAAAATACCCAACACACATAAATTGAAGTATAAATTGAGAAAACAAATACCAGGGACGTCGAGAGTTCATACTTTAAATTAATTCTATCGGGACGAATTTAATACGCCCGCTATCCTTTTTAATATCTTGTTATTTGGACAAAAGCGACGGAAATCGTTGTTTGATTTTCTTCAACATTTCGTTCTGGACTTCAGCAAAACTGAGCAAACTGGTGTCAATTAAAATAGCATCTTCCGCAGGTTTTAACGGAGCAATCGGACGTTCTCTATCCTGTTTATCTCGTTTGATAATTTCGTCTAAAACATCCTCAAAGCTTTTCGCTTCGCCCTTTTCTTGATAGTCTTTCAGGCGACGATTGGCCCGAACTTTAGGGTCCGCGTCCAAAAAAAATTTCAGTTCGGCGTCTGGAAAAACCACGGTTCCCATATCCCGTCCTTCCGTAATCAACGAATACTTTTCACGATAGGCTCTTTGCATTTTTAGTAAAATTTCTCGAACTTTCTTGAACGTTCCTAAGTGACTTGCCAAATTTCCGATTTCTGGAGTTCGAATATGAGCGCCGATATCTTCGTTTTGAACAAAAACACCCATCCCTTTTTTTGTGGAGCGAAGTTCTAACTGCATTTCCTGGAGTAATTGACACAAAGGCTCTTCTTCCAACGGTATTTTTTTTTGGAGAGCGTGATAGGCAAGCGCGCGAAACATCGCTCCGGTATCGAGTTGAAAGAATCCAAGGGCTTGGCCCAATTGAACGCAAATTGTTGATTTTCCTGTTCCAGCAGGTCCATCAATAGTAATGACCATACGTTTCCTTTTATCCCGTACAAAGAGCAAGGAAAGCGGATTCTTTTTTTCGCAAAGGACCCTCTGCGAGGTAAGATTGCTCTCAGACATCCGGTTTTTGTTGCTCTAAAAAAGAAAGCATTGATTTTGCCAGAGGAGAAAGAGATCGCGGAGCATGATAAATATAATAAAACTTTCGTTTAAAAACGATTCCGTCAAGCCGGACAGGAAACAACAGGCCGTGTTGCAGTTCCAGTTTAATCGAAAACCGAGATAAAACAGAAACGCCTAGCCCGCTCAAAACCGCTTGTTTAATCGCTTCTGAAGAGCCCAGAACTGAAGTATTAAAATCGATAGGAATCTTATAGCCTTTCGCTTTGAAAATATCTTCCACAATTTGTCTTGTTCCAGAACCTACCTCCCGAATGAAAAGGGGTTCTTTCATCAACTCAAAAAGGGAAATCGTTTTTTTTTGTCGCCAAGGATGGTCGCTAGGAACCACAAGAAGCAATTCATCTTCCATAAATTCTTTTGTGGTAACGGAGGTATTCTCGGGAAGCGCTCCGACCATTCCTAGTTCAATTTCTCCTTGAATAATTTTATCGATAATGCGTTGAGAGTCTTCAAGAAGGATTTGTATGGTCGCTTGCGGAAATTGTTTTTTGAAGCGCCCCATTAAGGAGGGGAGGATATAGGTTCCCGGAGTGGTACTAGCGCCAAAGAGAAGTTCTCCTTGGGTCACGCCTAAAAAGTTCTGAAGATCATCGATCAAGTGTTGTTTCCGGTCGAGAATTTCTTTCGCGTGTTTATAGAGCAAGATTCCGGCTTTCGTCGGAACAATTTGTCGTCCAATACGATCAAAGAGTTTCGTTTTAAAGACCTTTTCGAGCTGGGAAATATGGGTAGATACGGTGGGTTGACTGATATACGAAGCTTCTGCGGCTTTAGAAAAACTTTTAAAATCTACCGATTTTACAAAAATTTCTAACTGCCATAAATCAAAGGGAAGATAGTCATTCATAAACAATTTGCTTTTCAAGAGGAAAAAAAAGAGTCCGCTTACGAAACAAAAAAAATCGATAAAGGTTACGAAATTCCGGGAGTCAGCGACAGGAGAAAATCTTTATTGGTTTTAGAGCGACGCACACGTTCTTTGAGTTTTTCTATCGCATCAATGACTTGCATTTCCATTAAAACTTTACGAAGCAACCAGATTTTTTTGAGTTCTTCTTCTTCGAGAAGCAATTCTTCTTTTCGAGTACCCGATCGTTGAATATCAATCGCGGGAAAAATTCGTTTGTCTGCGATGCGACGATCCAGATAGAGTTCCATATTTCCAGTTCCCTTGAATTCTTCAAAAATGACTTCATCCATTTTTGAACCCGTATCAATGAGTGCTGTGGCAAGAATGGTGAGAGAACCTCCGTTTTCGATATTGCGAGCCGCGCCAAAAAAACGTTTCGGTTTTTGTAAAGCTTCGGAATCAATTCCTCCGGTGAGAATCTTCCCGCTATGAGGCGCCTCCGTATTATAGGCTCGTCCTAAACGGGTAATTGAGTCTAGGAGAATGACCACATCTTTACGGCACTCGACGAGACGTTTCGCTTTTTCCAGAACCATTTCTGCCACTTGAATATGACGAGAAGCGGGTTCATCAAAGGTCGAAGAAATAACTTCTCCACGAACCGAGCGTTGCATATCCGTTACTTCTTCAGGACGTTCATCAATCAGGAGAACAATGAGAATGATCTCGGGATGATTTTTGGTCAGAGAATTCGCAATTTGTTGTAATAAAACCGTTTTTCCAGTACGAGGAGGTGCCACAATTAATCCGCGTTGACCCTTTCCAATGGGAGAAACCAAATCAACGAGTCGCATGGAGCAATCCTCTGGAGAATCGACTTCCAATTTGAGTCGTGAATTTGGGTAAAGGGGGGTTAGGACGTCAAAAGGTTTTCGAATAAATTGATTTTCTACGCTATTAAAATCAATGGATTCGACTCTCAAAAGCGCAAAAAACTTTTCGTTTTCTTTGGGCGCCCGAATTTGTCCAGAGATCGTAGAACCTGTAATCATTTTAAAGCGAGCGATTTGTGAAGGAGAAACATAAATATCATCCATCGCCGGACGATAATTATTTCGAGACGATCGGAGAAAACCGAATCCTTCGGAGAGAATTTCTAGGACCCCTTCTCCATAAAAAAGTCCATTATTTTTAGCTTGTTCTTTCAAAATAAGGACGATGAGTTCCTCTTTTTTCAGATTTTTATAATTTTGAAGATTATTTTTTGTGGCGAGTTCTTGTAAATTTTCTAGCGACAATATTTGAAGGGTATTTAGATGAATTTCGCTTCGTTCTTGAGTTTCGTAGGGTTCCGTTTTATGGGAATATTTAAAGGGAGAAGGGATATCGTTTTCATGAGAATCCGAAGAAACCTCTTCTTGAAAATCCCGTTTTTCTTGTCGAAAGGGGCGATTCTTTTTTGGATACCTTGGGAATTTTTCTTCGGGCTCAGGGCCACTATTCTCTTGTTGAGGAGAAGCGGGTTCCCCAGAATGGAGAACAGAAGGAATTTTAGGGATAGGGTTGAGGGGTGCTAAAACTTCTTTTTTTGGAAGGGGTTCAATCGGCGCGGAAAGTTCTGGAAAAAGAGTTTTGGGCGGAGTGTGAATTTCAATGGGAGAAGGAAGATGGGTGGGGAAGAGTTCCGTAAATTCTTCAGAAAGTAATGGAGTGGATATTTCTTGATTTTCTTCAAATTCTTTTTCTTTTTTTGATTTTGTTTTTGCTTTTGGGAGCGTACTTTTAAGGCGTGGTTTATTTTTTTTCGTTTTCTTTTCTTTGAGTTCTGGATCTTCTTCTGGAGAAAAATCTGCGCCGATTTCGGAGGGTGGCAAATCCGGCTCGTCCATATCGATATCTGGAGAAGCAGCACCATTTTTTTCTTCTTCGGTGGTTAATTTAGGTCTATTTGAATTCACAGGATCCCCTTTTCTGATAAAGATGTTATTTAAAGCACTGAAAACTCTTCTAGGAGAGTCGTTTTCTTTCCTCAGAGTAGCGTTGAAAAATATCTTGGTTCAATTGAAAAACTTTTTGTCTTAAAGATTCAAGAGATTCGGAGTTAGATAAAATAAAATGAGAAATTTCTTTTTTTTTCTGCAAGGAAAATTGATGTTGCTCTCGTCTAAAAATTTCATCAGATAACCAACCTCGAAGTTGGGCATATTTCTGACGATGAGGTTCTGGTGTATCGATAAAAACTAAAAAATCACACCGATGATGAAGATCTGTTTCCATCAAAAGTGGAATATCAAGCACGACAAGAAGAGGTGTTTTGAGAAGATTTTCTTCTTGTTTACATTGGACAAGAAATTTTTCCAGTTCCTGAAGAACAGGAGGATGTAAAAGTTGATTAAGTGTTTTCAGTTTTTCCTCATGAACAAAAACAAGAGATCCTAATTTTTTTCGGGAAATCTGACCCTGACCCTGGCTATTACTCTCAAGAATTTCTGGGCCAAATGTTTGTGTAAGTTGTTGAAGAATTTCCGGAGAAGCTAAAAGATTATGGACGATTTGATCTGCAGAAAAAACTTTCGCTTTCAGTTCTTTAAACAGTTGACTAACGGTGCTTTTTCCGCAGGCAATTCCACCAATGAGACCCAGAACAATCAAGAGGAACCTCAGCCTTGTGAAGAGCTGTTGGGAAGGAATTAAACAAAAAAGGAATGAATTGGAAGAGGAGGGTGTTAGGGCAGATCATTAAACCCTACATCCAAAAGGATAGAGAGGTAAAATGATTTTTATATGGATATCTGTTTTAGGAAGATTTAAGATAAATGTCAAGAGATTTTTTCCTAATTTTTAACCTTGACTCTTATTATCGCTCACTTATAATTTTAGCAGGTTTCATTTAGATTAAGATTATTTGAGGTAAGGATATGTTTGGTTCTAAGCGAGGGGATTCGCCAATTCCTCTAGTTCTATTCATTGCGTTCACCTTAATTATGGGTGCATTTACTTATAATGATTACGACAAATTTACGCAGGTCCAACTCCGCCTGAAAAACCATGACGCGGAAAAGATGCCGCCTGGAAAGGATATGGATATCCTAAAACAGCAAAAACTGAGCATCGTGCAAGAAGTCACTGGAATTTCTAACTTGATGGGATTCGGTTTTCAAATCGGAGCCGGAGAATCCATCAGAATCGCTGATGTCAAAGAAACCTTGAAGTCTTTTGCAGGAGAAAAAGACGACAATCAAAACTACAAATATCCCGCACTTGTTGGGAAGATTGACTTTGTTGAAGAAGAAGCTATTCCGGTCACTTTAACTTTGAATCTCCATACGCTTATAGAGGCCCTTCAACCTCATTATGCCAACGTGCTTGAACAAAATGCTATTCTCAATAGCGATGTTGAAAAAACACGAGCTTATTTAGATGAAGAACGCTCTCAAAAAGATGATCGTAGTTCTATTCTCGTCGCCAGAATTGCCGCTTTAGAAGAAGAAATCAATCAAATTAATTCCAAAAAAGCAGAGATGGTGACTAAACTCACGACCGAAAAAGAAGAAGCCTACAATGTGGCTCGCGAAATAAAAACCCAAATCGAAGACGTTAAAAAGAAAAATAAACGTGTTTTGTCTCAGTTGCGCTCTAAACTCAGTAGCCAACGTCAGGAAATTAAAATCTTGATTCGTCAACGAAAATTGGGAAAACGACCCGATAAAATTTCTTCTGAAAAAACGGCGAAATTATTTAAATTATCCTATGAAGAGCCCGATGGCGAAATTGTTTATTCCGATCCGATTACCCGTTTAACCCATATCAATATCGGTTCTCGTAAGAATGTGGTCAAAGGACTCAAATTTATGGTCTTCCGTTATGGTTCTGAACGCCAAATTCGCTACAAAGGGAAAGTGGAAGTCAACCAAGTGGAAGAAGATATGAGTCGCGTAGTGATTTTGGAAGAACTCGATAAATACGACCCCATCATTACCGGAGATTATCTCTTGAACCCTATGTGGGATGCTGAACATCCAAAATACATCGCTTTTGCTGGCGAAACCTTTGGGTCCCGATTCAAAGTAAAAGATATGATTCGTTTTTGCGAAGATATCGGCGCCAAAGTGGAAATGGATAGCGAAGGAAAACCCACAGTCACCGTTCGCACCGATATCCTAGTTGCTGGCGGTATTGAAGCACACAAAACGTTTAAGAAAACCGAAGGCGCTCCTGATGCTGAAGGAGAAGACGGCAAAGCGGCCGCCGCAGTCGAGGAAGATAAAAAAGATTTTTGGTGGTTAGACGAAGATCCTAATTTCAAAAAAGCCCTTGAAATGGGACTCGAAGTCGTACGAGATATAGATTTTATTCAATACGTCGGAGATTGAGGAGAAACAGTCATGAGATATCGCTCTAAACAAGGAATTTCACCTATTCCAGCAGTTATTGTTCTGACTTTATTGATCGGAACAATTTATGCTTGGTATATCATTCACGATAGCGTCGCTCGCGCCAATAAAGAACTCTCAGATTTGAAATTAGATAAAGTTTCCAGTAGCGAAAAAGTCACCCGACTTCTAACCGAAATCGAAGAGGTCAAGCGACAATCAGAGACTTTGCAAAATCTTTGTGGCGTCGGTTTTCGAAAAGACGAAAACCAGACCCCTATAGAATCACTTCTTGCCTGGATAGAACGCGTCAATACCAGTCGTGAAGGAACTCCCATTTATCCTAAAACTCCCGGATTAGATACTATCTATGAGTTAAGAGCGGATGCCAATGTCCAATCTTATATTCTTTACTTTAAAGATCGCATCAAAAAAGAAGAAGAAATACAAAAAACGAGTCGGGAAGCTCTGGAACAAAAAATTAAAGAAGTGGCTACCGAACGCAGTAGCAAACAAGAGAATTTGAAAATTCAAAAATCTCGTGTAGAACAACTTTTGCAAGATAAAGCCGCCGCAGAAAAACTAATGCAGGAAGAAATTGCAAACTTGATGATCGATCGGGAAAACGCCCGCCGAGAAAAGAACGAAGCGAAAGATGAAATAAACAACATCAAAGGACAATTTCGCTTAGAAAAAATAGAATTGGAAGGCAAGTTGGAAGAAGTTTTGGATCGCGTCGCTAAAATTAAAAATCCAGAACCGGAAAGCCCTATTTCGGAAAAAATAGCAGAAGCCCCCAACGCTCCCGATGGACAGGTCGTTTTTGTAGACTTTCCCAACCGTGTGGCCTACATCAATATTGGTCGCGAATCCGGAGTTTCGGTCGGTCAAAAATTCTCTGTCTTCCGCTTTGGGAAGAAAGGGGTCCGCTCCGATAAAGGCGAAATTGAAGTTAAAAAAGTCTTGGACGAAATGTCTATTGTCGCGATCACTCAAAATCTGGATACAGAATATCCCATCGATATCGCAGATCAAATCGTCAACGAAGTTTTTGATGTGACTAAAACCCAATATTTTACGTTCGCCGGTCGTTTAGTCGGACGCTATTCAAACGAAGAAGTGGCTAAAATGATCGAAGAGTTAGGTTGGAAAGTGACACAAAAAACCGATGTTCGAACCTCTTACATCATTATTGGAAAAGACTACGAAAGCCATCCAAACTATATCGATGGACTCCGTTATGATATCGAAGTCCTAAGAGAAATTGATATTCTACGATTGCTTGGAAAAGACTAAGCCATCCTTCTTCTTTTCACGTTTTCAACAAAGACCCCGCCTATGCTATGGGTGGGGTCTTTTTCTTTTATCTTCAGCATCGAGTGATTTTTCATGAAAACGATGACACTGGGGGAACATTTAGAGGAACTTCGATTAAGAGTTATTTTTTCTTTTTTGGCACTCTTAGTAACGACCTGTATTTGTTTCTATTACGCCGATACACTCCTCAAAATGATTGTGAATCCCTTCCTTCAAGTAATGAAAGAACAGGGATATATGCCACGAGTCGTTCAAAGCAACATCTCCGGCGCATTTCTCGCTCATTTAAAAGTGGCGTTACTCACCGGGTTCTTTTTTTCCAGCCCTTTTATTTTCTATCAAGGATGGTCCTTTATTGGTGCTGGACTCTATACCGAAGAAAAAAAATACATCTACTTATTCGCACCACTCTCCATCATTTGTTTCCTTCTGGGAGTTCTTTTTTTCTATTTTTTGGTGCTTCCCTTTGGATTACGCTTTTTAATTGCTTACGGAAATTCTCCAGAAAATCGATTTATTGAGCCTTTAATTAGCATCGATGAATATTTTACGTTTTTTTTAGTAATGGCCTTTGTTTTGGGCATCACGTTTGAAGTTCCCATTATTATGGGCTTTTTGAGCCAGGCTAAAATCGTTCAATCCGAAACCTTTCAAAAACAATTCCGATTTTTTATTCTTTTCGCTTTTATTTTAGCCGCGATTTTGACGCCACCGGATGCGGTTACACAAACTTTGGTCGCCATTCCTATGATTTTGCTCTATCAAGTAGGCATCGTTCTCGCGCGCTATTTAGAAGGAAAATCCAAGTCTAAAAAAAGTATTCTCTTGATTGCAGGGATTCCCCTCCTTTTGGGAGGATCGGTTTACTACGTTTCTTTTTCGGTTTTTCAGCCCTCGCCCTTAAATACTTCTTCAATAGAAGATACGGTGGCTCGCTTGTTTCTCGAAGAAACAACTCCACTTATTTCAGAAGAAACACTTCTTCTCTTTATTCTAGAAGCGACAAAAGATCCCCAGCCAACCACAAGATTAAGCGCACTCAAAAAAATTCGGACACTCTCGATCGAAAGTAAAGAAAAAATTTTTCGTCAGGCTCTTCAAGACCCTGACTTCGGAGTATTTTGGTTTGCCTGTTTTGTCTTAAAAGAAGATTTTAACTCCAAGGAGAGCCTTCTTCCCCTAGTAGAGTTCCTCCAAAGTTCAGCTTATCCCCAACGGTGTTTGGCCTTTGCCCTCTTAACTCGCTGGAACCCAAATTCTTTTGGATATGATCCGTCAAAATCTCCTGATTTACAAAAAGAATCCCTCCAAAAATGGAGGGACTGGGGAAAAAAATGACTTTTGTAAAAGCCTTTTTAGTCAGGCTCTACGGTCAAATTTTTCATACCCGGAAATTGCTTTTGAAGTTCCATTTCAATCCGATCAATTTCATCGGACATCTTCTCTCCAATCAGATCAGAAAACATTTCCAGAAATTTCTTAAAATCCTCATAGTTTTTAATGGATCGATGGTATTTTTCAATCTCGGCTTCAGGAATCGATTTTAAAAAATAGGCTCCTTTAAAATCAATATGCGCCTTCAACTTAAATTCCTTAGCCGAGATCACCATACTCTTGATTTCATTGACAGATTCAACAGACTCCATACTTTTTAGCGCGTTCAGAATCTTCGTCTGCATTTCCGGAGCAATTGCTTTTCCCATTAACAGACTCTTATTTTTTAGCATTAAAAAAATCGAAAGCCCAGCCATCATCAAACCAATAAGAATAGAACCAACCGCGTCTGGGTACGGCGATTTAAAAAAAATCGTTAACCCAATACTCAACATTGCCAAAAAGACCCCCAAGCAGGCGGCAATATCTTCTAGAAAAACCGCAATCGTCGTGGGATTGGTGCTTTCTTTAATATATTTTTTAAGCGAAATTCCTTGACGAGAATGATTGAGTTCTTTTAACGCTACCCAGAGAGAACTCAAATCCACAATAAAATTGACCCCTAAAATAATAAAGCTTAAAAGCAAAAATTTTTGTATTTGGAGATGGGCCGTCAAATCAGGGTGCATAAAACTGTGGATTCCGTGATAGATACTTAACGCGGCTCCAAAAACGAAAACACCCAGCGCAGAGATAAAACTCCAAAAAAAATTGGCTTTCCCATAGCCATAGTGATAAAGTTCATCGCTCTCGCGATCAGCTCGTTTTAAACCCACTAATAAAAAAGCTTGATTGATCACATCGGCCGTACTATGAAAGGCTTCCGCCAAAAAGGCACCCGAGCCCGTGAAAAACCAACCCACGTATTTGGCTATCGCAATTCCGATATTTCCGATAAGCGCAAAAACAACAGTAAATGTGGAGGAATGTGCCATAATCGTATTATCCATTAGTTTGAAGTTGACATTTTTTTCCAAAAAGAAGAAAATAGCTAACATCAGAGAAATTTGGTTCTTGGGTGTGATTTCGGGTAAAATTTAGAACTTATTTTATAAAAGGGAGCCTCTGCTCGCAAGGAAGAAACAACTTCTTTCAAAAAAATTCTTGATTCTGGCTCCTTAAACAAATTGATCACGGCTTACCTGCTGAAAATCGCAAGAAATCACGTATAACCTTTATGGTGGAAAATATTTATGCCTCAAATTAATTACGCCCGGAGAGAAATCTCTTGCAAGGTTGTTTTTTATGGACCGGGATTAAGTGGAAAAACCACCAATTTAGAAATTATCCACGAGAAAGATCCCAATCAAGATAAAGGGAATCTAACGTCAATTGCCACTGAAGGAGATCGCACACTTTATTTCGACTATAAACCTTTAGATTTGGGCCAGATTGCAGGAATGGCAACAAAATTTCAACTTTATACCGTTCCTGGACAGGCGTATTATAACGCCACCCGAAAATTGGTACTCACGGGCGCGGATGGTCTCGTTTTTGTTGCGGATTCTCAAAAAGAGAAAATGAAAGAAAATCTAGAGTCGCTCAAAAATCTGGAAGATAATTTAAAAGAGCATGAAATTGAATTGTCCAAAATCCCTTTTGTTTTGCAATACAATAAACGAGATCTTCCAAATATTCATACCGTTCAAGAAATGAACGATGCGTTGAATAAATATCATGTCCCTGCCGTTGAAGCCGTCGCTTTTAAAGGAACGGGTGTTTTTGAAACATTGAAAGCGATCGCGACTTTAGTTCTTGAAAAATTGTCGGGAAACGCCAATATCAACACTTCTCAAAATCGGGGTTCCCGAATCGCTCCTAAGATGCCTTCTGCGCCTGTCGGAAGTCCAATCCAGAATTATCCTCAAAATAACAATTCTTCTTCCAATTATGGCACCAACGCTTCACCCTATCAGACTCCACAGCCCTATCAAGGACAAGGACAAGGACAACCTCCATCCTATACTCCGCAGTCTCCTTATGGATATCCTCCACAACAACCCCCCGGGTATGGAAACGCGTTTCCAACCACGACCCAACCGCCCGCCTATCAACCTCAGACGAATCCCGCTCCTTATAATAATCCACCTCCTTATGGATATCCTCCACAACAACCCCCCGGGTATCCACAACAACCTGCTTATTCTCCCGGAAATGTGACTAATCCTCAGGGAGCCTATTGGGGCGGAAACGCTTCTCCTCAACAATATAACCCTCAACAAGGACGTCCGCAAACGCCTCCACCTCACTATGGAAACCCTGCAAATCCTGGAATGCAACCTTCTTACCCTCAGGCAAACCAAAATGTGGGACGTCCCGGAACGCCTTATTCTCAAAACCAAGGATCCACCCTTCAACAACATCCTCCGGGAACTTATAATCCACAGCAAACCCAAGGTTCATTTCATTCGACACCGGGAACCCCTCCGGGTGCCTATCCAAAACCACAAAATCAGCCGGGAACCTATTCCTCACCTCCTCCTTATGGCAATTCACAAGGAAATCCGCAACAATCTCCTTATCGCCCGCCTTTACCCGGAGGGCAGACGCCTCCCACGACCGGATCGGGTTATGCGTCAGGTTCCTTTCAAAAACCGCCTGCCTACGCACCGCCACCTACCGGAACTGGAGTTCCGTCAAAATATCCAGCTCGACCCAATCCACCGGCTCCCCCGATGAATCCAAATCAAAAAAAATAATTTTTGTTTTTATCCGAGAAAGGTATACTCTACGTTTTCATCAAATATCAGGATAAACGGAGAGATCTATGGCAACACGTGAGGCTTTGGAAGCGCACCTCAGATCAATGATTCTTTATAGTAGCACCCTTAATTTAGAACAACCCAAACAATGCAAGAAATCGCTAGAGCAACAATATTCGCTCGAAAATCCTTTTATTCAGGAAGTCTTTCGACTCGCTCAATCTGGCATCAATGAAGGGTGGATTTGTCACAAAAGCAACGGGAATATTCGTTTTTCTCGTGTCATTAAGCCCGAAGAAAATGAAAAACGATATGCCGTCGATGCGGTTATGATGAATGGTCCCGGACCCAAACACACGCACCCGTTAGGGGAAATCGATCTTTGTTTTGCCCTTGAGGGCACTCCTAAATTTGACGGAAATCCTCCGGGATGGACTATTTATCCACCCAAATCAACTCATATTCCTACGGTGATTGAGGGAAAGATGTTGATTCTTTATTTTCTTCCAGAAGGACAAATTACCTTTCACAAAGACTAACCTCCCCCAACCCCCTCCAAAGGGGGACAATCCTCCCCCAACCCCCTCCAAAGGGGGACAATCCTCCCCCAACCCCCTCCAAAAAGGGACACTAATCAGGGACTTTAATACGTCCTAGAAAATATTGTTCGGGATCACGATTTTGTCCAATAGAAACCAAAAGGGCCCATGCGGAATATTCGGGAATCCCTTCAAACACTTTTTTTCCATTTTTTTTAAGGAGGAGCGGCTTTTTAAAGTCAATTTGTTTAGGATTTAAAAGCACGGAAAGATGGGTCAGTGTTTGTTCGATGGTGAGGTCGATCTCGGATTTATTTTTAATTTCTTCGATAATTCGAGGCGCTGTTCTTTTATTATAAAAAGCGTCTGGATCTTTGAGATAGAGGTTATAAAAAACCTGTTTATACGTGCGCCTTGGTTCCCAAATCACATAAGAGGGATAGGGATCTCGCTTATATTTCAGAACCCAATCTAAAATCCGGTTCGTGTTCCAATCCGAAGGAAATCCATGCCCGATATTCGTGTAGGATTGAAACTGATGTTTATAAAGTTTCCATTTAGAGAACTCTTTTTCAAGCTCACTCATAAGATGATCGACAAGAACAAGTCGATCGTACGGAACCTGTAGGTCATCTACACTATGAAAATAAAAAATGGGAGTATCAAATAAATTAGGAAGAAAGCCCCGTTCAACCCAACCTTCTTCTAATTTGACAGGGACTCCGCCAGCATTCGCCGAAAGAGCTGCAAAGTGATCGGCGTGGATCGAGCCAATGGACCACGTTCCAAAGCCTCCCATTGAATGTCCCACGACATAGATCCGGTTGGTATCGATCAAAAACGTTCTTTTAGCGCGCTCAATGAGGTCCAGAACATAGAGTTCTTCGCGTTCCGAGTTCCAGGCGACCTCTGTTTTATTAGTGACGGTGGGAAAAATGCAAATACAGCCTTTTCCGGCGGCACCAGACCATTGAGATGCCGCGGACTGTCCATCGCCTTCCCCTTTTCCACCCCCGTGTAAACCAATTAAAAGCGGCTGTTTCTGTTTTTTCTTGCCCCCGACCACATAATAGATCCCCTCTTCTCCGTCGGAAGCGCCTTCCGGGATAGGCAAGCCTTCATAGAGTTTAAGAATCTCCTCTCGTTTTAAAGTACCTTTCCCTGAATCTTGAAGTTTAGAGCCACTCTGACAGAACTGCAAAATATATTGTGCCAGCCATTGAGCGTCACTTGCGGTAATAGGATCATATTGAGCCGTTTGCTTTAAGATATCTTGTTTCAGGGTGAAATTAGAGGTTTCAAAATATTTTTTAACCAGTTGTTCCAGCGTTTCTTTTTCTTCCGGCAATAGTTTTTTTTGGGCCTCTACAGAAAAAAAGAAGAAGAGTGGAATAAGGATCAGAAAAATTTTCATAAAAAACTCTCTTTAGGAGGAAATTTCAACTTCGAGGGTTCCAAGGGTTTCAATTCGAGCTGTAATTTTATCGTGAGGCTGGAGATAGACAGGAGGATTACGGAACACGCCAACGCCTGCAGGGGTTCCTGTAGAAATGAGATCTCCTGTTTCAAGAGGAATAATATGAGAAATATAAGAAATGAGGAACGGAATATCAAAAATCAGATGACGCGTATTACTTTTTTGGCGAAGCTCCCCGTTAACCCATAGTTCTAGCTCAAGAGAAGGTGTTTCTTCTCCTTTTTCTATTTCTCGAATAAAGGGTCCCATCGGGCCGAAAGTAGCAAAACTTTTAGCTCGAAACCATTGACCATCGGATTTTTGACAATCGCGCGCGGTCATATCGAGAAAGATAGTATATCCAAAAATATGTTGAGCGGCTTGTTCTTTTGGGATTTTAGCGCCCCCTTTCCCGATCACAACTCCGAGTTCCACCTCGTAATCAAGAAGATGTGGGGTTCCGGGGTGAACTACTTTCCCTTGATGTCCGATCACACAATTGGAGGCTTTAAAAAACAACAAGGGTTGTTGAGGAATCGGTTTATTTTGTTCTTCGGCGTGATCTCGGTAATTCAGGCCAACGCAGATAATTTTTGAAGGGCGAAGTAACGGCGGATAAAGTTTGAGAGTAGAGAGTTTAAGGGGTGCGCCTTCACGAGAAGAGGGCGATTTCTCGAAGAGCCCAGAGACGACCGCTCTTTCTGTTTCTAACAGAGGATAAACTTGTTCTCCTTCAAGGCGTCCGAGACGAGGAGTGGTTTGATCCTCATAACAAATCCATTTCATAAAATATTCACCTATGAATTATTTAGGGGGTGGAGGACTATTCGAAATGAGTAAAAGAATTTTACGAGCGCTTTCTTTATTATCTGTATAGCAATAATAAGGAACGTTAATAGGAATTTTTTTCAAGTCTTTTTCTCGAATCAAAAAAAAGTGTTGCTTCGGTTGTTTTAGGAATTGGAAAAAGAATTCCCATTGCTGATCTTCCCAGTTTTCAGGAGGTTTTTTCAAAATCCATTGAGCCTCAAAATCTCCGTCTGGGGTTTCGCGAAGAATTTGATAACCACGATTCGAATCTGGGGCCGTTTCAATGTGTTCGATTTGTCTTTGAAGGTGGTAATGAAGATCATTAAAATCATAGGCTCTCCCAATAATAATAAGGGGTTGAGAGAGGGGCATTCTTTGATGAATGCGAGTCACAAAGGGTTTCAAACTTCGAATTTCGTCAAAGTAAGGAAAAAATAAGACCAGCACCAGAGATAAAGAACCACTGGTGATCAGCCCCAGATAAAGACAAAAATATGGAGGAGAGCGTTTAGCGACCCAGAAAAAACTAAATAGGCTCAGGAGAATAAAACCAAGAAAAATAAAACAAGCGTACCGAGACGCTTTAAAAAAAAGATGGATCTTTTGTAAGTTTTGAAAATCGGCGTCTTTCAAAATTCGATCCCAGAATGAAAGTGTAAAAAATTGATCTGGAATCAGAGTAGCCGTAGCAAAAATAAGACAGAAAAGGGACCAACTCCCCATAAAAATTTTCTGAATCCAACGAACTTCTGGAGATATTTGAGGAAGTCGTTTCCAATAACAAGCTAGCAAGAGCGCTAGTGGAGGAAACACCGGTAAAAGATAGTCTCCCCGTTTAAACGAGCTAATAGAAAAGAAAAGAAAAATAGTAATCGAGGCAACGACACAGAAAGCAAAGAAGGAGACTGTTCCTGGCTGTCGGGATCGCGATTTAAAAAAAAAGTAAATACAGGAGGGAAGGAAGATAGACCAAGGAAAGAAATCTCCAAAAAGGCGTGGAACCATATACCAGAAGGGTTGAGACGTATCAAAGTCTCTTAACGTTTCAGAGGAGTCTAAATCGAGCACATTTTCTAACATCTGAATACTTCCCATATAGCGCGCCAAATTATGTCGAAACAGAAATTGCTGGGTAAATACGCCAGACGTTCGATAATGTATCAGAAGATACCAAGGCACGGTGAGTAGCAGGTAAAAAAGAAACGCTCCAAGAAGACACCCCGAATACTGACGTAAAAAATTATTTTTACGGAACAGATAAGGATCTTGATAAATCAAGGTAACAAGAATAACAAGACCCGGAAGAAAGAGGGCAATGGGACCTTTGGCAAGAGTTCCAAGAGCGCAAATGAAGCTGGCAAAGAAAAGGCCAAATCGGTTTCCAGACTTCCAAGTCCAGTAAACGGCGATCAGTGTCAGGAAGATAAAGAGGGTCAAAAGCATATCGATCCGTCCGACTCTCGCCATCCAGAAAAATTTTAAGTTTGTACAAAGAATGATTGCGGCGAGATAGCCGATTTGTGGGCCCAACCAAAGCTCGCCTACGTAACAAACGCAACAAACTAGTATTATTGCACTCAAGACAGAAGGGAGCCGAACTGCAAGGGCTCCAAAGCGTCCATCGTCTTCGGTTGGACCTAAAGTAACGAGCCAATAAAATAAGGGCGGTTTTGCGTAGCTAGGGCCTTCTGGCATAGTCGGAATAAGGTAGTTCTTTTCTTTATTCATTCGTTCGGCAATCAAGGCGGCTCTGGCTTCTCCAGCGCTCCATAAATCGCGTTGTCCAATATCCAGAAAAAAAGAGCAGAGGAGGAGGATTAAAATACAAAGTAAAATTTTGTTTGAAAAGAAGGTTTTTTCCTGCATAACTCTTTATAGTTCAATGGATAATAATTTAAAATAGAAGAGAATAAAAAATAATCCAAAGGGTGAATGTTAATAATCTTTACAAATTTTTTCTTGGATTGAAAAAAAATTTTACATTATTTTCGGTGAAAAAAAAATACAAAAAAAATAAGTGTTTTATTTATATATAGTTATAAAAAAAAATAATTTTTTATTGTTTTGGTACACAATCTGCTTATACCTTAAATGAAAATGTAACGGTCTTCTCACAGGACGGGAAGACCACTCTCTCAAGAAAATCCTTCTAATTTTTAGGAGTAAGGAATATGTTTAATGCAGGCCGTCGCGGTCAAGGTATGACCGAATACATCATTATCGTTGCCCTCGTTGCTATCGCCCTCATTGTTATTGTTGCCGTATTCGGTTCCAATATTAAAGCACTCTTCCAAGGTGCAAACACGACCTTCAAAGATGGTCGCGAATTTAAAGAAATGAAAGACTCTGGTTCTTATGATGATTCCGCTGATTCCGGAAAACATAAAACAGGTAAAATGGAAGGGGAATGATCTCCTCTCATTCATCCGAATAGTCTAAGAGAACCAACCCTTCGGGGTTGGTTTTTTTGTTGATATCCTTAACTATAAATCTCTGGAAAATACCTCTCTGAAAACTTTAAAGGAACTTTTTGAAAAAATCGTTCTCTATTTCTATTCCTTTTGGGCCCCCATTTTTTTTAAAGCGTGATTTTATTGGAGAAAGATCTATGAGGAATCGAGCACAAGGGATGACCGAATTTATCCTGTTAATCGGATTGATGGTGATCGCCGGAATTTTAATTGCGGCTGTTTTTGGTTCCAATCAAAAAGGACTTTTTCAAGCTTCAAAAGAAACTCTCCAAGACGGTCGCGAAATTGCTGAATTATCAGACTCTGCCGCTTCGGATTCAACGAAAGACTCCGGTGCTCATAGTACAGGCAATTTAGCGGGAGGCTCGGAAAAAGAAAGCGCTCACTTGAAATCTTCTACCGAAGGGAAGGCACAATCTGAAAAATTTGTTCCTCCGGGGCCTGAATCTAAAAAATATTCTCAATCCGCAGGAAACGATCCCAGAAAATCCAAAAGTTCCACAGGGGGATTTCACGCGCCAGAATCCAATTCTGGTCAAAATTCTGCTTCAAACAGCGCTAGCAACTCTGGTTCTCAAGGGGGCTTTAACGCTTCAGAAAATAAATCTTCAAACGCCTCTTCTGGAAATTCGGGCGGGAACAATTCTGCGTCTGGCGGATTTTCAGGAAACGAAGGTTCAGGAACCGGAGGGTCCGGAAACGGAACGAAAAATTCCCAAAATCCTCAAAGTAACGAAAAAAATACAGGGAACGTAAAGACTTCTGAAAACTCTAAAACTGGCGGGTTTCAGGGCCAAGAAAATTCAAAAACGACAGAAAATAAATCGAATTCTTCGCAGAGTACTTCCTCTTCTAACTCCGGAAATAATTCCTCTCAAGGAAGCTCTTCAAGTGAAAGCAAGGAGGGTTCTTCTAACGGAAGCAAGGATCCAAAAAAAAGCAAATCAATTGAACCCGATGAACATGATCGTGCAGGTTGGAGCCGTGTTGACTTGGAGCAAGATCCGTTATATTGGAAACGACTCCGAGATGTGCGGGCATTGGAACATGCAAATACCTATACGAATAAGGACCCAGATAGCCCTGAAGTCAAGCAAAAATTTGAATCTTTAGTGGAAGCGTATAATCATCCAAAATTTTTTCCAGCCCGAGCCCGTTATGAAGGCTGGTTGAGAAAAGGGGGTCGTGACAGCGACGAATATAAAGAGCAAAATGCCTGGTATTATTTGAAAATGCAAGAAATTATGGCTGGATACGAAGGTCGACGCTCGTTTTAACACACTATTTGCGATTAATCGTTTCGAGAGTCTTTCTCTTTTCTTTGTTGCTCGATTCCCCGAAGAAATCTTTGTGCAGATTCTTGATAGGGCCCTCCCGTTTGCTCTAATGGAAGAAACATTTCATACGCTTTTTGCCAACACTGCTCTTGATAATAAAGTTGGCCCAAATTAAAACGTAATCTGGAATGCTGGGGAATTTGTTGAAATGCCGCTTCCAGATATTTTTTGCCCTGAGCAAAATGATGCTCCACACAAAAAAGAATTCCCAATTCTAAAAGTCCTTCTGGATGCTCAGGGTTTTGGATTAGAAGCTTTTGAAGGACTTCGGTGGCCAAAGTGTATTCTTTTTTTTGCAAATAAATACAAGCCTTATCATAGAGGGCCTGTTGATATAATGCTTGTTTCTTCAAAGGAAGCGGCGCAATTTTTTTTTGTTGCTCTACGTTAACCAGAAGGATTTCGTAGCATTCAAGCGCTTCTTCCAGACGTTGATTTTTTTTCCAAATTAATCGCGCTTTTTGATACCGCGCCAGAGAATAGCCCGGATTAATTTTTAGCGCTTGATCAAAATAATCAATTTCTTCTGTGACCATTCCCAATTCAAACCAAGACGTATAGCGAGAAGGTTCCAGAAGTAACGCTTTTTCATAACAATCTTGTGCTTCTTTCAATTGATTGTGTTTTCGGTAAGCTTTTCCCAAAAGTTCATATCGTTCCGCCTGAGGAAACCAAGAGAGCGATTTTTTTAGGGCTGAAACTTCAAATCCCAGAAGCGAAGCTTGTTCTTGATAAAGTTGTCCCATCGCGGCCATCCAAAGTAGTGGAAAAGAAGCGAGTGCTAGGATCGGAACGAACAAGGAAATTTTAGGGGAGAGGCTGAGGCTTCCAGAGTTTCCCAAAATCCAGAATAGCAGAAGCAATCCATGAGGAAGATGCATCGGAAAATTAAAAAGTCCGCAAATAAATAGTGAAATCAGCGCTGAAAACAACGCGCGATCTGTTTTTCGCAGAGCATTAGAGGCTCGAAGCAATAAAATGATCCATAAAAGGGTCCCCGGAACCCCCCACTCTGAAAACCATTGGAGCCAGTCGCTCTCGGAACAGGCGACTCCTTCTTGTGAGAGATAATATTCTTCTGGTTCTCGGTACCGTCGAAAAACATTCTCAAATTGTCCAACACCCACTCCAAACCAAAAATGATCTTGAATCATCGTGAGTGTTTGACGGTAAATGGAGAGACGCACCGAATCATAGGTACGGAAAAAAAAGCTTGGAGAAAGGGCGAAAACCCCCAACAAAAGCGGGATTAAGAGAAGTCCATGACGGCGGGGAAGTAAAAAAAAAAGCCCACCCATAAATCCTAGCCACCCCGCTCGACCTCGAGTCAGAAAAAGACAAAATAGCATCACAACCAGCGGAAGCAACATTTTTTTTTGGCGCGTTTGGAAAAATTCTCCGACCGAAAAAGAAATCAATGGCGCTAAAAAAGTAGCTACAAAATTAGAATTTCCTAATGTTCCAATCGACCCGCCTTCAATCGCCGAAAGAGACGGGTTCCATTTCTGAAAAATTCCATAGACGGCAAGTACCAAGCCCATCCATGGAAGCGTACTACGAACATTTTTTTGAAAGGGTTTTTCCGACAAAAAAACGCCAAAACAAAAAAAAAGGCAAAAGAGACTTCCCTGAAGTAACGTCTCATAAAATGGATGGAGGGCTAAAAGTAAAAACTGATATCCCAGAAAAAAAAGAGTAAAAAAATTATTTTTTTTTTCAGAGAAACGGAACTTTTGGTTCAAGGAAAGGTTTAAATAATAAAAGAAAATTGTTGTAAAAAATAAAATCCCGAATCCAAGAAATTTATAAATATCTGGATGAGGAGAAGGTGCTACTGGAGGGAGGAAAACAAGAAGAATCAGGCTCCCTTGAAGGCAGAAAAGAATCAAAAAATTCCAAACCGCGATCCGCATAGAGATGTCCTCAAGATTCATATAAGGAAGAGCAGATTTTTTTTATTTGTTTAAGCGCTTAAGGAGATTCTATCATGCAAAATCCTGACTTTGTTCGAGAACCTTATTTAGGTTGGTGTGATATCTGTAGGCAATGGGTCATCACGTTAAATGGACATTGCTTTAATGATGATAAGCACCGAACCAGTATCTTTACTCCAGAAGAAAGAAAATATCTCTATTCTTCACGGTCGGATTATAGTTCTTTTGAATATTAAGCAAAATTTTTTTTAGTCATCGAATTGAGCGCCACAATTTGGACACTTTCGATCCGATAACGAAACCAAATTTTTGCAATTGGCGCAAGAATAGACTTGTTCGTTTAAACTTTCTAATGTGGTAAAGACCGCTCCACACTTAGGACATTTTTCATCTAATTCTGTAATAGGACCATTACAAAACCCGCAATAATAAGCATTCTCTAGAGTCATTTGTGCTTTGGAAACATCCATAAACTGTGTTTTACAGTGGGGGCAAAACGGCAAATTTTCAGGAATTTTTTTCTTGCAAAAACCACAAGAAATATACGATTTTTCGGATTTTTTTGATTCTGCCGATTTCTTTTCAGGGATATTTTCTTTTTTGGATTGAATTTTTTGTTGATATTTTTGTTGATATTGAACAATTGCTTCCAGTTCTTTGTCGGAAATAAATCCTTGTTCAATCATCAAAATAACGAGAGGTTTGGGGCGCTCCGAATTTTTTTGAAGACGCAAACACTCCTCTAATTGTTGCTGAGTGATATATTTTTTTTTCAGAGCGATTTTAGCGAGAAGAATTTCTTGCTTGGTCACGAATACTAAGCCTTTATTTTCCAACGCGTTCCACTAAAATAACATCCGATCGTTAAAATCGTTTTTTCGGGGCAGAAAGCCCTACTTTATCGGCAATTTCTAAAAACTCTTGAAGTTCAAGTTCGCCCATTTTTTTACCGCGCGATTCCAGTTGTTCTGTAAACTTAATGGCTTTTTCTTGCATCTCTTCATGCGTTTCTTTAGAGCCCCCCACTAAAAAAAACTCTTCACTTTTGGTAATTCTTTTGTGGCCTTCTTGATCCGGATCAAGTCCAATACCCAATAAAAAAATATCCTTTTTTGCCATAAATTCTCCAAAAATTTGAGAAGATTAAGTGTATCATAGTCTTCAAACTCTTTTCAAGTCCGATTTTTGTTTTGAAAGAATACTTGTTTTGGAAAAATGAAAATAAAAAAAGGGCGTATGCAATACGCCCCCAAAAAAGAACGGGATTATTTGAATTTTTTCTCGTTTTCTTTACGAAGCTTAATCCGATGACGATCTGCCGCTTCAAGCAAGAAATTTAAGAGAATATTTTGTAACGAACGATCTCCCCCTTTTTGCTCATCAAAGTGGGAAAGTACATGTAAAACACGACCCCCTTTCATTTTTCCCGGATCGATTCCTTCTCCGGTGATTACCACTTGTTTATCAGGGACCGGGCTGAAGACCACAGCAACCGAGCCTCCGTTTCCGTCCTTGACGAGACGAGCATCTTTGGTTTCGATGAGCACCTGACAATTTTGCAAATTGACTTCAACGATGGGGCTATCATCGTCTACGATCCATCCATGTTTTGCAGGTTCATAAACACGAGATTCGGCTTGGCTATTTTGAGCTTCTGTCGACATATCTTCTTTTAAAGTATTGCCCCAAACTCCTCGCAAATAAGGGTGAGATGCCGCTCCACGGGTAATAAAAACTTCAATACCATAGTGTTTAAGACCTCCTCTGGATTTTTCTTCTTTCCCTTCCGTCGGTTTAATCGAAGTACGACGTGTCGACCAAATAAGTTTTGGCCAATTCACTTCTAATAATTCTTCTAAAACCCAGTCTTCTGTAAACAGATAGCCCCCATTTTCTACGTATTTCTTGATTTTGGCACACGCTTCCGGGCTCAATTCATGGGTCATTGGATTATGAGGCCCCGGACCTCCACAACCAGACAAGCGGATTCCGCCCGGACCTCCACTTGCACGACACGACTTTGCAGTATCATGGCGCCAATAAAGATTACAATTAATTAGAATCGCCAAAACATTGGATAGATCTTCTTTCACAAAGTCTTCTTTTCGGACAATATGAATCACCTCTTCGTTCATTTTCCAAGTCTTGACCAGAATGTCTTCGATATGATCGAAATTATGATCGCTTTTTTGCTCTCCAGTACAAAAACTGGTAATCACGAGAATTTTTTTATCTCGAATTTTTTCCAGATCGTTATCACGCCAGCCAGAAGTCGCGCTCATTCGTTTTTTCCGAAGTTCATGAAGCTCTTCTCCTTGATTTCGGCTCCACCAAGAAGCCCATTGTTCGGCGTTATTCCCTGTTCCTCCGGTAATCGCTTCCAGAGCGTCCATGAGTTTTTCTTGTAAACCGGAGGCTTTATCTTCTTTTTTCAGAGCTTCGATCAAGACGGGGATTGTTTTTTTACTGCGAATCAATTTCATATAACCAATGGCCATATCTCGAAGAACAGGAGGGCCTTTTTGGAAAATTTCGATGACCATCTCTTCTGCATTCGTATGGAAATTTCCCTGAACCATGAAAAATAGCACATCTTGAGCAATTGGCATCGATTTATTTTTCAAAATAAAGTCGCCCACTTCATTCATTGCGTCCCGATTAGTAAACGAAGCGACTCCTTTCCCTAAAATGAGATACATATCGTTATGGAACTTAGAGCCTTTTTCCGTTTTTACTAAAACTTCTTCAAGAGCCTGAACAGCTTCTTTTGTATTTTGTTTGACGAGTTGTTCCGTAATTTCAGAAAGTTCCTCATAGGGTTGTTTTAGCTTCTCAAGAAAATCTTCCACACTTTTGGAAGGAGCGGCCTCTTTCGCTTGAGCGGCATTTAATTTATCCGTATAAGGTTTGAGATACCCTTCGCGCGTTTGACCTTGAGAAAGTGTGATTGTCTTGGGTTCTCCTTTTTCATCAAATTGGAGATCTTTGAGTACTTTTTCCGCTTCCGCAATTTCGCCTTTCACTCTTCCCAACTCCAGTTCAAAAAAAGCAAGTTTAGGAAGTACTTCATTAATATTGCCCACAATTTTATTCAAATCATTTTTAAGTTGCTTGATTTCTTGAGCTTGAAGAAAGCCGATCAAGCTCAAGAAAAAGCCCAAATAAACAATTGGTTTCATCAAAGTTCCTTTTATACTAAATGGGAGAAAACGATCGCTATTTATAAATTGCCAATAACTTTGGAAAAAATCAACTTTTTTTCTCTAAATTTTTTTTATCAAGAGCTTTCATCTTTAAATAGGCTTGAATAAAGCCCTCAACTTCTCCATTGAAAACTCGTTCTGGATTCATAATTTCATAACCGGTACGATGATCTTTAACACGACGATCATATAAAATATAGCTTCGAATTTGATTTCCCCAGCTAATTTCTCCTTTTTCTCCGACTTCAGCCGAGAGTGCCGCGTCTCGTTTCGCTTCTTCTAGTTGATAAATTTTGGCCTGCAACAGCGCAATCGCTTTTTTACGATTCGAGAGTTGACTTCGTTCATTGCTACAAGCAACGACAAGGCCCGTTGGACAGTGGGTAATTCGGACCGCGGTGGCGACTTTATTAACGTTTTGTCCGCCCGGCCCAGAACTTTTCGCATAGGTCACGACATCGAGGTCTTTTTCCTCAATTTCCATATCTGTTTCTTCAAATTCAGGAGTAATCTGGACCGAAGCAAACGACGTTTGACGCTTTCCTTGCGCGTTATAAGGACTGACACGGGCCATTCGATGAACCCCTCGTTCCGCGCGGAGTTTGCCATACGCATATTCACCCATCACCTTTAAAGAAACCGATTTCACGCCGGCTTCTTCTCCATCGATCTGATCCATCAGTTCCACTTTCCAGCCCATATCTTCAAAATAACGAAGATACATTCGCATGAGTTTTTCGACAAAATCATCGGCGTCCGTTCCTCCAGTCCCCGATTGAATTTGAAAGAAACAGTTTCGAAAATCATGTTCTCCACCCAATAAAATGGCTATTTCTATTTGATTCATTTGATTTTCAAGCAAAATGAGTGAGGCGTGAACTTCGCTTAAAGTGGATTGATCCGATTCTTCGACAGCCAGATCAAAAAGAAGCTGAACGTCTTCCATCTCCCGACGAATTTTTTTATATTTTTCCAGGGGTTCTTTGACCCCCTTCATTTGCTGAATGACTTTTTGTGCTTCTTTAGGATGAGACCAAAATTCGGATTGGTTAATTTTTTGTTCAAATTCTTCTAGATTTTTTTCTCGATGAACCACGTCAAAGAGAGTCTCGGATGGACATCATTTTTTTTTCGAGAATCTGGAGATTTTTTTTCAAGTCTTCGGCAACAATCATAAATCGTCCTTTTCTATTTTTTTATCTAATCATTGAAGAAATTATCCCTAAGAGTTTACCTTAAATCTTGTTGGATGTTAACTTTAATTCTTGGTTTCTTCTTTCGATTTAAACGTTTGGACTTCCAGAAAGTTCTTTTAAAATACTAGAGATTTTTTTTTGAAATGCTTATAAAACTTGACAATCGAAAGAGAATTCGGCTTAATTGGCTAACCTAATCTAGGATTTATTTTATCTGTTCTTTTAGGGGGAACTATGACCGATCCCAATCTATTAAATACCCCGTCTGCTCAACCCAGTTCATCGGGGATTCCTACTCCGGGAAAAGAGCTCAATCCGATCCAAACAATCATTGAGGTTCCTTCCCCAGAAACGAACGCGACCGTCCTGATCAATTCCGCTTCACCTTCTGATATCCACGAATCGAAAACGATTCTAACGCCTTCCCACCCGCTTTCGCCGAAATCCGCTTCTTCTCTTTTCAAAAAACCTCCCGGAACCTCCCCTAAAAATCCGCCTGTAAAAAAAGTCAGTAAGCATCCTAGCGTTATTTATGAACTCTTTGCGAAAAAATTCTTGCGCCAGAGCCTCGATTTATCTCAAAAACAAAATATCAGTGCCTCGCCGATCACTTCGGATAAATATACTTATATTCAAGAAATTGCTGAAGGAGGAATGGGCCGTGTCGATCTCGTAAAAGATAACGATCTGAACCGCCACATTGCCCGAAAATATATTTTACCTCAATATCAGAAACAACAAGAAATTTTGGAGCGGTTTGCGGAAGAGGCCCAAACCACTGGACAACTAGAACATCCTAATATTATTCCCATTCACGATATCGGACTGGATATAGAAGGAAATCTTTTCTTTACCATGAAATTTATCAAGGGGAAAACGCTGGAAGATATTTTACGCGAAAAAAAATCAGCCACTTTTCACGGAGAAGAATTTTCGTTGACACGATTTTTACAAATTTTTCAACAAATCGGACATGCCCTCAGTTTCGCTCATTCCAAACGAGTGATTCATCGGGATCTCAAGCCTGGAAATATTATGATGGGCGCCTTTGGTGAAGTCATTGTGATGGATTGGGGTTTAGCGAAGGTTCTTGGAAAAAAAGAAAATTTGCCTACGAGTACCGACGCCGTTGAAACCGTTCGTCAAACTCATGGATCAAAAACGATGTTAGGCTCCGTGGTCGGAACCCCTGCTTATATGCCTCCAGAACAAGCTTTAGGCGAAGTTGAAAGTCTTGACGAACGAAGCGATATCTATAGTCTTGGCGCTATCTTATACGAACTGTTGACTTTGCAACCTCCGTTTGGCACGAAAGGCGATGTCCGAACGGTTCTGGCTCAGGTGGTGAATGAACCCGTTCTCTCTCCAGAAAAAATTATTCGCCATCTTCCTCGTGAACTCGTTGCGATTACCCTGAAGGCACTCGAAAAAGAAAAAGAAAATCGATATCCTTCGGTTGCGGCTATGATTAAGGATGTGCAGTGCTTCCTCGAAGGAAAAGAAGTTTCCGCCTTGCCCGATTCGCTAGGGCGAAAACTTCGCAGGAAAGCGCATCGCCATGCCACTGCGTTAAAATGGATGACGCTCTCCTTTGTACTGCTCCTCGTTTCTTTAACAGTTCTCTGGAATCAATATCACCGTTCCGTGATTCAGGACTATCTGAAGGCAGGGGATGCGCTGTCTCAAAAAATCGAAACCTGGGAAGCAGGACTCCCCAAACAAACCACGGATCTCTACAAAAAAATGGATCAGCAGACTCTGTTATCCAACAAATATCGGGAAATTCTGGAAGCCTATCGCAAAGTGCTGGATTTCGATTTTCATCATCTACAAGCCAGACAAAAACTTGCAGAGATTTCGTTTAAACTCTGGAAAATTGGCCTAACTCAGAAAAATGATCAACTCGTTTATTCCTCTCGATATGACCTTCAAGATTACCTTGGAACCGCTTACGCTGGCAGTGATTTTGAAAAAAAGATTGAAGGCCGACAAAACTTCACTCTCCAAACTCAGCCAAAAACAAAAGTGTATTTGTTCCGCTATCTAGAAAAAGACAGGTATTTGAACCCAACTCCTTATACAAACCCGAAAGCACTCTCTCAGAACCCAATTGAAACCAAAGAAGTGATTGAGAATTCTTTTTATGAACTCTCTTTAGCGCTGGAATCTCTTTGGGGAGAAACAGATGCGACAGGAAAACTCATCCTCGCCGATTTAGAACCGGGAAGCTATCTAGCCATCTTGAAAAATCCAGATTTCCTGATATTAAGGGTTCCTGTATGGATCCAACATCCAGAACTTCAGCCAAAACCGTTAGAACCTTTGGTTGTTGGGATGATTCCGAAAACTCAAGCCGTTCCAGGGTTTACTTATATTCCGCAGATGCGATTTTTATCGGGTGGAGAATCCTCCGCAGGCGCAGGCGCTCAACTCTGGAAAAAAACCAAAGACGGGTTTTTTTTGAAAACAGAAGAAGTCCCTCTAGTCGAATATACCGAATTTTTGGAACACCTCTGCGAGTCTGAAAAATTTGAGGAAGCGGAACAAAGAATTCCGCGAAGCTTTAAATGGAAACTCCTAGAAATCCACAAAGATCAAGAAGGGAAGCCACAAAAGACAGATAAAGGAAAATTTTTGAAGTATAACCCTAAACTCATTCCGGCACCCTTATTTTCGTGTGCTTGGAACGAAAATTTTTCACAGGATCTGAAACAGGGAAAAATTCCATCCCCCCTAAAAGAAATGCTTGTTGAAAAAAATAAAAAACCGCTTGAAGATTCAACAAAAATAACCTCTTTGACGGAAACTTCCTGGAAACTTGTTGAAAAAAATATTTCTTTAGGGTTGGAATATGATTCTAAACTCTCTATACTAAAAGTTTTTGAATTACAGACTTGGAACGCTTGGAAAAATTGGAAATCGCTTCCATTGGGTGGCATTTCTTATTTGGATACTCAAGCCTATATCGCCTGGATATCCCAACGAGATCAAAAACCTTACCGACTCCCTAACGAAGAAGAATGGGAACTGGCCGCTCGTGGAGTCGATGGTCGAAAATATAGTTGGGGAAACCATTTCCATCCAGAATTTGCTCGATTGACGCAGGGCTATGGAGGAATGAGTTGGTCGGAACTGGAAAATAAGGATGAAAACAAAACTAAAGATGAGTCTCCTTTTGGAGTTCATCATCTGGCAGGAAGTGTGGCGGAATGGGTTGAAGGTTTTTTTGATCCAGAAAGTGCAAAGTCCGCGAACCAAGAAAAAGAACGGGAGGTTCTACATATCATTCGGGGAAACGCTTGGGGATTGACGCCCATTGGTCTGGAATGTGCCTTTCGTACCAATGGTCCACAAGATTATTTTCATTTAACGATAGGGTTTCGTTATTGTTTTACGTATCAACCATAGATTAGAGGAAGGGAAGACTTATGATTCCGATCGAACCGATTCCGCCAGAAAAACTTAAACCCGTTCCAATTTCCACTAAAAATATTGTATTTGGAAGCGTCTTTACGGATCGAATGTTTCAGGCCACTTATAAAAATGGCGCGTGGCAAGATTACAAAATTGTTCCATTTGGTCCGATTTCGCTCTCTCCGGCGGCGGTTGTGTTGCATTATTCTCAGGAAATTTTTGAAGGAATGAAGGCCTATCGCTCCAAGGATCAGGTTTATCTTTTCCGTCCCGAGATGAACGCAAAAAGATTAAATGCCTCCGCTCCCCGAATGTGTATGCCTGAATTTCCAGAAGCGGATTTTATTGAAGCTTTGAAAACACTCATCAAACAAGAACAACGATGGGTTCCTAATGAAGGAAAGGGTCCGGCCCTTTATATCCGCCCTATGATGATTGGCACAGAACCCAGCATTAAAGTGAAATCTTCTTCCGAATTTCTCTTTCTGATCATCCTTTCGCCCGTGGGTTCTTACTTCAAATCCGATTTTACTTCCGTCAAAATTTATGTGGAAGAAAAATATCATCGCGCCTGCGCTGGCGGGACTGGTGCCGCGAAAACAGGCGGAAACTATGCCGCCAGTTTGCTTCCCACCAAATTCGTTACAGAAAAATTCGATTGCCAACAGATTTTGTGGCTGGATGCTAAGGAAAACGCCATAATCGAAGAAGTGGGGGCGATGAATATCTTCTTTGTTGAAGAAGGAAAACGTTTGGTAACGCCACTCTTGAGCGGCTCCATTCTTGCGGGCGTGACCCGCGATTCGTTATTGAAACTCGGCCCTCATTTGGGTTATGAAGCCGTCGAACGTAAATTGCGTATTCAAGAAATTATGGATGGCATCAAATCCGGGTATATCACTGAAATCTTTGGCTGTGGAACCGCCGCCGTCATCGCTTCTGTAGGAACCTTTATCTATAAAGATCAACAGGTTCAAGTGGGAAGCGGAGAAAGCGGACCCGTTGCCAAAAAGTTGTTTGAAGAACTCACCAACATTCAATATGGCTTGGGGCCCGACCCCTTTAAATGGCGCGTTCCTGTTTAATCTTGAGAATAAAATCCAGCGGCAATAAAAAAGATCAAAATAAAACTCAAAATCACAATCGTCGCTGGACGATTCTTATAGCGCTCTCCCATCCACTTGCTCGGTGTATTTAAAATCAGTAGCGTGATTGCCAGCATCGGCATAAAGCAGGCTCCCACCATCGCGTACAATTTTTGCATCTTGCTAAATCCTACCCAGAGGCCGAACATTGGAACAAAAGTAATCGCATAGAGATAATATCGATAGGATTTGGATCGAATGTCCACTTTTTTCAGCTCCGCCCCTTTTGCCGTTAAGAGGTTCCATTGATCGCTAAACAGGTAAGGAACGCTTTGCCACACTCCAAAGAGACTGGTAAAAACAGTGCTCCAGGCCCCAATTAAAAAGCCCCATTTCCCGAAAGCGCCAATTTCGCTCTCAAGCTTTCCAGCAAGCTTGATCACAAGACCCGATCCGCTTCCTTCAGGGACATCAATTTGGCTTCCAATCACCACCATCGCTAGTCCAAAAATAGCGGTCATCACATAACCCACCGCTAAATCGATACGACATACGGGAAGATCCTCGATAGAAAGCCGTTCTTCTTCACGAATCCAGTATCCATAACAGAGAATGGTGACGGTTCCGCCAACTCCGCCCATTAAGGCAATAGTCCAGCCTACCCCGCCATCCGTAAAATGGGGAAGGGTGGGATAAACGAGTCCAACGGCAATTTGGGCCAGATCCGGTTTTAACAGAATCGCAGAAATCACCACTGTAAAAAACATCATGCCCGTCATTATCCCCATCAGTGCTTCAAAAAGGCCATATCCTCCGACTTTAACAAGGATCAATCCCAAAAGACTATGAACGACTCCAAAAACGATTTTCGCCGTATTGGCATCTTGAAATATCGGAAAAAGAGCATGTGTCACCGCTCCACAAGCACTCATTAAGGCGGCGGCGACCAAAAAGCTCCAAACCAGAAAGTAGATCATAAAACCGATTTGTACGGGTTTCCCAAAACGTTTCATGGCTCCTTCCAGGATGGTTTCCCCAGTCACTAACTGCCATCGCGTGAGTCCCTCATTCAGAACATATTTAAAAAAAGCACCCAATAGAACTGCCCACAAAATGGCGACTCCGAGTTTGTTCCCGGTAAAAGCGGCGGTAGCGAGATCGCCAGCGCCCACACCCGTTGCCGCAATCAACATCCCGGGCCCTATAATCTTTAAGAGAGATTTTTTTTTATCGGAAGACATAGCTTCTCCTTGTTTGATTTTATTTTCAGAGGTTTGGGTCATTTTACGATAATCGTGGATCTTCGAGTATTTTTTGAAGGCCCGGATCTTGTTGAGCCTTGAAGTGGAAGATACATTTTTCCTGAATCTTCCGAATCACTCCTGTACATTGCGTTAAAAAGATGGAAAATAAATCATCTCCACGAAGATGGCCATGTGTCAGATCATCGAGGGCTTGAAGTTTAATGTTTGTCACTTCATCTAGATATTGTTTCAATAAGATAGGATCATTGGTTTCCATATGGGCGCGTTCAACTGCGATCACTTCGTTCATTAGCAAGCTAAGTTGGCTTTGTTGCGTTAATAGGATCTGTTTTTCTTTATTTTCTTTAATTTTCTGCTTCCAAGTCCAAAAGAAATAGCCCGAAGCAAAGAAGGCAAAAATCACTTCCTTGAGCGCGGCGAGCCACTCTAGAAAGTCTCCTAATAATCCAATGCCTCGGTAGGGATCTCGATAGATTTGGACTGCAGGATGAAGCGGAATAGTCCAAACATTCTTGGCTTTTTCCAGTGGCATCACGAGGGTTCCCAAGGGTTGATAACTTTCATAGAGTGCCCCTAATGTTTTTTCGACCAGAATATTGGAGGCATCTGTTCTTGCCGCTAAAAAGGCCGTTGTCCCAACGGTTTCAATGGATTGTGCTGGAACATTGGGCGCGTAGATACTTCGGGGAATCTTGAGAGGCGTCAGATAAAAATATTTCATCGCAAGTGCTTCAAAATCGAGAACCGGAAGCAATTGAAACTCTCCGCTCTCCAGTAATGTCAAAAGAGCTTTGTTAGTCATCCCTGTGGTGACAATAGCGGCGTCCATCTCTGGCTCTTTGAGTAGTGTTAAAAAATAACGCTCTGTATTTTTTAAGGAGGTCGGATCAATCCCATAATGCTTCAGAATCTGAAGGGCGCTATTTCGCATTCCGGAGCCTTCTGGCCCCAAACTAACGTTTTTTCCTTTTAAATCGTCTAGGGTCTGAATATTGCTCTTTTGGCGAACAATAACATGAATGACATCATGATAAAGCGGAGCGAGGGCTGAAATTCCCTCCATATCTCCAGCACCCGCTTGTAATATGGCCAAATTAACTTTTTTTTCATGCAACAACTGACAATTTTCGGCCGTCCCTTTTGTTTCAAGAACAGAAACGGTTTCGTTTGTCCATTGTTCCAGATGTTCTTTAAATTCATTTCCGAATTGATAATAGAGTCCGGTCTGAATTGCGGTTGCGATGCGGATTTCGTTTGGCAAACTTTCCCAAAAATTCATCCACAGTAACAAACACAAAAAGAAAAATATTAAAAATCCTCCAAACCAGGTTTGACGGTATTCACGGAGCCGTTGAGTTTGATCCAGTTCTTTTTTCAAAAGAATATTTTTGAAAAGAAGAATTTCCTGATTATCCTCTTTACGATTTCGTTGAAATATTTGTTCGGGTTCGATTTTTTTCAGATTTCCTTTAAATCCCTTGAAATCTTGTAAAAGCAGGGAGACTTTTTGCTGGCACGGGACACATTCTTTTTTATGGCCGATCAGCCTATTTTTGAGCTCCAGTTCCATTTCGTTCCACGGATAATTCTCTGGAAGCAACAAAAGTCTTTGATGTCGAGCCAATTCTTCGCAACTCATTGTTCCCCCTCCATTTTTTGAAGCAGAGCCATTCGATAATCGACCCACAGTTGTAAAATTTGTTTGGTATGAGACCTTGCCGTTTCCAGATCAATACGAAACGCCTTCGATAACGCTTCATAAGAAAAATCATGTTTGAGCCATAGTAGAATGATGGCCCGCCTTCGAGGCGTTAATTTAGTTTTCAAAAAATCGATATCGCCGGTCAAACTCTGAAGTGTTTGCGTGGATGAATTTCCCATAGACCCCCTTGGTGACCAATAATTGTGGAGTATGCGATGCCTCTTTCCTGTTCTTATTGAATCAGTTAACACATTTTAATCAATAAGAAAAAAGGAAATATGGGCAAACGAGAACTTCTGTTTTGCGTTAACTATTTTTTTTAAAATGAATTAAACTAAAACGCGGTTGGTTAAACGAATTTGTCTAGGAAGAAAAAATGCCACAATCGATCGCGTTCACGGATTCCGGATGCCTCACAACCCATAATGAAGACCGCTATTGGATTTCTCCAGAGCGTGGAATTTATTTGCTTTCAGATGGAATCGGCGGGAGCAAGGCCGGAGAAGTCGCGAGTCAAATGCTCGTCGATCATCTTCCCGAATTTCTTCGGGGAGCGCCTCCGCCAGATCTTCGTTTATGGCTCATTTCTGCGATTCGAAAAACATCCCAAAAAATTGATGAGAAATCAAAAACTTCCCCCCATTATCGAGGAATGGCGACCACTTTGACTCTTCTTTATTTGACAACCTCCACTTATACGGTGGCTCAAGTGGGAGATAGTCGCGCTTATTTACTGCGAAATAATCACCTTCAGCAAATAACTCAGGATCATACGGTCGCTTTTGAACTCTATCGTTATGGCTCTATTTCTAAGGAAGCGCTCCGTCATCATCCAAACCGAAGCCTACTGACACGCACTGTTGGAAAAGATCTAGTTGTCCCGGAGCTATTTAGCGATACAATACAAACAGGCGATCGATTTCTTCTCTGTACGGATGGATTAGTCGGAGAACTCACGGACAACGAAATCTTAGAAATAATGCAGAAAGAACAAGACCTCTCCATTCAAGGAAAAACTTTGCTAGAAACAGCCAAAAACGCTGGTGGACGTGACAATATCACTTTAATTCTGGTTCGGCTATAATTATTATTCAACAAATACATTTGGGGCTTGTCCGATTCAACGAAGAAGGAGTTTTGGAATGTTTACCTTAATTCTCAAGCATAAAGGAAGGGAACAAAGTCGCTTTAAGATCGCCTTAATTGAAATGGAATATCTGTTGGTTTATACCGAAAACGGAACCCTAACGCTTATTCCTTCCGATAAAAAGAAAGAGCAACGAATTTGTGCCCGACTTAAATTAGACGCTAGCCACCATCTCAGTTTGATTCCAGAAGAGTCCATAAAGCTGAATGATCGAATTCCGCTCACCGTTTATGAAACTTATTCTCTTCTCGACGGAGATCGCCTGCTCTTAAAAGAAAAAGAATACGAAGCCGAAGTACTTCAAGGGGCCGATCTCGGAAGTGGAAGTATTATGGGAGTCGGAGCTAGCGGAGATACGAGTAACTCTCGCGGGATTCCCCCCAGTGGCTTTGGAGGTTCGATCCCCCCTTCAAGTTCAGGATTAGGCTCAAAAAATTTTCTAGATGGAAATATTTTTAATACGAATTTTGGCACTCCAAGCAAAGTAGGAAGCGGAAAAATGGGGAGCGGAGAGAATTTATTTAATAAACTTTCTCCTTCTCTCTTGCCTATTCTGGATTCTTCTGTTTTACAAGGAAGTACTGGCGTTCCTTCGTCAAATAAACTGACCTCTTCACCGGAAGAAAAACTCACCCGACAAAACACGGTACGCTATTTTCGCCAAATGTATCCTTTCCATACTTATCCAGTACGAGTCCTTATTAGTGATGGAAAAGTTCAAGAAGTTCAAATTAAAGGCATGGTTCAGGCTACTGGAAACACCCCTTTTTCTTTAAATGCGACACAACCCATCGTGACGATTCGACCGATTTTTCCCGGGGCCTTGATTGTTCCAGACTATTTGGATATCGATGTAACCCAACCAAGTACCCAAGCAGAATTTTGGATTACGCCTCAAACCGAAGGCCATATTAAGGAAGCCCGTGTTGAAATTTATTATCAAGGGAAGTGTCTTGACCGTGTGCCAACACCTTACACGGTTTCCAAACATACTTTAGCGAAAGCCTCGCTCTTTTGTTCTTTTCTTTTTCCTGTGTTAGGCCCTATTTTTAATCAGTATCAATTCACTCTAGAACAGCAATTCGCTCAAGGATTTCCGTTACTAAAGCCCATTTTCTTTGCATTTCAGAACACACCAGAATTAGCTGGGTTTTTAGGATTTTCTGCGCTTGCGGGTCTTCTGTTCTGGTGGAAACGTCCAAAAGAAGCCAATCCCATTATTCAGCTTTTGGCTCTGGATCCGCTCATACTAACGTCTCCGCCAGAAAAAAAGCAACCTTCTTTTGCCGTTCAAAAAAACCCCTCTGACGAAAAAAAGGTGGGGAACGGAGACAAAACGGAAGTCGATCGACTTTATGATCAGGCTCGAAAACTTTTTGATGAGGCCAAGAACGAAGAAGCACTCCTTCTTTACGAAAAAGCGCTTCCGCTGTATCGAAATCTCCGCCTCTGCGATGAATACGGTTTAATGCTATGCGATATGGGACGAACTCTGCTTGCGCTGAACGAATATGAACGCGCTTTAAATATTTATGCCGAAGAATTAGGGGTCTGGGTGCGACTCGGATTAGAAACTGACCGAGGACGTTGCCTCTCTAATATCGGGATTACGCATCGTTTGCGAAAAGATTATCATAAGGCAGAAATCTTCTTGAGAGAAGCGGTTGAAATTCGTAAGCACTCCCACGATATCCAAGGACATCGTCGCAGTTTAAAAGAATTGGGTGCGGTTTATGAACTTCAGGCTAAATGGGATCAAGCGCGTGATCTTTATCTAGATCTGGCAAATACCTATAAAACGGAAGGAAATCAAGAAGAATACGCACATATTCTCAACTTGTTAGGAATTGTTCATTATAAAGAAGCGAGCGATGATAGGGCGATCAGGTATTACACCGAATCGCTCCATATCAACGAATCTCTAGGGTTAGAGCTTCCCAAAGCGGACAATCTGTATAATCTTGGACTCGTGTATAAACAAAAACGCAACAAAGAAACCGCCTTAAAATATTTTAAGGAAGCGCACGAAATTTATGTCGCCCAAGGCGATCAAGACTGGGCGCGCTCTGCCGAAAACTCGATCCGAGACCTCGAAAAACTGTAAAAATCAAGTAACGAGATTTATCCTATTCCATTATTTTGAGACCCACTCCGGCGAGAGGAATATGAATACAGAAGAAAATAAAGAGCATGAGCTTTTAATACAACAGCTCCTTGTTTCTGAAACAGACTCCGAGGAGTATAAAAAAGCACTTGAATATGTAAAGCAACTTCCTCCAAATTCAGAAGCACTAGCGATCGTGATCTCTTTTATTGAGAAAATTTTATTGGATGAAAACAGAAACTTTTCAAACCAGCGCGCTATCATTCAATTGGGATTGATCGGTAAATCTGCTCATTCGGTCATTCCAACTCTTTATGAATATTCAGCAAAACTTAGCGAAAACAGCCCGCTTCATGCTTCGATATCTTGGACAATTGAAAAAATTACGGGCGAAAAAACGGATAAAGAATATAAAAAAGCTCGTGAATCCATAAAAAAGAGTGAAACCGAAGTACAATCTTTTTTTGGCTATATCTTTTTTGGAGTCATTGCAGTTGTAGCAATTCCTTTGTTATGGAAGGTCAATTTTAACCCCGGAGCAACCAATGGGTTAGAAGGTCTCTTTTTTATTGTGTTGATTCTGGGTATTCCAGCGATTTTGGTTGTATTAATTTTTTCTTTCTTCGGAATGTTCTTTGGTAAATCCTTAAAGCTAGATATAAAAAAAGAAAAAGAATCCCTAGGTGGATGCCTCTCTTCCTTTTTAATTGCTTTTATAATTTTATTTTTCAATATTAAACTCCCCAAATTTTCATCCAAAACTTTAGTCCTTTCGATAGTCCTTCTGCCGATATTCGCTGTTATTTTTAAATTAATACAGCGTAAATTTAGACGGAACCAGAAAGATTCAAACGAAACACAAAATTAGAAGACTTTCGTTCCTTGGAAAATCTTTCCTAATTCCGGAGCCAATCGCTCCCATGCTGTTTACCTCTTGGCTATAGAAGCTTTCTATGCTTTGTATGCTCCAGAAACAGCTTGTGTCTTGCGTCTGAATGGAATCGATCCCACTCAGTTTGCGTTATAAGGAAAAGAACTGATGCAAACACGTCGTTATTCTTCCAAACCCGTCAACGCGCTTAAAAAACAAAACACTTTCATTTCAAGGAAGTCCATCACTATATTCTCTTTTCTTGGTTGATGTTTGCTTTCCTTATAAACGACGCCAGAGGCACTATTAAAGCCATTGTACGTTACTTTTGAGACAATAGGACATTTTTGGCTTTAAAATCGAGAGTTTTTTTTGCCTCGAAAAGCGCTTCCCAACAAGAGTTTATTAGAAGTAGCTTCACGGCGACGTGGCGATCTCCACAAAGTTAAAGGCTACCGGAGATTGTTTCACTACTAACTACGTTCGCAACGACAAAAAAGAGCTCTTTTATTTGGATCAAGGATACGTTTTTACTAGAGGAATTCACAAAAATAAAGAATTCAGAGAAATGAAGAATTTATTCTGGGATTTCCACCGATCTAAAATCGCTTCTAAATAATACTGATATTTTATACTATATATATATATATATGATTAATAAATATTTTATTTAAAAAAATCGTAAAAATAAATTTGACATTTCGAAAAAACGGGATAAACTTCTTTGAATTGTCTTTTATTCGGGGAATTTTATTGGGCGTTTTAAAGGGGAGTCTTTTGTGCCGACTTTCGTTTCACTTCAGAATCAAGTCCGTCAACAATCTACGGTTGATAACGCCTACGAATATACCTATTGGCTTCCCGTTATTTCCTCTGCTTCCACCATCGCTTCCGTTCAAAATGCTGCGATTGCTAACGGAGCAAATGTCAGTGTCACGTTTACGGATCGAACGAATAACGTCATTATGATTGCTTTTAGTAGTGGGACAACCAATCCTCACGGCTTTATCACGGTCACGTTTCAAAACGATACCGTGAATATTGATGTTTTAACTTTTCTTGTTCAATCTTCCGTCGGAACTATTATTCTCTTTAAAACTGAAGAAATCGATTTAGTTCGTGTTACTAATACGAGTGGCGTTACTTTAGGTATTGGTCTATTTGTTGGCGTTGGAAGTCTTGTTAAAGTTCCAGATCATCCGTATGTTTAACCATTGATTTTTTTAGATGAGGTGTAGCATTTCTCTCGCATCAACTACCACTTTTCAAAATCTTTCCGTCCCGAATCGATTGGCGGGTTCTTTCTTTCCCGGCGATGGCTTTCGGGATCAGTTTCTCTATAAACTTCCTCGGGAATCCGTTCCCTTTGCTACAAACGCCTTCCAATTTAATCGAGTTAATGGCAATCTCCCCAGTGTTCCATTTGTCGCCAGAGGTGCCACGATGTCGCTTCCTGCTACGAATGTGACTCTTCAATCTGTTTCTTTTGAACGCGTCGGAGCCTGGTTAGAAGCCGATACTTACGATACCATCAGCGGAAGGCAAGCAGATAACCTCCTGATTCAAGCGCAAGGGGTCGCTTTAGGAATTCTGAGAACCCTGAGTAGCAAATTGATTATTGGAACCACGACCCCAGATATTGTAGGTCTTCAATCCCTTTCTCAATTTCATACCATTGGCGCGGCCAATAATGCTTTGAACGGTGGATTTATGACGCTCCGAGATATTGATAAGTCGATCTATCTTTGCGCGCCAACCGAGGGTTCTGTGGGAAAAGGAGCCGCCACCTATGCGCTCTGCAATCCAAAAACGCTACGAGAACTCTTTGGTTTAATGGATACACAATCGCGCTCTCAGTCTGCTTGTTGGGAAGAAGATTCCGACTTGGGCGTGAAAATTCCAAATGTTCGAGGATTGAACTGGCTCTTTAGTGATTCTCTTCCACTCAACGAAACCAAAGGAACAGGAACGAATTTAACCTCGATCTATTTCTTCAAATTAGGAGGTCCAACCGGCTTAAAATTATTGTATGGTCGAGATCCCAATATTAAGCAAGTCGACGAATTTGGAATTCATCAATACTCGATCGCCATTAATCGAGCGCAAAACCGCAAAGGATTGGCTGTAGAAGCTTTCTATGCCTTGTTTGCTCCGGAACGTGCCACGGTTTCTCGTTTAGACGGAATCAACCCCACTCAGTTTGCCATTTAGAATTAGGATTTATCCAATAATTATTTTTTAGGAGTACAAAAATGACACTACCCTCTGTAGGCAGTCTGCAAAATCTATCCATTCCCAATCGCCAATCGGGTTGGTATCATCCCAATGACATGAAGAGGGACCAGTTCTTGCGCAAGATTCCTCAACTAGAAATGGAAATGGCCACCGATGCTTACCAGTTTAACAGGGCAGATTCCATCCCGGCTATCCCGTTCCTAAGTCGAGCCGCCAGTAAAAATTTACCGGCCACCAACGTCACACTGAATTCAGTTAGTTTCACCCGTATAGGTGAACATATAGAATTAGATACCTACGATAGTATTTCCGGTCGTCTCTCGGATAATTTGGAAACTCAAGCGCGTGGAGTAAAATTAGGCATTTTACGACAACTCAGCACACAGATCATTGAAGGAACTGCAACTCCGAATATCATTGGATTACGCTCCCTTTCAAATTCGACCACCATCGGAGCGAATAACAATAATGCGAATGGCGGTTTTATGTCTCTACAAGACCTTTATAAAGCCTGTTACCTGAACGCCTGTACAGATGATATTATCGGCGGAGGGGGGCCAGATTGTGCGATTCTGAATCCTAAAGCCTTGCGAGAACTGTTAGGACTTATTGACAAAGCCTCCGATCGGTTTTGGACATTTGATGACGAATTAGAGGCTTCCGTTCTTCGTTTTTTGGGGATAGACTGGTATATTAGTGATGCGATTCCGTTGAATGAAACGAAAGGAACAGGAACCAATTTGACCTCGATTTATTTCGTGAAGCTTAATGGCCCGACTGGATTGAAATTGTTGTATGCGCGTGACCCCAATATCGCGGAAGTTCAGCCCTTTGGAATCCATCAATACCCGATTCCGGTGAACCAAACCGAAAACAAACGAGGGGTTTCGATAGAAGCGTTCTATGCCTTGTATGCTCCAGAAACGGCTTGTGTCTCGCGTCTGAATGGAATCGATCCCACTCAGTTTGCGTTATAAGGAGAAGAACTGATGCAAACACGACGTTATTCTTCCAAGCCCGTCAACGCGCTTCAGGTTGGCAATCCCGCTTACGCAATGGAGTTAAAAGCTCGGCAAAGCCAACAAAGAGCCAAGCCTATGACGCTTTCTTCTCTTGCTGTTGACCCTTTTGGAGTCAATACGGTTCAAGCGTTTTATCCGGGAAAAGTGCGCGTCGCCAAGAAAGTTCGAAATCCTATTTCTTTTGTAGAAAAAACTCAAAACAAAATTTCTTCCTCTGCAAAGAAATCTTCAGGAAGTTGTTTAGCTTGTCAATCACGTTCAACTAAAAAATCGGAACTGAGTCAGACAAGCAGTTTTTCTCAAAGTGCAGGAAGGCAAGGAGCAACAATATTAGGTTCTCGTCAAGGGCGTACGGATTCAACTTCTACCGAACAAGGAAGTGATTCGATGTCTTTGAGCGATTTTCCTTCAGAAATCGATACCTTAGGACAAGAAGCTCTCAGTAACTATGCGAAATTATTGGAACAGCAGTTCGCTCAAATGTGCGCACCGCCTTCCCAATCCAATGGTTGTTGCTCTTGTTGTGGAAAGAATCAAGGCGAAAATGCTTCCTCTCAAAATGCAGAAAATCAACAAAATTCTGGAACGCCAGGAGGCAGTGAAACTCCGTCTGAAGGAACGCCTTCGTATTTGTCAATTCCGAGTCTTATTAATAACGACGGGTTGCCTCAAGGAGTGGATCCAAATATTCCGATTCCAGGAGTGACGTATACTCCGGGATACAATCCAGATCCGTTGGGAGGACTTTTTTTCACAGGCGGCATTACCCCTGGAATTTCTGCTTGGACACAAAAAAATATTTAGCCTATTGAGGAGTGGGTCTTCAAAAAAAGTGAAAAGAATACCCACTTCTATCGTAGAAAGAAATTTTTATGCCAAATCGAAACCAATTTTCACACGCTCTGCAGGGTAATGTTCAGCACATTGCCCGAAACGGAATGTCTCGTTCAAGTTCTGGAGTTCATACAAAAGGGCAGTCTCGTCCATTTATCGAATGGGAGCGTCAAGAGCTCCTCACCTATATTCGTTTTCTCGAACAAAAAATTCAATCCTGTTCAGTACAGCACCATCCTCCTCGCCTCCCTCCTTCACCACCAATAAAACCTAAGCCTCCTTTTGAACCTGGCTTGGAAGAAGCTAATCCTAGGGGTCCCGACGAAGCACCCTATTCTCCTCCGCCGTCTGATAATAAATGTATTCAAAAAAGACAGATAAGAACAGAGTTGACCGATCTATATCATTCGAAACTAACATATCCAAATTGGAGAATGGTAATAACAGACGGAGGTAACGAAATACTTAGTATAAAAAATGAATATTATAAGCTTCAGTTTCAAGATATAGATAATACAAAATTTCCTGATCTGTTTTCTTCTACAAGTCCATCAGATAATATATTAAATATGAGCGCTGAACGTAATCGTTTGGAATATTATCCATTTCAATCTCTTACACCGGAACTTAAAGTTGCAGTAGATCAAAATGAATCGCTTCAATCTGCGTATAAGATTCTGGGTGGAGGTAAATTACTTAGAGGCGGATCATTTGAAGACACGATGAGTAAAAATAATTTAGAAATGGCAAAACAGATGTTTTCATCTGGATTAAAAAAAGATATGAAAAAAAGCATAGATAATCTTTGGTCTACGCCATCAACACTCACAGAAGGGCTGTTTAACTCCGATTTTTCTCTTATTGCTTTCGGTTCTATAGAAAAGCTTCATGAAGAAAAGGAGGCTTTTAACAAGAATAAAGAATACCTTTATGAGCACAAAGGTGATTCATTCATTTTTGAAGGCAAAGAGAAAAATAAGCTAAATGATCAACAAATTAAAGAACTTGATCTTAATGCAAGATATAGAGTCATAGTTATTCTTAATGTACTTTTTGATATCTGTGTAAGGAAGGTACTTTCAGTATCTATAGCGCATGGTTATCTTGAAAGCTATAAAATTTAATGATTGCAACTGATTTATTTTGAAGCGAACGCCTTATAATGTGAAATAAAAAAATGAAGAAAAAATTTTCACTTAAAAAATTTCTTTTATTATTGATATTAATTTGTATTTTTCAATATCAATATTTTAGAAGAACTCAACGCTTGAATAGATTAAATAATCTTCAAAATATTTTAAAATTTTTAAAACAAGATTACACTTTGGACGATCTCTCTTGTGTATCGAGACTCGATCTTAATAGTCCAAAAATAAATGATGAAATTCTGCTTTCTCTTATAGAACTTCCTTCTTTAAAATTACTGGATCTTTCTCATAGTAATATTACAAATCAAGGAACAATTTTTTTAAAAAATTTAAATTCTTTGGAGATATTATATTTAAATGATACGAATATTAATAATCTGGAATTTCTTGAAAATCTAGAAAATTTAACCTATCTTGATCTCAGTAGAACTTCTATCAAAGACTCTAGTTTAATTCATTTTAAATCGTTAAAAAATTTAAAAACCCTTCGAATAGATGAAACAGAAATTGGAGATCAAGGAGTAAAATATATTCATCAGTTTTGTAAAGAAATGTCTCGGTTTTCTTTATCCTATACCAATATAACTCAAAAGGGAGTAGTTTATATTTCCGATTTAAAGTCTTTATCTGTTCTCGATTTAGAAGGAACAGGCATTCAAGGAAAGAGTATTGAACCAATTTCAAAACTTCCTCAATTATTTGCTTTAAATATTTCTTCTTTTTTAAAATCGCCATCTCGAGAAAAACGAGCAAAAGGTTTTTTGGGATATGAAATCAATGAAATAAAATATCTTTCTTCGCTTCCAAAACTTTCAATTCTAAAAATTACCTGTTTAGAGTATATATCTGAGATTTCTAGTTTAAACAAAATGAATAATTTAACGACATTAAGTATTGATTGGCCTTCATTTTCAGAATCTGATTTAAAAAAAATTCTAGATTTACCTAAACTTACTAAAATTTATATAAACCTAGTATCAGATAATCTGGATGGAACTTTTTCAGATCTCAATCTTAGAAAAGAAAGAAGACTTTATCTAAAAGAAAAAGAGGCAACGAAAAAACAAAGAAATACAGAAATTAGTATAATATATGATCGTTTTTATTTTGATTTTCTCTTTCATCGTGTGCGACCGAAAATGCCTTTTGAAAAGTGAAGAGAAAATATAAAAGAGTCTAGTTTTTTAATTCATACAATGCAACAAAAATGAGTTTTTATAATGAACCGAAACCAATTTTCGCGAGTTCAGCAGAGCGATGTTCACTCCATTACTCGAAGCGGAATGTCTCGTTCAAGTTCTAGAGTGCCTACAAAAGGTCAATCTCGCCCATTTATCGAATGGGAGCGTCAAGATCTTCTCACCTATATTCGTTTTCTCGAACAAAAAATTCAATCCTGTTCAGTACAGCACCATTCTCCTCGCGGTAATGGATCAGTATAGGTTGATTTGGTAGGGTAATTTGGTAAGATAACAGGA
>CAZHAR010000024.1:39509-72223 GCA_964530615.1 uncultured Planctomycetota bacterium | reverse complement strand
AAAGTAGTTTGCTTTTTTCAAAGCTCACTTGCTTTAGCTGTGAGTAGCTTACAACCAAACTTTCAAGAGAGAGAACTAGATTTGAGATTCTGAACAAGTTTATTCAACTGATCTGAAATGAGGAGTGGATAGGTTTTATGCTGACAATCCAAAAAATGAGGCGGAAAGTGTTGTTTTTGTTGCTGATGGAACGTTTGTAACTCGTTCATATTCATAGGTTTGTGAATTCGTTTCCCTTGAGTCATCACGGATTTCAAGAGCGTTTCTCCTAGATGGGATTCTCCCTCTAAAGCTAACAGATCCTGAAAAGCGACTCCGTTTTTGCTTTGTCGAAAAATTTGTTTTTTTCCGGGATAGGAAATTTTAGATTCTGAAAATTTCATTTTCGGTTTTTTTTGTCCATTTTCCTCAATTTCCACTAATTTATAAACTCCAGAGAGGGCGGGTTGATCACGAGAGGTTACCAATTCGGTTCCAACTCCAAATGCATCGATTTTAGCATTTTCTTTAAGCAGAGCTTGAATACGTTGTTCGTTTAAATCGTTGGAGGCAAGAATTTTAGCATGAGGAAAACCCGCCTGATCTAAAATTTTTCGAACCTCACGACTTAAGTGTGCGAGATCACCAGAATCCAGCCGAATCCCTTTTAATAGAGGACCCACTTGACAAGCATTGCGAGCGCCTTGCAGAGTATCATAGGTATCAATGAGTAAGGTAGTATGCTCTTGAAACAAATCATAATAAGAGTGAAATGCGCTCATTTCTGAAGGATGACTGAGAATAAAGGAGTGCGCGGCAGTTCCGACGACCGGAATCCCCAATTCAAATCCAGCATGGAGATTTGAGGTTCCTGAACAACCAGCAATATAGCTAGCTCTAGCGGCAAGGGTTCCCGCTTGTGGCCCATGAGCGCGGCGAGTTCCAAATTCAAAAACAGGACGTCCCTGAGCCGCTTCCAAAATACGAGCGGCTTTTGTGGCAATCATCGTCTGAAAATTTAAAGTGGCCAGTAAATAAGTCTCGACGAGTTGAACTTGCGCCAAGGGACCACTAATTTGTAGGAGCGGTTCATTTGGAAAGACGATAGTTCCTTCGGGAACCATTCGAACCTCTCCTTGAAAGGCAAATTTTCTTAAAAAAGAAAAAAAGCGAGCCGGAAGTTTTTTTAAAGGTTCTAAAGTTTTTAGGTAAGCAATGCTTTTTGGCGAAAAAGTAACTTTTTCCAGATAATCTAATGCTTGCTCTCCACCCGCAAAAACAAAACAATGTCGTTCGGATTGAGGACGGAGAAAATATTCAAAGGTCACAGGAGTTTCTTGTTTATTTTCATGAAAATAGCAGGCGATCATTGTTAACTGATAAAGATCGGTCACTAGCGCCATATTTTGAGGATGAATAAAGAGCGAAAAATCCATAACTCCCTCTTCTTTTTAAGTGTATAATATACACCATTGAAGAGAGCATTATACTGAAAAAAATTAAGAAATCCTATATCGGAGAAAAGACGAGATGGAGCTCAAAGAAAAGATATTGATCCGAACGCGTTTGAAAAAGAAGGTTCCTCTCAATTTTTCTTCAGAGATTCTAAAAGAATGGCTAGAGCAAGAAGAGGATTTTAGTTTTCATCATTTGTTTCTTCAGCAACTTGAATATAATCCTCACATTGATCCGGCCCTCTTATTTCATTTTTTAGAAAAAGATTGGGAACTACGAATGCTCGTTGCGCAAGGACTACGTTACTTAAATAAAAATGTGCATGATTTATTAGAGGTTCTTTTAGAAGATACTGAAATTGCTGTTTTAGTAGCGACGGTCGAAAGTATTGGAATCAAAGGATATCGTGATTTTTGCCCACAGGTATTGGCTTTGGAAGGGCGTGATATTGATTTAGATGTTGCCATTATCGAAGCCACAGGCATCGAACAATCCAATACGGTGGCTATCCTATTGGAACGTTTTTTGGGTTCTCGAGATTACAAAATTTGTACGACCGCGATGAAGATGTTGCCCGAGCAAAACCCTACGCCGAAAATGATTCAATTACTCTTAGAAGCGCTAGCGGATCCAAACTGGTCTTTAAGAAGAATTGCTGTACAAACTTTAGGGCGATTGAAACATAGGGAGGGAATCCGCCAAATGTTATCTTTGGTGAGTCAGGAAGAAGAATCTGTGCTGGAAGCTATCGGAGACGCGATTTCGCAAATTTCGGATGAACAGATTCTAAAAATCTTATTTAAAAAATCGCAGGAACTTGAGAGTCGTCCCGGAGTCGCCTTTATTTTAGGCTATTGTTCTAGCAGTCTTGTCATTCCTTGTTTGTTGGAGATGACAAATGATCCTGAAGATTTAGTCAGAAGATATGCACGTAAATCCTTGATTCGATTAGCTTATGAAGCCGATTGGACTCTCTATCATCGAGGACTGGAAGAAAAAGAATGGAAATCCCGATTTGATATTGTTCAGAATTTGCATTATCTTCAAAATCAAGAAAAATTAGTTTTGATTGGAAAAGGATTAAAAGATCCTTACTGGGCCATTGGACGGGAGAGTTTTCGTCAACTTCAGAAAATTCTTGATTCAACCGTGACACCTTATCTGATACAATGCCTCACACTCCCAGACGCTTGGATTCGACAACATGCGTGTCAAGAAATTGGAAATCGTTATTTACATCAATATCGCTCTGAAATTGAGAAATTACTTCGTGATTCAGATGGAATTATTCGTAAGGAAGCCGCTCGTGTGCTTCTTTTGATGAAAACATCTTTGTTACCAGAAAACTAAAAAAAAGAATACACTGAATAAGTTCAGTCATTTTAATCCTAGTCATTTTAAAGAAAGGGTCCTTCATGGATATTGCAGATATTATTAAGGGAACAGTCACCTGGATGTCGGATCTCTGTAAAGTGGTTCAATTTATGCGACTTTATCCAGAAACCCATCCTTATATTCAGTCTGGGATTACCAAAGCGTATGAATCTTTGCAAGCTTTAGAAAAAAGTTTACCGAAAGTAACGATTGGTATTCGTGATGACGGACTGCTTTGCGAAGATCGCAATATTCTTGACATGCCGAAAAATATAGAAGAATTTATTGTGAAGCTCCGCAAGAAAAATTTGAATTCCATTATTATTAATCGTGGCGTAAGCCGAGAGGAACTGGTTTTATTGATTCGACTGATGGCGGCTAAAGATGATGAAGTTGTTGAAAATGGACGGGTGAAAGCGTCTTTATTAGAGCCATTTAAAAATTTAGAATTGAACGAAATTGAATATAAAATCGTTGACGAAGAAGATTCTATTTTCTCCGAGATGTCCAATAAAGCCTTCATGAATTTTTTGTTAAGCCAAGAGCAAAATGTGGGCGAAAATGGGGATTGGGTCGATTTTGATTTGCTCGCGATGATTCGCTCCGATCCAAAAGCTGTCGCAGGAATTGTGTCTCAAGCGATGCAATCTGCTTCAGACAAAAATGACCTAGAGAATATGTCTGAAGAGGAAAAAAAGCTAGCGATGCAAGATACGACTCAAAATTTTTTGAGTCGTATGCGAAACAATATGGTAGGAAATACGGATGTAGATGTTTCGGTCTTGAAAGAAAATGTTTTTTCTCTCTTTAACGCATTACCAGTAGACATCCAAAAAGCGCTTTTTGGCGATGATTTCGAACCGGGCAAAACAATGAATCTTGATAAGCTGCTCACCGAACAGCCTATTTCTGATAAAGCACAACTCCTTTTAAATGAAATGTCTCTTCACGGTAAGGACAATGAAGATAAGACAGGTAAAGTCGGCAACGATATGAAAGAAGTGATGGTAACTGACGGAGAGCTTGTCGAAATTGCTGAATATATTAATACCCATATGGATGGTGCAAGCGAAGATGAACGCAAGCAAAAAATGGCCTCTCTTTTCGGATTTTTGCAATCCAATGCTAAATTTGACGAGGGAAGCCAAGCCCTGATTTATATGGTGGAACCCGATAAGGAGATTCGAGAAGCCTACAATACCGTTTTATTAACCACAAATTCGAATGTGAAATCTTTTGAAGATGGTGCCAGTGTTTTTGAGGAAGTCAAGAAAAAACAGCCACATATGATCATTATGGATACCAAACTTCCGAAAATGAACGGATTGGAACTTATTTCCCGATTGAAAAAACTCCCGGGAAAAGAAAAAGTACCTTTAATCATTAATACTAGAGATGAAGCGGCGAAAAAAGAATTTGAAGTCACTACCTACCCTGAAAAAATGTTCTTTGGAAAACCAATGACCAAGGACGAATTAAAAACGGCTATTAAAGCGTATTCTCCTCCTCCTCAAGAGTCTATAAAGACAAACACTCAGTTGGATGAAGATTTTCAAAAAGCGACCGAAATTCAGCAGAAGCTCCTTCCACAAACCATTCCTGATGTTCCAGGATTTGATATTGCGGCATTTTATGTTCCCTGTAAGGAGATTGGTGGAGACTATTACGATATCTTCCGTATTGATGACGATCATATTGGAATGATCTGTGCGGACGTCGCTGGAAAAGGGATTAGTGGTGCGATGGTGATGGTAATGGTGCGTTCTCTTTTAAGAACTATTTATAAAAATTCGCTTTCGACTAAGGAAACCCTACTTCGCCTTAATGAGATGATTGTTCCTGATATTCGGCAAGGAATGTTTGTGTCTGCGATGTATGTAATTTTAAACATTCCAGAAAAGCGTATTACGGTTTCTAATGCAGGACATAATGCCTTATTGATTGCGCGAAATGATATTCCACATCAATTTATTCAGATGCCAGGAATGGTGATGGGATTGCGATCGGGTGATATGTTTGGACGATTAATGACTGAAGAAACGATTTATTTAGATTACGGTGATAAATTCATGTTATTTACGGATGGCGTGACGGAATCGTTTAACCCAACCGGAGAAGAATATCAAGAACATCGTCTCGGAGGGGTCGTCGACAATTTTGGTCGATTTGCTCAATCTGCTGAGTTAGTTCAGCAAATTTACAATGATATTGTTCGTTTTGAAAATGGTAGCGCCCGATTTGATGACATCACGATTTTATGCGCGAAATGCAAAGACTTTGAAATCTAAAACTATAAAAACGAGAAGATTGGAGGACGTTTTGTTTCAGTCGAACGATGTCGGTATTATTTTGAAGGCGCTTCACTTTGCTTCGGTGAAGCATAAGGATCAAAGGCGAAAAGATATTCAGGCGACTCCTTATATTAATCATCCCATTGAAGTTGCTGAGATTTTATGGAACTTGGGAGAAATTTATGATCCCGTCGTGATTATTTCAGCGCTTCTTCATGATACGATTGAAGATACCGAAACGACCTCGGAAGAAATTCGAAATCTTTTTGGCATCCAAATTTGTTCGATTGTAGAGGAAGTAACGGATGATAAAGGGCTCGCTAAAGCCGAACGAAAACAGCGTCAAATTGAGAAAGCCTCGAAGATTTCCCGCGAGGCTCAATTTGTAAAATTAGCGGATAAAATTAGTAATGTGAGGGGTCTAGCAAGTAATTGTCCTAAAGGATGGAATAAGGAGCGATGTAGTCAATATGTACAGTGGGCTGAACAAGTAGTTCAAGGAATGAAAGGGATTAATACAAGACTGGAAAAAGAATTTTCACTCTCGTGCGAAAAGGCCAGAAAGCATATTCAAGAAACATCCTTTGGAGAATAACACTACAGATTTTTTCTTCCCTAAGTGTTAAGATTAGTGGGTCTGATTCATTAAAACAAAAGTTAAAAAAGATCAGACCCTAAAAAAATTAACGTTTAGCGGTACTGTTTCTTTCCGCGTTTTTAACAGGATCTCCTGTTTGAGCGGGATCTCCCATATTAGCGGTATGGCACCAGCCTTCAAGATGTCCCATATTGTTGGCTCCAGAAAGTTGACCGGACCATTTTTCAGTGACTCCATCTTCAGGATCAGAGAGAAACATATCCGTTGCAATTTGACAATAATCCCAAGACCAAGGTTTATCTTTTTCAGCGGTAGTCCAGTAATAAACTTTAGAGCGTGACCAAGTAGGGATTCCTGAGAGCCATGCTTCGCTTCCATCATAGGTTAAATCTGTATTGGTTCCACAGCCTGCGCCAAAGACATTTCCCAATGCTGCAAGATTTCCTGCGAGTGCAGTACCATGGTAAGGAGAACCAGTACTTTGAATTAAACGAGAACCGGTTGTTACGTTATCTAGACCACTCCAATAATAAGTATAAAGATGAAGAGTTGCGGGTCCACCTTGACTATGAGCGAGTGCTCCAAAAGCAGAGGTTGAAGGGGAATAATCACGAATTAATTTGGCAAAGTTGTCATGAGATCGACTTTTATTAAAATCTTGAAAAACGATATAGTTTGTAAAGTGAGAAGTAGGCCAAACTCCTCCGGAGCAATAACCATGAATTAGCATTAATTTTCCACCACTTGTACTTGAACTAGAAGTGGCCATTGGATTGTAAGGTTGCTGAGGATCAGGTGGGATCGGATTCGGATTCGGATTCGGATTCGGATTTGAATTATTTCCTCCAGAGTTATTTTCTGGAATAGGTCCCATCAACATATCGTCAGTAATTTCAGGAATTGTCGTTATTTCGGCAATAGTAGGTAAAGTAAGAGAAATTAAAGGCATTTGATCGATTGGAAAATGGTTTTCGATATTTTGCACTCGAATATTTCTAAGCTCGAAAGGTGCAATTGCTTTCGCACGAGTAATCCACCGTGAATCTAAGAATAACGGTAATGTTGTTTTTTTGTCATTTTTTTCTGGAACCGTAATTCCTCCGATCCATACAATTGGGATAGAGCGTCCATCTTTAGAGGTTCCCCAGACTTCGGCAAATGTTTTACAAATTGCCAGTTTTTCAGATTTGAGATCAATATGAAGATCAATTTGTATTCGTTGATCAATTTGTAAGCTAGATGTTGCTTTGCGGATGATTTTTAGATCTTGAGCGAGAACAGGAAAGAGATGTTGGGTGGTACGAACAAAAGGTTTTCCTTCAATAGTGGTTCCATAAACAAAAATTTGGGCAAGATAAGTGCCGGGATCTAGGGGTTTAAAATTGACTCCATAGATACCATCTCCTGATTTTTCGTCATGGTGAGCACCGTCATCTGACATTGGAAAAATCTGAACGTTTCCTTGGGGATAATGTAAATGAACCTCTGCTTGTTCAATCAAGCCAGGAATAGGTGTAGGTGGAGTTTCTCTACAAAATTCAGGAGTATTTTGAAGATCATAGATATATCCAACAAAAGCGATAGAATTTTCTTGGGTGAGTTGATAGTGAGCTAAATGAGTATAAAGGCGATAAGGGTTCTTGGAAGTAAAAACCAAATAACCTTCAGGTTTAGAGCCTCGATGGAGGGGAGTTTGTTGAGTAGTAATTTGAACAAACCAATTTTCTGAAGAAGGTTTTTCAAAAAGGAAAACTTCTGTAGGGAAACAAGTTTCTCCGACGGAAAGGCTTGTTTCTTCATGTTTCATATTAGAAGGTGGATTTTGATAAGGATTGAAAGTGGATTTTCCTTCTGGAGTAATTTGGACATTCCACGCTTTGAAATTAGGAGCATAAAAGGCTAATGCAAAAGAATCGCCATCTTCTACTGGGACAGAAGTGTTGCAAGTCCAGAGTCCTTTGGTTGCAGGAGTAAAATAAATAGGAATCATGGCGCTATGGGAATAAATTCCATTTTGTTTAGGATTAGGGAATTGCAAATGGCCTGCGAGGATTTCTTCGGGTGGTGCGGCGATTTGTTTAAATTCCCGTAGAGAAAAGGAATTTTTGGAGGAAGTCGTTGTTTGTGAATTTGAATAAACGGGAGTTGTCGTTTCAGTAATAAGTTTTACGTGATTTGCGTAAATCCAAGCAGATTGGCCTTTCCATTGAATTTTATACCATTGATTTGTTCTTTCTAAAATCAGGAATGTTTCTCCAAGAGATACTTTTCCGAGAATAGAACCCCAAATAGAATCACGTAAATAAGTGACTTGAGTTACTTGTATTTTTTGATTTGGGTCAGCAAAAGTAGTAAAAACAAAGAAGAAAATGAAAAGCAGGATTTTTTTCATAAATCGTTCTCAACAAAATTGGCAAAGTGTTATGCAAAACAGAAAAATGATTTTTTATTTTAACAAAATATTTCGAAAGGGGTAGAATTTTTTTAAATCTGGAAAACTTTATATAATAAAGGTAATTTTAATTATGTTACTAAAAAGTATTCATAAGGAATAGAAGTAATTTTGATCAGTAGGAATTCTGGAAAATTTTAATGTGAATTATAATTATGTTGCTAGTTATAACTAAGGAATTACAACATCGAATCCCTCAAATACTCCTATCGTTAGGACGAACAAAATGAAACTATCGCCTGAAAATGTTTTTTACATCTTTGGGCGATATACAATAGGGAAAATTATTATTCAAAATTACCAATGGTTATTACTATTTTAAGTAACATAATTATAATTATGTTTTATATAATTATTTGAAATATCTTTTAGAATCCGTTAGAATCTTTTTTTTTATTCTTTCTTTAGGCTTTATTCCTGTGAAAGCATTATCCCAGAAATTTTTAAATATTCCCGACTCTGTTATTGAATGTCCTATCTTCCCTAAATGTGGTGGTTGTCAAACTCTTGATTTACCTTATATTAATCAACTTATTCAAAAACAGAATTTCCTTCAAGCGCTTTTTTCCTCTTGGAATCCTCTTCTTCATTTGACTCAGCCTTCGCCAAAACTTACTTCTTATCGCAATAAAATTCTTTTCCCTGTTTCTCCCTCTAATCCTATCAGAATAGGACTATTTCAAGCAAATACTCATCGAGTTATTGAAACAAAACAATGTGCTGTTACTGAAGAAAAACTAATGCTTTTGGCTCAAAAAGCTCTTAAAATTCTTAAAAAACATCGCATTCCTGGATATAATGAATTTAATTATAAGGGTATCTTAAGATATTTACTTTTTCGTTATTCTCATAGTACCGATCAATCTTTACTTGCTCTAATTACTAATGGCCCAATAAAATCAGAGGCCGTTTTTCACCATTTATGGGAAAAATTACATCCTTTAGGACTTGTTTCTCTTTTTTCTAATATTAACACGGCTCGACATAACATCATCTTGTCTCAGCATTCCACTTTGATTCATGGAAACCCTTATTACGAAGATCAATTACTAAATCGAACTTTCTATATTGGAGCCCAAAGCTTTTATCAGAGTAATTCCAGTCAAGCAGAACTAATTTATAAAAAAATAGCCTTTTATGCAAAAAATCATCCAGGTCCTATTTGGGATCTTTATTGTGGGATCGGGACTATTAGTCAAATTATTAGTACGGAATATCCTGTCATTGGGGTTGAATCAACAAAAGAAGCTGTTGATTTGGGAAATTTAGCTATTCAAAAAAACCAACTAAAAAATGTACAATTAATTAATCTTGATATCGATAAATTTTTAAAGAATCCGCCCTATTCTCCACAATTGGTAGTAGTAAATCCCCCACGGCAAGGATTAACTCCTAAATTAATTGAAGCCCTAAAAATACTTAAACCAGAAGCCATTCTTTATTTATCGTGTAATCCAAAAAGTTTTAAAAAAAATGTTTTGTCTCTTGGGTCTTGTTTTGAAATTAGAGCAATTCACCCCTATGATATGTTTCCGCATACTAAACATATCGAAGTTTTGGGTTATCTTCAAAAAAAATAAAAAATCTCTTAAGAACGAGGAACTATTGACATCTTAAAGATTTTGAATACTATATTACTTATGAGAATGTCCCTTCTAAAAAGTAAAAAAAGGGTATTTTATGACTCCACCTTTTTCTCAAGATTCTTTTCTCCCTATAAAACAGATTTCCTCTTTAATAACCCCTGATCCTTTTCTTCTTGCTGAACAAAACCCGGCTCTTGTTTATCTTAGCTCTCTTGGAAAAGGCTCTCGTCGAACCATGAAACAGGCGCTAGATTGCATTGCACATCTTAATCAGACGCCTAACTCTCTTGAAATGACTTGGGAAAAACTTCGTTACCAACATACTCAAGCCATCCGTACTAAACTTATGGAGCTTTATGCACCCGCAACTGTGAATAAAATGCTCTCCGCTTTAAAAGGAGTCTTAAAAGAATCTTGGAAATTAGGGAAAATGCCTGCGGAAGAATATCATCGGGCTGTTGATATTAAGCAAGTTAAAAACCAAAAACTCCCGCAAGGACGCGTTATTCATAAAACGGAAGTTTATGCACTCTTAAATTCTTGTCCAAATACTTCTAAAGGAAGTAGAGATCGAGCAATTTTTGCAATTATGTTCGGTTGTGGACTTCGTCGTAGCGAGGTTGTAAAAATCTTGTTTCATCACTATGAATCCTCCACCGGAGAATTAAAGATTATTAGCGGAAAAGGAAATAAAGACCGTATTACTTATCTTCCTCAAGGTCTTAAACCCGTTTTAGATTGCTGGATTAATTATAGAGGAAAACGGCAAGGTTCTCTCTTTTGTCGCATTCAAAAAGGAAATACTCTTTTATTCAAAGCTTTAACAACTCAAGCCATTTATTTTATTCTTAAAGAATATGCTCTTATTTCTGGCGTTTCTAATATTTCACCACATGATTCAAGAAGAACCTATATTACAAGCTTACTTGATGAGGGCGTCGATGTACTAACCGTCCAAAAACTTGTAGGCCACGCAAATATAAATACAACGTTAAGATACGATCGCCGTGAAGAAGAATCTAAAAAGAAAGCAGTCTTAAAATTACATTTTGACCTTTAAAATGGAAAATACTTATAAATTATTTTATGTTGCATTTATATTTTTTTAATCACTTATTACTTTCAAGTTATCTTAAATAAAATCATATCTAAGTAACATAATTTTATTTATAAAAATAATTATCACATAATTATTTTTAATAGTAAGCTAAAATTTTAACCCACCTAAATAAAACCTCTCTCCTTATTTTTCATTTTGATCGTTTAAATTGGGTTGATTCGGACGCATATTTTTTCGCTCATCTCGAATTTTTTGATTTTGCTCCCGTTGAATTTTGTAGTTTTCTACTACTTTCTCATATTCCGATAGTTGCTGCCCCTTTAAAATAGATTGAAATTTCGGTTCGTACGAAATACGAAAATCTTCAAGTTTTTTCATTAGCTCTTCTTGCGAAACTGTTGTATCCCGATTGCGAATCAATTCATTACGTTGTCGGTTATGTTCAATAAACATATTTCGATACTGCGTTTTTTGCTCTTCTGTAATCGAAGGTACATTTAAAATTAAGTTGAATGGGATAGGTTGATTCGTAATTTGAGGCTGGACAGACGAAAGTGCATTCGGATTTGCGGATACTTTATCTTGAACATAGGGTCCCCGAATCACATTTGGATTTGCGGATACTTTATCTTGAACATAGGGTCCCGAAGCAGTGTTTATTGGAGCTTCTTCTTTTCCTAGAGAACCCGTTTTTTCAAGGTCACGCAGTATTCGATCTGTTTTAACTTTGAAAGCCGTAAATTCAGTAACTTGATTTTCGCATAAATCACAAAGTTCTAAATATTTTTTGTCCATTCGGAGAATATCTTGATTTAGATTCTTTACATCATTTTGAATAAGTTTGATACTTTTTTTTAAGCGACGGATCTCATCCTCAAGAATTTCCTCTTTTGAAGACGATTCTTGCAGTTCCGAAGATGCTAATTTTTGGGTTTGCAACAATGTTTCTGTCGAGAAAAAAGAACGACTCGAAGAAAACCAAAATGAAAAAAAAATCGAGACAATAATAAAGGCGATCACATTTAATTTAAGCATAATATTTTATTCAATAAGTAAAAACCAACAAAAAGATTTTTATTATTATACGTTTTTTTTTTTTAATACCTCCAAAATCTCATTTTTTCTCTTGGTTTTTTTTAAGCAAGCCTCTAAAATAAAAGCTTCTTCAAATAAAAACGCATAAAACCTTCATATTGAGAGAGGTTTACAAAAACCTATGAGAAAGTCTGTTTTTTATTTTCTTCTTTTTTCTTCATTTGCCATTTCTGAACTTCTTGCTTATGAAATCTTAAAAGAAACAGCAATGACTTCTGACGGCGTATTACTTGCAATAAAACGTTATCGAAACGATGGCGCAACTCCAATTATTCTTCAACATGGATTGGCCCAGAATTTATATGTATGGGACCTTCCCGTTTCTGGACAAAGTTTGGCCGTCTATCTTGCAGAGCGAGGATTCGACGTTTGGATTCCTTCCCTCCGTGGAGGGGGTCAAGGAGAATATACAAGTGAAGATGTTGGAGGAGCTTGGGACTGGAGCATTGATGATTTCGCAATTTTTGATGTTCCCGCGATTATCTCTAAAGTATCCGATAGCACTGGAAAAAAACCTTTTTGGGTCGGTCATAGTATGGGTGGAATGATTGCGTATGCCTATTTACAAGGCGTAAAATACGAATCTGTAAAAATCGATACCAAATTAGAAGTAGGATGGGGACTCTTTTTTCCGACTTTTACTTATGAAGACGTTTATGATATTCGAGTCGTTGCGGATGCTTCCCTTGCAGAGGAACGTCAGGCAGAACTTGCCGGATTGATTACAGTTGCCTCTCCAGCAACAATTGCATGGAAATATAACCCCTCTATTTTTACCTTTTTACTCTATCCTTATTTTGATCATAATCTTTTACTTAGTACTCTAGCTAAATCTTATTTGCTTCCTTCGGTAGCCCTTGCGATTGGAAAAGTTCCTAGTGGCCAAATTCTAAATTTTTTGACCGATGATCTCGCTGATTTACCTCTAGTGGGAAGTTCATTAACCGATTTTTTTGAATTTGTTTCCAACGAATGGGGTTCTAGTTTTGCCGCCAGTGATGTTTGGAACGCAGATCATATGTCTCCAGAAATTATTCAAGCAACCCTTGATTATACTTTAGATGACATTTCTGCACACGTTTTAAAACAATTCGCAGATGGAATTAAAAATCGGACGTTTCGAGAATATCATGTAAAGGATCCCGCCCGTTTTCCTTATGTCTATAAAGATCATTATGATGTCCTGAAACTCCCACTGCTAGTTTTAGCAGGAAATCATGATAAAATGGCTTGTGACAATAAAATTTATGAACTTGGTTATCTAAAATTTAGTAGCGTTGATAAAACCTATCACGTTTTCCCAAAATATGGACATGCAGATATTTGTAATGGAATTCCCGCACCAACTGAAGTCTATCCAGTTATTGAATCTTGGATTCGAGAACGAGAATAAATCCTTTCAAATTTGTTGATTCATTCATTAAAAAAAATGGACTCCTTCAAGGGGTCCATTTTTTTTAATACTTCGAGGTTTCGCCTCTTTCATTATTTTTCAGTTTTATTTTCTTCGATCGTATTGTCGTAAAAGTGCTTCAAATCGTGGATGATTATTGATATTGGAAAGATCTGAATCCACCCAAACATGGGAAAAATCATTATATCCACAACGAAATGAATTTTCTAGAGAATCTAAAGCTTTTTGAACTTGATTACTCAATGAATACGCGCAAGCAAGGTTGTAATGAGCTATTGCATTATTTGGCTGTTGGGTAATAATATGTTGAAGCAAAACGATTGCCTCAACATATCGTTCCTTCACAATTAAATCAAGTGCTTTATTCATCGCATCATCCAAGTCAATATTAACCCCGACAACAGTAAATTCTACAGGTTCGCTTTTAAGCGTTCCAATATTTGCAGTTTCAGTAATCCCGATTATCGTATACCGGCCTTGTGATAAGGAAGAATCTCGTCTCAAATGAGCATAGTTTAATAAAATTGCTTCCGAATAGGCTGGGATCGCGACTTGCGTAAAGGCTTGAGTAAAATAGCGATTTTGGGAATATCGATAGCCGTTATTCAGTTGATAATCCCCTTGTAAACCCGATCTGAATTCTAAGATTTGAGCAAAATTGGAATTGTTTTTCACAATCACTTGAATTCGAATGTTTTCGCCCAAACTATAGTTTTGCTTATTTAGACGGACAAATAATTCTAAATCTCTGGTGGTCTGTCCTAAAGAAAAAGGACCATACCAGTTGTTAAATCCAGCAATACCACCCACTTGATGAAGCCAATAAATATTTTGGCGAGGAAAATAATAAGCGGTAATCGTAATTCCATCCATCGTTCCTGGAGGTGGAGACTGAATGACATAAACTTCAACTGGATTATTTACAGGATCAACACTTTCATACCCTTCCTTTCGTTCCAAACGATTTGGAACTTCATTTGGAAATGGAAGTTGAATAGTTCCCGCTTCGATAGCGATACGAAAACCATTAATACCCGTACGAACCGTAATAGGGCCGTACCAGAGATTAAAATTCATGAATGTCCCCGTCGCATGGAGCCAATACAAGGAATGCTTCGCGCAATAATATCCTACAACTTCTAACCCTTTATTAAATTTTGAATCATGAACCACAAATTCTTCGATTGAACTACCATCTAATTGATAATTTAAGCGAGAACTATACTTGAGCGTTGAAGGTGGGGATGTAGGACGTAAATTCTCCTGACTTAATCGAATATTAGCATCTTGAAAAATTCTCTGAGACTGTGCGTTTAAGATTCCTAAAAGAAGAAACCCTATCCAAAGAAAAGTGAATTTTGTCATAAATTTTCCCTTCTGTTTTCTAATTTTGTGACTAGAGGCCTATATTATGAAACAGATCTTAAAAAAATCCTACAGGCAAAAGAAAAAAAATCGATGTTTGTTTAGATCAAGAAAGTTTTCGTTCTGAAAGAATTTTTATGCCCTGTTTAAAATCTTCTGGAAGCGGACTTTCTACGTGAATTTTTTGTTGAGTCAACGGATGAATAAAACTAATGCTCTTGGCATGTAGTAAATGTCGTGAAGGATTCAACGAACAACGAAAATGTTTTCCGTAAAACGAATCCCCAAGAATAGGGTGTTGTTTTTCACTTAAATGAACACGTAATTGATGAATTCGACCCGTTTTAGGAAAAAGTCTTACAACACACGCTTTTTCCCAATATTGTAAAACTTGATAATCCGTTTCAGCATATTTTCCACGACCCATTGTACTTCCCCAGCGTTCCCATCCTTTGTCTTTTTCTTTAAGTTCTAGATACGAAATGATTTTACCTTGTTCCGGTTTTAAAAGTCCATCGACCAGAGCTTCATAACTTTTATGGATCTCTCGATTTCGAAAGAGATCGGAGGTACTCTCGATAAGATTTGCCCGTTTCGCAAATAGTAAAACTCCACTGGTATCTCGATCTAGACGATGAACCATCCAAATAGAAGTCTGATCTCGTTTTCGCAAGTATTGGTTCAAAACTTGATACAAATTTGTTCGCTTTGGATCTTCAGTCGGTGCAGAAGGATATCCTGCAGGTTTGTTATAAATGAGAAAAGCACTATCTTCGTAAAGAATAGATTCAGAATCAATTTGTAATTTTTGCTCTTTTTCCGGAGAAGAGGGAGCGGAAAATGAGATCTCTTCACCACCCTGCAAACGATAGGAAGCAAATGTTTCAAGTTTTCCATTTACAAAACAACATCTTTTTTCTAGCAATCGTTTGATTTCGCTTGTCCCCAAATGAAATTGATCGTTCAAATATTGCACTAATTTAGTGCCTCTTTGAGATTTAGGAACTTTGAGGAGGTGTGTCTCCAGGTTTTTTATCATAAGCGAGAATTTTCAGAAAAGAACGAATTAGCTTAATATATTGAAATCGCCAGTATTGAAAGGCATTAATATTTGGTTTCCCCCCAAGAATAAGTCCTAAAAAGAAATAAACGGGAAGAATGTTTAACCAATAAATTTTCTGAAAGTGTAATTGAAGATTAAGCGAGCTTATCATCAAAACAAAAATAGCAAAAAGCGCAGAAAGAAAAGGAAAACTAAATCGTATGGAATTCTCTAAAAAAAAGAGAATTAAAAGAACTCGTTGTAAAGGACGTTTTTCTGATTTTTCGTTTTCGGTCGTTGTTTGCTTCTTATAAAGATACGGTAATATTCGTTTTAAAATCCAAGGACGAGTCCACATCCAAGGAGTAACGTTAAAAAGCAAAAACATCATAAAAAAAACGAGAATATTAAAACAAGAATAGGTAAAACAGGAAAATTGAGAGACAGGCCATACAGACCAGTGAATTTTTTTCCAATGAAGAAAGAGTTGTATCCCCATTCCGAAAAGCGTTAGTCCAATTAAAATACGGCCATAGAGGTGTAGAAGATTAATAAAAATAATCCTCTCGTCAAAGGCCGGCTGAGTAATCTTTTTTTCGCTCATATCCCATAAACATTTTCTTTTGGAAGTTATTAGGCGTTTTCTTTCTTCTCAAACTGATTTAAATCTTCTAAAATTTCAGTGGCGTGTTTGGAAGGATCAACCGATTCATAAACTTTTGCGATTTTCCCTTCCGGATTAATTAAGAACGAACAGCGTTTTGTAAAGAGAAGACCATTCGCGCCATAATTTTTAATCATATTTTTTTGGGGATCAGCAAGTAACGAATACGGTAAACTGTATTTAGAAGCAAATTTGGCATGAGAAGAAACACTGTCTCCGCTAACTCCAAGAATCGAAGCTTGTTTTTTCAAATCGCTAAATTGATCACGAATTTGGCAAACTTCTTTGGTACATCCGGGGGTATTATCTTTGGGATAAAAAAAGAGCACAAGCCATTTTCCTTTATAATCCGAAAGCGAATGTTTTTTTCCGTGTTGATCTTCGGCTGTAAAGTCCGGAGCTTGCATATTGGCAGTTAGTTTCATACGCACCTTCTTTGGGATAAAGAAACAAAGCTAGAATATTTTATTCGAGCATTTTGGTATGTTTTGATTTTTTGGAAACGTAACCACTTCCGCCCTCTTGTTCTCGTTCCAATTTTCGCTCTTTATACATACCATAGGAACCTTCGCTAAAATAAACTTTCCCATCGCCTTCAAACGCTAAAATATGAGTGGCAACCCGATCCAGAAAATAACGATCATGGGTAATAATAATTGCAGACCCCGGAAATTCTTGTAGCGCTTCTTCTAAAATACGTAAAGTTTCTAGATCAAGATCATTTGTGGGTTCATCGAAGATTAGCAAATTGCCGCCAATTTTTAGTTGTTTTGCTAACATCACACGGTTTCGCTCTCCGCCGGAAAGTGCTCCAACTAGCGTTTGTTGAATAGGACCTTTAAAATTAAATCGTGTTAAATAATGCCTCATCGAAAGTTGCCGTTTGCCAAGATCAACAAAATTATTACCTTCATCTATTGATTCATAAACGGTTTGTTTCGGATCCAAGGTATCCCGCGTTTGATCAATGTAACACATTTTTGTATTTTTTCCGACACCCACACTTCCCGAATCTGGTTTTTCGAGTCCTTGTAAAATTTTAATGAGCGTTGTTTTTCCAAGACCGTTTCCACCAGTCACACCCAGAATCCCTCCGCGAGGAATCTCTAACGTCAAGTCTTTAAATAGAACTTTTTCACCATAGGACTTACTTAAATTTTCAATCCAAATGACGCGATCCCCTAAACGTGGCCCCGGAGGAATTTCGAGTTCCACTTCCGTACGTAAATCACGAGCATCACGAACTTCTTGTTCTAACTTGTCAAAATTTTTCAAGCGGGCGATACTCTTTTTCCGTCGCGCGGCCGGAGTCGTTCTGACCCATTCTAGTTCTCGCTGAAGAAGAGACTCCCGCTTAGAATCTTCGCGATCTTTTATTTTCTCTTCTTGTGCTTTTTGGGCTAAGTAATCAGAATAGTTTCCTTTATAAGATCGAATAACACCCCGATCAAGTTCTAGCATTCGGTTTGCCACATTATCCAAAAAATAACGATCATGGGTGACCAGAATATAGGTTCCGGTATAATTTTTCAGATATTCTTCTAGCCACTCTACGGTTTCAGTATCGAGATGGTTGGTAGGTTCATCAAGAATAAGCAGATCGGGGTGGGCCATTAATACTTGACAGAGCGCCACACGTCGTCGCTCACCTCCAGATAAATGCACCACGGAAGAATCTGGCGGAGGAAGCCTTAACGCAATCATCGCTCGCTCAATACGTCGGTCTAGATCCCAGGCTTGTTTAGCTTCAAGTTCGTCTGTCACTTGAGAATGTTCTTCGCTGAGTTTATTGGCTTCGGATTCTGACATAGAAGCCATCTCCGCAAATTTGTCATTGAGTGTATCATAATAGGCCAGAAGTTGATGAATTTCCTTTACAGATTCATCAATATTTTGACGAACTGTTTTCGTCTGATCGAGTTGTGGCTCCTGATCCACAATTCCAACTCGAAGATCACTGACAGCCGGGGCACAAATGCCTTCAAATTCTTTTTCTTTTCCGCTAAGAATTCGCATGAGTGTAGTTTTACCGGCGCCATTAAATCCTAAAATTCCAAGACGATCTCCGGGATAAATCCAAAAGGTCACATCAGCCAAGATAACGCGCTCGCCAAAAGCTTTTCGCAAATGTTGGACTGAAAATAAAGGTTGTCCAGTTTTTAAACGCAACATAGGTTATAAAATTTTATTTTTTTGAAAAGGTTGAAATATGAATAAAAATAACGGTTTGGCAGGAATCGTCTCGTAAAACGAAAAACCAGTTATCTCCTGAAAAAGCATAGGAGACGGCAAAACTGTATCAAAGAAGTCAAAAGAAGTCAATTCTTGGACGCATTTCCAAATAAAACAAAAGGTTTGGTATTTTTGACAAAACGTCAAAACAAGAAAAAAAAGGACTGTTTTAAAATCTCCTTATTGTCAAAAAAATTAATCATCCCGGAGATGTTGTCTCTGGTGCCCGCTATGAGATTAGGGTTTCTAAGGTTTAGACGAAAGCGGTATAAAAATGGCCCAAAATTTGCTTAATCTTCAAGCAAATCAACCTTTTCGCTCTATTTTTTTCTATTACAGGATATTTTATGAAACGAGCTTTTATTACAGTAGACGGAAATGAAGCGGTAGGCTCTGTAGCCTACCGTCTTAGCGAAATTATTGCGATTTATCCGATTACCCCTTCTTCAGGAATGGCAGAATTAGCAGATCAGTGGGCATCACAAGAAGAAAAAAATATTTGGGGAACCGTTCCTGTTGTTTCCGAACTCCAAAGTGAAGGTGGAGCGGCTGGAACAGTCCACGGATCTTTGCAAAGCGGAGGCTTAGCAACAACATTTACCGCTTCGCAAGGATTATTATTGATGATTCCCAATATGTATAAAATCGCAGGCGAATTAACACCCGCAGTGTTTCATGTTTCAGCGCGTTCTTTAGCGACTCAAGCGCTCTCGATTTTTGGAGATCATAGTGATGTAATGGCCACAAGACAAACGGGTTTTGCATTATTGGCTTCGAATTCTCCTCAAGAAGCAATGGATCTCGCTTGTATCGCTCATAAAGCCTCGCTAGAGTCACGAATTCCTTTTTTACATTTTTTTGATGGATTTCGAACCTCCCATGAAATAGCTAAAATAGAGCCTCTGCAAGATAAAGATTTAAAACAAATCATTGAAGATTCTTTTGTGATCGCACACCGAAAACGTGCCTTAACTCCGGATCGCCCCTTTATTCGAGGAACAGCTCAAAACCCTGATGTCTACTTTCAAGGAAGGGAAGCCGTAAATCCATTTTATTTGATTTGTCCAGAAATCGTTCAACGGGCAATGGACCGTTTCACCCAAGTCACCGGACGAGCTTATCATCTCTTTGATTACGTAGGCGATCCAAAAGCCACACGCATTTTAATTTTGATGGGATCAGGCGCGGAATGTGTCGAAGAAACCGTAGACTATTTGCGCCAAAATACAGGCGAAAAAATCGGTGTCTTAAAAGTTCGTCTCTATCGTCCATTTTCGGCCAAACATTTGATTCAAGCACTTCCGCCAAGCGTAGAAAAAATTGCGGTACTGGATCGAACCAAAGAACCCGGCGCTTTAGGAGAACCGCTTTATTTAGATATAGTCACCGCAATTGCGGAAGCGATGATGGAAACGAATCCACCGTTCTCCAAAATGCCTAAAATCATCGGAGGACGATATGGACTTTCCTCCAAAGAATTTACTCCAGCAATGGTGAAAGCCGTTTTTGAAGAACTTAAAAAAACCGAAGCAAAAAATCATTTTACCTTAGGAATTACAGACGATGTCACTTATACCAGTCTGGATTATGATAAAAATTTCATCATCGAACAAAAGAAAGTCTTTAGCGCCATTTTTTATGGATTGGGATCCGATGGAACCGTAGGCGCTAATAAGAACTCTATCAAAATTATTGGAGAAGAAACAGAAGAGTTTGTTCAAGGTTATTTTGTCTATGATTCCAAAAAATCGGGTTCGACAACAATCTCTCATTTACGTTTTGGCCCGGACCCAATTCACTCCACCTATTTGATCCAACGTGCTCGCTTTGTAGGTTGTCATCAGTTTTCTCTCCTCGAAAAATTTGAGGTCTTAAAAAATATTGAAAACGGCGGAACATTTTTACTGAATAGCCCCTATTCCAAAGAGGAAATTTGGGACTGTCTTCCTCATCACCTCCAGACCCAAATCATCGAGAAACAATTGAAATTTTACGTCATTCACGCCGACGCTGTAGCCAAACAAGCGGGAATGGAAGGACGTATTAATACGATTATGCAAACCTGCTTTTTCGCGATTTCTGGAGTTTTTCCACAAGAAACAGCCCTAACTTATATTAAAAATGCAATTCAAAAAACCTACGAAAAAAAGGGAGAGGCGATTGTTCAAAAGAATTTTCAGGCCGTTTCAATGACCTTGGAGAACCTTTTTAAAATAGAAATTCCGACACAAGCGACAAGCACATTTGAATATCCTCCTATCGTACCCCTAGAATCTCCAGCCTACGTTAAAAACTTCTTAGCTCCTTTATTTCAAGGGTTAGGAGATGATCTTCCAGTAAGCCAAATGCCACAAGATGGAACCTTTCCTTCAGGAACAGCACAATGGGAAAAACGTAATATCGCAAAAGAAGTTCCTGTCTGGGACCCTGAAGTTTGTATACAATGCGGGAAATGCGCCTTTGTGTGTCCTCATGCCACAATTCGTATTAAAGCCTATGAATCGAATTTACTTGAAGGCGCACCCTCAAGCTTTAAATCGCTCCCGCTTCGTGGAAAAGAATTTCCTGAAAATACCGCTTATACTATTCAGGTTGCCGTTGAAGATTGCACGGGATGCGCTTTATGTGTAGAAATCTGCCCCGCGAAAAATAAACAACAGATCAAGCGAAAAGCAATTAATATGGAGCCTCAACTCCCTTTACGTGAACAGGAACGAGGCAATTGGGATTTCTTTTTGAATCTTCCAGAATATGATCGTACTAAACTGAATATAAACTCTGTAAAAGGAAGTCAGTTCCTCCAACCCCTTTTCGAATTCTCTGGAGCCTGCGCGGGCTGTGGAGAAACCCCTTATGTCAAATTGGTGTCCCAATTATTTGGAGATCGTACCATTATCGCAAATGCGACCGGATGCTCCTCTATTTATGGAGGAAATCTTCCCACGACTCCTTGGTCCAAAAATCGAGAAGGACGCGGTCCAGCTTGGTCTAACTCCCTTTTTGAAGATAATGCGGAGTTTGGTTTTGGAATGCGCTTGACCCTCGATAAGAAAAAAGAACAAGCCCTTGAACTCGTACAAAAATTAAAAATGCAAATTGGATCTGAATTGGCGGAACAGTTATCTCTAGCCTTACAAAAAGATGAATCGGATATTTACGAACAAAGGGAACGTGTTGCTCAACTAAAAGAAATCTTGATTCAGAATCCCTCTCCAGAAGCGGCATCTCTATTGAGCTTAGCCGATTATCTTGTCAAAAAATCGGTCTGGATTATTGGTGGAGATGGGTGGGCGTATGATATCGGTTATGGGGGACTCGATCATATTCTGGCCTCAGGAAAAAAGGTTAATATTCTGGTTCTAGATACAGAAGTCTATTCCAATACCGGCGGACAAACTTCTAAATCTACCGGATTAGGCGCAGTAGCAAAGTTTTCGGCTTCTGGAAAAGCCACTGGAAAAAAAGATCTGGCAATGATGGCTATTAATTATGGAAATGTCTATGTGGCAAAAGTAGCGATGGGAGGAAATGATACGCAAACTTTAAAAGCATTTTTGGAAGCGGAGGCCTATGAAGGTCCGTCTCTTATTATCGCTTATAGTCATTGCATCGCTCATGGAATTGATATGCAAAAAGGACTCAGCCATCAAAAGATGGCTGTAGAAAGCGGCTATTGGCCGATCTTTCGTTATAATCCAGACCGCGCCAAAGAGGGCCAGAATCCATTTCAACTAGACTGCAAAGCACCTCGTTTAAAATTACAAGAATTTGTTTATCAAGAAAATCGCTATCGAATGTTGACACAATCCCATCCAGAAGAAGCAAAGCATTTAATGGAACGAGCCCAACAGGAAGTACTAGAGCGTTGGAAACTCTACGAATACTTAGCCGCAAGGGGAGAACAACAAAAAATTTCTACTTCTTAATTTCTTTTAAAGGAAATACTTATGCTGGATCTCAGTACCAATTATCTAGGATTGACATTAAAAAACCCGATTGTTCCCTCTGCTTGTGCCCCCTTATCCGCAACAGTGAATCGAGTCCAAGAACTTGAAGATGCGGGAGCTTCGGCAGTGGTCATTTATTCCCTTTTTGAAGAACAAATTACTCATGAAGAAAATGCCCTAGATCATTATTTAAACTATGGAACAGATAGCTATGCAGAAGCCTTAACTTATTTTCCAGAACCAAAATCTTTTTTAACGGGTCCGGAAGAATATCTAGAACATATTAGAAAAATTAAAAAATCAGTTGATATTCCTATTATCGGAAGTTTGAACGGGACCACTGACGGTGGATGGATAGAATACGCACGATACATAGAAGAAGCAGGGGCAGATGCTTTAGAACTCAATATTTATAATCTTCCAACAAATCCGCTTAAGTCTAGTCTCGATGTGGAAGAAACTTATTTAAAGATTGTGAACGCGGTAAAAGCATCCGTCAAAATTCCAGTCGCTGTAAAAATTGGGCCTTATTTTTCATCGCTCGCCTCAATGATTCGTCAACTGGATTTAGCTGGAGCAGACGCGCTGGTTCTTTTTAACCGTTTTTATCAACCCGATTTGGATTTGGAAAACTTAGAAGTAGTTCCCCATTTAGTGTTGAGCAGTTCGTTTGAAATGAGACTCCCGCTTCGTTGGATAGCCATTATGTATGGAAAAATTAAAGCCAATTTAGCGTTAACAAGTGGAGTTCATACTTTTGAAGATGTCCTGAAAGTCATTATGGCAGGCGGAGATGTGGCGATGATGTGCTCCGAACTCTTGAAAAATGGAATCGGCCGTATTCAAAACATTTTGCAGGAAATGAACGAATGGATGGAAGAGCACGAGTATCATTCAATCACACAAATGAAAGGGAGCATGAGTCAGATGAATGTCCCTGATTCTACGGCCTTTGAACGAGCGAACTATATGAAAACCCTATACAGCTATCGAAGCCTCTAAATCATGAAACGCTCTTTGAAAAGAAGGAGTTCTTCTTTGATACGATCCAGATCAAGACCCTGATCTAAGAGAAAATGGAGTTGGTAATCCTGCCATAGACGTCTTTGCTCGCGGATATTAAGAAGAGATTGAACAGAACAATCTCTTTTTTCCATTCGATAAACAATAAAACGAATATTCATAAAAATCTCCCATCTCAAAAATGAACTTTATGAACTTTATAATGATTTTAAGACTCAGTCTCAATTAATCAAGCAAAAAAACAAAAATTCTCTAAATGAATGAGAAACTCTCTTTCTAGACAAAACAACAAAAACCTTTTATAATCAATAACTTATTTTATTGGGCGTGGATGGTGACTGGCTGTCATCCGAGGTCTTCAAAACCTTTTGTAGGCCCTAAGCAAGGCCTAGGTGGGTTCGATTCCCATGCATGCCCGCCAATCTAAAAACTGTATAAATACTTCCATGAAATATTCTATTTTTGGATATTATTTTTTAGGAAGCTTGATTCATCTCGTGTTTTTATGCTCTCTTTATGGGGGTTGGTTAAATCCTTTTTTTTGCGATTCAACACACCGAGCGGGGCAAGCTTCCGATTTTTTTACTCACTATCAAGCCAGCTATAATTATTGGCAAGGGAAATCCCTCTATAAAAAACTAACGGATCAGCCCGATAAAGTAGTGCCTTATTGTTATCGAGAGTTTAGATTTTTTCCAAGCTCTGCGTTTCTAGTAGGCGGACTCATTACTTTATTTTCGCCTTGGAACGCTTATATCTTTTGGATTATATTGAATGAACTGTTGCTTGGATTTATGCTTGTTTATGTCTGGAAGCTCTGTCCAGCTCGGTTCCATTATGCTTTTCTATTAACCTTAGGCTTTACGCCCTATTATGTTGAGTTATATATGGGGCAATTTAATTTTGTCGTAGCGTTTAGCCTCTTTTTTCTGGGTTATGCTTTTCTGAAAAAATCTCGCCTTCTTTTGGCATTCTCGTTCTATGGAACCCTCTTTATTAAGTATTACGGAATTATCTTTCTGCCTTTGTTCCTCTGGAAAAGACAAATCTTTGTTTTATTCGGATTTTTTTTAGGGATGATCCTTGCCTTTGGTCCTTATTTTATGAAATATCCAGAAGATTTGGCGTTATTACGAGAAACTCATGCGATTGGAGGAAGCCACGCCGGTAATTTAGGGATGCGAGCCTTTTTATATGTCTGTGGAGATTTGCTGACACAAACTCGTATCCCTCGCCAATTGCCGAATTATACGCTATCCGAACCTGTTGATCCTCAATCAAGACCCTTTGTAAGTCGATTTCTTTATGATTACCTATGGATTTTCTGTTTTGTCCTTCTCTGCTGGCGCACGATTCATGGGGATCAACAATTCTTAATCCTCCTTACTTTATGGACTCTATTTTTCTTTTTGCTATCAAAAGATGTATGGGAGCATCATTATGTCGTTTTAATTCCTATCTTTTGTCTCCTGAACGCTCAATATGACTTAACTTGGAGAAAATGGTGCTTCTTTTTTATTGCGATCCCAACACCGTTTTGGGGTCTTGATGTTTCAATCCCAATCGCTAATATTGATCCAGAACCGTATTGGACTGGAGCAGAAGTGTTGATTTATCATAGTGCAAAAATACTTCCTACACTCGTTTTATTTTTTTCGCTACTGTTTTCAAAATCCAATTTAATAGCTTCTGATTAGTCTTTTTCCACCTTATTCTTAGGAGGCGTTATGCCTAAGATTGTTGTACAAGAGGGTCAAAAACAAAGAGTTTTTGAATATGATGGTGGCCGTGTCACTTTTGGTCAATCAAAGGCGGTAATTCCACTGAGTTCGCAGGGCGTTTCAGATCTTCATTGTGAAATCTCGGATACGCCTGAAGGATTTCGTTTAAAGGATTTAAAGAGTAAGCAAGGTACAAAACTAAACGGGAAATCTGTTTCTACCGCTTACTTACGAGATGGGGATGAAGTCCAAATCGGAAAAGCCAAAATTACTTTTTGGGAAGAAGAAGTCGGCGATTCTGTTCCCGTAAAATCGGAAAAAAAGGCGGGAAAACGATCTGAGAAACGATCTGAGAAACAATCTGAAACTAACGAAGAAGACGACGAAGAACGTCCACGTCGTCCGCGTCGTTCGTCTTCCGGGAAAAACCCATTTATAATCGTAATATCCCTATTGATAGGCGTGGGAATTATTATTTTATTTTTCTTTGGAACCCAGTTCTATTTTCAGGGACAAGCTCAGGTAGAAATTCTTTATGCGACAGGATTAAGTGCTTATGGCCGAGGCGAATATCAAAAAGCGATTGATTGTTTTTCGCAGATTGATCCTAATTATCCAACGTATGGATCAATGGCTCAAGAAAAATATAAAGAGGCCCAAATTAAAAAAGCAAAAGCAGAGACAGGAGCGCAACTTCGTGAATTAAAAGCGGATCTCTATCGGATTTTTAACTATAAAGCAGATTCGGAAACGGTTAAATCAAAATTAAAAGAGTGGATACAAGCTCATGCCTCAGATTCTCCAGCACTCGCAAAAGAGGCTCAAGATGAAATAGATCGATTGGAACAAAATCCAACCTATTCAGAACACGACCGACGACGTGATCCAGAAGAAGAACAACCCAATCCACATTCGACTCCGGGAACTCCAGAAGAAGAATTGGCCCAAGTTCTTTCACAAATCAATCCTTCGATCAATCAGAAAAAATATAAAGAGGCAATCGATCCTTTGAATGAATTTAAACAAAAATATCCATTAAATACGAAATTAAGACGCCAAGCGGATGAAAAGATAGAAGCGATTTATAAAGAAGCGCAAACTCAATATCAAAAAATAATTGATCAGGTTCATACATTCGCTTCTCAAGGGAAAAAACAAGAAGCTAAAAAAGAGATTCAACAAATCATTAACTCCTTTGGTTTGGATTTTTATGTCGCTCAAGCCAAAGAAGAACTTAAAAAATTGGATTAATCTGACCGTCTTAGAGGAGGAAATTGTCGTCTTTTCGTGAGTACGATTTGCAACAACGAAAGCCGACATGAGCGAGGGTACGATTTTGCGCAAAATAATTAAATTGATCGATCGTACAAAATTCATCATAAGTCAGATAACTTCCGCCTTTGACTTTCATTTCGTCTAATCCATACGCACTACGTGTCCATTCCCATACGTTTCCAGTCATATCTAGCAGATGAAACGGACTCTCGCTTTGGGAATAACGATCCACTTTTGTAGTTCCCTGAATCCCAGATTCTCTTGTATTACAAGCTTCTGGAGAAAAAGTGGACCCAAAACTCCATTTTCGATAGGCACTCCCTCTCGCCGCATACTCCCATTCTTCCTCAGAAGGAAGCGTTTTTCCGAACCATTGAGCGAACGCAAGCGCCTCTTTATAGGAAACATAAATCATCGGATGTGCTTCCGTAGCCGGAGGATAGAGCCCTCCAGATTCCCAATGAATCGGGGCTTTGTTCCCCGAGACTCTTAAAAATTGATAATATTGCTGGTTGGTCACCGGCATTTTATCCATCAAAAAGCCCGGAAGGGTCCGTTTTTGCTTTCCGTCTTCCTCTACTGGATACTCTCCGGGTGGAACATATTCCATTTTTTGCAAGGTTCGATCTATCTCTCGGAGGGTTTGTAAAATTTGGGGAGTATATTCCGAAGTGTAAAAGCATAAGCCTCGGAGATAAATACGTTTTGCGCGATCCGTTTCACTTTCTTCTTGATGAAGTTTCCCCCATCGCAAGTGAGATCGACAGAGTTCCCGATCAATTTGTTTCAGAAAAAATTTGGATTGAACGCCTTGACGCTTTTCTTCAAGCAAGAAAATCCTTTTTTTAAAGTCTTCATCGGAACGCGCCGTTTTTAATTCTTGATAGAGGATATCTAAATCGTTTTGAAGCAGATCTTCTTGATTCGAGGCTTCTGATAAATTTTTTTGCTGTTCGGTAGTGGGTTCGGATTCTATTAATTCTTCTATTTGCCGAGCCAACGCGTCTGAAGTGGTTCCCTGATCCAAAATGGGGTTTGTTTCTAGGATAGTTTCCGTTAACGGAGTCGGAATCGGAAGCGGAAGCGAAAATTCAGAAAAATCATGTTGAGTTTCCAGTTGCTCAAACGGGATTTCTGGAGGATGAAGTAATATCAAAGATTCTGGAATCGACGAAGGTGAAAATGGCACTTCATTTCCAGAAGAAGCGGCCATAATCGCGGGATTTCGATAAAAAATAGAAGTGGAATCTTTCGTTTCAATAGGCAAAAGTGGGTTCTTTTGAGATTGCTCAAAGCGTTCTAAATCTAGGATTAAATTCGGAGTAAAATAACGATCTTTTTTGTCTTTAGCAATCATTTTATGGATAATCTGGCACAATTTTTCTGGAAGCTCCTGATTTTTTTGCGTCAATGGAGGCGCTTCCAGAATGATGTTCGCGTGTAAATACCCCAAAGATTCTTTGACTGGAAAGGGTTCTTGGCGAGCAAACATTTCATACGCCAGAATTCCTAAAGAAAAAATATCGGCGCGCCCATCAAGTTCTTGCCCACGAATTTGTTCCGGAGACATATACTTAAAAGTTCCAACCAGTTGTCCAGGAGCCGTAAAATCGGAATCGCCTAGACTTCTAGCCACTCCAAAATCCATAATTTTCGCGACTAAATCGTCTCCGTATTGACAAATCATAATATTGGAAGGCTTGATATCGCGATGCCAAATTCCTTTTTCATGAACCGCTTGAAGGCCAAATACAATTTGCTTAAGAATTTTAAACGCGGAGGAGAACGGAATAATTTCCTGATTAATAGATTCTAATAAATTTTTCCCTTCCAGATATTCCATGATATAAAAATATTGTTTTTCATATTTACCGCGATAAAAAACCCGAATCACATTGGGATGATTGATTACCGATAAATGTTGAATTTCTCGGATAAAGCGTTCTTGAGAGGCTAAAGGTTTTAATAATTTAATAGCCACAATGGTTTGTGTCTGAAGATGGAGCGCTTTGTAAACATCCGCCATTCCCCCTTCTCCAATATGCTCAAGAACTTGGTAACCATAGAGGGTTTGCCCAATAAACGAATCCCCAATTTCGCCTAATTCAATATATTCCACTTCGTCATCGCTGTCTGCCAAGACTTCGGCTGCGTTTTCTAAGGGAGAATTGAGAAGGACTCCACAGAATTTACAATAAAACTCTTGTTCCATCTGGTCTGGCGTGATATTTTCACACACTCGACACTCTGGACAGGTGAGAACAACAAAATCTTCACAGGATTCATCGAGTTTTTGATTCAGACGAATTTCGGTAATCAAGTTGAGTTTTTGATCGTTAATATAACCTTTTTCAATCAAAATCATCCCCAACGGAACCTGGCGGTCACGTTTTTTTTGAATGCTTTGGCATTCTTCGATTTGTTCTGGTGTAACAAAGCGATTTTGTAAAGCAATTTGAGTAAAAATATCTTCTTCCGACGGTACCATATTCATTGCGAATACTCTTGTGATATTCTATCAAAGCGTTAAAAAATCAGTTTTTCTGGAGTACAACCATTGTGATATCGTCACTCTGCTCCGCTCCGGCACGAAAGATCGTCATTTTATCTAGGATCGCTTGAGCTAAACTTTTAGGATTTTTATGCGTGTTTTCTTGAATCGTTTCAACCAAGGATTCCAAACCAAATTCTTCTTTTTTTGGATTCATGGCTTCTGTTACTCCATCTGAGTATAGCACAACACGGTCTTGAGGAAAGAGCTCCAGGGTTTTTTCAGTCAGTTTTTCGCTAATATTTTCTTTGACCCCAAGAACTGTTCCTCCCGCGAGAATTTGTTCTATTTGTTGTGTTTTAGCGCGATAAATTAAAATATGTTCATGTCCAGCCGCCGTATAAGTTAAGCGATTTTGGAGAGCGTTCCAATGAAAGAGAATAAAGGACATAAAAATGAATTTATCCGTATTTTCGTAAATGAGTTGATTTAACTTGATCAAAATTTCTTTGGTGTTCAGTTGGCTATTACAAAGTAAGTTGAGTGCCGTTTGCGCCATCACCATCACTAAACCAGATCCGATTCCTTTTCCAGACACATCTCCAATACAAAAATGAAGCGCATTCGGGCCGGAAGGAATGAAATCATAATAATCTCCACCTACTTTTCGAGCAGGTTGCATCACCCCATATAGTTGAAGTCCCTCCACTTGGGGCAACTCTTTGTCACACAAACGCTTTTGGATTGTACTAGCGAGGTTTAATTCTTGCTCGATTCGCTCTTTATCCGCGACTTCCTGATAGAGAAACGCATTTTCCAAAGCGATGGCAATTTGATCTGAAAGCGCGATGAATTGCTTGAGATCTTCTTTATGAAAAGCTCTTATTTGAGTGAGATGATCCACATAAAAGACACCCAAGATTCGATCTTTGATACGTAACGGAATCCCCATCAATGATTTGATAGGTAATTTTTGGAAGGCTCCGATTTCTTTCAATTCTTTATCTAAAGAAACTTCTTCCACAAGAAACGGAGTTGCGGAGAGAAAGATTTTTTTGAAGAGTTCCTGAGGGACTAAAGTTTCCGGTTTTTCGAGATTTTGTTTTCCAGTTTTTCGAGCGGCTTTAAACGTAAATTCTCCAGAAGGAGCGGTTTCTTCCTTTAAAACAAGAAACGCGCGGTCGGCTCCCGTGATTTCAAGAAGGAGATCGAGGACTAGCAAGAAAAGTGTTTCTGGATCCTGATCGGGCGCATTTAAAAGATGACTCATTCGTTCAAACAATAATTGCTTTCGGCGTTCTTGAACTAGCGTACCCATTTGGTTTTGAAGACTGGAGCTTTGCGTTTTTAACTCGTCAATAGATTTTCGTAAGGACTCACTATCCGTTTGAATTTTTTGTTCGAATTCTTTGAGTTTTGTTTGGTATTGCTGGTCTGAATCCATAAGATCTCCAGAAAATTGGGCGAGTTGGGTATGGAGTTGATCTTGAAGAGAAGAAAAAATAGCTTCCAGTTCCCGAATTTTTTGACAGAGGGTAAAGAATTGGCGATAAATATCTTGATAAGCAAGCGTATAAAAGCTTTCCCATTCTTCAAGTAATTGTTTCGCTTTCTGTATTTTTTTAGATAATTCTTGTTGATGATAAATTTTGAGGGCTCTTTGCGTAAAAACTGTAATGGCTTCCATTTGACCCTGAGGCGAGTGTTGTTCGAGAAGAAAAAGCGATTCCGCATAGCGCAGAAGTTGATCGGCTAACAAGATCTTGTTGGGCAGTTTTTCAAGAACGGCGAGTCCTTCTCTGAAATATTGTTCGGCTCGATCAAGTTGACTTTCCAGCAAATAATAATGGGCCATTTGAAGAAGGAGTTTCCCATAGGAAAGAGGATCCTCATACTGAATCGCGTATTTTAGACCCTTTTGGAGTCTTGTCATGGCTTTACTTCTGAGATTCATCCGTAAGAGCACTTGAATATGATCACAAAAAACTTTTTGTAATTCATTTTCTCGCTTAATTCCCACCAGTCGTTTTTCAGCAATAGAAAAGCACGATCTCGCTTTCTCCATATTGCCTTCGTTTAAAAAAGTACTTCCGAGTGCCACATAGGTCATTGCCACTCCATAGGGATGGCCAAGATGCTCATAAAGCGTTGTAGATCGCAAAAGATAATTTTTTGCTTCTTTTGTTTTTTCAAGAGAGGTCAACCCACGACCTAAATGAAGGCAAGAAAGGGCAATCCCTAAAGAATAATTTTGTTCTTCTGAGGTTTTTAAAGCATCACGATACAGTTGAACCGCCTTTTCGGAACGTCCAAAAAATTCAAATAGTTCCCCAAAATAATTCTGAAGCAAGACGATTAATCCGGTATCTTTATAAGATTCGGCGATATAAAGAGCCTCTTCCATATATTTGAAGGTTTTATGGGTTTGTCCTATTTGGAGAGAACGGACGGCCATTTGAGTGAAAATACAAGCCGTTAAATGCGGATCCGCTACTGTTTCCGCCAACTGTAAAGATTCTTGAAGATTTTGTTTCGCTTGCTCCCAATTTCCTTGGTTGAGTCGAATCTCTGCTAATCCACTCAAACTAAGGGCCATTGTCGAAGCTATTTTTAACTCTTTCGCAGTTTGATAAGCCTTCTGGAACAGTTCTTCTGCTTTATCGTAAGCGTCTCGATAGAGATGAGTAAATCCCATTTGCGCCATTTCATAGCTTCCTTGAGATCGTTTATCTTTAACGCTCTGAGCATATTGAATATTGAAATAATTGTAGGCTTGTTTCCAATCTCCCTGATAGAGATAAACTTCGCCTAATCCGCGATAAAAGGAACCAGAAACTTTCATTTTTTCAGATAAAGGAAGTCCTGCTTTGTAGGTTTCGATGGCCCGCGAAAAATGGGCAATTTTTCGGTATAATTCGCCAAGTCTTGCGAAAATAAACACCTGTTGTTTTGAAACTGGATTATTTTTTAAAAGCTGGAGAGCCTTTTCATAATAAAAAATCGCTTCTGAATATTTTTGATTTTCTTCTTCACTTCGGGCCGCTTCTAAATAGTAGGCAATCGCTTTTTTAAAATATTTCGCCTTTTCAAAATGGAGCGCAATCGTTCCGCGGTCCGGAAATTTAAGCTTTTCCATAGCAAAAGCAATCACGGAATGCATTTTCTCGCGCTCGAGTTCAGGAATTTGCTGGTAAGTAATTTCTTTCAATTTCAAACTTCCAAAAACGAGTGATTTTCGTTGATCTCCTTCCTCAATCAAGCTTAAAAACCCTTGCCTCAGTAAATCGGAAGTCAATAAAGAAATTTGAGATTCCTTTAATTTAAGAATTTTCATAAGGAGCTCAAAATTCAATTTTCGATCTAAAGCGGAAGCGATCTTCAAAAACTGTTTAAAGAGTGAATTCAGATTTTGTGCTCGTAGCAAAAGATCATCCACCAATTCCACAGGTTTTTCAATGCGAGTGTAGTCCGTTATTTCAAGGAAGAGTTTGCTTCCCTTTTTGTAGATCAAACCTCGCTCTGCCAAGTCGCGTATCACTCGATCCACAAGACCTGGATTCCCCTGTGTTAGTTGAAAAATACGGGTCACTAGTTTGGGTTCGACTTTCCATTGTCCTAACATAGATCCCAACAATAAGTTGAGTTTAGAT
>CAZHAR010000024.1:0-39499 GCA_964530615.1 uncultured Planctomycetota bacterium | reverse complement strand
GACTTAAATTGGTCAAAGGAATTTCCTGAATTTTTCGGTTCATTTTCAAGCGGTAAAAAAGGCGTTGAAAAGGTGTTTCTTCGAGAACCGATTCCCCTAGATAGGTTCCAGAAAGAAATAGTCGCTTTTTGCTGGGAGCATTAAAAATCATTTCTAATACTTCTACCGAATAGGAATCGCACCATTGAAGATTTTCTAAAAAAATTGCGATAAATTGAGAATCGATAAGATCTTGCAAAAAGGAGAGCACCATTCGCTGTCGCTCCGAGAGACTTAAATTTTCTGTTTTGTGGCAATGAAAAAGATCCGGTTCTTTCATCAAATTTGGACACAAAGAAATCAGGGTATCTCCCTGTTTTTCAACTAATTTTTGGCGCTCGATACTTTCTCTGGGCCATCGTTTAATAAGCGATTCTATCATTTGAAGAAACGGATAAAGCGGGGTGGCTTCTTGAGCGAGACATTGTAAACTAAAAAAACTTTGCTCATAGGCTTGCCTTAAAAGTTTAAACTCTGCTAAAAGTCTCGATTTTCCAACCCCTACTTCCCCAGTGATAATAATAAATTCGCTAAAATAATTGGATTGTGCCTGATCAAAAAACTTTAACAGTTTAGCAAGTTGTGCGTCTCGATGAATAAATTGTGAAGAGAGCAAAATTTGTGATCCTCTCTCTATTTTAGAGGTCACAAATTGCGATTGTCCAGAAAGTGCTTTGAGTTGTTCCACAAGATCACTCGCCGATTCAAAACGTTTTGAAATATCTTTTTCCAGACAGGTCAAAATCAGTTGATCGAGTTCAGGCGGTATTTCTGAATTCAGGCTCCGTGGCGAAGGAGCCTTTGCTTCGAGATGTTTGATGGCCGTTACTCCTCGTTTGGATAAGGATTCAAACGGAAGTTTTCCGGTCATCAACTCAAATAAAAGAACCCCAAACGAATAAAGGTCGGCACGGGGATCAATTTCAAAGCCCTTGATTTGCTCCGGAGCCATATAATCAAACGTTGGCGCAGTACGAATATCTAAAGGTTTAAAGGCAGGATCCATCGTAAACGCGAATCCAAAATCCAGAATTTTTACGGTTCCGATTTCCGTCAATCTTAAATTTCCCGGTCGTAAATCCCGATGAATGATTCCACGTCGATGAATTTCTTCCAATCCGGATGCGATTTCTAAAGCGGCTTGAATCCGCTCGGAAAGATCTGCACGAATCAGAGTTGAGAAATCTTTTCCGCCAAGATATTCTCGCGTATAGTAAACAGGATAGAGTTCATAAACTTGAATAATGTTTGGGTGAGAAATACGATTCACGGTAATAAATTCAAATTGGAACCGATGAAGCGCCTCTTCGTCCTGATGATAGGTTTCTTTGAGAAGTTTTAAAACACATTCTCTGTTTTTTTTGGTATCTCGAACAAAAAAAAGGGTACTGACGTTCCCTTCCCCCAATTTTCTTAAAATCTCATAGCGGGGTGCGAGCGTAGTTAAAGAGGGTGCAACCAGAGGATTTGTCGAGAAATTCATCAAGATCTCACTTATGGAGTTAGAACACACTATTTGTCTGAAGGATTATTAGTCCTTATTATAGGGAACTTCTTTTGGAAAAAAACGACCTTTCTCCGAAATATTTGATTGTGGCCCCAGAGGATAGAAAAATTTGATGGATTTACCGATTTATTTAGATCATAACGCGACTACTCCGCTAGATTCGCGTGTACTCGAAAAAATGATTCCCTTTTTTTCTCATTATTTTGGAAACGCCTCCAGTCGAACCCATTCCTATGGTTGGATCGCGGAAAAAGCAGTCAAAGAGGCAAGAGAACAAGTCGCTTTGGCACTTCAGTGCGAACCGGGAGAAATTCTTTTTACGAGTGGCGCCACAGAATCAAATAATTTAGCAATTTTTGGAGTTCTTCAAAAATATAAAAAATATGGGAATCATTTTGTTACGGTCAAAACGGAACATCCCTCAGTACTCGATCCGTTCAAAGCACTCGAAAATCAGGGGTTTGAAGGAACGTATCTTTCGGTAGATCAAAAAGGACAAATCTCTCTGAACGAGTTAGAAAAAGCCTTTTCCAAGCAAACTATTCTTGTTTCCGTGATGGCGGCAAATAATGAAACCGGTGTCCTTCATCCCATTAATGAAATCGGGGATCTGTGTCGTGAGCATAAAATTCTTTTTCATTGTGACGCAACTCAAGCGGTAGGAAAGATTCCGATTCAAGTTCGCACTATGAAAATCGATTTGCTTTCATTTTCTGCGCACAAATTTTATGGCCCCAAGGGTGTTGGAGGTTTATTTTATTCTCGAAAAACACCAAGAGTCCAAGTTTTTCCTTTGTTTTGGGGCGGTGGACAAGAAGACGGACTCCGTTCAGGAACCCTAAATGTCCCGGGAATTGTGGGTTTAGGAGAAGCCATTTATTTGGCTAAGGAAGAGCTAGAGACAGCGCAAATTCGCCTAAAAACCTTAAAAAAACAACTTTATGAGGGCCTGTGTTCAGAACTAAACGGACTTCATTTAAATGGTTCCTCTGATAAAACCTTACCCGGAACATTAAACCTCAGTTTTTCAGGTATTCGATCGCAAAATTTAGCCGGAGCCCTCAAGAAAATAGCGGTGTCTTCAGGCTCAGCTTGTGCCTCCGCGAGTCTTGAACCTTCATACGTATTAAAAGCGATGGGACGATCGGACGAATCAGCAAGAGCTTCTCTCCGCTTTAGTTTAGGTCGCTCTACGACTTCAACGGAGATTGTTCAAGCAATTCACGAAGTGGTTGAAACCGTAAAACGACTCCAGAACGAATATGTTTTTTAACTATTTTTTGAGCGCATAGACTCGAACACTAGCCGCGTATTCATTAACATCGTATTTGTTCAAGAGTTGAAGCAAACTTTGATGAATATCGTTTTCAGAGGGGCTTGGAGTTCCTCCGCAGCAGGAAGCGGTTTCTGGTTGAATGAGGGAAGCATTTTCTGTAGATCCACAACAAGACTGGTTTTCGATTTTTTTATAAGCATTCAAATCACTGTGTGTATCCACAATTTCTACTGCCGAAAACCCAGATTGAATCAGGATTTTCTTATAATCATCAATTAAAATAGCGCCAGCAATACAACCGACATAAGCCATCAAATTTTTTGAAATTTCAAGAGGAAGAATTTTTTTCAGAGCAATATCGCTAATAGCCAAACGTCCTCCCGGTTTAAGAATGCGGGCAATTTCCTGAAAAGCTTTTTGTTTGTCTGAAACTAAATTAATGACACAGTTGCTAATGACACAATCCACAGAACTATTGCGAAGTGGTAAATTTTCAATTTCTGCCAGATAAAATTCGACATTACTATAAGGTTTTCCGTTTGGCCCTTTTTTGGCGTTCTTGCGACCGCGTTCGATCATTTCTGAGGTCATATCAATACCAATCACTTTTCCCTTTGGCCCCACTTTAGGCGACGCTAAAAAGACATCTAACCCACCCCCACATCCCAAATCAACAACCGTTTCTCCCGGGCGAATATTGGCTTGCGCGGTAGGGTTCCCGCAAGAAAGCCCCATATTTGATTCTGCAGGGATGGAGGTAAGCTCTTCCAGAGTATACCCGAAAGCGTTCGCGACCGCTCGAACCCCTTCATGATCATTAGACAACGGACTTTCAGCGATTGAAGCATATTTGGATTGAACGATTTTTTGAATTTCATGAGACATAATGATTTCCTTTCGTCTGGGGATGGTTCTTCATCACATTCGTCTTGGCGAATATGATTTTAGTATACCCCCAAAAAATATATATGTCAAATCGAATATGTCTTTCTAAAGAGAAAGAGATCAAAAACTATAGTCATTTGTGATAAAATTGAAGAAACATTGCCTTTGAGAGAAACAACTGGAACACATTATGAGAAAAACAAGCAACTCTTTAGAGATTGAAACATTTTTTAGCGCATTAACGGATCGTACGCGATTACGGTTGCTGAATTTGATGAGCGATCAAGAAGTCTGTGTCTGTTTTTTAGTGGAAGTGTTGCAAGTCAGTCAGCCAAAAATTTCTCGTCATCTCGCTTATTTACGGCATTCTGGATTAGTTTCCGCGAGGCGCGAAGGGAAATGGATGCATTATTCGATAAATCCTCTCGTGAATCCTTATTTAGCGCGATTTTTTCAGGAGCTAAAGAAATGGTTCGCCCAAGATCATCAGATGCTATTGGATCGGGAACGATTTCTTAACGTATGTTGTTGTATTGAATTTCCAGCCCATCTCTTAGGAATCCCACGTCCAAGCAAAATTGCTGTTAACAAGAAAAAATCGGATTGATATTTTTCCTTTCTTGTTATTAAAACGAAGAGCGGATAAAATAAGAGAAGTCTCAATTTAATAGGAGGAAATTATGTCTGTTGGAATTAGCACTACAGCCGTCAAAGAATTAAAAAATATTATTAAAGAAAACGAAATGCCGGATAATACGGCGGTTCGTATGGGCGTTAAGGGCGGTGGATGCTCCGGATTTTCCTATGTCCTTGATTTTTGTGTGGATAAAAATGAATCTGATATCGTATTTGAAACTGAAGGAATTAAAGTTTTTGTCGATCCTAAGTCCAATATTTTTTTAGACGGAACCACTCTCGATTTTAAAAATGGCCTTCTTGATCGAGGATTTATTTGGAAAAATCCGAGCGCAACCGGAACTTGTGGTTGTGGTTCTTCGTTCTCAGTCTGATCGAATTTAAGGGACTGTATAATCAAATACAATCGGAGGGTTGACCGGTTTATAGCCGAAGTTACAACTGCTCGCGTTAATAAATGTGGTATCTGTGGACTGGAACTGTCCCGCCCCTTCGTGAATATGTCCAAAGATATGATATTTAGGTTTTAGGATCTCGACTCGTTTTAGAAGTTCTTTGCATCCCACTTGATCTCCTCTTAGGGTTCGATCTCCATATCCAAACGGGGGGCCGTGGGTGATTAAAATGTTGGTATGAGTCGGGATCAAATCCCATTTTTGCCGAAGCTCTTCAGGTTTTTTCAAGTTAAAGGCCCAGCTAAAAAACCAAGGTTGCCATGGACTCCCATAAAAATGGATCCCTTCAATCGTAATCCCTTCATCTTGCAGGTAAATAGCGTTTGTGATGAGTGCACGCGCTTCGGCATTTTTACTTTCAAAACATAAATCGTGGTTTCCCGCAATAATAATTTTATAGCGATGTGGCAAGGACCCAAGAAAAGTATTGAATTCTTTCACGGATTCTAAAGAACCTCGGTTTGTGAAGTCTCCGGCATGAATGAAGATATCTCCGTCTGGAACTTGAAGATGTTGATGTTTTTGATGAGTATCGCTTGCGGTGACGACACGAATTTTCATAAAAAAGCGCCTCGTTTACGATACTCTTTGGGGAGCGTCATATGATAAAGATCGACATATTCTCGAACCCGTTTGCTCCAACTCCAGTCTTGTTGCATCGCAAGATACTGTAATTGCATCCAAAGGGGTGGCTCTTCGTAAATTTCTATGGCGCGCTCAATCGCCTTTAAAAAAGCTTCTGAGGTATGTTCTTGAAAAGAAAAACCGGTAGCGGTTCCCTCTGCCAAAGTTTGTGGAGAATACTCGACAATCGTATCGGCCAAACCTCCGACACGCCGGACAATAGGGATCGTCCCATATTTCATGCTATAGAGTTGATTCAACCCACAGGCTTCCGAAAAGGACGGCATCAAATACATATCTGCGCCGGCTTCAAGTAGGTGTGCAAGCTCATTATTATAGGAGAAGTGAACGGCAAACTGAGTAGGGAAGTCATCACGAATTTTCTGAAGTAGTTGAATAAACGAGGCTTCGCCTTCTCCGAGAAGAACGAACTGGAGTTGATGTGTTTTCAAGAGATCAGGCAAAATTTTTATGACCAGATCAATTCCTTTAAAGCGATCCAGACGAGAAATCATCGCTAAAAGGGGACGATCACTTCTATCGAGGCCCAGTTTTTTTTGCAAATGATATTTACAGAATTTTTTTCCACTCAGGTCAGTATCGGTGTAATTATAAGGGATATAAGGATCGGAAATCGGGTTCCAAATGGAATAATCAACTCCATTGACAATTCCCACTAAATCGTCTTTTCGAGTTTGAAAAATCCCTTCCAATTGGTATCCATAGAGTTCGGATTGAATGTCTAATGCGTGGGTTGGGCTAACGGTACTAATTCGATCGGCGAATATTAAACCTGTTTTTAAAAAGTTAATTTGTCCATAAAATTCGATTTCTTGCCAATGAAAAGATTCTGTAGGCAAGTCGAGGCGCGTCAAATGATCTTTAGGGAAAAGTCCTTGATAAATGAGATTGTGAAGGGTCAGCAGTGTACTAATATTTCGAAAGTGACTGAAATTACGATATTTTTTTTCTAAATAAATGGGTATCAGCGCAGTGGGCCAATCATGAAGGTGAAGGACCTGACAGGGAATTTTTAAGGCTTGGATTGTTTCTAAAACGGCAAGGGAAAAAAAAGCATAGCGTTCGTCATTATCCTTATAAAAACCATAAATTTCTTCCCGATCAAAATAATGAGGATTTTCAACGAAGTAAATAGGAATTTCGGAATCTGGCAAGGTTCCTTTCCAGAGAGAAAAGGCTTCTTCTTTTCCTCCTAAAGAAACCGACAGATTTATTTTTTGAGGTTGAAGTCCATCGCGTGCTATTTTTTGATGAAGAGGGAGAATAATTTGTACGCGGTGTCCCGCATATTCGAGTTCCCTTGGGAGACACCCAACAATATCGGCGACCCCTCCTTTTTTAGCAAAGGGAACCGCTTCCGCCGCAACAAAAATGAGGTACATCGCAAGTCCTTTTTAATGAAATTCGAGAATTGCAAAAAAAGAAGGAAAAAGATTTCTTGGCAGAAATAATTCTATCCACACAAAGATTTTTATATAATGGAGTCTCTTCACTATAGTCTAAATCCTAAAAAAACACAATTTTGTAGAGGGTATCTTGGGGTGTGGGAACTGTTTGGATGTAAAAACGACACTTTATTTTAATCCATTTTATTGACCAGGAAGGACTCATGCGCTCTGCTCGAGATCAAATGCTTGCGGATCAACTTGTATCAATGGGGTTTGTGGCTTCAGAGGTAATGGATGAGGCCCTCAAGCAATGGGAAAAACTTGTTCAATCTTCTGCGGAAGCCGTCCCGCTTGTCCCATTTCTTATCCAAAAAAAAATAGTGGCTCCAGAACAAATGGATATCGTTTTAAACGCTTTAAAGCAATTTCTTTTAAAGATTGATAATTTAAGTCCTTCAGGCAATACAAAAAAAGTGGTAAAAGGTTTAACAGAAACGACTTATAATGATGATAATACCGGATCTCCACCGCCGATACCGAAGTTAGGAACCAATACGTTTAAACCGCCAGAAGACGATTTTTCTTTTCAGCCTGCGGTACTCCAGTCGTCGCCTTCAGACATTTTGCCCAAACCCGCTTCCGCACCGACATCGCCTCCGAGTTCATTTTTGGATCTCTCGATTGATTCAGGAAAGTCTTCCACGAAGCGATTTGGGAAAGAAGGTTTATTTGAGAAAAAATCAAAAGAAGTTTCGTCTTCGATTATCCCGTCAAAAACGGAAGATAAACCCATCAAAATGCCTTCCTGGATGAACGAACGCGCGGCAAAGGAAGAGGAAGCGATGCGAGGACATACAATGGATATAATGTTGCCTTCCCCTCAAAAATCTCAAGAAGTGCCGCTGGATATTTTGCCACCCCCCACGGAAAAAAGTTTAAATTTGGGCAATTCCTCTTCTTTTTCAGAAAGTAATTTTGAACGAGGACCTGACACTAAAGCGATTGATATTTTGCAATCGGTTCCGCCCGGAGGAGCGATTCCGCCGACGGATGAAGAATTATTTGTAGATAGCCCTCCGCCCCCAGTGATTCAGAAGATCGCAATGATTCCAACCGGGAAAGAAGAAGGTATTTTATCTGCAGAAAAGCTTGCGGGAACGACTATAGCTGGATATAAGCTCGAAAAAATGCTGGGAAAAGGAGCTATGGGAGTTATTTATCTTGCGGAAAATATTGGACTCAAACGCAAAGTGGCGGTCAAAATTCTTTCTCCTCAGATGACCGCCAACCCAAAAAAAGTGAAGCAATTCTTTCGTGAAGGGCGCGCCGCGGCCAAAATTGAGCATCCCAATGTGGTACAGGTGTATCAAGTCGGAGAAGAGCGCGGAATCTATTATCTGGTCATGGAATATGTAGACGGGGCCAACTTAAAACAAGTTTTAAAGCAAAAACATTTGCTCGAAGTCGATCAGGCATTCTCTTATTTCCTGCAAACCTGTGAAGGTCTTCAGTGCGCTCACGCCGCAGGAATTATTCATCGAGATATCAAACCCGAAAACATTATGCTCAAAACAGAAACCAATACCGCAAAAATTGCGGATTTCGGGATTGCGAAACAACAAGATGAAGAAGATTCAAGTTTTACAGTAAATGAATCGGGGCATCTTGTCGGAACTCCAGCCTATATGTCTCCTGAGCAAATTGATGGTCAAAAGGTGGATCAGCGGACCGATATTTATAGTATGGGAGTGATGTTTTATTACCTGCTTTTAGGACGTGAACCTCACATTGGAGAAACTCCGGTAAAAACATTACTAAAACATTTGTCTGAACCCCTTACTTTTCCTGAAAATCATGGAATCCCCCCGTCCTTAGTCAATATGATCAAAAAAATGATGGCCAAGCGCCAAGAAGAGCGCTATCGCACCATTAGCGATGTGATCCAAGATTTGAATGATTATAAAAAAGGAAAAGAAATTAAGAAGGAAGTGGACTCTAAACCGCTAGCGATTGTCTTTCAACAAGAAGTTAAAGAAATCAAACGGATGAATCCTTTTGCTAAAGCGCGCTGGGTGGGGGTCGGATTCTTGCTTGTTTATATTTTAGTGATTTTACTGTTTAAATTTGCCCAACCCTCCATATTAAAAGATTTTCAATGGCAAAAATTTCAATGGGAAGAATCTCAACAGGCGCTCAATAGTCTTGAAACGGTTTATCGGGAAACCACAGAAAAAGACCGGAATCAGAATTTTTTTGTTCGTTTAATTGAACGATTGGAAAAATTTCAAGAAATTTATCCTAATGATGTGTTGGCAGAAAAAGCGGATCGTCTTTTAATTGAAATTCGTGTAGATTCTCGAAACGTTTCTACGAAAAAATTGCAACAAATCCGAAAAAAACTAGAGGATAAATCTAGTGAAAATTATCAGGGAGAGGTCTTATTGATGGCCAATGAGCTAACAGAAGATTTTCCTCGCGACGAAAATTTACTACGTGAATTAGAAAAAATCAAAGAGGAAATGATCCAAGATCTTTTCAAGAAAAACAAAGAAGTGTTTATTCCCGGAGGACAATTTCAAAAAGAGGGAAAAGAGATTCGTATCGCTCCGTTTTTTATTGGTGCTTATGAAATCACGAATGCAGAATACAAAGAATTTATCGAGTCTGAAAAAAAACAAAAATGGGAGTATCCAGAATCCGAGCGAGAGTCCCCTGTAAGTAATATTTCTTTTGAAGACGCAATGGCTTATGCCCAATGGAAAAAAGCACGTCTGCCTACAGAGACAGAATGGGAACTAGCCGCTTTAGGGCCCGAAGGGTTTATACGAACTTCCAGATCTTCCATGAAATTAGTGGCCAATCTCTATCACAAAAAAGAGAATCCTTCTATGAAAAAGAGTTCCATTCTGGCTGAAAACTACCTCCAAGATAAGTCTATTTATAATGTTTTTGGATGTATCGGAAATGTTCACGAGTGGATTTTGGGTAAAGATACTGAATTTCCTGAATACCAACTTTGTAAAGGGGGCTCCTATTTGTCCCCTCAAGAAGAAGTATACTTGAAATCGAAACGACTTATTCAAAGCAAATCTCCCACGGTAGGCTTTCGAATTGCACGCGATCTTCGATAATTTAAAAAATCATAGAATACATTTTTTTTGGAAACAGTAAGGAAATTGCCAATGGCCGCCCAAGAAAAAAAGATTACGCCTCAAATTCTGGATCGAATTTTTGACAAAATTGCAAAAGAAAATAAAGCGGGTACGCTTCTGGTTTCAGATGGAATCAACGAAAAATGTCTCTATTTTACGATGACCGGACTTCGTATGATCTCTGCCGGAAATCGAAAAACGGGAAAAATCGGTCAGATGTTAATCGCGATGGAAGCCATTAACGAGGAAATTCTTGAAGAAGCGTTATCGAAACAACAAAAAGAGGGTGAACAAAAAAAGAAGAAAAAAACTCTTTTAGGCGAAATTTTGGAAGAATCGCAAAAGGTAGCGCATCAAGAAGTAACTGCCGCGGTTCGAAAACAAGCCGAAAATGAAATTATTGATCTTTATTTTTGGGCCGAAGGTGTTTATGAATTTGATGAAGGGCCAGCGCCTGCCAAATTTTATGACGAACGATTTGATTCCGTTGTTTTGAACGTCACACTACGAGATTTTATTGAAGCCATTCGTCAAAAAATTAATGATTTTCGGAAAGTGACCCATCCGGTAAAAAACATCTGGAACAGCTTTGAATTGACCTCTTCCGGACGCGAACGTCTCGAATCTGGAGCCTTAAACGAACACAAACATCGTGAACTCCTAAAAAGGATCGATGGGGAAAAAACAGTAGCCCAACTTTCGTATGGAACCGTCTATAGCTTATTTGAAATAACAAAAGTCCTTTCGGATTTATTAACAGAAGGTTTGGTCAATATGATTGCCAAACCCCCTGCGGCGGTCGTTGATTTTGCGGTAGCGATTAAAAGTAAATCCAAAAACGAAATCGAAAAAAACATGGACGATTTGGCGGCGGCCATTGATCGCGCCATTAACGATGTGTTGGTTCATCGACGTCTAGCTCAATCAAATGAAGCGATCAATAAACCAAATGAAGCCGCGCATCATTATCGTCAGGTAGGAGACATCCAATTCAAAAAAGAAAATTTCGATGATTCGTTGGAAGCTTTTGACAAAGCGAAAAAAATGGATCCAACCGATTTTTCGTCGCAACAAAAAATGATGAAAATTTATGAATATAAAAAGCTGGATGAAAAGATGATTGAAATTGGCTTGGAACTTGGAAAACGATTTCTGGATAATGGTCTTTTCAATAAAGCAAAACAATTATATCTTTCGTTAAGCTCTAAAAAACCCGAAAACTTGGAAATTCGAAAACAATTACTCAATTCTTATGTGGGATTAGGGGATAAAGAAAACGCTAAAAAAGAGATGGAGCAAATTGGAGCGGCTCTAAAAAAAGAAGGGAAACAAGAAGAATATCTCCAATTGCTTCAAAGAATGGTGGACTTTCAAATGGCGGACCATTCAATCCGCAAAGCTCTTAATTCGGCCATTGGTCGCCAGTTAATGTGGATGGTAACAATGATGGTTTCGCTAGTGGGAACCGTCTTGTTGATCCTGTTAGCTTATTATTATTTCAATGAATATCGCTCTGTTGCCGAATATAATACCGCTCTGGTTCGGACTCAGGATCTTCTCTATAAACATGATTATCCCGGAGCATTAGCTATTCTTGAACAATGGTATACCGAGTATCCTGCTTCTAGCGCCACAGGAGCCGCAAATGCTTTGGCTCAAGAAATTCAAGCGCGACAGCATAGTTATCAATTGAATAATTTACAATATAAGAAAGCCAAAGCAGAATTAGAAACCAATCCGCGAGAACGTCAGAAATTATTCCAACAATTGATCAGCGATCCGTTATGGAAAGAGACCAAAGATACTAAATTGATCACGGAACGAGAAGACTTGAAGCGAAACCTAGAAGCGCTTGGTGAATATGTTCTCCGTTTTGAAAAATTACTGGCACATGCGGAATCACTCCGGTCCACTTCTCCTTTAGAATGTTATGAACTGATTCATCGTATTTTAGATAATTACGCTGATTTTCCCGAAATTAAAACGATTAAAGTCCCTTTTCGAATTTTTTCAAATCCCGCGGGAGCCTCTATTTTTCTGGATCAACTTCCTCCAATCGAGTTAGGAACTACGAAGGCCCTTCCAGAAAATTCACTCATTCTCCAGCTTTCTATTCAAGAAACACTTTTGCTAACCGCAAAACTGCCCGGATTTGAGTCTGTCGCTTTTTATATTGATCGAAATAGCCCTCATGAAATCTTAATTCCTTTTAATAAAGAACCGCATTGGACTTTCCAAACCCAAGGAAACATAACAACTCCAATTACAGAATGTTATGGAATGCTGTACTTTACAGCTTCAGATGGGATTCTTTATGCTTTAAATGGAAATAATGGACGATTATTATGGAAGAAACCATTAGGAGCGATTGGCGCTTGTGTTTTGGCTCCGTTGGTGGTTCAAAATTTTTTAATTCTCGGAACCCTAAGTGGCGAACTTCTTTGTTTGAACCGCGAAGATGGAAAAATTCTAGCGCGTCACAATATTGGCACTCCTCAAGTTTTATCTTATATTGCGACCGAACAGGGATTAATTGTGATCCAAAATGATCGCATTTTACGATATCCGCTTTGGAAAAACCCCTCCGATGAGCCGACTGTCTTACGAAGCAATTCCGAAAAATATTCCTGTAATCCCAATAGTCTTGGAGATATCTTTGTTTTTGGCGCCGGTGATACACTTCATTTTTTTCTTAAAGAAGATCTCACCACTATTAAAACAAAGCGACCTATCAATGGAACTCTCTTGGGAACTCCTTGGCTGGAAGCCGTTGGCTCTAGTTTTGATATCTATTGTTTAGGAGTCTCAGGAAATTTTACTCCTCCGGTACTCTATAAATATACGATGGACAAAGAATGGAAACATAAATCACGCTGGACTTGGCCCACTAGCAATGCGGATAAACTTCTCTTTATTGGAGATATTCGGAGTAAACCGATTTGCTCTCCGGTTTCTGAATTGAATTCACTTCTGTTGTTTGCGACTACGGATCAACATTTAATTGCAATTGATAAAAATTCCAAATCAGGCGATACGGTTTGGAACTATCCTCTCGGAGGTCCTGTTTATGGCGATTTAACTCTCGGAGAAGATGGAAAAGAACTTTATGTTCCTTGCCTAGATCAGAAAGTGTATGTCTTCCAAATCACTCTAGAAAAACCAGTGTTAAAGAAAATATTTCCAATTCCTACTCCAGTTTATAGCAACGTTATTTTAGTCCAAAATCAATTGATTGTTGCGGGTCATAACGGTATCCTTTATTCGTTTCCTCGCTAAGAATTGTGATTATGTCTGTACTTGCCCCTTTATTACAGTTCCAAAAAGTGGAATTGCTCCATCTCTATCAGGAAAATTTATTAACGCAACAGGAACCGGATCTGGCAAAAATGAAACTCTGTCCTCAAAACCCAAAATGGCATGCGGAAGGAGATGTTTTAGTTCATACGCAAATGGTTCTAGAAGAAGGTTTTCGCTTGCTTTCAGAACTTCCTTCTCTAGACGAAAAAGCGGTATTGTTATTGGCTTGTGTTTTACATGATATCGGAAAACCGCTTGTCACGAACTCGGTCACTTTAAGCGCCGCAGGACACGAAAACGCAGGTGTAACGCTAGCCGGAAAAATTTTAAATCGCTTAAATGTTTCGCTGTCGATAAAAACAAGGGTACTGGATTTGGTTCGGGATCATGGAGTCCCGTCCGCTCTCGTTCGTAGCAAAGCAAGAGACGCCTCTTATCGTCGTTTGGCCCTCCGTTGCAGTTGCAAAATGTTATATTATCTGGAAAAAGCGGATTATCTTGGACGTGAGGGCGAAACGAAACAAGAATCTCTGGATCTTCTAGAAAAATTTAAAGAAAAAACGCAACACCTCGGATTATTTGAAGATTCGGTTCCGCGCGAACTACAACAATTTTCTCAACTCTTAAAAACGCAATCCTTCTCTCCACTAAAAACGCAATGGTTGTTAAATCAATGTGTTCCGCTGTGGCTCAACGGGCGTCTCCCGTCCACCCTTCAAGAGCCTCTTTTACAACGCTACTTTACACTCTTACAACCGCCTTGGCTTGTTTATACTATGGGCGTTTCCGGTAGTGGAAAATCGATTTGGGCCCAGCGACAGAAAGATTTCTTCCTGATCTCGACCGATCAAACCCGCAAAGAACTCTTGGGAAGCGAAGAAGATCTGACCCAAGAAAGAGCTGTTTTTGCGCTTGGATATGAAAAAATGCGTGAAGCGCTAAAAGAAAAGCGTTCCGTCTTATGGGACGCAACGAATATTTCGTATCGAGCCAGAGCCAGACTTTTAAACCATGCACAAACGTTTCATCCCTGTATTGCCTTAATTTTTTTTCCTCTGAATCTAGAAGCCTCTTTTCAACAAAATGAACAGCGCCTCCGTCAAGTGCCTAAAGGCGTTTTATTGCAACAGGCGGCCCAGTTTGTTGAGCCTAAATTTCATGAATATAACCACTTATTTTCTGTGACAAAGGAAAATCGGAATGAACCGCTCCAACTCCCGAACTTTTAGTCTTTTTTGGATTATTTGTCTCCTTCAGTGTTGTCTTCTTTCCTGTGGATACGATTCTTATCTTGTAGGCTCGTCAGGAGCCAGTTTTGAAGAGTTATTTGTGACAGCTCATGATATCCTTCAGATTCATTATGAATTTACAGAAGTCGACAAAAAGAATGGAGTCTTGGAAACCCAATGGTTTGTAGTTCCTAATGTAGATTCCTTTGGGTCTCAACGTCATCGAATTCGGATTCAGATTCTTGGAGACGCGAACGGAGGCGCCTCTGTCTATCTTCGCGTGGATTTGGAAAGTCGAGAATATGACCCTTTAACACGTGGAGTTCCAGACTGGATTCCTGCGGGACGAGACCCACACCAAGAAGAAGTGCTTCTCGATCAAATCCTAAAAAGTGTTCGGTAATGCCTAGCCTTCTCATTATCAACGCGGATGATTATGGTTTAGATCCCTTAGTAAATGAGGCGATCCGAGAACTTTTGAGTACTAAAAAAATTTCGCAAACGACCCTCTTGATTAATGGGATTAATATCGCTTCTGAAATCGAGCCCCTCTTAGCCATTGCCTCTCCATCACAAATCGGCCTTCATTTCAATATCACCCACGGACAAAGTCTTGGAAAGAATTATAAAACATTAACCAATGCCCAGAATCATTTTTTCCCAAAAAATCAGTGTTATGATTTATTAGAAAATGGAAAAATCGATCTGCAAGAAATTCAAGAGGAATGCTTTTTACAGTTAACCGCTCTAAAACAATTCGTCCCGTCAATGACTCACCTAGATTCCCATCATCATATTCATCTTTTTCCAAATATATTTAAGATCTTGGCTCCTGTTTTGAAGGCTGAGGGAATCAAGACGATTCGACTTCCACTAGAAATAAACTCCAAAACAAATCTATATTCAGAGAAAGCGAAACAGATTTTTGAGGAAGTGAATGCTTTTGGATTTTATCATTGCCCTTATTTTTTTGGATTAAACTTAATTGGAAATCCGAGTTTTGAAATCGTTGAATCGTTGCGTAAATTATTTGAGTCCCAGTCCAAAAAAAACACCGCAGTAGAGTGGATGGTTCATCCGGGAAAGAGGGGTTCGTATTTTTATGGTAGTTCAAAACTTTCGCCAGAAGCACGAGAACGTGAATTTACATTTTTGAAATCAGAAATTTTAATGCAACATTTCCCTATAGAACAATATCCGCGAGGAACCTATCACGATTTATTACATTTTTTATCACGTTAATATTGGATAAAACAGGTGAGCATAAAGACAATTTCGTTGCGTTCTTGAATGCTAATTTCGCTCGAAAACAATGCTCCCATCAAAGGAATATCTTTAAGTACCGGAATCCCCGATTCCTGTTTTAAAGTTTTTTTACGAAACAGCCCTCCAATAATAATCGTTTCGCCATGTTTCAAACGAACTTCTGTATTAACGTTGCGAGTCGCAACTACAGGGGTTCCGCTTTCTTTATGGTATCCCACAATTTCGCTGTAACTGGGTTGAACCGACAAGATCACTTCCGAACTGTTTCGAACCTGCGGAGTAATGCTAATATTGACTCCGGTATTATAGATCTCTCGAGAATGGGTTTGATTTTTACTAAACTCCTGATTATTAAGATATCCCTGATTCATATCGATCGTGTGATTAAAGTTTGTTTCGTCAAAGGATTTGGTTTCCTCCGCGATATATTGCTCTCGTCGAACCAGATTTCGGGAGTCATGGTCCGAGGTTCTTTGGTCTTGATTGGAGCGCTGAATTTGATATTCATTGACGTTGGGTAAGGTATAAATCGGATTTCCCTGATTAGACGTAAAGACGGCTCGCCGATTATGAAGGACGACAAGAGTGGAATTTGCCAGAATATCCACTTTACTTTTTTGCGCCAAGAGTTGGATATCTCCCAAGAATTTTTGGAGCGTTCCACTATCCAAATCGCTAAAAACCCCGCTAAGATTGGTTTGATACGAAGGAAGTACTTTTTGTTGATAGTTTAATTGAAGCGCTTCATTGTGTGTCTGTTTCAGATAAGCAAAGTCTACGCCAATTTCAGAAGAGTCAAAGGCACTCACTTCGAGAATTTTGAGTTCAATAATTACTTGTGGAATACGTTGATCTAAAGCCAACAGCGTTAGAACTAAGTTCCGTGTATACTCAACTCGATCATTAATGAGGATTGTTGCATTATCAGAATTGAGTACCAGATTTCCCAAGACAGAAGCCTTATTGCGGACCATATTAAAGAGATTCTCCGGACTCGCATATTGAACCGGATAAATGAGGGTCACAAATTGATCCGGAGGCAACCCTTCCAGCTTTTTCATTTGAGCTTGAATTTCATTCTGATGAAGCAGTTTTTGAAGTGGCGCCGAAGGCGACTCGTCAAAATCACTAGAGACTATTTCAATTTGATTGGTTCGTTTGCTAGTGGCATTAGTGGCCTTACCGCCACGATATTCTCCAATATGGAAGAGGAGTTTTAATTGATCGTCTTGCTTTTTTTCGCTTCGAATCAATTTAATACTAGATTTATTTTGAGTGGTAATAAAAAAGCGAGTATGGGTAATCGCTTGGCCGGTCGATTTAAGAAGATGGGTCGGATTTCGATAACTGCCTTTGACCGTTTTAGCTTGAATGGTTTGCACGAAATCAGAATAAGTTTGTTGAAAATTTTCAAATTGACTTAAGGCCATCCCTTCGAGAATAAGGGTTGTTGTATTGCCTTGTCCTTCGTAAAAAATGATAGAATTTTCATTCGGAATAGGAATTTTTCCGTTCCCGGCGTGATTTTGCTGAAGAAGAAGATCAAGAAAGCCCCCGGAATCTTTAGGCGAAAAATCAATTTGGAGTAAGTTCCCCAACCAAATCGTATCTGGAGAGCCATTCTGCGCCGAAAGAATAGAAGTGAGAGTCCAGAGACAGAGAATCAGATAGGATTTGAGCATACTTCGTCATCCTGTGGGTAAAAGAAATAAAATGAATTGGAACGGCAGGATTTCTCATTCGATTAAATTTTTTCATGTTGTAAACTCGTTGAAGAAATAAAAGAAACCACCCATTTCTTATCGAACTTTAATGATCCATCGGGTTTGAATTCCATTTTTGGGAAAAACAAACCTTTGGATAAAGTGATTATTGGCTCGAAAATAAGTATTCGTCGAACTGCTTTCAATGAGGCGTCCGAGTTTGTCATAATGCAAGACGTAGACGGTTTTAGTAATATCGCGGTCCGTTAGGTTCATAAAATTGACATGGGTAAAATAGTTAAAGGCATCATCCCACTTTTCCAGAATTTCAATAGCGATATCAACCGATTCTTCTTGTTCTTTAGAATTAGAAAAAACAAAATCTTCACGGGTTTCTCCAGAAATATCTGGATTCTGAATTACTGTCAATTCTCGTGGATGATCCGGGAAAGGGATCGAGCGTACTTCCAAAAGTTGGGGGTCTTTTTCTGGAATAGTCGTATTACTCTGACAGCCCACTACGGCTAAACAGAATATTGAAATGAGGAGGGGTGAGCTGAAAAACACCATAACCATCCTTTTTAAAATCCCTTTTTGATCTTTCATTGTATAATTTCGGAATGTTTTAGCAAGAGGAACAATTTTTTCTGAAAAATAGGATCTCCGAATGTTTATGTGGAAAAAAGGATATCACTGGATTCAAGCATTTCCGTATCAAACTCTTTTTTTATTTGCGCTCCTTTTGCGTTTGGGAAGTGTTTTCTATTTTCAGCATCAATCCTTTTCTTTTTTTACGGATCAGGACGGGTATCTCGAAATTGCGGATCAAATGCTTGCGGGCAACGGAATGGGAGAAAACGTCCACAGAACCCCGTTATTTCCTGCGTATCTTGCAATACATTTAGCCTTGCTTCCTTCTCGTGAATGGGCTCTTTTTGCTGTAAAATGTTCCCAAGCGGTTTTGGCGAGTTTGGTTCCTCTGCTTTTAGTGTACTTAGGAAAAAAATTGTTTTCGCCAATGGTTGGATGGATTGCCGGAGTGTTTTGTGCGATAGAACCCTTCTTAATCGTTGTTCCTTCTTTTGTATTAACGGATTCTAATTATGTTTTTCTTTTATTGATTTGGGTGATTCTATTTGCGGAAATGTTGCAGTCTAATCGTCATGCGATTTTACTTGGGGTGTTAACAGGGATAGCGACTTTATATCGACCATCGCATCTTTATTTATTTCCTTTTATGCTGATCTGTTTAGGACTATTTCAAAGAGCGTTGTGTCTTCAACGGAAGCGATCTCTATTGTTCGCGCTACTGGCATTTTTAGCGGTTCTCGCTCCATGGATTTATCGAAATTATCAATTAACAAATCATTTTATCCCCGGAACAATTCATTTAGGCTGGTTGCTTTATGTAGGAAATTCAGAATGGGCCGATGGAAGTGCGGTCGATAGTCAAATACAAGAAGAGGAGACAGTTAAAAAACTTTCGCCCTATGAACGGGATCGACACTATTTGAAACTAGCGCTTCAATGGATGAAAGAAAATCCTTCGCGCTGTCTCTTTTTGGCTCTAGTGAAATTTAGTCGTACCTGGAACCTAGTTCCAAATTTTACTTCCCTTAAGACCGTTAAAGTTCAAGTGGTCAGTATTTTGGCGCTCTTCCCTTTATTTTTTTTGGGTCTTTGGGGAATGCTACGGATGCCCAAAACAGTGTCTTGGTATTTGATTTTTGTTCCGCTTCTTTACTATACAATAACTCATATGATACTATTAGGGTCCGTTCGCTATCGTATTCCGGTGATGCCCTATGTGATTTTATTTGCCGCGTATCAATTCCAGGTACTGATTTCTTCTCGAAGGGGATCCATCTGATTTGTGAAAGTTTATTGTGAAAAATAGCGCTTCTTCTTCTCGTCCGCGTTATTCGCTTCGCAGGCGATTATTTAAAATCTTTTGTTGGCTTTTCCTTCTCTTCCTAATAAGTTTAGGAGGTCTGTACTACTGGATCACTCGTTACTTACTCGAATCCGGACATATTCGAGCCTTTATTTCTCAGAAACTTCACGAAACACTGAATGGGAAAGTGATTCTGGAAGAAGTGAATTGGGTTTCTGGAACCTTCTTTTATGAAGGAATTTCTTTTCGGAACGCTTCGATTCAACATTCGCTCGATATGGAAGAGAGTCCGCTGATTTCTATCCCGGAACTGGATGTTTTTTTCAAAATTCAATGGTGGAAGATCTTTTCAAATCCAATCGCGCTCACAAAAATAATTCTCAAAAAACCGCAAGTCGCCATTCAATATAAACAATCCAATTGGAACATTTTAGATATTTATAATTTTACTCCATCCCCCCCAGCTTCTGTGAATGAGGAAGCTCCTGTTTTACCCGATATTGAAATTCAGGATGCAAATATTCTCTACCGAGATCAAACCCTCTTTAACGGAATGATCAAAGCGCATATCGAGAAAGCGACTTTAGACGCGAAGGGATATCATCTTCAGATCAAGATTGATGGCGAGCATTTACCTCCAATTAATATCGAGCTTTCTGGACAGATAGAGTTTTATAATGCCAAAGAAAAGAAGTTGAATTTATTACTAAAGACTCCAGAGATTCCGCTTCACTCTCGATGGATGGATGTTCTTTCGAAACAACTGCCGTTAGAAGAAATCCGCGAAAAATTAAAAACCTATGATCCTCAAGGAAAGATATCTCTGGAAATTCAGTTGGAAGTGGACGATCAGAAGGCGAGTGTGTTGCGTTATGGATTTCAGTGCCACCTGAAAGAGTTCCAAGCCAAGACTTATCCGCTAGAGTTTTCCTTTCATCAATTTGAAGGGAAAATTATTAAAACACTCGATTCGGACCGGATCATTTTGAAAGAGTGTCATGGCGAACTTGAAGAAGGACGGATCACGGTTGAAGGAGAAATGGATCGTCTTGATCCTTCGGCGAATTTAACGCTTAATGTAGAGCTTCAACATTTTCGTTGGAACGATTCTTTGATTCAAAAGCTTCCTGCCCAAATTCAGGAGATGCTGAAAGAGTGTGAAATTCAAGGAGAGGTGACCACAGGTTGTTCGCTTTCTCGTACTCAAGAAAAAGGACTCGCCGTGGGCCCCATCTGGCTCACGTTAAAAAATGGATTTTTTCGTCATCAAAAAGTCCATTTTCCGATTGAACATATTGAGGGAAAAATTCGTTTCGAGGAGAACCAGATCCGTATTTTGGAGGCCGAGCCTTTATCACTGGAAACACTGGAAGGAAAAGTTCAAATTTGGGGAAAACTCGATCATCTACAGGAAACGCCCGAATTTGAAGCCTTTGCAAAAGTGAAACAAGGGACTACGACGGAAGGACTTTATAAAACAGTTCCTCCGAAAGCACAAGAAATTTTAGATTTAATTCGTGCAACAGGACGAGCCGATGTTGACGCGCGGGTTTGGGGAAAATTGAGCGGAAAGATTGAAGATATCCATTGGTACGCTGAGGGACGAATCGAAAATGCTCAATTATTCCCAAGCGTTTTTCCTATAAAGCTTTATGGTGTGAGTGGACGTGTCATTGTGACACCCGAAGGCGTCGATCTTCTGGATGGCTCCGGATATGATACTCCAGAGAAAAAAGGGAAACCGAATTTAAAGCTTCTTTATGGTCGAATTGCTCCGTTGTCTCAGAGTGAAGTCAACCTTGATATTCGCGCTGAGGAGGTTCAAATCACCAAGGAAATCTATTTTGCGGTAAGAAACGCGAAAACGAAAAATGATACTGGAAAAATTCTGGATCGCTATTTGCCTTGGGGAACCGTCAATGTTAATGTTAAAATTCACGCACCGCCCGGTGAGGATACTGGCTCTGATGTGAGTATTCTTATTGATTCTGTGGATACTCAAATCAATATGCAACCGTTTCCAAATTCTGGACGCATTCCCTTTCATAAGGTCAAAGGGCAAGTCGAAATTTTGCCAGAAGGCGTTTTTCTTAAAAACTTGTCTGGCGAACTTTATTATGGGGGATTTGTTAGCGTAAATGGGGCATTTTTGGAAGAAAAAGATCAACTTCATCTGGATATTATTGGAAAAACGGTGGGTCTTCATCAGACTTTGAAAAATGCGCTAGAACCTGATGCTCAGGAGGCATGGGAAATGCTTCAACCCAGAGGAAGTATTGATCTTGAAGCCACCTTAAGTCAGTCCAAGGGGGGAGAGCCTGAAATTGAGCTTAAAATAAAACCAGATTCCTGTTGGGTGAACTATCAAGAAATTCCCTATGAGCTTGTTTTACAAAATCAGGGCTATGTCTGGGTTGATTCTAAAAAAATTCAGATTGAAAATGTACGAGGGTTTCATGGAAAATCGATCCTTTCTATTCAGGGCGTGCTCGATCGAACTTCGGACAAAAAATCTCCGGGGGCCATTGATTTACACTTAACCTCCGAAAAATTGTTGGTGAATGAAGATCTGAAGAAATGTCTTCCGAAAAATATCCAAACGATTCAAGATTTTTTAGAGGTGGACGGAGAAATTCAATTAGATTGTTATGTGAAACGGGCACGAAAATCTTCAGAAATTCAACATCTTATTAAAATTCAAGCGGTAGATGTTTCTGTCGTTTATAAAAATTTTCCGTACCCTATTGAAAAAGTGACTGGAGAGATCCTTTTCGATTCACAAAAACAGTTTATTCAACTGATTGGTGTGACGGGTTTTCACCACTCTGCTTCTTTTGCTATTCAGGGCTGGATTGAACTCACAAAGACGGACAAGCAATTTTCAATATCGCTAGAAGCCAAACAAGTTCGAGTCGACAAGGAGTTAAAAAAAGCATTACATCCTAAACATCATCCAGTTTGGGAGATGTTTGATCCGTTCGGACTTATTGATGTCTCTGCCACTCTCTCGAAATCGTTAGTCGAACCTCTCAATACTCGAATGCAAATTACGGTTAAGGAGGGTGAGATCACGTACAAAGAATTCCGAATTCCCGTAAAAAAATTGGCGGGAGTGATTGATATTCAAAACGAGCGATTGGTGATCCAAAAACTCACAGGGCGCAGTAAAAATGCACAAATTTCGTTTTCAGGGAGCATTGAAGATTATTTAACGAGTAGTTTTTTGGAACTCCATTCTGAATTTTCGGATATCCCGCTAAATGAGGAACTCGGAACCTATCTTCCTAAAGATTTTCAAGATATCTGGAAAGATTTGAATCCCAGAGGAATTTCAAAGGGAAATGGAACTTTGACCGTGTTGACCAACAGCGAAGGCAAATATCATATCACTTATGGGGGTTCGTTAACGTTGGAGAAGGGTGCATTAAAAGCGGGGTTTCAGTTTCGTGAGGTGCAAGGGAAACTAGATTTTCAGGGAAAATTTTTTGAACAAAAACACATTTTTAAAGGGAAACTGGATCTTCAAACCCTATCGATTTCAGAACTTTTCAAAAGAGATCTCCAGATGAAAAACGCAACAGCAGACCTATTGATTCAATCGGACTACTTACTAATGCAAAAACTAAAAGCATCTCTCCATGAGGGAACCTTATCGGGAGAAGTGTTGTTAAATAACACAGCGATTCATCCGTATATGATGAATTTTCAAGTACGAGGAACCGATTTAGGATTATTAGCTGCAGAGGTCACCCCACCTGCTTCAAAAGAAGAAGAGACGGCCTCTTTAGAGGGCAAAATTGATGCCGGAATCGAGGTTCAAGGAAATTCAGGAACCTTGGAATCAATGGTTGGGGAAGGGTGGATTGAACTTCATCAAGCTAAACTCTGGCGATTACCCTTATTTTTAAGTATTTTTGATGTGTTGAATTTGGCGGACGGATCGCCTTTTGAATCTGGAAATATCGAATTTCGTATTCGAGATAAACTGGTCAATATCTCTAAAATGCGTTTTGCTAGTACGCCGTTAACACTAAAAGGATATGGAGTGATTGATTTTGAACTGGATTTAGATTTTTATTTTAATACCAGTATCGCTCCGAGTCTATTCCCGAAAATTCCGATGTTAACGGATACCTGGCACGAGCTTAAGGGAAATTTTGTGTTGCTCCATGTTTATGGCTCCTATGATGATTTAACAACATCGCTTTCGACATTTCGAGCGGTTAGGGAAGCTTTTGGGGGAGATCAAAAACCGGATCTCTCTGAAATTAAAAGAAAAAAGCAAGCTCGTGGACATGAAAAGCAGAAATAACTTGATTTTTCAGGAAAAGACCTTATAATCACAAACTTGTTATTTTGGCGAAGTAGCTCAGTTGGTTAGAGCAGCGGAATCATAATCCGCGGGTCCGGGGTTCAACTCCCTGCTTCGCTACTAGTGCTACCAAATAAGGCGGGCCAGCAATTTTAGGAAAAAATATTTCCAGAAATTCTGGCTTCTTTTTTTCTCTCTTTTTTTTCCAAGGGGGTCTTCTATTCCAAAAAAAACGCGATGGCTCCCCAATCGACAAAGTTTATTTTTCATTCTTTTAGGGGGAGTTTTTTTTGCTTCCGCTTACGGGGTAGGCTTTTTTCTGGTGGGAACCTCGTTTTTTCCGCTTCCTTCACAAGACAGACTTTCTGAGAAGTTAAAAATAGAGAAAGTGGAATTAAAGAAAAAATTGAATTTACCGCCCACACAACTCTGGAAGCAAATTTATCCGGTCAATTTACTTGCGTCTCTATTACTTTTAGGAATTGGGATTGGAACTGCTGGTTTTTATAGTTCTGTGTTTTTGCTTAAAATGGGTTTTTCTTTAGGGCTTCGGATTGGAGTATTTATTGCCGCCAATGCCGGTGTTTCTTTATCTTTCTGGAGCGTGGTTCCTCATGGAATTTTTGAACTTCCCGCATTTTGTTTTTTGGCCGCAGTTGGTTTTCGCGCAGGGAAAGCTTTTCTCTGTTATTTGAATGAAGGGCAGGGTCCATCTCGTCAAGATTTTCAGGAGTGTGTTACGTTAAGTATTTGGGGGCTTCTTCTGATCTCGATATCTGGGGTGGTAGAGGCTTGGTGTACCCCTTTTTTTGCGTTAAAATATCTCGAATAATTGTTGGAATAAACCTTAGTTACAGAGGAGTTCTAAAGTGAAATTAGCTCAAATGTGCCAGTTATTGTATCATCCCGTAAAGACAATTCAGTCTAGACGGGAAGAAAAACCCCGATTACTTTTGCCCCTTTTAGTCTTTTTTGTAGTCTTATTTCTAGATTTTGCCAATAACTGGATTCTCGCCAATAAGTTTTTAGATGCATTTCCTTTAGTGACTGACTCCGTGAAAAAGACCATGCAATTTTGGTTAATGCAACATGTCGCTCAACAGGAAATTCAGTTAGCCCTCTTACTTTTTCTCGGCACTGGAATTTTAATGTGTTTGGCAGTACTTCTTGATGGAGTAGGCAATTATCGCAAGCTTTTGGAAGTGCTGGCGAGTAGTCATATTACTTTGCTACTGTTTGAATTGCTGTTTTTGGGATTTGCTTTGTGGTATACCCCTGCGGATGTTTTTAAAGACTTGAAATCAGTGAGCAAGGAAACGTATGAAAATTATCCTCCGCAAAAACAGGAAGCGTTTACGAATCAATCCAAAGCGATTGTCGAACAGGAACGAGATCGTATCGAATTTAAAGTGATCCGTACCTTAAAACATTTATGTTACTTCTGGCTCGCTTGTCTGGCGATTTTGGCAATGATTCATCTTGCAAATCTTTCTAAAGGAAAAGCGATTGTTTCGGTGAGCGGATTAGCACTCTTTTATATTGGTTTACAATATCTCCCCAATTATTTGATGAAATCCTGAAGGAGACGAGTAGTGCCCTGGCAACCGACTTCAGAACGAGTATTTTTTTTAGTAGGTCCTTGTGTCCTTCAAAATCTGGAAAGTGCGCTTCAAATCGCGAAAACGCTCTTGAAAATCAAAGAACAGTTTTCGATTGATTTGGTCTTTAAAGCCTCATTTGACAAGGCCAATCGTTCGTCCTTAAATGCTTTTCGCGGGACCGGATTATCGCAAGGATTAGAAATTTTTAAAGGAGTGAAGGCCGAAACCGGTCTTCCAATTTTGACGGATATTCACGAACCCGATCAAGCCGCCATTGCCGCCGAAGTGGTTGATATCTTGCAAATTCCAGCTTTTCTATGTCGCCAAACCGATCTGTTGGTCGCGGCTGGACAAACGCGAGCCTCGATTAATATCAAAAAGGGCCAGTTTATGGCCCCTTGGGATATGAAATATGTGGTGGAAAAAGTCAAGGCTCAAGGAAACTCTCATGTCATGATTACCGAACGGGGAGCTTCTTTTGGCTATAATACATTGGTTTCCGACTTTCGTGCCATTCCGATTATGCAACAGTTTTGTCCGGTAGTTTTTGATGTCACCCACTCTTTGCAACAACCGGGGGGGTTAGGAGGCGCAACTTCCGGTGAAGCCCAGTTTATTCCTTATATGGCAAGAGCGGCGGTTGCTGTGGGAGCGGATGGTCTTTTCCTCGAAGTTTTTCCGAATCCGTCAGAATCTCCTTCGGATGGAAAAAATATGCTTGCCTTGCGGCAATTTCCGTATTTAGTAGAAGAAGTGTTAGCCATTCGTTCCGTACTCTCGAAAAAACCAAGTTATGATCCTTGTCAAATTTAATCAAGTTTGAATATGTTCCTTTCTAAAAAAAATCGTATCTCTAAAAAAATTCTCGCAAACGAAATCCCATTGGAAAAGGGCATCCAATATTTAAGAGAGGAAGAACCTCAAAATTGGAAAGCGTTTTTAGATCTGGTTCAATTGCTTTCCGAAAACCAGAATTGGGAAAAAAGTCGTCAAGTGGCGGAAATCGCTTGTGATTATTTTCCCATCCGCCCAGAACCCTTTGAAACAATGGGACAACTTCTAGAAAAACAAAAGCTCGGAGGAAACGAATACTTTGTCTTAGCACAAGAAAAGTACCAATTCCAACGAATTACCACTCGCCTTCCGACAGAAACTCAGGAAACTAAAGAAACGAATCATTTACAAAGCCATCAACTCCTTCAAAAAATGATTCGTTGTGAAGAATTTTTTCCTCCTAAGTTGCTGCAATCGTTACTACAAAATGCTCGAACTCCTCAACTGTTGATTTCTCTGTTATTTCAACAAGAAGAACATGCGTTACGCCGAAATTCATGGCCCATTATTCATAGTATTGGGTTGACTCGTCTGATTCACATGAAAGAGTCCTGTGCCCCTCTGGCAGGGTTGTTAGAACATCCCGATTCGTTTGTGGTAGAAGAAACGAAAACGGCTCTTTATTGGATTTTAACCGAACATCCTGATCAGCTTTCTTGGATTATCCGATTCTTTCAACAACAAGAACATGGCCTACGAAAGCTACAATTACTGGATGTTTTAAGTTCTTTTGGAGAGCAAGAGTCTTGTTATTCTTTTCTCTCTCAACTCCTTCAACAGTTCCGTCGAACCACAGACGCCAAATATTCGACTCAATATGCTTATTTAATCATTCAACGATTATTAATTCAGTCGAATCGAAATTTTGTTCAAGATGCAAAACGTTTTTTTGAAAAAAATAAACAATGGTTTACGGATCGTCGTTTGGAAAAATTGTTTGAAGTCATCCAACAAATGGAAGGGACCTCTTCCTAAATTAAACTGATTCCACAATTCACGCAAATCCGTTTTACAAGAAAGGGTTCTGTGAAATGAATTCCCTGCCCTCTCAAAAAATTCATGAGGATCTCCTTTTTGCTAGACAAGTCTTGGAAGAAGAAGCGCTTGGAATCCAAAAAGCCGCTCACAAACTAGATGAAAAATTTTTAAAAATTATTGACATTCTCCAAAATTGCACCGGAAAAGTGGTCACCTGCGGGGTTGGAAAATCGGGACTGATCGCTCAAAAAATTTCCGCGACCTTCTCTTCGACAGGAACTCCGTCCATTTTTCTGGAAGCGATGACCGCACTTCACGGCGATTTAGGAGTTTTACAAAAAATGGATGTCTTGCTCGCGGTTTCCAATAGTGGAGAAACGGGAGAGTGTTTGCATATTATGGAATACGCCCTCGATCTCGGAGTTTCTGTCATTACTCTTGTGGGAAATCCCAAATCTCGTATGGCGCAGAAGGCTCATTATTTTTTAGATGTCGGAGTGGACAAAGAAGCGGGAAGTCTAGGATTAGCGCCCACCTCATCCACCACAGTCTCCTTGGCAGTAGGAGACGCGCTGGCAATGACTTTAGAACTTAAAAAAGGCTTAAAAAAAGAAACCTTTCTCAAATATCATCCGAGTGGTTCACTGAGTAACCATTTAAAAGCAACCGTGATCGATGTAATGCACAAAGACGAAGAAATCCCTATCGCAAAAGAATCAGATAGTTTGGGACTTGCCTTACAGATCCTTCATCAAAAACGTTTTGGAGTTGTTTTTATTGTAAACACTTCCCACCAACTTGTTGGAACCCTTACGGATGGAGATATTCGACGGTTTCTGGTCAGTCAAGGAGAATACGATCCGTCAAAACCCGTTCATTTTTTTTGTACCCGAAATCCTAAGTATATTCGTTCTGAATCGCGTATAGTCGATGCACTTTCCCAAATGGAATCTCAACAAATTACCACGCTAGCGGTCCTTGACGCATTATCAAGACCCATTGGTATTCTCCATATTCACGATATTTTAGGACGCGGGGGCCTTAATTATTTGTAAGATCTGCTCGAAGCGATGATCTTGAAAAGTGGGATGTTGCTTTCACTCTTTTATCACAGTTTATCTCGTGCCCAGCAAAGCTTTTAAAACCCTAAAAAAAAGAATATAATTCGGCTTTCATCTCTTCTTTGAAAAGGAGAGGGTTCTCGCCGATGCGATCCTAAAAAATTCAATGCAAAAGTTTTACCTATTTTTCCCCATTATCTGGAAATCCAAAAAGAAGAGATTTATGATATTCCTGTTTTTAAAAAAGAAAAATGGCTAAAAAGATTTAATTTTTTTATTTATCCTATTCTTTGAGTTACCGCGAAAGCTATTTTTTTATGGAAACCAGTGTTTTAAAACTTTGTGATATTTGTCAACAAATTGTTGAAAAAGAGTTGTGGCAACACCATCGTCAGGCAGAAGAGATGGTTTTAAAAAAAATCATTGAAAACTATCCGTATTGGATGAATCCCGACGGAACCCCCTCTGAAAAATGTAAAATCCACTACCGAGAATTTATTTTAAAAAAGCGAGCTTGAGTTATGCTAGGAATTCCGGATAAAGAAGATCTTATTGAGGAAGAATCTCATCCTTTTGTTAGTTATTTAGATAATTTGTGGGGAATACTCAATCAGGAAAATGAAATTCAAGAATCCAAATTAAAACAGCGTATGATTCGCCGAGAGATCTTTAAAAACCTTTCTCCGGATTCCTCACTTGAACTTATTTTTTTAACCCTTTACTATCTTTCGTCTTTAACCATCGACGAAATTTTATCTTTGGAACAAAACGATTTTCAAACCGAACAAATCAACGTTCCTCAATTTAACCGTACCTATAAACTCAATTCCGATTTACAGGATCTTTATCTCTACATTCGTTCGCTAGATATTAAAGGACCTAAAATCTTTATTTCTCGCACGGTTGAATGGGGAAAACAGCTCATTAATCGTTATCCCAATATGACTCTAGAGCAAGAAATTGGACTTTATACGACCCTACAGAAACAGTCTGATTTTGCCGTTATTCCAACCCCGTTAAAGCTGAAAGCGTATCCTAACTATCGAGGAAAAGGCGTTACAATCGCGTTTATTGATTCTGGATTCTATCCGCATCCCGATTTAACTCAGCCCTTCAATCGGATTCTCGCCTATTATGATGTGACGCAACCCAATGCGACGCTTTATGATTTTAACGAAATTTCCGATCAATGCTGGCACGGAATGCAGACCTCTGTTTCTTGTGCAGGAAACGGATTCCTCTCTAAAGGGTTATATCGAGGAATCGCCTCAGAAGCAAATGTGGTCCTAATTAAAGTGTCCGGCTCTCAAGGGACCTCGACTAAAAATATCGTCGAAGGCTTCAATTGGGTCGTTCGCAATAAAGAAAAATATAATATTAAAATTTTAAATATCTCTATGGGGAGCCATCAAGATATCTCCTTTACCGAATCCGAAATTGATCGAGCCGCGGAACTAGCCGTTCACGCAGGAATTACGGTGGTCGCGGCGGCTGGAAATGATCCCAATATGCCCACCACTCCTCCGGGAAATTCACCCTCCGTCATTACCGTAGGCGGCACAAATGATCAAAACCAACTGAGCCTTGAAAAAATTCAAATGTATTGGAGCAGTTTTGGACGAACGCAAGATGGCTATTTCAAGCCTGAATTGGTGGCGCCGGGAATTTGGGTCGCGGCTCCTATCTTGCCGAATAGCCAAGTCTACTATGAAGCCGTTTCCTTATTTGAATTAAAACGCACCTCTGACAATGAATTACGACGAAAAGTTCAAGAGGAATCTAAGCGCTTTTCTTTCTTTAAAAAAGTCTCTCGCAAACCGATTGCGACGATTCGAGAACTCATTGAAAAACGAATTCATGAACAAAAATTGATTGCCCAATACTATCAACATGTGGATGGAACCAGTTTCTCTTCGCCCATCACTTGCTCCGTAATCGCTCAAATGTTGGAAGTTCGACCCGAGTTGACACCGCGAGAGATCAAAGAAATTCTCTTGGAAACTGCGATTCCCTTAAAATCAGCGGAATCCGCGCGCCAAGGACGAGGAATGATTAATCCTCAAACCGCGGTTCGTAGAACACTCGAATCTTTCCATCGCCAAATCCAACTCGATACCCAACAATCCGTTAATTTGTCTCCACAAATCGACGATAATTCCGCATTTTTTAGTTATCAACCTTCACAGAACAACGTTGAAGAAGTTTCATTAGCCGGCGATTTTAATGGCTGGAGCACCAAGCGCCATAAAATGGAATTAAACAAAGAAAATAATCGATGGGAACTCAAATTGTTCTTCCCGATGCGTGGTGCCTATCATTATAAATTCGTCGTGAACCACAAAAACTGGCACAACGACCCCGATAATAGCTGGCCAGAAACGGACGGATATGGCGGAGACAATAATACATTTCAGATTTTTCAATCTAAAAAGATGAAAAAATTGATCACGATGATTGACGATATTTTGAAGGTCCAACCCCGAAAACAACAAGATTATCCTCGTCGTTTGAAAACCATTAAACATCTGGATCGATTGTTACAACTTCCCCATTCCAACACCAATTATTATATTCGACAATACTTTATTTCTCGCTTAACTCAGGTTTTACAAAATATCCGTAAAATTGTTCCTAAATCTCGAGAAGGAATCCTCTGGCAACTTTATAATCAAGGATATATTTTTCAAATCAAAGGATTGACGATCGGATTTGATGTCGTCACGACCCAAAATGTCTTTAATTTATATTGGCCCATTCCCGAACATTTGGTCCAAGGACTAGCGGAAGCGATTGATATTCTTTTTGTCTCTCATCGCCATCCCGATCATATGGATTTGAACCTCATTGATCGGATGATTCGCCTCGATAAACTGGTTGTTGTTCCCAAAGAAATTATCCACCTACTTCCCAGACGCGTGGTCGGAATGGATGGAAATGAAGAGCGTCAATTATTGGCCCCTAATAATCGGCGAATTCGACTGAATGTTTTTGCTCATCGTGGGCGCCATATTCAGGATAATCAACGCTTTATCTCTCATCGGAACTATGAAATTGAAACCGAAACCGGCTTTTGTTTGCTTCATACCGGAGACCATGATTATACAGAGTTTCTAAGACATATTTCAGATATAGATGTCCTGATTTTTAGGTACGGTTTTATTAATCCCCAAATTACCGATCAAGAAGCCGTAGAGAAACTCGTTAAAACTTTTCGAACACGAATGTTTATTCCCTCAGGATTTAACGAACTCGGAAACCATTTGGAGTGTTCTTCTTATGAGAATGCGCGAGAAACCCTTTCCCAATATCCAGTGCCTTACCAGATATTGACTTGGGGAGAATCGTTAATTTTACATTGACCCCAAACATTAGGACAAATCTTCATCCTGCCTCTTAACATTAAAGATAAGGACATACGGTTGACACTCGATGATCTAAAAATTTTTCAAGTGGTTTGCCATAGCGAAAGTATGTCCGAAGCGGCCCGAAAACTTCAATGTACTCAACCCGCCATTAGTCAACATATCGCTCGATTAGAAAAAGAATTTCAAGTTTTACTTTTTGAACGAAGCAAAAAAGGAATTGTCCTTACCGAACAGGGGCAATTCCTTTTACAACGCATTGAAGAAGCGCTGGAAGCCCTTGATTCCGCCAAGCGAGATTTAACCTCTTGGAATTCTAGTTTAAGCGGCGAACTCCGTATTTCCACCGGAGGAACCACCGTGAAACATTTGATGAAAGAATCCGTCAAAAATTTCCAAAAACTTTATCCCACCGTTTCTTTAAACTTTCATTCTGCCCCTAGAACCGAATCCTGCCTGAACGCCTTGAAAGAACAAAGTGTAGACCTTGCGTTTGTGACCTTGCGCCGAGAAAATCTTGGAGTTGAATCTCGCCCAGTAGCTCAACTTCAATGGTGCTTAGGTTTTCCTAAAACCGATCCTTTTTTTCAAAAAAAATCTTCTATTCTTCTGAAAGATCTCGAAGGAAAGAAAATCATTGGCTTACCCCGAACCACGGATTCGTTCAAATATCTTGAAGAAGCACTTACCCGTCGCGGAGTCGCTTTTAATTGCAAAACATGGGTCGATGACTGGGAAATGGCCTCATTTTTCGCGGAACTCGGCTTAGGATATGCGATTTTACCCGCAATTTTTACAACCAGTAATCCTTCTATTCACAATATCCCTATTCTTGATCTGGAACCGCTTTCTGTGGGTTGGATTGCTCGTAAATTCAAATTTCTGAATGAACCCGCCAAATTTTTTATGGACTTAGTCGATCAAGAAATTCGGGACCTGAGCCAAAAACTTCCAGGATTCTCTGTTCTCCGGTAGTGCAAGAGACTCAAGAAAAAAAAGTAAACAAGAATTTTGCCGATTTTGAAAAAAATCATTAAAATAAGAATCTTAAATCCCATTTTAAAGGGTACACATTTTTTGGGTTCAAAACGAAAGAGGCTTTATGAGAAAATGGGTTATTTTTGTCTTATTTTTAAGCTGGAATTTACTCGCTCAAAATGTTCCTTACAAAATTATCAAAGACGCGAAAGGAGAAGGGTGGGACTATCGAAACGCACGATTAAATGCCTTTCGTGATGCTATCGAAAAATCGTATGGTGTCCAAATTGATAGCAAAAGTACCGTAAAAAATTTTACAGAAATTGCGGATACTATTTTATCTACCTCCCAAGGAATTATTCAATCCTATCATGGCGAAAAATATCAGACGAATACCGATGGGAGCTGTATTGTCACATTTGCTCAGGTGATTGTTTCAGAATCGGTTAAATCCATCACCAATGATATCCAAAATATTGCCGGAGATTTGGAACATTTGAATTGCCCGCCGATTGGGATTCAAGACAACCAATCGGACCCCGATTTCGTTAGCTATATCCAATCCTTTTTAGTCAACGATATTGGTGTCAAAGTCGTTCCCCCTTCAAATGCAGAATGCGAAATGACGATTCGCCCTTTTTTGAGAATCGAAGGGAACGGAACCATGATGGTTCGCGGAGATGTCGTCAATAAAAAAGGAGAAGTGGTTTCGTCCTGTGCGAATTTTAAGTTGCTCTATCAGATTACTGAAGATAAAAAATTTGCTTCCGATATTCTGGTGATTAACTTATTAATGCAATTTGTGATTACTCCCACCATCAAAGTAACCAATATCCGTTCCTATCCAGAAGCAGAGTCCTTACTAGAAACCCTCCGCTCTGTAGAGGAACTGGTTGCCAAGTGCTCGCTCAAAACCTATCAAAATAATATCGCTGAATACGATGTAAATATTCGAGGGAATCTTCGACAGCTTTGTTCTGAACTCATTAAAACAGGCTCTTTTGATCCTCAAAAAGTCACAATGAATGAGTTTAGCAGAGAGTTGATTATCGCTTATATTGGAAAAGGAAAACATTCGGTACTTGCGACCACACCCGAGACGACGACGAACTCCAATAACTCTAAAACAGAACCGCCCAAGAATCCTGAAATCACTCCAGAAGTGATTCCAAATTCCGGAAATGCCGAAAATTATTCCGGATTTACTTATGCCGGACAAAAAACGTTTTCTTGTGGCCCTTTAAGCTATACGGTTGATTTATACGATCACCAAAAAACAGGACTCCGATTTGTTTCACTTCCTCCTGTAGGCGAAGCGATCCCATTTTCGTTTACGATGGGAAGCCCTTCCCAAGAAATCAATCGAACCGTGAGTGAACAAGCGCACCCAGTAAAATTTACTAAAAGGTTTCTCATCAGCCAAACAGAAGTCACTCAAAAAGTGTGGGAAAAAATCATGGGAAATAATCCGTCCCTTTTTAAAGACAGCCCCGAGTATCCTGTAGAAATGATCAACTGGGCAGAAGCCAATGATTTTTGCACTCGTACAGGAGTATCACTCCCCACAGAAGCACAATTTGAATACGCGCTTCGTGGAGGTTCGACCCAAACCTTTACTTTTGGAGAAACAATTACCCCGATCCAAGCCAATTTTGATGGTCGCTATCCTTATAAAAATGGAGAAAAAGGAGATTTTCGAGGAAAAACCGAAAAGGTTCAATCGTTTCCTCCGAACGCCTATGGACTTTATGAAATGCATGGGAACGTGATTGAATGGTGCTCAGATTGGTTCGGAACCTATTCTGCGCTTCTCGCAATTGATCCCATAGGACCGCCTCAAGGAGCGAACTATCGAGTCATTCGTGGAGGAGGGTGGAATAGTCGCGCCCAAAACATACGTTCCGCGAGTCGTGGAGAGGGAAATCTCACTCAAAAAATGCAAAATTTAGGTTTTCGTGTTTGCTACCAACCCAAATAAATAATATGCCTAAAAAATCCTTTTTAATTCTATGCCTTTTTTTTAGTTTGCTCACACTCTCGCTACTCGCTCAAGAGAAAACACTTGAAGATTTCAAACACCTCTCGAACGAAAATTTGAAAAATTTCTCGCTCGCTCAACTCACTAAATTAGACCCTATTCAGGATAAAGAAACGTTAACAGGCTTCTCTGATTCAATTCAAGAATATCCAGAGGATTACCTCTTTTTATCTTCTCTCACAGCTCTCTCTCTCTCAGACGCCCAAGTCTTAGCTTCTTGGAAAGGAGCCAACCTTTACTTAAATGGATTGACCTGCTTAGACAAGAAAGTCGCCCAAGTCTTAGCTTCAAAGAAAGGAAGCGATCTTTCCTTGGATGGACTAACTTTCTTAGACAAGGAAGTCGCTCAAATCTTAGGTTCTTGGAAAGGACGTTTTCTTTACTTGAATGGAGTGACCTCCTTAGACAAGGAAGTCGCTCTAGCCTTAACTTCAGGGAAAGGAGACGGGGTTTTCTCGAATGGGGTGACCCCCTTAGACATAGAAGTGGCTCTAACCTTAGCTTTAAGGAAAGGAGGCGGGCTTATCTTGAATGGATTGACCTCCTTAGACATAGAAGTCGCTCAAGTCTTAGCTTCTTGGAATGGACACGTGCTTTACTTGAATGGAGTGACCTCTTTAGACAAGGAAGTCGCCCAAGTCTTAGCTTCTTTTTGGCGTGGAGACGTGCTTTACTTGAATGGGGTGACCTCTTTAGACAAGGAAGTCGCTCTAGCCTTAGCTTCTTGGAAAGGAAGCGCTCACCAACTTTCCTTGAATGGAGTGACCTCTTTAGATAAGGAAGTCGCTCTAGCCTTAGCTTCTTGGAAAGGAAAGCGGCTTTACTTGAATGGAGTGACCTCCTTAGACAAAGAAGTCGCTCTAGCCTTAGCTTCTTGGAAAGGAATCAAAGCCTCACCTTCTTGGAAAGAAAACGATCACCTATTTTTCAATTACCAACTTTTCTTGAATGGATTGATTTTTTTGGATAAGGAAGTCGCTCAAGAGTTAAAGAAGTTTGAAGGAATGTTACGCACTTCTGATGAAATTCAAGCGATTCTTACAGAAACGGATTAACATTAACGCCGATCATTTTTTTCCTATTTTGGGTATTTTGGATATTCTTATATTTATCTTAGGTTTCCGTGTTTGCTACCAACCCAAATAAATAATAAGGGTTGCAAGGAGTTCCTTCGATGACAGCGACCGTATTAGTTGTAGAAGATCATGAAAAAAGTCTAAAGATGCTTCGCGCTAATTTAGAATTAGAAGGAATTCCGATCCAAACCGCAAAAAATGCGGAAGAAGCCTTAGTACTCCTCCAAAAAGAGAAATTTGCATTGATTCTCTCCGACTTAAAGCTTCCGGGTAAAAGCGGCCTCGACCTTCTTTCTCAATCCAAACGCCTTCATCCCTCAACAGCCTTTATTATAATGACGGCTTATGGAGATGTGACCACCGCTGTTTACGCGATGCGTCAAGGGGCCCAAGATTTTGTAGAAAAACCGCTGAATATGGACGAGTTGTTACTTAAAATTCGCAAATATCTTCAGTTTCAGGAAGGTCTTCCGCAACTTATTGGCGAAACTCAAGTCATGCGAGAAATTCGCCAACAAATCGAACGAATTGCCCACCAGTCCATCAATTCCAAAATTTTAATTCTAGGAGAAAGTGGTACCGGCAAGGAAGTGGTTGCTCAACAAATTCATACTCTTTCTGCGAGAAAAGGTCCTTTTGTAGCGGTTAATTGTAGCGCGATTCCAGCCACTTTATGGGAAAGCGAAGTCTTTGGATATGTTAAAAATGCGTTTACTGGAGCCTCGACAGATCACTTGGGTTATTTCCAACAAGCAAATCACGGAACCTTATTTTTAGACGAATTTGGAGATATTCCCCTTCTGCTCCAATCAAAACTTCTACGAGTCATTGAAACCGGAGAGGTTCTTCGCTTAGGAGCAACCGCCCCCGAAAAAGTGGAACTCTTCATCATTTTTGCGACCAATGCGGATCTCGCAAAAATGGTTGAAACCGAACGTTTTCGTAAAGATTTATTTTATCGAATCAGTGGGGTTCAAATCCATCTTCCACCGCTTCGCGAACGAGTGGAAGATATTCCCTTACTCGTCGATTATTTTTTAAAGCAACAGCATCTTTCATATCGTTTTACCCCACAGTCTCTAAAAAAACTGCAAGAACATTCTTGGGATGGAAACATTCGAGATTTGTTTAACGTGTTATTAAGAACCATTACGTTTTTACCTCCCAAACAAATCGAAATTCAAGAAAAACACCTCAAATTTACGGATCTTCCGACTAAAACCAAAACGGAACCTGAAACAGAATCGGGTATCGTTTTGGATGGAAATGGCATTCTTCTTAAAAATATACGCGATCAAGCCGTCTACTTAGCAGAATCTCGTTATATTGAAGACATCCTTGAGAAAAATCACTGGAACCGTACCAAATCCGCAAAAATTTTAGGAATCAGCTATAAAACGCTTTTAGAAAAAATCAAATTTTATAATCTTGCCCCACCAACAGAAGTCTAACGATGCAGGGATATTTCTTTTTTTTACAACTGGGTTCCGAATTCTTCCTGTTTGGGGGCCTGAGCCTTTTTATTCTTTTTTTAGTGCTCTTGTTGATCCTTCAACGACGCATGAATCGTTTCTATGAGGAGGAAGTTCACTCCACGAGAAGAGAACTTATTTTGGAAGGAACCATCGATTCACTGAGTCGAGAAAAACAGGTTCTTCACGATAAGCATGCCGAAGTTCAGGTTCAGGTTCGTGAAATCACTCAGTTGAATGAATATATTTTGAAAAGTGTGGATTACGCTATTATTTCCACCGATCTTCAGAATAATATCAAATCCGCCAATCCTCAATTTTTTAAATATTTTCAGGTTTCATTTAATGATGTTTATGGGAAATCGCTTGAACAATTCTTCAAGCATCATCCCGAACTTGTAAAACGTTTTCGGGCACTGACTCAAGATAAAACCTTTGCTTCTTTTCGGATGGAATTCACTTATCGTAAGCCTAATTTTCTGTTGAAATGGTTCGATATTTCCGTCACTCGCTTAAAAGATAACTATAATAACGAGATTGGTTATGTGGTTCTCTTACGGGATATTACCAAAGTTAAAAACATGGAAACCCAGCTAGCACTAAAACAGGAAATGGAGGTACTCGGCGAAATGTCCGCCATTATTGCTCATGAATTCCGAAATGCGTTAAACCCCATTAAAGGAAATGCACGATTATTAAGCAAAAAAATTTCTGATCCTGAAATTCAAGAAATTATTTCAGATATTCAACAAGCCATAGAACAATTAAACGAATTGATGGTGCATCTACTTAATTACGCCAAAAACCAACCACTTGAACTTAAAGAAGTGGATCTCAGAGCCATCCTCCAACAAACCTCAATCAATGTCTCAAAGACACTCATCGAAAAAAAATTATTTATTTCGTTTCGTTATCATGGAGAGCTTTTTATTACTCAAGGAGATGCGGTCACTTTGCAACAAGCTTTTGGTAACTTGATTTTAAACGCGATTGATGCTGTTTCTCCAGAAACCGGACAGATCTCAGTTGAATTATCGGTTCATGATCCGTATTACCAGATCCTCTTTAGTGATAACGGTTCGGGGGTTCCTCCAGAATTGCGCGAAAAAATATTTCGTCCGTTTTTTACCACAAAGGCGCAAGGCACAGGATTAGGATTGGCATTTACCCATAAAATTATTATCGCTCATGGGGGAACTATCACGATGAATTGTCCTGAGTCTGGAGGCACTCAATTTTTGATCCAGTTCCCCATATTACCACTGCTCTCTTCTTAGTTAAAGCGAATGAAGACTCTGTTGAATGCCTTCGGCAATGGCTTGCGCGAGTTTCTTTTGATAACCCGCTTGATTTAACAACGCTTCTTCTTCTGGATTAGAAATAAATCCTAACTCTAGCAATACTGCGGGAATCTTGCTATTTTTCAAAACATGAAGCTGACGAACATTATTTTTTAATCCACGAGAGCGTGTGGAGGGGATATATTTTTTCAAATTGAATAAAATCTGATTTCCTAATAATTTAGACTGTTGGCGAAGTTGTTCTGACTGATGATCCATCGTTTGATGAATAATTTCGTAGCCAACACATTGTAAATTTGGGTTTGAATTAATATGAATGCTCACAAAACAGTTGGCGGATTGAACCTCTTTCACTCGCTCTGGAAGGGGAATAAAGGTATCGGTGGTACGGGTAAAAACCACTTTGATCCCGCACGCTGTCAACACCTCTGCTACTCGGTTTGAAATCGCAAGCGTCAACTCTTTTTCATTTAATTTTCCGGTGTGACTCAATCCGCCGGGGTCTTTACCACCATGTCCCGGGTCAATAACGACAATCGTTTTTTTTCCGCTGGAGATTTCAGTGGTTTTAATTTCTACTTTTAGGGGTGGAATCGGCTCCATATATTCTGAGATCGTTGAAGGCAGAGGAAGAATTCGTTTCGGCTCTTCTTTCTGAAAAAGAGGGAGCTGGCTTAAAGCCTGCTGTAATCGAGTGGAAATCCATAATTCTCTTTCATGAAGCGAAGGTGCGGGTTGAAATTCTTTTAAGGTTCCATTGATATTCACGAAAGGATTTCCGGGTTCAATAATGATTCGCTGTTTTTGGCAAGAGAGGATCGCTTTTTCATTTTTCCAAACGAGTTGATACGAATTTATTGCGGTTGTTTCTGCTAAAGGGACCATCCCCAGCGAGGTTCCTTCTTGAGAAGGAGGCGAGGCACATCCGGCTAAAGTCAAACTAACGAATAACGCAAAAAAAATCCACTTCCTCATAAATTCTCCTTGAAACAGGACAAATGGCCGGGGTTATTTAACTGTTCAGATACAACCTATAGATTTTAATTCAGATGAAATCACTATAGCTTGTGGTTTTAATGTCCCCCTTTGGAGGGGGATTAAGGGGGCGGACTCC
>CAZHAR010000023.1:75052-79714 GCA_964530615.1 uncultured Planctomycetota bacterium | reverse complement strand
ATCAAAACAACTTCTGAGGGTGGACTTGTTCTGGGCGCTAATGTGATCCTCTCGGAAGCCGAGCAGAATCCATTATTACAAGAAAAATGTGCTGTCCTCGCTAAAACAATTCGTCTGATCTCAACCCCGCTTTTAAGAAATATGGGAACCTTAGGGGGAAACATTTGCTTAGATACCCGTTGCAACTATTACGATCAGAACTACGATTGGCGCGCGTCCATTAATTTTTGTATGAAAAAAGAGGGGACAATCTGCTGGGTTGCTCAATCTAGCCCAACCTGTTTAGCCGTGACTTCAACAGATACCGCTCCTGTTTTGGTAGCTCTTGGAGCTCAATTTCAATTGGTTTCTCATGCTGGAGAGCGGAGGGTTCTCGCAAAAGATTTTTATCAAAATGACGGAATTTATTACCTTAAAAAACAAGCAGACGAGATTTTGACCGCTATTCATCTCCCGCCTCAAGAAAAAAATCAGGTTGCGACTTATTGGAAACTCCGAAGGCGAGGCGCTTTTGATTTCCCTGTTTTAGGAGTCGCGGTAAACCTGAAAAAAAATAAACAAAATATTTGTGAGGATCTTCAATTAGTGATCGGTGGAATCGCCTCCGCACCGATCCAAATTCAAAAAGTTCAAGAGTTCCTCTGTGGAAAACCGCTAGTCGAAGAAAATTTGAGAGAGGTTTCACGGATTGCTTGGAACCAAATTCGGCCTATGAATAATACAGATTTTGAGCCTATTTGGAGAAAAGAAATCTCTCAAACTTATATTTTTAGGGCTTTAAAGGAAGTTTCTGAAACTTCTTCTTAAAATCCTTCCAGAAGCGATTCGGCTTCAGAATTGGATTCCGTGCCAGTAATTTCATTTAGAAGGGATTCCACTTCGTTTTCGGATATCTCTCCTTCTTTTTTTATAGGTTCAGATTCCGGAGATCGAGGCTTTACTTCGTCTTTAGTAATGGCTCCGTCTTTATTTTTATCGGCCTTTTGAAAACGCGCTTTGTTTTCGTTTAAATATTCTTCGGCAGTCACTACTCGATCTTGATTTTTGTCATAAGAGGTAAAAAACTTGCTGAAGGCGGCGTTTTTAAATTCATCACGCGTTAAACTCTTGTTCTTGTCTTGATCCAGTGCTTGAAATAATTTTTCGTTTTTGACTTCTTGCTCGTCTAATGCTTCATCTTTATTTTTATCCATTTTTTTAAAAATCCCACCCGAAATGGAATTCAAATACTCCCCCAAAGTGATATTGCCATCTTTATTTAAATCGTTCTCCATTACTTTTTGTTTGAATTTTGGTGGGACGGCCTCTAATTCTTCGGCAGTCACTTTCCCATCGCCATCTTTGTCAAAACGATTAAACAGCGGATGTCCTTCTTTCATTTCTTTGAGATATTCCATTGATTTTTTGAGTTCTTCTTCATTGACTTGATTATCTTGATTTTGATCCAATTTGCTCCAGCGGTCGACGCAGGTTTGAGTGAGTTCGGCTTCGGAAATTTTTTGATCTCCATCCTTATCATACATTTTTGTGAGCAGACTAAACGGATCGGCTTCTTTTCCTTGTCGTTCCTTTAATCGGTCCCGAGGGTTTTGTGCGGAAAGAGGAAGAAGGACGGTCAGGAGCAAAAAGAAGAAACAAAAACGGTTTTGCATAGGTTATTCCTCCAAAAATAAAAATGAAGCATTGTAATCGAATCTCTAATTTAACAGTTTTTTTTGATAGGAACAATGTTTTCTAGTGTCATTCCAAGTGTAGTGTTTCTGAATTTGGAGTTGCGGCTTGATCTGCAAACCAATAAAGGTGTCCCTCTTTTGGATTTAAGCCTTGTACCGGATATTTTTTTTGAGAATACGTTTGAAAAACTTTATTGAGGATTAAAGCTTTTTCGGAGCCTGTGGTCAAAATCCAGAGCTGTTTTGCGTGATTGAGCAAAGGAAAGGTGAAGGTGATTCGATCATAGAAGGGCCCCGGATTTGAAACCACTAGACGTTTTTCTTCCAAAAGTGCAGGAGAATTTGGAAAGAGAGAAGCGATATGACCATCGGTTCCTACCCCAAGCAAGATGAGATCAAACTGTGGAATCTGTGTTTGAGGGTGTAGTGGGAGGTGTTGAAGAAGTTGTTTTTCATAAAAGAGGGCCCCCTGATTTAAATCTGCGAGTTCTCCAGAAATACGAAAATAAGAAGATTCTGGAACGAGAGACAAGAGTGCTTGATGCGCCATAGAAAAATTTGAATTGAGAGCGTTTCGAGGAACAGCGCGTTCATCGCTAAAAAAAATTCTCCAGTCGTTCCAAGAAATAGGGTATTGGGCTATTTTTTCGTATAATTGCCGTGGAGTCTGCCCGCCGGACAAGGCAATCGAAAAAAATCCTTTGTTCTGGACTTCTTCCTCAGCAAGATTTTTCAAACGTTCCGCAAGAAAAAATAACATTTCTGGTAACTTTGGAAAGCAAAAAAAAGTTATTTTAGGCGAAAGTGAATATTCAATAGGAATCATTGGAGGAATCTTGAGATCTCTAAATTGACAAAAATGGAAGAATAATCTTCAATACTATAATATTAAAAATAACCAATAAAGTCATTTTTTAACGGGAATTTGAAACCACAATACGGACGAACGCAATGCCTCACATCAAACTTTATCTGGATCTTCGAATTGTAGAACCTCTTGCCATTGTAGATGGAACCTCAATTGGTCGTGGTGCAGAAGCGGATATTGTAGTGATGGATTATTCTGTGGCTCCGATCCATGCACTTTTTCAGAATATTGGAGGCCGATTTTTATTAAAAAATCTTGCGACTCCACCCTTTATCGTCAATGGAAATCCGATTCCTGAACAGATTTTTTTAAAAGATCGAGATGAAATCTATTTTGGGAAAAAACGTTTAATTTATTCTGAATATGAGCAACTCTGGCCCCCCGCTGTTTTTATGGTCGATTTGGCGTCGAACCCAACTCAAGAATTTCCTTTGGCGACCTTAGTGGAACAATCTGAAATTCTTTTTCGGTGTTTAACAGAAGATGATCCGATTCAAAGAATTCAACAAATGATTCCAGAAATTTTAACGGAACGCCAAATTGATCCTTTGATTGTGATGAATCTTGAAACCGTGATTCATGAATCTTTGAATAACGCGGCTCGCCATGGACATCAATATCAAAGAAATAAGGTCATTCATCTCTATTATCAGATTTTAGCCAATGAGATACGGTTGTCTATTTTAGACGAAGGGGTCGGTTTTGATTATGCTTATACCTTGGATCAAGCTGAAGGTGCGGATGCGGTTAACGCCGCTCGCTCACGTTATAAATCTGGAGGATATGGCGGATTAGGTTTTATTATGATGTTAAAGTGTTTGAGCGGGATCGAATTTAATGCCAAAGGAAATTGGGTCACGCTCATTAAGAAGTTTGAAGCCAACTAACGCTCCATTATTCTCCCTTTTTATTAGGTCAGGTTATGTCAGATTTTTCTTCTCAAGACTACTATTCTCGTGAGGAAGTCCTGGGAATCCTTCAAATAACTGCGATGGAGCTAGGGGATTTAATTACTAAAAAAATCCTTATTGGTCAGTCAATTAAAGGAAAAAGTTACTTCTTAAAAGTGGAAGTGGAAGCGTATTTTGAGTGCCTAGAAAATCTCGATTATATTTATGAACCGCAATCTCAACCTTATTTTCCAATGGTTCAAAAAAAAGGGGTCTATAGCTCTTTGAATACACTTTCGTTGTTGAATATTAATGAATTTGACTTGGATTTTGTCATTCGAAACCGAATTTTGGCACTCTTTTATCGAGGATTTAATTGGTTTTTTCCAAAAATTCAAGTGGATGAATATGTGGCGAATAAAGAAACATTTCGAAGAGAATTAGAGTCCGCCCGTAGACATTCCGCTTCTCGTATGCGTCCAGTAAATTCTTTTGTCTGGACAAAACCGAAAATCGAGTTACCCACACCTTCCCTTTCTATTGTTTCAAAAACAGCGACCCCCTCTTTGACCGCGCCTTCCCCTAAAATCGCGTCACTAGGAGATTCGCAAGCGGAAAATCTTGAACCCGAGGCTCCGCATGAACCTCCAAGCCGATTTCCGTATAGCGAACAAGCAATAGAGATGGAAGACGTTTTGGAACTTTTAGATATTGAAGAATATGAACTCGATTTGTTAATTGCGGAAAAACAATTAACCCCGTATCTTAAAGACGAAGTTTTGGTTTTTATCAAAGCAAAAGTAGAGCATTATTTTGAAAAGCTGAAATCCCAAAATTTGGTTTGCACCGAAGAAAATATGCAAGAGCTGTTACAGGTTCTTGAAGATGGAACTTACAGTTTTCGTGAAACACGTGCCCGCCTATTTTTGACAGAGTTTCAAATGGAACTTTTGGAGCGGTCCGGAGCATTAGTTTCCTTTCGTAAAGGAATTCATCGCTATTTTAATCGGGCTCAAGTCGATGAACTTGAGGGCGATCCTAATGCTTTTGCACAATTAATTGCGAGTGCGAAACGAGCCGCCGCAAGCGTAACCAAGAAGACGAAAAAGCCTAAAAAAATATTTTCTTATACCAAGCTTTATCGGAAACGATTCGTCCCCCCCGGCCCGCCCCCCCCCCCCAAAAAAAAAAAAAAAAAAAAAAAAAAGAACAAAAAAGTTGTTTAAAGAAA
>CAZHAR010000023.1:0-75042 GCA_964530615.1 uncultured Planctomycetota bacterium | reverse complement strand
ATAATTCCAGAAAAAACGCTAGAAGTCGCTAAGGTTTCTGTGAAAACGAAACCTGTCGAATCTGTAAGTGTTGAACAGATTCCAATCCCTGCGAAACGGATCGAACCCGGGAAACTTGTTGAAGTGGTAGAACCGAGAAGGCAACCGGTAGAACTCGAAAAACCTAAGGTTCCCGATCCGCTTTCTTCCTCAAGCATTACCTTGGTTCCGGTTGATGACGAAATTGTAGAAATCTCTCCGATCAAAGAAGTTCCGCTGGCGCCGATTGAAGAGACTCCTGTCCCGGATAGTATTTTGTCCCCTATGGTTAACACTTCGGATCTGCTTTCGCCAGAGACTTCAGTTTTGCTTCCGTTAGAGACTTCCGCTTTGCTTCCGTTAGAGACTTTAGATACTTCCGCTTTGCTTCCCCCAGATACCTCGCATCTTCTTCCTCCAGAAGGAGTGGCAACCGGAGAAATCAATTTGGAAGAAGTGTTGCGTGGTGCCACGGCTAAAACTCGTGTTCCGGCTCCTGTGGCAGGGTTGATTCCACAAACACCCGGAGAAACTTTCACTTATACACAAACAAAGATTGTTTTGCAAATTAGCGGAAAAGAACTTCAATCCTTGATGAACGCCAACAAATTGACGCAAATTCCTCAAAAAAAATCGGTGCATTTCTTGAAAGAAGAAGTCCTTAAATTGCGCCAGCAGATGGCCGGTGTACAGATTGAAGCGTTTTAGCCGGATTGATTTTGTCTTGTTCTGTGAAACTCATGACGATTGACTGATATTTTTTGGACACGAAGGAGTTGTTTGTGAATTTCGAAAAGAAAATTCTCTGTATTGGCGCCGGTTACGTGGGTGGCCCCACAATGGCCGTGATTGCGGCGAAATGTCCTCGCTACCAAGTCACCGTTGTTGATTTAGATGCGAAACGAATTGAAGCTTGGAAAAGTGAGCGGTTACCCATCTATGAACCGGGATTACATGAAATTGTCAAACAATCTCTCGGAAAAAATTTGTTTTTTTCTACGGAAGTGGACCAAGAAATTCAAAGAGCTGATATTATTTTTGTCAGCGTAAATACCCCAACGAAAACCTATGGAGAAGGAGCCGGAAAAGCCGCGGATCTCCAATATTGGGAAAAAACGGCTCGCCAAATCTTAAAAAATTCTTCACACGATAAAATTATTATCGAAAAATCGACTCTGCCGGTACGTACTGCGGAAGCAATGGATCGCATTCTGAATTCAAATCCCCAAAAAATTCATTTTGAAGTGTTGGCGAATCCAGAATTTTTGGCGGAAGGAAATGCGATTCAGGATTTATTATTCCCGGATCGCGTTTTGGTCGGTTCTCAAGAAACGAAAGCCGGAATTGCGGCGCGTCAGGAACTCGTGAATCTATATGCTCATTGGGTTGATCGGAGTCGCATTCTAGAAACCAATGTCTGGAGTGCTGAACTCTCCAAACTAACCGCAAACGCTTTTTTGGCGCAGAGAGTTTCTTCGATTAATAGTATTTCCGCTTTATGTGAAAAGACAGGAGCGGATGTGGCTGAAGTCTCCCATGCGATTGGGACCGATTCCCGCATTGGCAGTAAATTTCTCAAGGCGAGTGTCGGATTTGGGGGTTCCTGTTTTACCAAAGATCTCCTGAATTTGGTGTATATTTGTGAACATTATGGATTGAAAGAAGTGGCGGATTATTGGCAAAGTGTCGTTCAGATCAACGAATGGCAAAAGAAACGGTTTGTCTTAAATATTATTCAAGCGCTCTTTAACACCCTTGTGGACAAAAAAATTGCAGTTCTGGGATTCGCGTTTAAAGCGAATACCAGCGACATTCGAGAATCTCCTGCGATTCAAGTGGTCACCCAACTTTTAAATGAAAAAGCGCGTGTCGTGATTCATGATCCTAAAGCAATGGAGAATGCCAGAATTGCTTTAGGAACTCATTCGACGCTTCGTTTTGAAGACGATCCGTATAAAGCGGCAGAGGGGGCACATGCGGTCGTAATTCTGACGGATTGGCTAGAATATCAGACGCTCGACTACTTAAAAATTTTGAACCAAATGGAAAATCCGGCATTTTTATTCGATGGTCGAAATTGTCTGGATCACCCTAAATTGTTCAGAATGGGGTATAATCTGTATCCGATTGGAAAACCGCCCTTGGTTCATCATCAAAACGGAAATATATCGGAATAATCAATGGTGGGGCGATTCACGAACCGCTCCCTTTTTTTTTGACCCTCGGAGTTCTCTTTATGTTTACAGGAATCATTTCAGAAGTCGCCTGCGTTCAAACGATTTCAGAAAAGAACTCTAGACGGTACGTGACGGTTTTAATGCAACAGTCCGAGGGCGTACAACTCGGGGACAGTGTTGCGTTAAATGGGATCTGTTTGACTGCTAAGCAAAAATCAGGAAAAACGGTTACCTTTGAAGCCGTTTACGAAACACTTCAGCGAACCAATCTCGGATCGTTAGTCGTCGGGAGTTTCGTGAATATTGAATTAGCGTTGCGTTTGTCTGACCGTCTTGGGGGCCATTTGGTTTCTGGGCATATTGATGGCATTGGAACCATTCGTCAGATAGAAAATAAACCTGAACAAGGTTTTTTAGCGGTCGAACTTCCAGAAACGCTTACTTCTTTTTGCTTGCATAAAGGTTCTATCGCTATCGATGGAGTCAGTTTAACACTCACTTCTGTTTCACAAAATCAGATCACCTGCGCGATCATTCAACATACTCTAGAGCAAACCCACTTTCAGTACCGAAAACTCGGAGATCCTGTAAATGTCGAAACCGATATGATTGGAAAATGGATGTATCACTTTTTGAAAGGATCCCCTTCAAAAGCGACACCAATACTCGATTTTTCGTTTCTTCAGGAACATGGTTTTGCATAATCTCTAAAAAACTTTATGCTGATTGCTGATTATTAAATGATGCTTTGTTTTTGGAAAATTCTATTCAAATGAGGAAGCTAAACGCTGAATTTTATGGATTCTAAAGAAGATAACAATAGATATTCGGAGAGTTTTTATAAAAAATTACTCAGAGAAATTCCTTACTGGATTGAGAAAGGGATTATTAACGAAGAACAAAAACAAGAGCTTTTAAAAATTTATAAAGTTCCTGAAACAGAGATGAAAGAGATTATTAACGAAGAACAAAAACGAGGGCCTTTAAAAATTTATAAAGTTCCTGAAACAGATATGAAACGAAAAGCTCCAATCATTTTGGTATCGCTGGCTTGTATTTTATTGGTCGCAGGGTTGTTTCTATTTTATGCCGCGAACTGGCAATATATGACCCCAGAATTTAAGCTCTTTCAGGTTTTTTTATTAATTAGCGGAATATATACTGCCAGTTATTTTGCTTTAAACCACCCGAATTATGTACGTTTGGGAAGAGTTTTGCTTGTGATGGGAATGGCGAGTTTTGGCGTGGGAATTGCTCTCGTAGCCCAAATTTACCATATTGCGGCTCATGGGGGAACAGGTTTGCTTCTCTGGACCCTTGGCGCGATGCTAATGTCTTGGGTAACGCGAGAAAAATGGGGATATTATTTCGCTTCACTCATTGCTTTCATCTGGACATGCGAAAAATTTTTCTATTACCAGCATCATAATTATTTATTTCCTGTTATTGCCATTTTTTTAGGGGTAGCCTTTTACCGCTTGAATGCCCAAAAAGGGATGCTGATTGTGCTTTCTCAGTTGATTTTCTGGATTTTTCAATGGAATATTTGCCAGATTCAGGTCATGGGAAACGTTTTGCGTGGGGCCAATTTAGAAAAAATTACGGCTTTGTGTTTGCTTTTACAACTGTTACCTTTTGGATTAATTCTTGTTTGTCTTGGAAGAATGCTGCAATGGAAAGAAAATTTATCTTTTTCCAGTCAATTTTTGACACAAATTGGATGGATTTTTTTCTTTGTCCCGTTATTAGGACTTTCTTGGACATTCCCTTCGCTTGAACAAAGATATCCTATTTTGATTCAAGAACTCTATGTGTTTCATTTAGAATATATTTTATTTACGGTCCTTTTTCTTTTTTGTATTTTAAAATTGTATCGTAAAGAATCCGATTATTCGCTTCCTCTCGCCGCATTTTTTTGCGGAAATTTCCTCTATTTTCTCCCGATTGGAGATAATCATATTTTAATGATTGTTTCCCATCTCTCGTTATTAAGTTATCTTTATTGCTTTCTTTTCTTTTCCCATTCATCTCAACAACCTCGTAAATCAGAAAAAAACTTGGGTTTTGCTTTCATGAATCTGGTTCTAATTTCTAAAGCCATACTCTTTTTTTCTTTTGGGATAGAATCTAGGCAGTTTTTTCTTACGTATTGTATTGGATTTATTATGTTCGCAACAGTCTGTTTCTTATTAACATTAGTCGTGAAACAACTCCTTGAAAAACGGGGCATCCTTTTTAATGCGAATACCAGTACTTCGTATTGTATTGGGTTAACGTTCTTTATTGTTTATCTTCTTTCTTTTAAAATAGAAAACCAGTCTTCGGTCTTAGAAGCAAAACTTATTCTATTAATAATGCTTACCCTTTTTTTCACTCTTGCTTTATTACTGTATATTTTTCTTTATTTAAGAAGTAAAGAAAAATTGATGCTGACTCTTTCTTCTATTACTTTTGCTCTCTCCACTATTATTCTTTTTATCTCTGGACCTGATGTCAGTTGGATTACCTATTCTCTTGCATTTAATTTTCTGCTTTTTAGCATTGAAGGGACTCTCATTTATTATGGAATTAAAGTAAATTCTTCCCAAATCACAAATTTTGGAATTGCAGGATTTTTGCTCCATGTGGGAACCCGTTATTTTGATATTTTATTTGATATGTTTAGCGGATCGCTTTTATTTATAGTCACGGGTCTTTTAGTTTTAGGATGTGGTTTTTTATTAGAACGAAAAAATGTATTAATTAAAAAATTAAAATAATTTTTTTCATTTTTCTGCAAGGACTTTATGATGACTTCTCTTCAAAAAAAGGGTTTTGTTTTAGTCGTTTTGCTTCAACTTTCTGTTTTAGGGATGATGGTTTTTGAACAAAAGTATACGAGGCGAACGGGAACGACTATCCTTTTGGAATGTATTCCGGTCGATCCTAGAAGTCTTTTTAGTGGAGATTATGTAGTTCTGAACTATAAACTGAATAACCCTTCAACATCCCGGGACTGGTACGCACTCAATAAAGGACAACATTCCTTTCACCAGCAACAAATCATCTATGTTGCCCTTCAAAAATCAAAAGAAAATGAATTTTGGGAACCTATTGAAATAGCGCCTTCTCTTGAAGCCCTCAACTATCCTGTAATCCTCTCTGGAGAAATAGAAGATTTAGAGAGAGAGTTGATCCGGTTTGAGGGAATTCAAAATTATTTTGTACCGCAATTTAAAGGGTTAGATATCGAACGTTTTCGTGGAGTTATTTCGGTCGAAATTGCTGTTACTGCTTCAGGGAAAGGAGCGATTAAACGGCTTTTTCTGGATGGAAACGAAGTTCAGTTTGACGAAGAATGATTGAAACGCTAAAGGAGTAAAGAAATGTGGTTAGTCGGAGATGTGGGCGGAACAAAAACAGATTTGGCCCTTTCAGAAATGCGGGATAAAAATATTGTTTTTCTTCGGGAAGCACGTTTCCAGAATGCTCATTTTTCCTCTCTAATCGAGGTTCTATCAAAATTTCTTCAGTCAGAAAAACTTGCGATACACGGAGCGGTATTGGGTGTCGCTGGCCCTGTCACCCAAGACGAAGCCATTCTTGCGAACTGTCCTTGGACAATCCGCTTGTCAGAAATTAAAAAAATGCTTCGCCTCGAAAAAGTAAAGCTAGTTAATGACTTAGAAGCTTATGCTTCTGGGATTCCATTTTTATCGCCACAAGACTTTGACGTGTTGCATTTCGGGGACCCCGAACCCGAAAAACCTCAAGCGCTTGTTGCGTTAGGAACGGGTCTAGGACACGCGACTTTATTGCCTTCAAACTCGGGCCTTCAAATTGTTCCTTCCGAAGGGGGGCATAGCAGTTTTGCTCCAAGAAATTCTGAAGATGTCGCTCTGCTTGAATTTCTGTGGAAAAAATTTAAACGGGTCAGCGTCGAGCGAATTGTCTCAGGTCCGGGTTTGTACGAAATCTTCCAATTTTATGAACAGCACTCGTCTTCCCCTGAATGGTTAAAACAGGGCTTAAAAAACGAAGATCCGTCCGCATTTATTGCCCAGATGGCTTTGGAGAAAAAATCTAAAATCTGCGAACAGAGTTTACACTTGCTTCTTTCCCTTTATGGCGCTCATAGCGGCGATTTTGTCTTAAATGTTCTCGCTCGCGGAGGGGTTTTTCTCGCCGGAGGAATTCCCCCCAAAATCCTTCCCGCGCTCAAAGACGGAACGTTTTTAAAAGCATTTCAAGACAAGGGACGACTATCTTCTTTAATGCAACAGATTCCTGTTTCTGTCATTCTTAATCCGAAAACCCCTTTTCTGGGAGCGACCGCGATAGCTCTGAAAATGACCGCCCCGTGAACGGAGCGATTCAGATATCTACGATTTTATTTCGATCTTTCGAACGCTATTTTTGCTTTCAATGGTTTTTGGAAGTACTAACGACAACACTCCCTTTTTGAATGTGGCCACAATTTTATCGCGATCGACATCATTTGGGAGCGGAAGGATTCTTTGGAAAGAACCATAACTGGTCTCTTTCATGTAATAATTTTTTTGTTTTTCTTCTTTTTCCGCTTTTTTTTCGCCTTTGATGGTAATGCTATTTTCATCAATGGAGAGATCCACATTTTTTTCGTCCATTCCCGGAAGTTCTGCGCTGACCTTATATTCTTTTTCAGTTTCGGTCATATCTACAGAAGGCGAAAATTTGCCAATATCCAAAGTGTTCGATGGGGCAAGATCAAACCCGTTAAAAAAATTATCGAAAAGCGAGTTCATTTCTTTTTGCATTGAATAAAAAGGATGATCTTCGTGACGAATCGGGAGATTTTTTTTGTTCCACAGTAAAGACATATATCCTCCATACTAGTTAAAAAAAAGAATTAAAGTAAACCAGACAAAACAGAGGTAGCATTTCCTTCTCCAAAAAAAATTTTATTTATAAAACATTAATAAATAAAATCTTGTAAATTTAATTGCCTTTTAGTATTCATAAAAATTTTCTAAAAAATTGTCTCTTTGGCAAAGGGTCTTAAAAAAGAGAAACAACGGGTTGTCTTTTTGACATTCTTTCCGCAAAATCGGATTAAAGACTTTTTCCAGAAGCCATTTCATCCTAAAATGATTATCCGCACTATTTATTTCTCTGGAACGATAGGCCTCAGATCCTCATCCTGTCCTCTGTACTTAAAATTAGGAGAAAAATCATGAAAAAGGGTTGTATTTTGTTCGGTTTTTTCTGCGGTATTTTACTGCTTTTGGCACCCATTGAAGCGCAATCAAAAGAAATTCTTTGGGAGAAAAATCGTAAGGAAGCGGAAGCGTATTCGGAAGAAATTGGGGCCCCACTCTGGTATTTTTTTTCCGATTTTGATCAACACGGAAATATCTGGGAGGGACACCTCGACAAATTAGACAAAAAAGCGGGAGAATTTATGCAAGGGAATCGAACCATGGTTTTTGGACATCAAACCACTATTTTGTCAGATAAAGCGATTGTCGAGTTGAGCAAATATTTTGTCTGTGTCTTTGCGGAATCTACCGGTGTAGATGCGTCAGAGTATCCGGGAATCACCTATTGTTCGATTGTTTTTGTAGACTCAAGCCGAAACGCGATTGGAAAAGTGATTGGTGGAGAAATGCGTACCGTCGGATATTTTTTTAAAGCGAATGAAGTTGCCGCAGAAATGGAAAAATCCTTACAAAATTTGGGCCTGAAAGAGCCGATTAGTTGGTATGAAATGATGTTTGCTCAACAAAAAGAAGCAGAACGAGCCTTAGAAGCAGGTGAGACTGAATATGCGATTACAGTTCTCGAAGATTTAAAAACCAACGCAAAAAAATCTTGTTATGGAGAACGTGCAACGACGCTCATTAAAAAAAGTCAGGAACCAAAAGGAAATGGCGGAAACGAAACGCCAGAAGAACACCATCTCCCTCCCTCACAATTTCAAAATATGATTGATGAGGCTCGCGAAGTCTATATCGAAGATCCTGCCAAAGCGATCAAAATACTAAAAACCCTTCTCCATGATGCGCCCAAAGAGGAAGAATCTCGTGAAGAAGCGGAAATGATGCTTGAGGCCATCTTGAGTGATAATCCAGAACTAAAATCGATTGGCGTTGACGGAAAAAAACCGGAGAAAATAGATCCAAAAAAACAACCTGAGGTCAATCCGGCAACCACGAAAAATGCGAATCTTCCCAAACCGTATACTAAAAAAGGACAAGGATTTCTTGAAATCGCAAAACAGCTCTATCGAAGAAATTTATATCAAAAAGCGTTTCAAGCGCTCAATCAAATTTTGGAGACAGAAAGCGGGACAAGAATTGTTTGGGAAGTAAAATTGATTAAAAGCAAGATGAAAGCGGTTCCCCAAGTTCATGATTTTTTGAACAGTTCCAAAATACGCGACGATATCAAAAAAATGTTTGAAGAAGTCCAAAGACACCTAAGTGCAAACGATAAAAAGAAGGCCCTTAAAAAGCTGGAAGAAATTATCAAGGAATATCCCGACGCGGATGATACAGAAGCCGCGTATGCCAAAATTCAAGAATTGGGCAATTAGAGGTTATTGTTCTTCAGATAAATTTTCGTTTTTAAGGTCTAGATCTTCTGCTTGTCCGAGTTCTAGGAGGAGCAAAATCGGATCTGGAACTTCTAAACGTTTGATGATCTCGCTTCCATCAAACAAATACCGTATCTTCACGGGCACTTCTTTTAAAGAGTGTTCGATCCATTGTCCTAACTGAATGAGCGCTGGAATTAAAAAACGTTGCCCTCCAAAAGGTTCCGCTTTCCAGCGCGGAAGACTCACTAAAAACAACAGGGGGACACGAAGCTTCAAATCTGGAACTTTTCCAATCAATTTAGATCCGGGTTCTGAGAGAAATTCCAAGGCATGCTCTTTTTCTCGATAGCGATAAAGCCCCCTTGCGAGGGGCGGCACCTCTACGATTAGGACGTAAAAAACAAAGGACGGGGGCACTTTTTGGAGTAATCGTGAAAGAAACGGCGCTGAAAAACGAGACGACGACAGAGGATTTTCTTGGGAGTTTGTGGGATCAGGCAAATAATCCAGTTCCAGATCTTCCCGATAAAAAGAATCCCAATTCATTGGCGCGGGTGCTGGCTCTGGAAAAAGTTGATTTGGAAAATAAGTAAACAACTCATCTAAAGAAAAATGATGTTGCTTTAAAAATTGGTTCAGTTCCTGTTGCGTTTGTCGGATCGCTTTATCCATGAATGTCTCCTGAAGATTCGGGTTTAACGGCGAGCGTTGTTTTAGAAACTCCCGGAACTAAAAGTGCGCCACGGCTGATCCACTCTAAAAACAAAGACGCTTTCCCAAAAAGAGCCGTTATTTTTTGAGCTTTTTTGGGGGCAGTATACCCTCCAATGCAGGTTTGAATTTCTTGAAATCCTACTCGCAGTAACAATTTTCGAATCGTTGAGACCGAAAAATCAGAGAGATGTGAGGGTAAATCATGCAATTTGAAATCATAAAAAGAGCGCGTGAGTAGGGTAATAGGAGCCGTATGGGGCCAACGCAATACCAAGAGGCCTCCCGGTTTCAATAAACGGAAGCACTGTTGAACCAGTTCTTTCGGGTTGGTCACATGTTCAATCACATAAAAAGCAGTCACAATATCAAAAGAAGCGTCTGCAAACTCGGACAAGGATCGGCTAGAAACAAGGAGATCCATTTTTTCACGAGCATATTTCAATGCGGGTTCCGAAATATCAATCCCCTGAACCTCAAATCCTAAACTACGCATTTGCGATAAGAAAAAACCAAATCCACAGCCTATATCTAAGAGTCGGCCACGATTTTTTTGTGTCTGCCGAAGAATCAAATTGGCGGAAGCGCGAATAAGTGGGAGCATCATTTGGCCCCACTCTCGAATCGCGGCATCACCCGCGGCAAAATAAGTCTGATAATGCTGTTGAAGCGCTTGTATGTCGGGTTGAGGATTCACATAAAGAAAGCGACAGCGCGAACAGCGGATTAAATGAAAACCAGATTCTGTATGAAATTTCTTTCCAGAGGAAGTTCCACAAATACAGCAAAAAACAGGATAAGAAGGCGAGATAAAGGAGGGTGGTTGCATAAAAATTTAGGAGGATTTCTGGGAAGAATGGCGTTCCAAATATTCTGCCAACGTATTCACAGAGTACAGAATTTTTTTCCATTCGTTCGGATCGGTCACTTTGACACCAAAAGTACTTTCAATTCCTACAATGAGTTCTAGCGCGTCAATGCTATCTAACCCAAGCTTTTCACCGAAGATAGGGGCGGAACTTTCAATCTGATTCGGATCGATATCCAAACGAAGTTGTTCGACAATGAGTTTTTTAATTCGTTGTTCAAAAGCCCCAATTTCACTCATAAAAAAATCCTCAAACTGTTTTTTCTGATTTCAATTTTGCTTATAATGAATTTTCCATCGCTTTTTGTCAAACCAATCCATAAAATTATTCTTAGGAAGGATTTTCATGGTACGAGGAATTTTACTCGTGGGGATTTCTAGTACTGGCCCATTAGGAATTAAAATGAATCCTGAAGTGGATCAAATTCTTCATGAAATCATTCAACAGTCTACACTTCAAAAAATTCCCTCTAAATATATTGTTCAAGGGAAACGGAATCATTTGGAGCAACTTGAAATTCGCCCCCATTCAGACGGCTTAGAAATTTGGGCTCAGTTTAAAGAAATTCCGAATATGATCCAGTCTCTTTCGTCAGGAGAATGGATTCTGATTGGGCTCCTTCGAAATCCGGCACAAATTTTTCAAATGAATGGGATCCTTCAAACGAAAGCCTTTCGGGAAGTATTTGATCGGGCCCAAAAAGTATTGGCTCATAACGAATGGAACACCCCCACCCAAGAATTAGAATTTGTCGATTTTCTTCAGGCGACTGGAGAAGGATTTGTTCCGGGCGCTTGTTAAAGTTGAATATGCGTGGCATCGAGGGGGGATAAACATTCTATAGGGAAGGTATCTATCGCAACAAGGGTTTCTCGGTTCAAGAGTGCAGGAACCAGCCCACGAATGGCTGGAGAAGAGAGCCATTTGGCGGTAGGATCAATGACATAAGCCTGTTTCAATACGTCTAAAGAAGAAGGTTTTTGCTTTCCCGTAATCCAGAGTTCATAGGTTTTAGGGAGCTTCTGACTAAAAGTCAGGGCCACTTGCCATAACCAGTTCCAAGACTGTAGCACTTGATAGACGGTTTCAGCAGAAAAAGGAAAATCTCCTAAAATTTCTTGGATACGGTGATACGCGTATTGAATACGAAATTCTGGAGAATCGGATTGTCCTTTGGGGATATGAGCCGGATTCAACCACATTCTAGGGCTAGGGCTTTTTTCGGCTTGATAAATTTTTAGCAAAATGGAAAACCATTCTTTTTCGGAAAAGAGTACTTTTGTTTTTGGAGAGCGCTCTGGAAAGGAGAACTCTCCAATACTAGCCCAGTTTTGCTGGGGCGAGCAGGCGAGAACAATTCTTTCAGAAACATCGATCAAAATGGAATGAGGAGATCGTTTTTTTAGATAATTAGCGGTGGCGTTCAGAACCGATGAATTTCCACCAAGTCCTTGTTGTAGGGGGTAACCGATGGCATTAGGGAATCCAGAAACAGAAATTTTTTCTAATTCTGTAGGACGTGTAAGATAAGGGGGGCGAGAAAGCCCCAGAAACGATTGTATTTGTAGAGGAGTTCCAGCCACAAGTCCTCCAAGCAAATAATCCAGCGAAGACTGGCGATGAGCCTTTCGTAAGAGATCTAGCAAATAAGGGCTTTGTAACTCTAAATAGGATTTGGAGGTATGGTATAAAATTTTTGGCAGAAGTGGGTCCCACACGAGTATTTCCGCTTGTGTAGCCCCCAACACCAAAGAAAATACTTGTACGGAAAAGGGTTGTTCTTTAAGGTGGAGAATTTTGGCTCGACCGGGCAAGCACGCATAACTCGCATACAATTTTTTCGAAGTTTGTAATTTTCGCCACCCCGTATAGTCACATTCTAGGGCAAGGATTCCCGGATGAGCGATTTGTTTTAAGATATCGCGTTCTAGCACTTCAAACGGATCGGGACCTTCAAGAGAAACGAGTCGAAACCCAAATAATCCATTATTTTGAAGGGCCCATTCCGAGATCGGAATGTCTTCTAATTCGGAACGAAGTGGGACAGCCGTTTTTAAATCGGAAATAAAGGAAACTTTACAAGGAGAAAGGACCTTTGCTAAGCAGGCGAATACGATATTTCCTTGCGGAGACGATTCTGGTTCCGAAGGATAATCAATCATTCCCTCGTGCAAAAGAATCTTGCACGCTAAACAATCTTCTGAATTGATGCACGGAACAGTATCACAAATTTTGAGTTTTCGCGCGGCTTCCAAAAGGGTCGTTTTTTCTGAAACGGAGATCGCTTTTCCAAGATCTACAAAATCTACAACAAATTCCTCCATCAAAAGAGTCCTTTTATTTAGTAGGTGTTTTTGCACCAGAGGTACATTCTTTATTTTGTGGAAAAATCCAGGCTTTTTCGTAAGGATAAGCTTGTGGATTATAGTTAGAATAAGGAACAAGGCTATTATCAACTTCGCCTTTGGGCTCTATTTTAACTTCCACTATATTCTCTTCTTTTTGAGGCTTTTTTGCAAAAGGATCTGTTCGATTTTTGAATGGATCGTCTTTGAACGGATCCGTCCCAAAGGGATTGTTTCCAAAGGGGTCTTTTTTCTCTTCTTTGGTTTCCACTTTAGGTTCTTCTTTGGTTTCCACTTTAGGTTCTTCTTTGGTTTCAGAAGTCAGGGTCGTCGCCTCTTTTGGGAGCAGGGGTTCCAGCAGTGCGATTTCTTTTTTACGGATTGCTTCGTCTACCGCAGGCAGTTCATTATTTTTGAGATATTTCATTAAAATCAAGGAATCTAGTGGGAGTTGTGGATCCATCATTTGATTGTCTTCTAAGGCTCCTTCAAAACTCATTTCTTCCAACTGTTCAAAGGACGCTTTGACTTTACTTCCTCCGATAGAACAATGTACCACGGCGTTTGTCAGAAAATGTCCGACATTATTTTTGAGATCAAACTTTTTATTTTTAATGGCATCGACGCCAAAATCACAATACGCAAAAATATTATTACTTATTTCTATTTTTCCACGGTAGCCTAACACAATCGCTGACCCGGGTCCTCTCCCTGAACCGTCAGTTTTCGGGTGAATCAAAGCGAAGGTGTTATTGCGGACAATCAGTTCAGTGCTAGTTCCACCGTCGAAATTAATCCCATAACGGACACAATTTAAAAAGAGACAATTTTCGACAATAATTTTTCCGCCTTCACTTGGATTTCTAATATCAAGCGCGCCTTCGTTTCCATTGATAAAAACACAATTTCGAATAATCGCTTGACCGGATGCTAATTGAGAAATTTGTACTAAAGAAGTACTAGAACCTGAGCTAATTAATCCTTTTCCGTCATAAGTATTATGAACACTTTGATCGAAAACCAAACCGTCTAAAACGGTTCCGATTCCTTCAAGTACTTCGAGTATAAGGAAATTTGGCGCGATTTGGCTGTCCTTTAAGCGCGCGAAACGTGTCGGATATTGAACGGGGTTCCATTCGCTGAAGTTTGGACTATAGCCTCCGCGACAAGTGAGATGAGGGACTTCTATTTTATCCGAACCACATCCTAATTGTCCGTAAATAGAGCCTGTAATTAAAATTTCAGTTCCCGGAGTTGTTTCTTTCAAGACGCGCCATAAAAATTTAGCAGGTTTTTCTAGGGTTCCCCCTTTTTTGGCGTCTCCTTTTTCAAGGTTCACATAGGTAATTGTTTTCGAGGCTGAATCAAAAGACGTTTTAGTTTCAAGTCGAATTTTATACGTTTTATACGTTTTCATGAGATCGGCTACTTTGGGATCATTTTCTAATCCACGTTTTTTCCAATCTTCATAGGTATTATCAATATTTTTAAATTGCGATTCGGCCTGAGCCCAATCCTGATGCAAAAGAAATTGTCGAACGTATTCCAATCGTTGCGGAAAGCTTTGTAAGCGGGAATCATCACTTGGGCTCCACTCGTTTTGGCTGTATCCGAGGGTGGTTCCCAAAAGAACTAAAATGAAGTATAGAATTTTTGGATACATAGAGGTTTTCTCCTTATACCAGAAATGATTTTAAACAAAAAACACTCAAGGCGGATGAAGTTTAATGAAATTTTTCTGCTTTGTCGACAGAGTTTTTTTAGGACACAACCCTTGTTTCGCTTCCGCTCGCCATCACAATCGGCGCTATTTAGACGATGGATTCTTCCAAAACCGGTCTTACTTGAAATTCGAACCAGTGTTGAAGTCTCGCTTTATTAGGAAAAGCAAAGATCCAAATCAATATAAAGACAAGCGAAGGGAACGCGTTGAGCCAAAAAACGGGTGTTTTTTGAAGGGTTCCTGCCTGACTCCCAAGAAAACAAACCACTAATCCAAAGAGAGCCGATCCTTCTAATAGTGCTAATTTCAAAATCAAACTGGCTCGAAAAATTTGAAGCGCCGATTCATAAAGAGGCTCTTTGTCCTGATATTGGCGAAGGCTTAAAAGTCTTTTTTGAGAAGAGAAATGGGGCAGTAAAAACGCCATCATGAAACTGCTTGATAATAAAATGGCGTTCACCATCGAAAAGAGTTTTAGTTCCGAAAGTTGGCTCGCTTGTTTTTGTGGTGAAGGAATCTGTGGACTTTGTAAAAACGTTAACGCAAGGATGAGCGCAAAAAACAAAACCACAGACATCACTAATCCAAAGGAAATAGTTTGTAAACTCAAAATACGTTTAGAAACTATTTCCACAAATTCTTCTGCTGAAAACGAGGATTTCATAAATTTAATATCCTTTCAGGTAAAAAAAAATCCTTCTCGAAAGAAGGATACCTCTCAATTCCATTTTTTAGAACCATTATTTCGTTTTTGCGAGTGCCGCTTCGATTTTCGCACGATTAAACCCAATAATGACTTCTGTTCCGATTTTCAGGGTTGGAGTGCCCATACTTCCCAACTCCATTAGTTCGTCACGGTATTCGTCATTTTCTGAGATGTCTTTGGAAATATACTCTAATTTTTTTTCAGATAGATACTCCATCACTTTTTTACATGGAGGTCACCCGGGCGAGTGATATAAAGTTACTTGAGACATACTTTTGAGCTCCTTTTTAGGTTTCTCTGGTGAATAAATTTGAACTCTACATTCATCAAAAAAAATGAATTTTTAAGCCTATTTACTATATTCCAAAAATAAATTTGTGCAAATTTTTATTTTTTTTCGACTACAGAACGATCCGAGAACGGAAATTTTTGCTCTCCAATCTGTTGATACTCTTCATGCCCCTTACCCGCGATTAAAACAATATCTCCGGGTTGCGCCAAATCTAAAGCTCGATGGATACTGATTGTCCGATCGAGTTCTACAGATACTTTAGCAGGCGAATCCATTCCGTTTAAGATGTCTTGGATAATTTGCTTTGGATCTTCCCGCCGAGGATTATCTGAGGTTAAAAAAATCTCATCTGCCAGTTGTTCAACAATTTTTCCCATCATCGGACGTTTCTTTTGATCTCGTTCTCCACCACAACCAAACACACAAATAAGGCGTGATTGCGTTTTCCGACGTAGTTCCAAAAGAACCTTTTCCAGAGCGTCTGGAGTATGCGCGTAATCAATGAAAACTAGCTTTCCGTCTGAAGTTAAAAGACGCTCTAAGCGTCCCGGAACCCGCTTCAATTTAGAAAGTCGGGCACAGATGATTGCGGGGGATAACCCTTCCGCGTAGGCTAAAGTAGCGGCTCCGATGGCATTAAGAAAATTATGGGCTCCTACAAGATTTAATGCAACAGAATAACTTCCCTCTGGAAAATGAATCTTGCCTGAAACTCCAGAATAAAGGCTACTTTTCGAGACTTCACCCCAAATATCCGCAGAGGGAGAAAAACCATAGGTCCAGACTCGGCCATTTAAGTTCGTTTTCATTGCTTCAGAATATTTGTTTTCTAGGCAAATGACTACGGGCGCGTTTTCTGGAACCATTTCCAAAAGTCTTTTTTTTGAGCGCGCATAATGAGCCATATCTGAATGATAATCTTGATGTTCTGGACTCAAGTTCGTAAAAAGGGCTCCATGAATCTTGAGCCCGCTTAATCGGTGTTGATCTAGGGCATGCGAGGAGGCCTCAAACGCCAAATGTGTCATCCCTTGCGACATTGCTTTCTTCAAAAAACGAATCATTTCCACCGGAGAGGGGGTCGTATTTTTAGAGGGAAGCACCACTTCTTGATAGCGACAATCAATTGTTCCCACGATTCCGCAACGCTCTATTCCAAACACTTCCGCCAGTAAATAGGTCATCGTCGTTTTGCCATTCGTTCCGGTGACTCCATAATTCTTTAGCTTAGAAGACGGATTTCCCGCAAAATAATGCACGAGTTGGCCCGCAATCCTTCGCACTTCATCGGAAGAAGAAAGAACGATTTGAGGAATGTTTTCAGAGACTCTCTGGGCAGAGAGAACCGCTCTTGCTCCGCGTTGGAGAGCCTGCGAAAGATAATGAATCGCGTCTATATGATGTCCAGAGATCGCGACAAATAAATCTCCGGGACGAATTTCACGTGAATCTAGTTGAACTCCGGTGATCTCGACTTCTTCATAAATCGGAAGTCCAACCAACGGAGAAAGGTCACACAATCGGGTCATTTGGGACTCTCTTCCAAAACAACGTTCGAAGCTTCAGACAGCGTGTTTTCTGTTGAAGAAGAAGGATAATAGGTGGCCAAAAAAGACGGGAAATCTTCAAAAGAATTGGCTTCCGCTTCCATAGGAACTTCCAAATAATGCAGAGATCGTTCCATCATACGACTCACTGCCGGAGCGGCAACTCGTCCGCCGGTCATATGTCCGCCCGCTTTTGACTTCGGATCATCGGCCACAACAAATGCGATCAGGCGTGCGCGTCCGACGGGCCCAAAAGCCATAAAAGAACTAATGTTTCGGTCTTTATAGTACGATTTGGTCTGAGGATTTACTTTTTCAGTGGTTCCAGTTTTTCCAGCAAAAGTATAGCCTTTCGCTCGACTTCCTTTCGCAGTTCCATCGGTAAAAACTTTCGTCAGAAGATAGTTCATTTTTTGGACCGTTTCCAGAGAAAGTATTTTTTTCTTTTCCGGTTTCGCGGAGTAAAGGACTCCATTGTCCGGGGAGAGAATTTCTTCAATACAATAGGGTTCAACCCGATATCCTCCATTCGCAAAAGAGGAATAAGCCCGTGCGAGTTGTAGTGGGGTGGTCATAATTTCGTGACCCATTTGGATCGAAAGGATCGTGGTCGGACTCCATTTTTTTAGAGCTTTTAAGGACCCTTTGGAATGAGAGGGCCAGAGCATTTTTAAGGGTTCTCCAAAGCCAAATTTTTTGAGCCATCCGTAAAATTTTTCGGGGCCTAATTTTAAGGACATTTTTCCACAGCCAATGTTACTCGATTTCGCGATGACTTCCCAAAATTCAAGATCTCCATAAGGATGATAATCTTTTAAGGCGCGACGGCCTTCAACCTCCCATCGACCGTTTTCACAAAAAATGACATCATTAATTTGGAACAATTTTTCTTCGAGTACGGAAGCGGCAATAAAACTCTTGAAGGTAGAGCCGGGTTCATAGGCATCCACAAGTGCGGAATTTTTTCGTTCGGGCGGAGAAAATTTGTAGTAATGGTTAGGATCAAAGTTGGGAAATCCGCCAATGGCTAAGACCGCTCCCGTTTCTGGATCAAGGAGTAAGCCACTCACGCTTTTCGGCTCATATTCTTTATAAAGAGTGTTGAGTTCTTCTTCGAGAATATATTGGAGGGTACTATTCAGAGTGAGTCGAATATTCGCACCGTTCACACGTTCAACTTCTTTGCCGCCAAGCAGTTGAATGGCCCGTTGTCCCGCATCACGCAAAGACCAACGAAAGCCATCTTTCCCTTGTAGATCTTTATTAAAAGTCAACTCGATTCCTTCTTTGCCAATATTATCAATATCGGCAAAACCCAATAGATGAGACAATTCGCGTCCACGAGGATAAAAGCGATTGGTTTCACTACGGAATTCGAGTCCTTCGATCCCTAATTGTTCGATCTGATTGACTTCTTCAGCCGTTAATTTTCTTTGGATCCAAACAAAGCTTTTTTCTTTTTTTAAAAACAATTGGTATAGAGGAACCGGATCTTTTTTGAGTAATTGTCCAAGGCAATAAGCGACTTCTTTTTCATTTTGGATTAATTTAGGATTGGCGCAAAGTGAAAGTGCTGGAAAGGAGACTGCGTATAAGGTTCCATCTTGAGAATAGATTTTTCCACGCTCTCCGGGGGTAGGAATCTTTACTAAATGTCGCTGATCCGCCAATTTTTTAAAGGCGGAATGTTGATAAATCTGAATATAAAAACAACGACTCCAGAGCGTCAAAAAACTGACAAAAATCAACAAATAGAAGCATTTCGCGCGTAAACAGAAAAATTCAAATGGAAACGCAGGAGACGGTTGGCTCATAGCGAATACTCCTGAGGAAAAGAGAGGTTCTGAAAAGGAAAGAGATGAGGGATTATTTCGGCAGATTCTTAGCTAGACTTTATCTAGGCACCGATTTCAAGAACTGAAATGATTTTTTAAGAAGCCATTTTAAAAATAGTTTGAAACGGGAATCGCTGTTAGAGGCCACTCAGCGCTCGATGGGAATTTTTTCTCCGTCTCTAAAGTGCAATACTTCGCTATTTTTCCCAATCATTGTTACTGGAACCCGAGGATTGTGGCCAAAGACTTCAGTCGTTAAAATTCCGTTTTCGATCCGATGAATGAGCGCCATCCCGTTAGGAATTCCAATATTGATCCATTGAGGATGGCGTTTCGTCATCGTGCGTAAATGATCTTCTGTGCAGAGAAAATATTCTCCATAATGAGGTAAAACCACGACTTTAGGAACAAGTTGAAAGGTCGGTGCCTTCATCATCCCCAAGTTTTTTTTCCGAAAAGACGATCGAATGGGAATATCCATCCCTTTCGTTTTCATTTCTTGAACAAGTGTATCCATCTCTGTCATCGTTTCTTCATCCACATATTCCCGAAGCTCTGAACGAAGCGCTTTCGCCATTTGAGCCGAATTTTGTTCCGCCAAAAAAAGATGCATTAAGATTTCTTGTCCCAAGAAATAGTGAATATAGATTTCTCCTAACGCAATCGTTCCCGCAGAATATCCATAAAGAATTTTTCCTTGTTTTTGCCAAGATAAGAGACGCTTTCCGAAATGCAATAAATGCAAAAGTTCCATATACGGTTCAACAATCCCGGAACCTAGAACAATCAGATCCGCATCTTCAAAAAGATCATAAAACTTCTTGACGTCTTTTGGCGGTCGTCCCGGATTTAATTCGACTAATTTGATTTTTTTTTGAGTCAAAGGTTGATAAATTTGTAAAAACCGGGTCCAGTCGTTTTCAGGACCTACAATCCCATGAAACGGGACAAAGACAATCTGAGGATTACGGAATGCCAATTTTTCAAACAAATTGCGTTCAATCGTTGCGCTCCCGTTTTCTCCGGGTTTCCCAGATCCCCACTGAATACTCAACTGAGAAGAAATAGTAGCGATTTTCGATTCTTCTCTAGCAAAGTTCAGTTCCTCTTTGAGCGGAAAAATAAATTCACTTTCGATCTCGACCGGGGAGAGCTCTCCTTTTCGGGGATCCCAAACATATTCAATCTTTTTTTTACTCATTTAAACACTATCCTTGCTCAGATTCCAGTTTTTTTTGAGTGTCAAAGTCCTTTGTTGCCAGTTTTTTTAATCCCAACTCTTGATAACAAAAACCTCGATTATAATACGCTTGAATGTCTTGAGGATTTAATTCAATGACCGAAGAAAATAAATCAATGGCTTCTTCATATCGTTCCATCTCAACAAGAAGACCTCCTGCGTTGAAAAAGAACGAGGCTTGTGTTGGATCTAATTTCGAGGACATTAAAAAATCTTCGAGTGCTTTTTCTAAAGCATTGGATTTAAAATAATAATAGCCTCGTCTCGCCAAAAATTCTGCTTTTTCTGGAAATTTTCGAATGGCTTGGTTCATCAAGTTCAAAGCGTCCGAGGAAGATTCATCTAAGACCTCCATCGCTTTTTCATAATATCCACATTCATCCAAAACGGGCTTGAGGTATTGCTCCAAAATAAGTCTAGCATTTTTCATTTTTTTCTGAGAAAGAAAAATTCGAAACAATTTTTTGGCGGATTTCTCATTTCCCGGCTCAATTTCTAATACTTTTTGATAATCCGAAATCGCGGAATCATATTGCTCAAGTTCATAATGAGAAAGTCCTCGATTTAAATATGCTTTTACTACCTGATCATTTTCTTCAATGACTTTCGTAAAACATTCAATTGCATCGAGATAGGATTGGTTCTTGAATGCTTTTACTCCTTCAACTAAAGAAAATTCCCACGAAGTTCCTTTTTTTCCAACTTTCGATTTACTATTCTTTTTGGACGAATCCTTTAGAGGTGTCGCAAATTCTTGTTTTTCTTTATTGGGGACCGAGACGATCTTCTCAATACTCTCGTCCTTTAATGAACCCGGATACATTTGTATCCAACGCTCCGCTTCTTTCGGATCAAGGACCTCCAACTCTTTTGCATCCTCTTCTGGAAGTGTGGGATGTTCATCACTCGAATGAAATGGATCTCTTAAAGAACTTGGGTGTTCCTGCATCCAACGCTCTGCGTCTCCGGGATCCAGGATTTTCAAATCGGATTCGTTGGACTTGGTGTCCAATAATTGATGAATCTGAGATAAACTCAGTTCTTCTGGAGATTCTTGAACTGGAAATTGCTCCACTTTCCATTTGACATACTCTGATTTGGTCATCTGGGCTCTTAGGCGAGGAAGAACCAAAACACTATTACAACTGGGGCATTTCCCTTTTCGCCCTACTAGATGGGGATCTAGATTAATCAAAAAACCACAATAACAACGGGATTCAATTTTTAAAATTTCCATCAATCAGCCTCTTATTCCGACTTATAAATAGTGGCGATACAGTCTTTCTGTTTGCTCAACCATCGCTTTTACAGAAAAAAACTGTTCGACTCGCCTTCGTCCAGAATTTCCCATTTGGACTCGTTGCTCGGGATTCTGAATTAGTTTTTGTAAGGACGCTCTTAACGATTCTACGTCTTTGGGCGGGACAAGATACCCACAATCCTCTGTGACGACTTCCGGGATTGACCCTGCCGTACTTGCGACAATTGGTTTCCGTAACGCCATCGCCTCGGCTAAAACTAAACCAAATCCTTCCCACAACGAGGGTAATACAAAAATATCCATCGCTTCCAAATATCCTAAAACTTTAGAACGCTCGCTGTGATATCCTAACAAGAGAAACGACTCGTTTAAACCCTTGTTTTGAATCTCCTCACGAATTTTTTGTTCTTGATCTCCTCGACCCAAGGCAATCAGGTAAATCCAGGGAAATTCTTGGCGGAGTTGAGCGAACGCATCAATCAGATAAGGGTATCCTTTTTGCTCGGTAAGCCTACCAATCGTTCCTAAAATTAAAGCATTCGGAGGAATTCCGAAGGCTTCACGAGAAAAGGGGATTCGGTGCGTGTTATCCAGTTCTTCTAAATCAACTCCATAATAAATTCGAGTAAATTTTTTTAAAGCTTGATGGGGTGGATAATTTAATTGAGCGATTGTAAATTGCTTAACCGCGTCTGAAATAGCGATGACCTGATGATCTAAAATAGACACCCATTTTGCGAGTTGCTTGATTCCCATTGTTTTCAGGTATTGATCTTGATTATGTTTCGTCGAAATAATTCCATGAATTTTCCACATCTTACCCAAAATAGCTCCATACAGGTCTCCTGAAAACAAATGCGTGTGAAGGATCTCGGGATGATAACGCGACAACAACCGCGCGAGGCGATAAAGCGCTTTCAGACTTAAATAACGACTGCCCTCAAGAGAATGAACGGGAATCCCTACCTGTTCAAAGGCTTCTCGCAAATTACCACTTGCGCGAAAATAGGCAACTTGAACCTGATGGCCCTGTCTCCTTTGTTCGCGAGCCAAAAGAAACAAATGGTTTTCTGCTCCCCCGGCCCCTAAAGTCGTAATCAGATGAAGAATTTTCAATGGAGCGTCCCTCAAAAAATTTTACGAAATAATTTTCGCAGAAGATTCAGCTCTGGAAGACCCTGTTTTCTCCAGCGCTTCGCTATCTTTTGCAAGATACGCTTCACAAAAAAAATACTATGAAATACGGTAATTCGCCATTGGCCCTGAAGTGGCATTCCTTCACTATTCAGCTTCACCGCACCTCCGACCAAAATATATTTTTTCTCGCGCAGTAAATCTAACGGCGTTTTTTGCCCCTCTAGCTGATCTAGCTGAATTTGCATTCGGGGACCCGAGAGCATATAGGTTCCATGAGCATCTAAACCCGCCACGGGTAAAAGATGAGGATACGTCCGTTTTAGTTGTTGATAGAGTTTTAAAATTTTTTTTCGTGGACAATGTTGGGTATCTGCTTTCGCGGTCCAGATTTCAATCGCGTCCACGAGATTAAAATCAAAACAGGGAGGATCCAGTAGTGCCGGATAATAATTGGGATGCGCCACAATCGAAAAACCGCCTTGGGATCTAATAAACGTACAGGCTTCTACACAGGTTTGGGCCAAATAATAATTTTGAAGCGAAAGTCCCAAAATATGTAATCCTTCTTTTGTCCGAAATTCGAGCCCCGGAATGACCTCGATTCCCTGAGAATAGTCTTTACACTCCTGTACCAGTTGTTTCCACTGAACTTCCGTCACGTCTTCTGCATGTTCCGTCAAATACAAATATTGTATAGAACACTGTTTCGCTTTTTGGACCATCTCCGCAAGCACAGATTCTCCATCTTTGGAATAAGTAGAATGGCAGTGTTCTGCAATATAAATCGGTGTCATTGTTTTAACAATTTTTGAACTCCATAGCCGATTCGATCCACAATTTCGATCCACCCCGGAAAAAGATCGTCTGCCTGAAAACTAAAATCTGGACGACCAGATACACATTCTTGCAAAAATCCAAAAAAAGCATTCATTGGCTTGGGAAAAACACCCGGCCACCCCAAGGGTTTTCTTTGAAAGGTTCGGATCATATGTTCCGCATACCCTAACAAATAATGAATCTGTTTGTACTTATTCGATTCCAAGGAAGTGTATCGTTGATCCGTCAGATATTGATAGAATAAAAGAGGAAAGTTAATTCCGCAAGAGAGTGCTAACGGTAATGATCCCCAAAAACGGCCATTCACTTCCAACAAAATCCATTCTCCGTGGCACTCCTTAAATTCAAACATCACTGGCCCATAAAATTGCGCTTTTTGCAGAAATAATTCGATTTTAGGCAACAATATCTCTGGGACAGGGATTCGCTCTGCGACAACCGCTCTTGATCCTGTAGGATGGGCTTCTACTAAACGTCGATGCGCAAACGGAGCCAGTATCCCTTGTGGAGTACTCAGCAAAGAAAGGCCGATACCGAATCCCAATAAAAGTTCTTGAATGAGAAATTCTTTCCCGTCCATTAAACCCGATTCCAGTCTTTTTTTTAAAGCGTCGGGGGTCGCAGGATAAAAAACGCCTCGTCCAGAACGTACCTTTCCCGCGTGAATATTTCCAGTACAAGGCTCTTTAAGAACCACCGGAAATTTTAGGGGGAGATCCTGAAGTTGAGAAAGCGCTAATATCGAGAAACTTTGGGGTACAGAAATTCCGCAGGTGTGAGCCAAAGCCAAAGTATTTTTTTTGTTAAACGTATAATAAATCGCCGTTTCCGAAGGGATAGTCCGCGAGGCAAAAGCAGGAAGTTGATGGCGATATTGAGCGATCGACAACAAAGTCGCTTCGGTCATCGGAAATACAAGCGTATAGGCATATTGCTTCATTTGAGCCAAGAGCCACTCTATAAAAGAAGGGATGTTTTCTTCTGGATTCGGATAAAGAAAGCGCTTTAGAACAAAACGAGAATACAGACCATGAGCGCATTTTCGATAGGAGGCGGCATGAATTTCAAATGAATTTTGTCCCAGAGAACGAATACAGGCCAATCCCGCAGAAGTATGAGCATCTAAAATGAGGAGTCGCGGTCGATTTAGCACAAATCTTCCCAGAAATTTATCTTGAGAAATAGAGTGAAGCCTTGATCCAAGATCAATGATTTTCTCAAAAATCAAGAGTTTTGTGAAATGAAGAAAGAAAAAAAAAGAGCCTGACGAAAAGGGGGGGGGAATTTCATCAAGCTCTAGTTTTTGGGAAATCTAACATAAACTGAGCTGGAGGGGGGGGAACCAACTCAGTCTATGAAAAGAAATGGAAAACAATTTTAAAATCTCTAAAATGATCTTATTCCAAGTTGCTAACACTACTTCAAGAGATCTTACAATCTTTTAAGTTTGACTCTAATCTCAAAGGTGCTTTACTTTAAACTTAAAAGTTCGTTTTCCATTGTTCTTAGTTAAAGCATCTTTTGTGCCACTCCTGTTATTTTTCCATTATTTTTTTATTATTACTTTACTTATAATAGGTTATAAAAAATAATTTTAATTTTTATCTTTGAGGTTGTCTAATTGTTTGAACACTTTTTTTGTTTTTTTTGGCTTCAATATTTTCATAATTACTGATGAAAAAACCGCTTATAGAGCTGTATATCCATTTAGACATTCGTTCTGTATTATGAACACTTTTGCTTAAAAATTTGTGGATTGTACGAATCCTCGAAAATTAGTTAAAATGAAGTTTTCCGTTCATTCGCATTTACCAGACAGATCAAAAATTTCTTTATGATGAATCTTCGAGAAAAATTAAACCCGCTCCTTTATGAACTTCCTCGCCTTCATCTCATTGATACCTTGAATGAAGCTAGAAGGAAAGGGGCCTCTATTTTTGAGCAATGGGAACTGATCCAAAGTAAAAAATGGATCGAGTTACGCGGAAATCCGGAAACCATTATCGAATTTTTGCCAGAATGGAAAGGGTTGCTTCCTCTCGTGAAAAGTGCTCATGCATTGATTCAAGATTCGGATTCCCTCGTGCGCTCGACCGCCGCGGAAACCCTGCGACAATTACAAGATCCTCGGTCGTTGCCCTTCCTCTTGCAGGCGGTAAGAGATGTTCATTATCGTGTCCGAAGAATTGTTTTAGAAACTTTGGGAAATTTAGGGGATCCGCAAGCGCTTCCCTTTGTTCGGATTTCGGCCATTGACGAAGATGGAGAGGTCCGAAAAGAGGCACTCAGAGCCTTAGGAAAACTAAACGCGCGTCGAGAAATTACCTTTTTTTTAAATGCGCTCAAAGATCCTTATCTAGCGGTTCGTAAAGAAGCCATCCAAATTTTAGGAATGTGGGAAGAAAAAGAAGCAACTCCTTATTTGATCCCTCTCTTAAAAGAAGAAGATCCTGAGATCCTCGAAAATCTCTATCAAACTTTAGGAAAATTAGGAGATCCGGAAGTGATTCCCTACTTAAATAAAGCGATTCACGACAATCCCTCGCTTGAATTGAAAAAGCACATTCAGCAAGCGATTGACCATATAAAAGGTGTTTGAATTTATGTCGATCTCTACCCTCAATACCCCTTGTGTTTCCGAGAAAAAAAGACTTTCAAATACGAACATCCTCTTTATCACTCCTCCGTATGAACGCGTGGGTGCAGGCTATGATTTCCTCAAACATATCACCAATCGCTCTCCGTCCTTAGGACTGTTGCATTTAGCTTCAGAAATACGCCTTCATGGATATCAACCCTCCATTATTGAAAGTGATATTTTTGGTTGGTCCGTAGACGAGGTGGCGAAAAACGTCATTCAAGAAAAACCGGCGATTGTGGGAATCACTTTATTTACCATTGGAGTCTGGAACGCTTCTCTGATTGCTCGTCAGATAAAAAAAGCATTGCCGGAGACACTGATTATTGTCGGAGGCCCCCATATCTCTTCGCTTGGAAAAGAAACGATGTCGCGCTTTCCAGAATTTGATATCGCAGTCGTAGGCGAAGGAGAATTAACGTTGGTGGATTTGCTGGAAGCGATTCAACAAGAAAAACCATTGAACGCGGTGGAAGGCATTATTTATCGGGATCACCAAGAAATTTGTAGTACGCCTCCACGAACGATCCAAAAAATTCTCGATCATTTACAAATGCCGGCATGGGATTTACTTCCTAATTTCCCGCATGCTTATACTCCAGCAATTTACGACTTTCCCTCACAACCTGTTGCTACAGTTGCCGCGTCTCGTGGATGTCCGTTCCATTGTAAGTTTTGTGATACATCGACTTTTGGCGAGAGTGTCCGCGCGTACTCTCCCAAGGTGGTGTTTCAAATAATGCAACACCTTCACCAGACGTATGGGGTACGACATATTATTTTTGTCGACGATTTATTTTTAGCGAGTAAAAAACGAACGACCGACTTGTGCCATTTAATTCTGGAGCACAAGCTTCCGATGACCTGGAGTTGTTGCGCCCGTGTCGATACCGTGAAGCCGGATATTTTAACCTTAATGAAAAAAGCGGGATGTTGGGAAATCAGTTTTGGATTGGAAACAGGATCGAATGAACTCTTAAAAAAAATGGACAAAGCGGCGGAAGTTGAACGTTCTGAAAAAGCCATTCAATGGACTGCAGATGCCGGAATCCGAAGCAAGGGACTTTTCATGTTGGGGTATCCGGGAGAGGACCAACAAAGCATTCAGGCAACCAAAGACTTTATTCGTCGTATTCCGATGACGATTATGAACCTAAGCAAATTTACTCCGTATCCGGGATCTCCGATTTATCGAGAACTCTATCACACCAATATGCGGGAAGATCACTGGCAAAAGATGAACGGAATGAATTTTCTGTGGGCTCCGGAAGGAATGACGATCGAAGAACTGGATCGCGAGTATCAACAAATGTTACTTTCTTTTTATCGTCGTTTAAAAACAACGTGGTACTATACAAAATTTAGTATTCGACATCCGCATCATTTTAAGAGAGTGTTGCGTTTCGGTGTTGCGTTTGCAATGGCCAAGCTCAAGAGCTTTGTGAAGGGCAACAAAGGTTTGTTAGTGGATAAAGAAGCCGTTTTGCTTGATTCTCAAGGAATCATCACCTAAAAAAAATATCACCTAAAAATATCATCCTATAATCCCATTGTCATCGCGAGCCCCTAACCGCCTCAGGGCGGATGATGTCAAAAGAAACAAATCTTTTTGTCATCGCGAGGAGCCTCAAGGCGACGTGGCGATCTTCGCAAGATTTAAGTCTACCGGAGATGGCTTTGCTTCCTTCGCCTTTGAGAGTTGTGGGCTAATTCGATAAAATCTTGCGGAATCGGTATAATATAAGTAAAATCAAAGAAAGGCGGTTCAAATGCCAAGAGCGACAAAAAACCTACAGACCCAAAGATGTTCTCAAAGGGAGAGCTAATCCCAATGACCTCAAATATATCTTTAAATATCATACTACTGAAGAATAATAAAAAATGAGCACTTCTGAAAGACTCCACCCCCTTGATCCCCCGCCAGCGTGGGACATTAGGAGACCTGAACAGTTACAAATTTTGATGCTTTTCTTCACTCTTGTTTTGTTTTGTGCTATTTCAGGGTGTTCTACAACTCCTGCAAAGGAATCTTCCGACACCTTAACGATCCCTTCTGTTCAGCAAATTAAAGTCGGAGGAGAAGGGACTATTATTTTAGGAGAGTTTACACAACCCGGAATCTCCTTGAACACTAAGTTTTATGCAACAGAAAAGATTTTAAATCAATCAATCTCCCCAAATTCTTCTTCGCCTTCATCCTCCCATTTTTTGTAAAGTTCACGCCGTCGTTTCGCTTTTTGGCGATAGAGAATGCAGGTGAGTATTAAGGGAAGAAAAATAAGGAGTATTCCGCTCACCCATAAAAAGTCGAGCCATGAAAACGATCCTTTAAGTGCGTCTTTCCACTGTGTTTCAAAAAATTGCAGAGAAACTCCTGTCGCTTGTTGAAACGCTGTAGAAAAGTCTGGAGCCTTTTTTAGGTGACGCAAAATGTTCTGATGGATATGCTTTCCGTATTGGCTTTCAAGATACCCGCAAATACTTCGACTGACCGCGTATCCAAGCTTTAATTCTAATTCGCTATTGCCAAACGTTTTTGAAAAATGTTCCAGCGCAGGAAGTCGATTCGTATAAGAATTTAAGGCGAGATCCATTTGATCATTATCAAAATGTCCTTGTCCAGAGACCGCTTCCGCAGTTCCTTCGTGATACCATTTAGGAATTTCTTTTTTTAGTTTTCGTTCATATTCAATTAAAACCAAGTGGACAAATTCATGAGTCAAAGTTTCTCGCCAATGATTGGAAATAGGAGAGATTTGGCTCGTCCGTAACATAATTTGATCCGAATCTGGAAGCGCTACTGCAGAGATATAAGACCAATAACTTCCAAGATGCTGAGTAAACCACTCCTCTTTCGAACATAAACATAACAAAACTTTTCGTGGAAAGGTCACGCCTAAAGAACGGTGGACGGTACTTTCAATCGCTGGCCATACGTCCGCGATTTGAGGGGCAAGTTTAGAGGTCGTTTGATCAGAAAAAATATGGATCTGCGGATAGTCGAGGATGGAATGAAATTGATCTTTTTCTTCTTGTGCGCTGAGAATACTGATTTCACTAGAAAAAAGAAGAATAAAAAAGACAAAGATCTTTAGCATTATGATTTTTCCTTGTGCTCTGTTTCTTCTTTTTTCAGTTGTAACAAATTTCGCTGTCCTCTCCATAAGAAAAGCCCGCCCAGAAGAAAATAAAAAGCGCCAAAATAAAATACGGCTAAAAAATAATTTTCTGGAATGAGTGGAGAGAGAATACGAATCAGTTCCGGTGAACCGTTATATCCTTCCCATTGTAAGAGAGCACAATAAAACAAGCCAAATGGATTTAAAACAAATAGCATTTTTCCTATCCATTTCAGCAAATTGAGCCACCACGGGACATACTGAATATTTTGGGAAAATTCGTGAATCACTTTCGCGCCAACAATAGCGCCAATGTAGGCGATCCCCAATAGAATAGTACTTCCAGAAGGACTATAAAAGGGGCCGTTTTTCAACGAGCTTAAAAAAATAGCAAAGCCCCAGAGTCCCCAGAAACAAATTCCAATCAAAAGAGCATAGATCAAAAAAAATGGAAGTGAAATCACTTTATGAAACTTTCCATAGAGCAAGAGCGCATAGAGTAAAAAGGAAAGACTTATAAATCCAAAACAATATCCAGGAGCGGTCGCCTTTAAAGATCGGAAAAAGGTCTTGGGCGAAAAATTCAAGCGAATTCTCTGCGAAAAGGTCCACGATTTTTCGCATTCTTGTGGAGCCGTAAGTCCTAAACGCAACACAAGATAAGAAAGCATTAAAAACGCCAATAGTAAGGGAAGTGCAACCACTTGGGTGGTTCCATATTCAAAAATTGCGGCCAAAAACAGGAGTTCAATAAACAAAAACAGGCCCAACAGTCCCCCTCGAAATCGGCAAGAAGGATCGTTTTCGATGTTCCGGTGATAGGTTTCTGTCGCAACTAATACCTGAACGATAAACACAAGATTCATCACAATGGAGAGAAGCCACATCGGACAAGATAGCCCAAAAAAAGAAACCTCTCCCCAAAAGAAAACGGTCAGAATGGGATTTAATGCAACACAAATTCGTAGCGAGTTCAAATGAGTCGCCGCAAGATGATGAAAAGACATCGATTTGGGCGAACTGATCATATTGATCCAGAGAATAGCAACAAAAAAAACGGGCAAGGTACAAAGGATTGTGGTTAAGGACGACGCCATGTTTTTCTGTAAGGAATACGGAGAATAAAAACGATAATATCGATTCATCGCAGGCGACATCGGCACCGAGGCCAAATAAATATGCAAACTGGACAAAAATCCATTATGAGCGAACAAGAGCAAACAAACTAAAAAGATAAAAGAAATTTGATGCCCACCAAACAGATAAGCGATCAACAAGAGCGGCATGAGTTGAAGTTGAAAGCAGGTCATTTGAAAAAACAAATGAAACATCTTTCCCCAGACCAGTTGCATCGGAGTCAAAGCCGAGACAATAAGAGTATGATAGGTATTATGTTCCTTTTCGCCGACCATCGTGTCCACACTCGCAAGAACACGCACCGGTCCAGTTGCTAGAAAAATCAATAACACAAAAAGGAGATATTTTCCCAAGAAAATCCAAGAACCATTGGGCCAAAATGAAAAAACGAATGCGATCAACAGAACCAGAAGCGAAAGGAAAATAACCATTAACGACATTCGTGAGAAAAGTTTTGGGGCGCGAAAATGAATCAACTGCTCTTTATAAAATACAGGATTCATGAAATTGCTCCGGTGGTAATTTTCATAAAAACATCTTCAAGAAAGCCTTCGGAAACATAGAACGAAAAGAGCGCGACTCCTTGTTCTACTAAAAATCGATGGATGACCGGAATTTCTTCGGATTTCCCGTGAAACTCTGCAGATAAACGATCTCCCTCTGCCTTAAAATTTTGGAAGGGAAATTGCGAGAGCATTGGAACTAATTCTTCACTGCGTTGGTGAAGCGTTCTGATTTTAACCAATAAATACGGCGTACAGCGCTGAATCATTTCTTGAACCGTTCCCGACCCGAGAAGTTGTCCATTTTCGAGGATGGCCACCCGATTACAAATGTCTTGAAGTTCCGAAAGAATATGGGAAGAGATGAGAACGGTTTTTCCCGCTTTTTGTAATTCAAAAAGAATTTCCCGAAACTCCACTCGCGCTCGTGGATCTAGGCCACTAGCGGGTTCGTCCAGCAAAAGAACTTTAGGGTCTGGAATAAGCGTTTTGGCGAGATATAAGCGTTGACGCATTCCTTTGGAAAGACTTTTAATTTCTTCTGTGGCGATCCGATGAAGATCCGTAAGTTCCATTAAATCGGCGATAAGAGATTCTCGTTTTTGAGGAGGTATTTTATAAACCCTAGCAAAAAAATCCAAATAATCTTGTACAAGCAACTCATCATAGAGTCCAAACAGTTCGGGCATATAGCCAATCGAGGCTCGAATTTTAAACGGATCTTCAAGGACGTTAATTCCGTTAATAAAAACTTGTCCTTCCGTTGGAAATTCTAAAGTTGCAAGAATTTTGATCGTGGTCGACTTTCCTGCGCCATTGGGACCAATAAATCCGAACAAATCACCTTCATGAACTTCCATATTCAATTGATACAGTGCCCATTTCCTAGGATATCGCTTTCCCAAACCCTGAATTTGAATCGTGGGTGAAGTCATTATTTCTCCTTTTCTTCATCAGGAGTAAGGCTTTCTTCAGCAGAAAAAGTCTTTACAAATAAGTGAGGCGGAAAAGAAAATTGATAATGAACGATTCCCCAGACTTGTTGGGAGTCGAAAACTAAGGGGTGTCCAACAGAAGACAGTTTAAACGTGGAGGGAAGCTGAGTAAATCCAAGAATATGATAAAATACAGGATCTTTAGGATCTCTTGACACGGTATTAAACACTTCTTGCCATAGAGTTTCTGCCAAGACTTCCTGTTGTTCTCCGAGAAAGAGTTTTGGGAAAAAAATTTCCGATTTTTTTTTCGTAAATTCTTGACGCGAAGGAATTCCAAATTTGTTCAAAGATTTTCCCGCTTCGAGAAAATTCGTTAAAGGAACAAAACATTCTCGGCCCACCAAGTACAAATTTTCTACGGGTTGGGAGGAGGAGTTTGTGATCTCAATTTTAAAGGATTGAACTTCTCCGGTTTTTAGATTTCGAGATTCTGGCTCTAATTGGATGTGAAGGAGTTCGGGCCCCTTATACAACGAGGTCCATCGCCAATGTCGAAGAATCCCTTGTTCACAAGAATTTAAGAGAATATCCGAACGGCGAAGAGAAACAGAACTCTGATTAGAGGGATCAAAATCAAAAAGTTCACCCAAATTCAAATAACCCACGTTTTGAGGGAGCAATTCCACATCGTTATTTTTCGAGGGTTGAAAGAGCGCAATCGTTTCCTGAACGGCGACAGGAGAATTTTCAATATAATGCAAAATCTGAATTTCTTGAAGTGCTTGTATAGGCGTAATGAATTGAATTAAAAGCAACAGAATCCCCGAAAAAAACAAGGCATTTTTCGGGAGCAATTTAATTTTAAACTCTAGGGATTTTTCTTTTTTAGAGAATTGGCGATGACAAAGACAAATTCCCAACAGATACGCAGCCAGAAACGAAAAAATAACCCAAAACGTACTCGATTTCATATGGAAATAAGGAAACAGATATCCAAAAAGAGTTTGTTTGGAATGGTCAATCGTATTCCAATATTTTGTCGTCGCTTCTGGATTTTCAGTCAAAAATTTTAAGAGAAGCAGGTTTTGAGCGAAGGGTTCTTGAGTGATATCCACTGTGGAAAACAAGATTTTTCCGTTCCCAAAACTTTGCTCAAGAAGGAGTGGCAACGGATCGGAAGATTCCGTTTGAAGCAAAATTTCATAGTTTGGCGGATTATTTTTGGGTTGAGGGAGAGTCAGTAAAATCTTACTCTGAGAGTCCGTTACTTCCGCCCCACGGGGTTTTAGAAGGTATTTAGCAAATTCTTTATACGAAAACAGTACTGTTTTTTGTTCTGGAGATAACTCAAAAGTAAGCGCGGGTTGTAAAAAACTTTGAGAGAGCGATAGCGCTCGATCGCCTCCATTAATGAAGAGTTTTCCGCCAGAAGATATCCAGTCTAAAATCGCCTCTTGTTGGGCACTTAAAATGGAAAGTTGTGACAGATCCAAGATCACTAGACAGTCCAGTGTTAGGTAAAGACTCCAGTTTCCGGAAAGTTCTTCTGGCGCAATATCGGCAAATTGAAGATTTTGTTTTTTGCTGATCATTTGCTCGACTAAATAGCGTAAATCCTTGGACTTGAGATCAGCAGAACGTTTCGCCAAGACCCCTATCAAAAAATCTTCATAGCCTAACATCGGATTTGTAAGATGTTCTTGATAAGAAACTGTTAACGCAAGCGCGTCTATTTTTAGATTCACTTTGAGAGGAGAAGACATCGGGTAAGATAAGAGTACAGGAGTAATTGAAAAGGGTTGATCTCCACGCGAGGGAAGTTCAACAGTCTTGGTGATTTTAAGGGTAGGAAACGAACTACTTTGAATTTCAATTTCGCCTTGAACCGAAGCGTCGAGAAAAGATTTAATTTGCACCCACACTGGAATCCAACACGAGTAGTGTCCATAGCCTCCGTATCCAAATTGAACACTTTCGATTTTTACGGATTCTGGAGGCGAGACTTCTTGGGCATAAGTGGGAGGTATCCAACCACTCAAAAAAATGCCAATTAAAATCAAACGAATCATTTTTTTTTCCTCAAAAAGAGAGAATCCTTGATCACGATAAACTTTTAAGGCTATTTCTGCAAGGGTTGGATCGCTTTCGACAAAAAAAATAGAAGAAAAAAAAAAAAGGGTATACTCTCTTTTTTGAAAATTTTGTTTTTTGAGGATTTATGTCCAAGGAACTCTCAATTCAAACGAAAAAGATGGACCCCGAGGAAGCGGATCGTATTCCTGTCATTGAAATCCGCCATCTCCATAAATATTATCCTCATCCGTCTGGCCGAAAACTACATATTTTAAATGATATTAATTGTGATATTTCGCGCGGAAAGGTCACTTTGATTATGGGGCCCTCCGGTTGTGGGAAAAGTACTCTATTTAAAGTGTTGACTGGAGAAGAACACGCGGATTCTGGAGAAGTGGTTTATAACATCTGGGATCGCCGTAAAAAGGAAATGAGTACCATTAATATCACGGGAATCCATTTAGATAGCGACGCATTTAATTATATTCGGAGAAATTTTGGTGTTTTGTTCCAAAGCGCGGCCCTCTTTAATAGCATGTCTGCCGCGGCCAATATCGCGTTTCCAATTTTGGAACTCCAACCGAATCTTCCGGAAGTAACGGTTCAACAAATGGTTGATATCAAACTTGGGATGGTCGGCTTGGATCCAAACGAATTTCGCCATTTAAAACCCTCTCAACTCTCTGGAGGGCAAAGAAAACGATTGGGACTTGCTCGCTCTATCGCCCTTGACCCCTCTATTATTTACTATGATGAACCGTCTGCGGGACTAGATCCGATTGTTTCGCTTGAAATCGATAAGTTAATCCGTGGACTCTCCCATTCCAAAAACTTTAAATTTACTTCGGTGGTGGTGACTCACGAACTCGATTCCGCTTTTTATATCGGAGATATCGCGATTCTTTTAAAACGCTATCTTCCAGACGAAGAAAAAGATCCGCTCGTCACTTGGGACGAGGGTGCGGGCATCTACTACCAAGGAAATCTTGAAGGATTAAGGCATTTAGAGAGTACCTATACTCAACAATTCTTACGATCTTTTTCGTATCACTTTAAACCGCCTGAAACCGAAAATACAGGCACCTTTGGACGAATAGAAGTCGAAAATCAATGGCCGGCCGTCGGAACCGTAGTGTCGATGTCTCGACCCGATGCACAAAAAATACCGATTGTCGAAATTAAGGGATTACAAAAATGGTACGGGAAACGACATATTTTAAACAATATTAACATGACGATTCCCCGTGGCGCAGTAACATTGATTATGGGACCGTCTGGTTGTGGGAAATCGACGCTTTTCAAAATTTTGACCGGCGAAGAAACCGCCGACGCGGGAGAAGTCATTTATCGAACCTGGAATCTTTCTTCGAAAACGATGACGACGGTGGATATTTCGAAAATCTCTCTGAATTCAGATGAAATGGACGCGATTCGCCGTCAATTTGGCGTTCTTTACCAAAGCGCGGCCCTCTTTAATGCCTTAACTGTAGGGGATAACATTGCTTTCCCTATTCGGGAACTCCAAGGAAATCTCGCCAAGGAACAAATCAAAGTGATGGTGGATTTAAAATTGAATATGGTGGATTTGGATCCCTCTATTTTCCGCTATAAATATCCGAGTCAACTTTCTGGAGGCCAAAAAAAAAGGGCAGGATTAGCTCGAGCGATTGCACTTGATCCTCAGCTTATTTTTTATGATGAACCGTCTGCGGGGTTGGATCCGATTGTTTCTCTGGAAGTAGATAAGCTGGTTCGAGGACTCTCTAAAAGTCGCATTTTTAACTTTTCTTCAGTCGTCGTCACCCACGAAATGGATTCGGCTTTTTATATTGGCGATAAAGCGATTTTGTTAAAGAAAAAAATTCCGGGTGATGAAAACGATCCCTCCATTGTCTGGGATCAAGGAGCTAGTATCTATTACCAGGGAAATCTGGAAGGACTAAGGCAGGATAATCGTCACTATACCGTCAACTTTTTGCGAGAATTTTCTAACTTCTTCCATGAATATCACTCAGAAAAAGCCAATTCCACTTAATAACTTCAGATCAGACAATTCATCGAACGGATATCACTCCCTTTGAAAAAATTTTACAGAAAAATTTTATTATGAAAAATTTATGGATCTTATCGACTCTATTTTTGCTGGCACTCATCTCATGCGATTTGTCTCTAGAAAACAAAGTACACGCACAATCTCCTCCTGAAACAGAACCTTCTAAACAAAATCCGCCACCCGAACTTTTGAAACAAGAGATCCGAAAACAGGAGAATCCTCCAAAAAAAGAAAAATGGACTTTCTCTTCCCTTGAACCCGGTCCATGGCAAACGATGGCCATTCGATATGCGTATCAAGTTTTGGATCGTTATTTTGACCCAACGAAAACACTCAGCGAGGATCCGCTTTTAAATCATTCTAAATTTGAATATGAACGAGTGTATTTCACGATCTATGTTAACCACAAAACACGCGGTTGTCAGAGTTCCTCAAAGGGAAATTTTCAACAAGCCATTGAACAGGCGGTCATTGAAACTATTGAAGATCCTCGATTTGGAGGACCTTTAAAAGCGGAAGAACTCCCGCAGGTCTTTGTTTCATTTAATATGGTGCTAGATCAACGCCCGATTCTTTCGCGAACCGTGGCCGGAATTACCGAAGAACTGGATCTGGGTCTGGATGGAATTTCGATCGTTAAAGGGAAAAAGAAAGCTTTTTTTAAAGAATCTGTGTTTTTAAAGTTGAATTTCGATATGAAAAAACTTTTAGAACGACTTTGTCTAAAAGCAAAACTCTCCAAAAACGCTTACCAAAAGGACTCGTCTCGCCTTTATGCGCATCGAATGTTAAGTTTTGTCGGAGATCGTACAAGTGAGGCGCTTTCTTTATATCGATATCAAAAATTGATTGATCGAAAAGAAGTCACTCTTCAAGAAATCTCGCGCCGCTTAAAGCTCGCTCGTTCTTGGATACTGGACAAACGGAAGGAAGATTATGGATTCTTGCATTATGAATATCTTCCCACTAGCAATTCTTTTCCGAAAACCAACAACCTGATTCGCCAAATGGGAACCCTCTGGTCTATCGCCAAAAATGCGAATTATTATCAAGATGAGGAAATGAGAGAACTCGCGTTCGAAGGATTAGATTATTTTCTCGATTTTCAGCGACAAGAGGGCGATAGAATTTATATTTGGCCCCCAAAAGATTCTCCAAAAATTGCTTATAATGCATTCATTTTGTTAGCATTATGTGAGGTTGAGTCTTATCCTCTTCAAAATCAAATAATGGATGCTCTTGGACGCGGGTTGGTAGCGCAACAACGATCGGATGGTGGATTTGATACCGTTTTTCGAGAAAAAACCGAGGCAGGAATTGATTTCTATCCGGGTGAGGTCCTAACCGCATTAGCGACTTATGCTGAAAAAGCGAAAAAACCGGAAATTTATGAGGTATTGAAAAAAGCGTTTCCGTATTATTCTAATCACTTCCGAAACAGCCCTAATACTGCCTTTGTTCCTTGGCACAGTCAAGCTTATACGATTCTTTATTTGCATACTCAAGAAAAGCAATATGCAGAATTTGTCTTTGAAATCAATAATTGGCTCATCCAGAACCATCAGATCTTAAAAAATCCAGAATATCTAGATTTCTTGGGAGGATTTCGGACTCAACCTAATTACAGCAGTACCGCGTTCTTAGAAGGTGTGGCTTGTGCTCTTCACCTTGCCAAACAGATTCAACATCCAGAATATGTGTCCAAATATCAAGAATCGTTTCTTCTGGGGCTCCGATTCATTTTTCAGCTTCAATACGATCATTCCGATGTCTTTCATTTAATAGCTCCAGAGCACGCTTTGGGTGGAATACGGACATCGATGACGGATTCTCTGCAACGGATTGATATGGCTCAACATTTTATAAATGCATTGCTTTTAAGCGAAAACTACCAACTCGTACGATAATCTAGAGACGCAAGGTCTTATATCTCTACGCGATCATAATATTTTAATTTTCTGTTGGATTCTTTTTTTAGAAGATCTCAAACTTTGCAATCTCTCTCCTTATGGAATAAAATTAAAAAAAAGGACCATTTTACCAAGGGATTGTGATGATAGCGTATTTTTGCGATCAATGTCAGAAGCAAATTCCAGAAAAATCACTCAAGAACGCCCCCAAATCGGGTGAGGCCCTTCTCTGTACAAATTGCTTACGTACTCAAGAGAAGACGGCTCCGAATCAAATTTTGTGTGAAGGGTGTCAGGCTCCTATTTTGCCTATTGATTTGAAAACGGGAAAAGCATTTATTCGCGAGCAGGCATTTTATTGTGCTCGATGTGTGAGAAAACTGACACAACATAGTCAATCCATCCAGCACCAAAAAATAACGCAAATTTTCCTATTTTTTGGATTTCCGCTACTGACAGCAATTATTTTATTTGCTATTTTTTCGAGTGCATCTACTCCCTCTAAAAATAATTCAGAAGAGAAAAACTCTCAAAATAAGACTTCTCATCCAGATCTGCGCTATCCTCCGGAAAATACCTGGACAGAACAAGAGATCCTTGCGAATAAAAATAGGCACATCGAAGGAACCCTCTCCACAGAAGAACTTTTGAAACTTCAGGAAAAATCGGCAACACAGAAAACAGAATCTTCAAAAAATAGTGCCATCGAAGCCAAAAAAATCCTTCCCTCTAAAGAACCGCAAGAGCGCGAGATTCTTCCAACTCCGCCCTCTGACGAAAAATTAAAACAGTGGACCGAAAATTTAAGGAACCTTCCTGAACCTTCGATGCTAGAACGTTTAGAGAATCCAGCAACCCAATTATTAGCACTTTTAGAGCTTAAAGAAGCTACTCCGGCGATCCTTCACAAAATACATAATTCATTGATCCTTTCGCAAGATCCGCTACTTCGCGCGACTTCAGCGAGAGTCCTAGGAATTTTTCAATCTCCGACTTCGACGGAATTATTGATTCGAATGATGTCCGATCCTGAAAAAATAGTGCGAAACGCGGCAAAAGAATCCCTGAGAAAAATTACAAACAATCAGTATGTCAATTCTAAAGATCTTGATCTTTCAGAGGAAGTCAAAGAAGCTCTGAAAAAAGCGCTACGAGAGAAGGATTGATATGATACCCGCCAAGCAGAATGAAGTTTTTCAGTATTCGCCGATGTTTGCTTTGTCAATTTTATTTCATCTGCTTTTGGTGTTATTACTTCTTCAAATTCAGTTTGAGACTCCCCCTGAACCCGCTCTCTCTGGAAGCAATGTGATTTCTGTTTTTTTTGGAGATTCGGAAGGACCCGGAGAAGAGACGGTAAAAGGAAAACCAGAATCCACCTCGAAAGAGACTTCAGAATCAGAAGAAACGGAAGAATCTGAAAATCCTTCTGAGGAAGCGGCGCCACCTGTCCCTTCCGATTCACAAACAAAATTAACGGCAGACACATTTGATTCATCGGACGCTGTCGCTTCAGAAACGTTTGGAGTGGGGTCCTCTTTGCAAACAAAACAAAGTTTTCAAGCCCTTTTGAAAAATAATGCTACGGTTCATGCTTCGAATCTGACCTCTCAAACTTCAACCGCGCTCTCCGCGAAAGATGTTTTTTCTCGACGCGCGCCGAAAGGGCGACAGGAAGGAACCTCTCAAAATGGGGGGTCCTCGGCCACCGAATCTGCGGTAGAAGCCTCGCTGAGTTGGTTCTCTAAACATCAGTCTATCAATGGTTCTTGGGACCCCGTTTCGTTTAGCGAGCGATGTCATTGTTCAGGGAAAGGCTATGAAACCTATCTTCAAGGACTAACAGGGTTTGTCCTGCTTTGTTATTCAGGAGTCGGTTATACTCATCAAGAAGGACCCTATCGTCGAGAAGTAAAACGAGCCCTCGATTTTTTGCTGGCTCAGCAAGATGCTTCGGGTCGATTTGGAACTACGAATATGTATAATCACGCGATAAGCCTTTTGGCCCTTGCAGAAATTTACGCGTTAACTAAAGATTCCCGTTTAGCGAGTCCTTTAAGAAACGCGGTTACTTTTGGCCAAAACGCGCAACAAGCCGGGGGTGGATGGTCCTATGCCGCGAATCCTCAACCTTCGCGTAACGATACCTCCATTACAGGATTTATGTTAATGGCATTGGTCACCTGCCATATTAGCGGAATTGAAGTGGATACGGCAATTTTTCGCGGGATCGCTCGCCATTTTGAAGAAATGACCGATCCCGATGGAAGCGTCATTTATGCGGATACCGGAGATAACGCTTCCCGTGGTGGAATGGGAATCGTGGCGATTGGCTTATATTCTCGTCTCGCTTTGGGATTCTCTCCACAAAATAATCTTTCTCGAAAACAGACGAATTTGCTTCTTGGAAATCTTCCTCAATGGAACAAAGCAAATGATTTGAATAACAGTATGTATTATTGGTACTATGGGTCGCTAGCAACTTTTTTAATGGGGAAAAGTGATTTCGCACAATGGAACCAATCATTACAAACCACATTGCTTCCTCACCAGCAACAGACCGGACACTTAAAGGGTTCCTATGATCCCGATTGTAAATGGGGAAAACATGGGGGAAGGCTCTATTCTACGGCTATCAATACGCTTTGTTTAGAGATTTATTACAAATATTCACCTCGATATCTACAATCGTTACCTGAATTCAAAAAATTGTGGGAAGAAGAAAAAAAATTGCAACCTTGGGAAAAAAAGATCGTGGGAAAACGGTAACGGGAAAACGGTAAATGAGAAATGGGAATTTTTCGTGACAATTTAGAGAAGAACGTCGATTAAACTGGTGGGGTCTTTTTAAAGGAGCGCTTTATGAAATCCATTCTTATTCTTAGTATTTGTGGTTTATGTTTGCTAGCGGGTTGTTCCTCAATGCCTCAAAAAGATGGCGAAACCTGGATTTATGCCGATGGTCCAACGTTAGAACAGAAAAAAAATCTCTGGGATTCCGCGCTGAAGGTTCTTGGAGAATACGGAATTCTTCGCGAAAGTGTTTTTGATGAAGGTTTATTGGTCGTGACTTCCGAAATTCAATCGCAATTTGGCGAAAATTTGCGAATGGTGATTAGTTGCAAAATTATGCAAGATGATGAAGGTTATTTTGAACCCATCGTGCGTGTGATGAATCAATACGATGGTTCTTTGACTCATCTTTACAAAGTCTCGGAAGAACAACCCAATTATGACTGGACCACGGGTTCCTTCAATCCCAAAATGGAAGTGGAAATCTATAACCGAATTATGGATTTAGTGGAAAACGGAAAAAACAAATACCACGATTCTTTTCCTAAATCTAATCCGGATCGGGCTCCACATCGAGAAAAGCATCATTATAACGCTTCTCCTGTAGATTTAAGTCAAGAGATCTAATCTTTTTTGTATTTAAAAAATATGCGTCCATCCCTTTTTTATTCGCTTCTTTTTTTTTCTGGGATCGGCTTTGCGCTCGCGTCATGGGTTCGAGCGCAAGAATCGTTTACGGATCTTCAGCCGATCCAGCAATACATTAAAGAACGAATCTCAGCCACGCCTGAATTTGAATCTTATTTTCAGGAAGGGATGTCCGCGTTCCAAAATGGAGACTATGTTCAGGCTGGCGAAGAATTTGGAAAAGCCGCTATTCTTGTTTCGAATCATCCCTTAGCTCAACTTTATTTCACGCTTTGTTTGTTATCTCTGGAAAAATATGTAGACGCGGCCGAAATTTTAGAGCGCGCCATTTATTTTTATCCTCCATTTTCCTCATTAAAGCTTCACATTCGCGATCTTTACGCACATCCAGAAGATTTTGAAAAGCACTTTCATCAACTCAAACAATTTGTTCAAGAAAATCCCAAACAGGAACAAGCCACTTTTTTGTTGGCGTTCTTGCAGTACTTTAGCGGAAACCTCTCTCAAGCCAAAATTCTTTATCAGGAACTGCTTCCTACTAAACGGTATCATTCCTGGGCGCTTTATTTTCTGCGTGCTTTAGGGAAAACGGAACAAGAAAACCGAAATCTCCTGAAAGAGGGACAAGATCTATTTTTTGCTGGAAATTATTTGGAAGCGACCGACCGCTTTATTCAAGCGCATCTGGAAGCGACAGAACAACCCTTTTTTCTCTTCCAAATTTCCTTTGGACTCTTCGCACTTCAGCGATTTGAAGCCTCAGCAGAGTTTTTGAAAAAAGGAATGGCGCTCTATAGCCACTGGAGCGAACTCGATCTCGATCCTCAAAAACTTTATTCTGATTCAAAACTCTATGCGCAGAAGTTAAATCAATTTAAGACTTATCTAGGGGCCCATGAACGGGACTCTAATCTTTCACTTCTGTTCGGAATTCATCTTCTTTTAACTGGGAACGAATCCGACGCGATGACCGCGCTTCAATACGCTAAGGAATTGGCTCCACAAGATCAGACGATTCAACAGGCTTTAACGGAAGCGCAACAGGTTAAAAAAAAAATAACGCTTCCTTTAAATAAACCGCCTGAAGAAAAAATAGCGGAACTACCGCCCTCTGATATCGAAAAAAGTAAGGAGTGGGGACTTGAATCCTTTAAAGCCAGAGATTATATCAAAGCGACAAAAAAGTGCCTTTTCGCGGTCGAAGCTTCTCCACAAAATCGGGAACTAAAATATTATTTTGCGTTAACCCTTTTCGCAACTCAGCGATTTGATTTAGCCGCGAAACAATTGGAAGAATATCTTCTATTAAACCCTAAGCAATTTCCAGAATGGCGACCCTTTTATACAACTTTAGAAGATTATCAACAACATTATCAACTGTTATGTCTCTCGCGGGAAAACCAACCGATGAATCCTTCCTTGAATCTCTTGTATAGTATTTTGCTCATTCAGGAAGGAAAAATAAAAGAGGCGCGATTACAGCTCTATAAACTTCTAGAAACCTCTCCAAATTCAGTCGCCATCCAAACCGCGCTAAAACTACTCAACTAAACGAGACCTATCGCTTTAAATTTATTCGTAAAAAGAAACCTCAAAAAAATCAGGTATTCAGCGTAAAAGAAAGAACTGTGGTTGGAATAATCGCTATACTAATCCATGATAGAAAATGACCATCTTCAAGGCTGGAAAGGCCCGAAGACATTGAGAAAAAGAAAAGCGATTAAAGACTCTTCTATCGTGGATGAGTATATCTTACTAAAGTCTTATCTGGCTCACTTTTAGTTTGCGTTTGCACTGCTTGACTGGACGGACACTTTTAAACACCCTTTTCCTATCTTTTTCGTGCTATACCAAAAATTTTGCATTTTGGAAGGGCAATTTTTAGTTTCTGAAAGCCTTGTTTAGTTATTTTGGTATAATCTAAGTTTAATTTTGATAAATTTGTAAATTCTTTCAGATAAACTAAGCCTTCGTCGCTTATATTTGTTCCCCATAAATTTAGTTCCTCTAGTTTTGTCAGCTTTTGTAGCGAAATTAAAATTTTATTACTTATCCTTCTATTAAAAGATAAATCCAATATGGATAAATTTCCTAACTCATCAAGAAAATTTAACTCCTCGTCAGACAGGTCAACACAACTTAAAGTTAATACAGAAAGTTTTGTTAATTTTTTTAAGTTCTGTAAACTTTGGCTATTTATTTTTATAGCGTTTAGATGTAGTTGTTTGAGGTTCTTTAGTCCACTAAGTTGTTTAAATCCTTCGTTATTTAATGCAACATGAGACAAATCAAGACTTGAGAGCTTCTCTAAATTTTTAAGATGGACCAGCATCTCACTACTTATGTTTGTAGACTTTAAGTTAAGGGAAGTTAGATTTTTTAGAGCAGTAAGAGATTCTAAGGTTGCATCTAAAAAATGTATTCCTGAAAGATCTAATATTTGAATTTCTTTAAGTTCTTTAAAGAGGTTTAAAGCTAATTCATCCAATGCCATATTATTAGATAAATCAAGGATTGAGAGTTTTTTTAAATTTTTGAGATGATCTAATCCTTGATAACTTATGTGTGTAGAGCTTAAGTTAAGCGAAGTCAGATTTTTTAGCACTTGGAGGGATTCTAAAGTTTTATTGTTTGCATCTGTACATGAAAGATCTAGTACTTCAAGTTCTGACAACGCTTCAATCGGAAAGCTTTTACCGTACGAATCTAAAATTTTTTGTAATTTTTCCAGTTTCTTTAATTGTTGTTCTCGTTGGTAACCAAAATAACCTAAATTAATTGCAAATCCTAACAATAGAAAAATTTTTAGGGAATAGCTATACTTTTTTTTCTTATTTTTCCCTACATCAGATTCTTCAGAAATTAGTTTTTCTGTTTTTTTAGAAATACTCATTCTCCAAACTTCTAAGATTTGTTTCCCTTTTTGATCCCTAGATATGTTGAAAAATAATTTAAAGTAATAAAATACGGGTTCCCGAAGATTTGACTTGGCAACATAATATGATATTTGCATAAGCTACAATAGAGTATATGAATTAAAATTGTTGTGGAATAAAAATAGCGTAAAATAAAGAAAAATGAGAAGGAGCAGAGAAATAAGAAACAATGATAATTCAAAAATGAAGATCTCGAAAATCGCTTAAAACTTAAAAAAACTCTTTTTTTTCTTCATTAATACACCGATTTTACATTTTACTCTATTCTAACATACACAACTCTTTTATTTACTAAAAGGAGGTTGATTAAGTATTAATAGCTTATCCGGATTAACATCAATAGACATTAACTGCCAAGCGAATGGAGGAGGACAGAAAGAGCCTCCAGCAAACTCCCAACGCCAAAACTTCAAATCGATAAGATAAGCGTGCCACAGGGTTTGGTCTCTCCCTAAAAGTATTTCCATCATCCTATATTCTTCCCGTAATTCAAAAATTTTAGGAATCGGATTTCCATTATCGAAGTGCATCCACTCTCCACTTCCATTGTCTCTAGTTAAGTTCAAATTTGTCTCAAAAGCGAGTGTTGCCGTTGGATCGCCTGTAAATGCTCCCGAAGGATCGGGTTTTATCGAGATTTCCAGATTATGATTTTTTTGAGTATTCATTTGGCCAGCAGAACCACCACCCAAATCAAGATTATCTCGAGTGTCAAAAGCATCTTTGCCATAAATTTTATATTTTACCTCATCAAGATAACTAGGTAACGGAGGCGCATTAGGTCCCTCAGGCCCAACTACAGGTATTCTCGTATATTTTACTATATAACCTATAACTCTCTTAAACCTTTTAAATGGTTTACAATGGAATTTATAGTATAAGGCTAATAAAGTTGCTGTTGTATTCGGATGAAAAGGAATTCCTTCTTGCCCACCGCCGTCTGAAAATCCGCCTTGACCAACAACTCCTTGTAAATGTTGCGTGGTAAAAATATTTGGAGGAACAGTTCCCATAATTTCATTATCTTGAAAAGAATTATTATGATCAACCTGCCCTTGAAATTCTTCTATTCTTTGTAATTGATGAACATCCGATTGTTGGCGAATATCTTCTCTTTTAAACGTTTGATTCTGAATTTGTGTATTTTTAGCACAAGCAGGACAAGATTTTCCATCAGTATGAGCAGTGTTATATCCACTTCTATTAGAAATTGAAGAAGAGGCTCTATTTTTATCCAAACGTTGAATAGGATATTTGGTGCCAGCTTTCACAGTCCGAAGATGTTGTTGTTCCATCGCAAAATAGGGGTTGCCTTTTTGGAGGGAATAAATCGTGGGGTGTTCGTTGCGTCGATCCATGAATTCCTCCTTATAAAGCGTATTGGGTGTTGTTGATGCCGTTGAGACGAGAGACACAAGCGGTTTCTGGAGCGAGTAAGGCCCAGAAAGCTTCAATGGCCATTCCGCGACGGTTTTGGGTTTGGTTAATGGGGATTTCGTACTGATGGATTCCTATCTCGTCAACCTCTTGAATATTGGGATCGCGAGCATACAGAAGACGCAACCCTGTAGGACCACGTAGTTTCAGAAAATAGATCGAAGTCAGGTTAGTTCCGGTTCCTTTGGTCTCGTTATTGGGGACAAAATCACTAATATACCATTGAAGCCCCATATATTCCAGAACCATTCCGTCCAGGTCTGCATCATACATCCAGTTTATTCCTTGTCCTCCATTAGCCGCGTTAATCAATCCCAAAAGCTCTCGTAAAGTTTTCGTGTTCAACACCGCACAATCTGGCCCGCCACCGCCTACAACATCGTCTGTACAGGCCGTTAAGTAAGCGGCTTTGTAGATGTCTTGTAGAGACATAAATCCACCGTTTGCATTGTTGTTGTTCGCTCCGATGGTGGTTGAATTTGAAAGCGAGCGTAATCCAATAGGGTCCGGAGAAGCCGTTCCTTCAATGAGTTTGAGGCTGAGTTGACGAATCATTCCTAATTTGATTCCGCGAGCTTGGGTTTCCATATTATTCGACATTCGTCCCGAAATACTGTCGTAGGTATCGAGTTCAATATGCTCACCAATTCGTGTGTAGACTACAGAATTTAGCGTCACATCGGTCGCAGGAAGATTTTTGGAGGCCGAGCGATCCAGAAAGGGAATGGTGGCAATAGAATTTGCGCGATTAAACATAAATTGATCGGTAGCCATCAGTTGTTGGACTCGAGTGAGTTTACGAACAAACTGGTCTCGTTTGCCGTCGTTGGGGTGATACCAACCCGTTTCTTTATTCTGCTGGCTTAAATTTTGCAAAGTGGTTGTGGAAGGTTACGACATTTTGAAATTCCTTTCAAATAGAGAAAATACTAAAATAGAGAAACAACATTACGTTTTTGTCATGGCGAACGCTGTGAAACGGTCGTTACGCATTTAAGTTTTGTGGAGATCCCTCGCTTCCGCTTCGGGATGACAAGAGGGGTCGGGAGGACAATAAATTTCTAGAGAGCAAACTGAGTCGGATTGATGCCATTTAGTCGAGAAACAGCATAATTACCTTCGGGAGAGAGCAGTGCATACACCCCTTCCATACATAGCCCTTTTCGATTTATCGTTTGATTCATCGGAATTGGATATCGATAAAAACCCCACCTTCGATCCAGTTCTGTCCGTTGTGGAGGTTGGGCATACAACATTTTTAAGCCTGTGGGGCCTTTGAGTTTTACAAAATAGATCGAAGTAAGATTTGTTCCCGTTCCTTTGGTTTCCTTCGTAGGAACTTGACCCATGAGCCAAAGTACTCCTCGAAATTTGGGAACATCGACTTCGAGATCTTCATCATAAATCCAAGTGAATCCTTCTGAACGTGAGTTGGCATCCACCAAACCCATGAGTTCTCGTAAGGTTTTAGGATGACAGATCGCGTAATCGGCTCCGCCTTTGCCCATTTCATCCTCGGTGACACTGACAGCGTACATCGCTTGATAAATATCCTGAAGCGTCATAAATCCGCCATTAGCCGCATTATTAGCCGCGCCAAAGACATTTCCAATCGAAATATGTTCTAATCCAAGAATATCTGGAGAAGCGCCTCCGGTGATCACTTTTTGAGAAAGGGTTCGTAACATTTTGAGTTTGAGTCCACGAGCTTGGACTTCCATATTGTCACAAAGCCTTCCAGAGATGGAATCGTAGGTATCCAACTCTAAATGATCAGAGAGCCTCTAAAAGGTAACGGAGTTCAGTATTGTCTCGGTGGAGAGCAAATCTTTGGTGGCTCCACGATCCACAAAAGGAGGAAGTCCGTCAGCTCCAAATGATTTTACAATATTCCACTCAAAGGTATCGGTGGCTTGGGGCACACCTATAAACGGAAGTTTGTAGAGGAATTGTTCTCTCCAGCCATCATTAGGATGAAACCAACCGCTCTGCTTATTAGCTAGAGACAGATTTTGTAGACTGGTTGGGGTCGGAAACGGAATGGTACACCTCCCTTTTTGAATTAGACATAAGGATGATTAGGAACTTTAACAAGGCTACCAACGCCAACAAACAAGCCAATTCCTAGAGTAACCCCGCTCGTATTGGTAACACGAACCAAATCGATTTCTTCAGTTTTAAAGAGAAGAATAGTTGAGACGGAAGATTGAACAAGAAAAGTCAAAACATCAATATTCACGGTATCGTTTTGGAAAGTGACCGTGATAAAGCCGTGAGGATTGTTTGTCCCACTACTAAAAGCAATCATAATGACGTTATTCGTTCGATCCGTAAATGTGACACTGACATTTGCGCCGTTAGCAACTGCGGCATTTTGAACGGAAGCGATGGCGGAAGCAGAGGAAATAACGGGAAGCCAATAGGTATATTCGTAAGCGTTATCAACCGTAGATTGTTGACGGACTTGATTCTGAAGTGAAACGAAAGTCGGCACAAAAAACTCCCCTTTAAAATGCTCAATAAAACGCCCCGAATAAAAGACAGATAAAAAAAGTTTATCCCGTTTTTTTAGAGATGTCAATTTGTTTTTACGATTTTTTTAAATAAAATATTTAATAATACTATATATATATATATTATAAATTATCAGTATTTACTGAAGATAGTTTTTAGACATCAATTGATTCGTAAAAAGGCGATTCATGAATCGCCCCTACAAAAGAATGGGGATTTTCGTAGGGGTAATTCATGAATTACCCCGTTTAACAAAAAAAAGCAACCCTAAGAGTTGCTTTTGAATGAGTTCATTTTAAAGAGATCTGGAAAACTAGTTAGGAAACGAGTTCGAGTTCTTCTTCTTCTTCTTCTTCTTTTTCTTCTAAAACCACTTTGGCGCTAGAGAAGGATTGTATAATCGCTACACTTCGGCTGATAATGGCGAACAACGGAAAACAAAACGCCCAAGACAGCGGATGAAACAAAAAGCAAATCGCGAAGATCGGAACCACAATCATCATTAATTGAAGAAAACTCAAATGTTCGCTGGCATAAGAAACGATGTGAATAAAACGAATGCGGCTGATCATCACCCATCCAGTAATAATTGAAAGCGCCAACAAAAAATAAAGCGCAGTTGTGGGGTGGGTGGGTCGAATCTGCAAGAACCATAAACCAGAACAAACCAGTCCGGCTCCTAATGGAGAGGGAAGCCCCTTGAAACTCTTATGATCTTCAGGATCAGGTGTCGTTTCCACATTAAAACGAGCCAACCGCCAGACCACGCACGATAAATAAACAGCGGCACCCACAATACTAATAATGGGTAAAGAACCGAATGTTTGCTCCACATAAAAAAGCATTAGAGAGGCTGGCGCGATCCCAAAAGTAATACAATCGCAGAGCGAGTCGAGTTCTCCACCCATTTCGCTGGAATTTTTCATCAGACGGGCTACTTTTCCATCGCATGCGTCAAAAAGTGTCCCAAAGCAAATGCACAAAATGCCCAGAGCAAAATGACCCTGTTGCGCAAAAATGATGGCAAGCATCCCACAGATGCCATTACACAAGGTAATAAAGTTTGGAATATTGCGATAAAAAGTAGACACAGGTTCGCCTCATTAAAAAAAACATAAAAAGAAAGAACAATCAGACTAACGCAAAAATGTTTCCAATCCGAATAATAAAAAAGATTTAAATATAACTTACTGATAAAAAATAAATTATAAATTTTAGAAAAAAAAGTATTTTTACTTTGTCCTAAAAAAACGCAATAAAAAAACTGCACTTTGGTTTAGAGTGCAGTTTTTTTATTGCATTTGAGTTTCAGGAAAAACAAAAAGTTTTAAACGCCCCAGTTATCGAGCGGATTTTGTGTTTCTGTCGTAGTGCTTCCCATAATCGAATCATTCGCCAAATCAAACATCGTATCCCAAGCCATTCCGCTTGTAGTTTTAGCCGGAGCCACAACCACTTTGACGTTAGATTCTAAATACGCACGAATTTCTGAAGAAAATCCCACATACAAAAATAATTCACACTGAGAAATTTCTTCAATTTGATTCATTACTGGATACGAGAGAATGTTGGACATCAGCACCATAATAATGCTTCCACAACGTCCAAATGGAATTAACTGTTGGCGTAAAAGTAGCTCCGCTGGGAACAGAGAGACCACTTCCTTATCTACTTTACAATTGGCGATATGTAATGGTGGAATCTGAAAAACAACCGAAATCGCACCCACGACATCGTCTTCTGTAATCATTCCTGCGGTAATTAAAATCTCGTAGAGCGGTTTTCCCGTGGCAATGGTTTGGTCTGTTGCGGATTTGAGCTGTTCTCGGTTCAGAACTTGAGCTTCCAACAAAACGTCTGCCAGTTTTCTTCTCGCAATCTTGTCTAGATTTTTCATAACACTCTCAACAAGTATTTTTAAAGATTTAAGGAAGAAGTGTGATAATGATTTTAGAAACTATCTCTTTTAGTTTATTCAGAATCAAGAATATTGTCAATCCTCTTTTTCTCTTTAAAATAAAACAAAACCGCAATTATGCTTCAGGAAAAATAATGCTGAAACTCCTCAAACTCCTTCTATTTAGCTTTTTCTTTTTTTGGGCTCCGCTTCGAAGTGAGGTTCGGATCGAATCTTTTTCTCCAGAATGGTTTCTCGTCACCTTTTCGCTTTCTTTTTCTGAAAAAATTTTTTGGACCTGCGCTGATTTTTCTTGGCGCCCCATCGAAATGAATCGGGAGCAGAATCGCTTTTTTCTCCAACTTCTGATGGAGCCCGGACGCTATGAATTTAAATATCAAACACTCCAAGGCAAATGGTTCCTAGACCCTGATCCCCCACCTAGTCAAACTGGGGTTCAATTGATCAAATCTTCAGACGGATTTCAAGGGTTCAATCAATGTTTGTTATTAATGCCAGAAAACACCCCCTCAATGAAAAAAACGCCAGTCCTTCCTTATTCTTTTACAACAGGGATCAAGTCTTTAAGGTGGCTAGAAGATCCGCCCCGTTGCCTTCTTTCGCTAGCACCTGAGTTCGGAAAAACTGTTCTTTTATGGGCGGACGGACGCGCTTATCCGCTTCGATTAAAATTTTCGGGTTCGCTAAAGAAAAATCTTGGTTTTGAGTTGGCTCCAATCCCTCAAGGAAAAGCCTATTTCCAAATAGGAGAATGGTTTTTATCTCCGGCTGGACTCTCTCGTCAATTAGGCTCAGAGCGCTTTGAATTCCCTTCGCAAACAGAAGGACTCGATGGGGTTCGTGCTTCTTCCCATCAACATCAGGGAAAAATTGTTTATCAAATTTTTCCGGATCGCTTCTGTAAGGCCCAAATTCGTTCACGCTCAGATGAACGCCCGTGGGGCGAAAAGCCCCGCGATTCCTGGGATTTTTTTGGAGGAGATTTAGATGGAATTCTTCAAAAACTGGATTATTTACATTCGTTGGGGGTTGAACTCTTATACTTAAATCCCATTTTTCTCGCCGATACCAATCATCGTTATAACACCAGCGATTATTTCCAAATTGATCCTAGACTCGGAACCTTAGAAGATTTTCAAGACTTGGTTCGAGAATCCCGCAAACGAGGGATAGAAGTCATTTTGGATGGCGTATTTAACCATACCGGTGAGAATTTTTTCGCCTTTCAAGATTTACTACAGTATCAGGAAAAATCGCCTTATCGTGAGTGGTATTACGTCTTGAATTTTCCCTTAAAAGAAAAAGACAAAATAAATTACGAAGGATGGTGGGGAATTGGTTCGCTCCCTAAACTCAATATTCAGCACGAGGAAGTACGTCATTATGTGTATCAAGTGGCTCGTTATTGGGCCAAACAAGGAATTGCCGGCCTTCGTCTCGATGTTCCGAATGAATGGCGCGGCGATTATTGGCCAGAATTTCGAAACACGCTTTTGGCAGAATTTCCTCAGTTTTTTTTAATTGGAGAAATTTGGGACCGCGCGGAAGACTGGCTTTATGGAAATCGTTTTGATGGAGTCACCCATTACCCGCTACGCCATTGGATACTCGACGTGATTCAGGAAAAACCGAAAGCGATTTCTCAATTGAAAGAAAACGTGCAAGAATTTGATTTTTATTACGGCTCTTGGTCCCGAAACACCAACTGGACCGTCTTGTCATCCCATGATACTCCACGATTTTTAACAGCAGTCCAGCATCAGGAACAAAAGCTTAAACTTGGTGCTTTACTTCAATATGGCTTACCCGGAATGCCTGTGTTATATTACGGAGACGAAGCCGGGTTGTCTGGAGGCATCGATCCCGATTGCCGGCGTTGCTATCCTTGGGATCGACCCAATCAAAAATTGATTCATTATTATCAACAATTAGGACAATACCGCAAATGGAGACTCTCTCTTAAAAAAGGGGATATCGAGTTTCTTCCAGCTCCACGAGACGTTCTCTTCTTTCGACGGACCTATCAACAAGAAACAACTTATGTCGTCTGTAATCCTTCCACTCGAATCCAAAAACTTCGCCTCCCTTTTCGACCTAACTCTATAAAAATTTTATTTCCAGAGCAAATTCACATAGAAAATGAAAAGAAAAACTGGTATCTTTTAATACAGCCGGAAAGTGGTTGCTATCTCGAAGAACCTTAATTTTTTTCTCCACTTTCCGCTTTTGAAAACCTTCTATTTTAACAGGTTCTTCCTTTATGCTCCATGAATTATAAACGAAATACGAAACGACAAAATCCTCTGAAACTTAGAAAAAACATTGCGATTGAAGCCGCGAAATTGCTCTACGATCAACTTGTCACTGACTTTTTTTCCGCGAAACAAAAAGCGGCTCGCCTGTTTGATGTCGATGAAAAAACATTTTCACTTCCCTCGGATCAAGAAATACGAATGGAAGTGTTAAAAATCGCTAATCTTCAGGAATCGTATCTACAGCAGAAGCAAGAAGAGCCTATTTCGGAAACAGATTACGATACTTTTTATAGCTTGTTGCTTCCGCTGGAAGAAGTAAAGGGTCGCTTTCGGCATCCTGAAGGAGATTTTTTATTTCATAGTCTTCAGGTCTTTGAATTAGCTCGCCTCTGGCACGGGTATGATTTTGATTTCTTGCTAGCCGCTCTCCTTCATGATGTCGGAAGAGGAATTGATTTCGCTCGCCATGAAGAGGCAGGCGCTTATGTATTAGAGGGTCTTGTTTCTGAACGAGTGCTTTTTCTTGTCCGTCATCACGAAGACGCAACTCAACTAAAATTGAATCAACTCGGTCACAAACGGAGGATCTTATTAAAAGGAAGTCCCTATTTTGAAGACTTAATGATCCTACAAGAATTAGATCAAAAAGGGCGAGAACCCGGGGCCCCGATCGATACACTGGAAGAAGCGCTAAATTACTTAAAAATTCTCGAAAATGAATCTCTTTTATGAAACGGATATCTCATGGCGAAGGCGGCTATTTCAGAGGCACTCTGGGAATCGTTATACAAGGTGGCAGTAGAAATCAAGAAAATCGCCCCCTGGAAATATATGTCTGAAAAACTGGTTTTTGGCGTGGAACATCCTAAAACCAAGGAACTTGGATTTGTAAGCATTTTAGGGGCATTGAGCGAACATTATGCCGTTACCGTTTACCAAGGAGTTTCGACAATTCATAAATTAGTAGAACTCTATGAAAATCCAGAGCTTCATAATCCTACCTTTATTTTGGAACTCCCTCAAATTCAGCTTTCTTTTGAAGATCGTGACTATCTCGGAGACGAAGACTATCAACAAATTCAAAAATTGGGATTGAAATTTCGCGGAAAAAAAGCTTGGCCGTTATTTCGCACAATTCGTCCTTGTTTTATGCCTTGGTTTATGGAATCGCCAAAAGAGGCCGAATTTTTATTGTATGCCTTAGAACAAGCCCTTGTGGTTTGTCCGAGAGTTTATAAAAATCCTGAAATGCTCTATGATTTGACTTCAAAAAAATTTCTTATCCGAAAGACCACATCGCCAAAAAATAAAGTTTGGACCGAAGAAATCCGAGAGATCTCTTCTCATGAGGACTTGTCTGATATTGTAACACTTGATTTTCAACAACTTCACAAACTAAAGAACTTCAAGCGAACCGCGAATATTATTGAACTTGATTACTTTTTGTTCCCATCCCCCATTCACGAATCTATGGAAGAACCCGGATTTATGGTTTATGCGCTTCTAGCGGTCGATCATTCTTCGGGAACCGTCACTGGCTATCAAATGAGTAGTCCTAAAGAAGATCCTTTCGAAGAATTAGGAGCAACGCTAGCCAGCAGAACTATGGCTTTTTTACAGGAAGTCAATATTCTTCCAAAAGCATTTTATGTCCGCTCCTCTACCCTATGGAACAGATTAAAACCTCTTACTAACGCGCTTGATATCGCTTTGGTCAAAAAAGATAATTTGGAAAAGGTGAATGAGATTCGAGACCGTCTGACCCACAGAAAAAACCTCATGTCGCTCCTAGAAGAAGACGAGAATTAGCCTTCGATAACCGATCTCGTTAAGACGTTGAAAAAAGAGAATCTTGGGGTGATTTTTCTTGGTTCAGTTGACGACAAAGCGTTTTCAGTCGCTGTGTTTCAACTTCTCCGAGACGAATCAGTGTAAAAATGGTTTTATTGTGCCAGAGGGGTTCTTCCAAAGAGACCCATTTTCGGCAAGCTTCTCCATCTGGGGTTCCCGGGAGCGGAGAAAATTCGGAAAGCATCAACTGTACTCCGGTTTCATGAGCAAGCTCTAGAGACGCGTTGATGTCTTGTTGATTTTCCTCTGGATGCCCAATAATAAAATAGGCGACAATCTGGCGAGGATCCGCTCCCGCTTCTTTCAGATAGCGAACCGCTTGCACAAATTCGTGAGTATAAACTTTGCTTCCAGTTTTTCTTTGCCATTCATAGGCGGCACTCTCGAAACCGAGATGGAACGTTTTAAATCCGGCTCTAACCATCAGAGTTGCTATTTCTTCCGTGATAAAACGGGCGTTCAACGCGTTCGGAGTATGAAAAGAAAGCGGATATTTTCGTTGAAGCACTTCTTTCAAAAAAGGCAAAAAAAGCTGTTTGGATTGGTGGAGAATCGCGTCATCATAAAAGGCAATATGGCGAACTCCTTGCTGAACCAGAAAATCAAGCTCTTGAAGGGATCGGGAAATCGGTTTCATTTCAAAATCAGGATAAATCTGTGGAACAGAACAATACGTACAACGAAAAGGACAGCCATCCGCTAATTTTAAAATGCCTGTTTCGAGGCGAGGATATCCCTCCCAATACGGAAGTTGATTGAGATCGGGAGTCCTCTGCAAATAGTTCCAAAGTGGATCCAAATCCAACCCTTCAATGACCAACTCCGCGCCAAGAGATCTCGCGTGTTCTGGACAAAGGGTGGCGTAAACTCCGCCCAAGACAATCTTCGTTTGCGGGGAATAACGACGAAGATCCTCTAAGACTTCCTGAACTCCGGGATACCAGTAGCTCATCATCGTTTGAACAAGCGCCACATCAAAAGGAGGTTGTTGTTGAAGGAAGGTTTGAAAAGACGCACGCGGAAGTCCGAAGCGTCGAAAATTTCTTGAAAAATCTTCAAAAACGGGAGGTTTAGAGACTGTTTCTTGAAGAAATTTTCCACGACCCCAAAGATCGGACGCACATCTTTTGTCTTGAACCATCGTGGGATGAAGGCGATCGAGTGAATCATATAAAACGAGTTCCGCCTGATTTCTCAAATAACCAGCGACTCTAAGCAGGCCAAAAGGCTTCAGCCAAAAATCATAAGCAGAAAAATCATAAATGGGCGGATTTAACAGTAATATCCTCATTTTAAATTTAACCTTTCAGGCGGGTTCCAGCGGAACGAGGGTATGGATACAAACTTCTGGAGGGCAATTGAAGCGAGCAAAAATCCCAGAAGATCCAGTTCCTGAAGTGGTGTACCCACTCATATTTTCATGAAACCAACGTCCGCGAATGTAGCGTCGATCACAACGAGCGTTCGCAAACAAAGAAAGTCCGCCCGGTAAACAAAATTGCCCCCCATGAGTATGACCCGTTAAATAAAGATCAATACCCATTTGGCTGGCTTGAGAAATAAGTTCTGGGGAATGAGAGAGCAAAATAGACGGCTCTTGCGGAGGGACTCCTTCTAGGGCTTTCGAGAGATTATGTAATTGAAAATGATGGGGATCATCAACGCCAATGAGCCAAAAATCTCCTTCTGGGGTCCGAATTTGAACACGTTCGTTTACGAGCATTTGAATCCCTAATCCTTCGAGTTTTGAAACACTATAAAGACTATCATGATTTCCCAAAATTCCATAAACTCCGTAACGGCAATCTAAAGCAGGGATAAGCGCTAGGAGTTCCTGATAGGTTTCTTCAAATCCTTGAGTAAGATCAAAACTATAATCTCCAGTGATAATCGCTAGATCAAACTCAAGAGGCTCAATTTTTTTTCGCAGATGATGGCCAAATCCTCGATATCCGTCGATATGAAGATCTGAAAGTTGAAGAATTCGTAAGGGTTGAAATTGCTTAGGCAAGGAGGATAAGGCAAAGCGTTGATAGGTTGTTTGGATGTTCAGCGCATTTTTGATACCGACGGGATAGAGTTCTAACAATCGTAAAAATAAAGTAATAATTTTAAAGGCGTGGTGGGATTCTTCGATTTCATGCGCAAAAAATCGGATGGGAAGTTCTCCTCTTTGGAGGCGATCTTCTTGCGCTAATCGTTCTTTAACAAAGTGGCTCCCCCAGCGATTTTCCAGAAGGATCTGAGTTGCATTTTTTTCAATAAAAGAAGAAGGGGTTCTGATCATTTTTTTTAATTCTGGGTTGATTTGATTGAAATAAATGCAACATTGTTTATTTTAGCGTGTTCTTAAAAAAAATTAAGAGTTGCCCTCGATAAAAACAAGAGGATTATGTCTTCGACCGCATTAATTACCGGAGCCGCTAAACGTCTTGGTGCCGTAATCGCAAATTCGCTTGCAGAACAAGGATATCATCTTTTTTTGCATTATCGAAACTCGATTAAGGAAGCGGAACAATTACAGAGTCATCTGAAAAAAAAATATCCCAACCAACGATTTACTTTAATTCAACAAGATTTGAGCGAACCTTCATTTGATCGCTTTGTAGAAGCACTTCAGGATTATTCGTTGGATCTTCTGATCCATAATGCTAGTTTGTTTTTTCCGACTCCCTTAGATAAGATCGAGCTACAAACATGGGAGCGAATATTTCAGGTCAATACGCGAACTCCTGTTTTTCTGACGCAAGCGTTATTGCCTCATTTACGAAAGGCCAGTAAACCTTGTGTGATTTTTATTAGCGATATCCATGGAGAAAATGCGTTTCCTTTAAAATATTATTGTGCTTATGGCGCTAGTAAAGCGGCCTTGCTTTATCTCACAAAACAGATGGCTCTGGAGTTGGCTCCACAGATCCGGGTTAATGCCATTTGTCCAGGAATTACACTATGGCCCGAATCCATTTCAGAAAAGAAAAAAGAACGCTTGCTTCAGGCCATTCCGCTCAAAAAAATAAATGATCCCATAGAAATTGCTCAAGCGATCGTGTTTTTAGCGAATCAATCCTCGATGACAGGGGTTTCTTTAACGGTGGATGGTGGCCGGTTTCTTGCTCGTGCCGACATTCGTCAAGAAGAACTTCTTTAAAAAGAAAATTTATGCAGATTCAAAACTATCAAGAATTTCAGTTCCTTCAATTTTGTCGATCGGCACTCGCGTGTTCCTCAGTTCCAAGTAAAAAACAAAAAGAAAAAAAACTTCAATCGCATAAAATCCTATTACCCCCCGAGAACATTCATTATTTTTTAAATCAAGCGAGTTATTTTTTTCTGGTTTATTCGGGAGGATTTTTTCAAAAGGAAATAGTACGAAGTGATCAGCGCCTTCGCGGGCGAATGTGGGATAAAAAAATTCGGCCCCATTGTCGCTTGCAATTTAGTCCCCGAAGCCTTGAAATTCTTACGTTTGCCTACCAGTTTCACTTAGAAACCCTGAAAGATTTTCCAAAAGGCGCTCTACGTCAAGAGCCCAAAAGCGGAGATATCCTTATTGGCTATCTGATCAAACGTTATCTTGGCGGACGCTATTCAGGAGAAGAACCCTTATGGGAGCTTTTACACGGAGGAACTGCCACCTTCCTCTCTGTGATCATTTCCCCTCATTTTCGAGGAATGTGGAACTATCTAGATGGATATATTGCAAAATGCTGGGTACAGCAGGATAAACTTCTCTGGGCTTCAGATAGATTTGAAGAGTGGCAAACCGGACATCAAAAACGCTTGAAACAGTGGAACAAATTGATTGAGTCTTTTTTGGAGCAAAAGCGATATACCGATTTAGCTGTATTTTTAAAGCTTTTTGAACAATTGTTTCGGCTTCCGGAAACGCTTGATGATCATCAAATTCGCATTAATCGCTTCCTCAAAACCGCAAAAAAAATACACCAAATCGAGCACCTACAAAACGAAATCGCAACCTTTTATGAAATTGGAGAACGGTTAAAGAATCTCTATCAAGAGATGCAACACCACTCCTATGTCGAACGCAACGAAGAAGAAAATTTATATATGGAGATGTATCATCAGTGGTATCATCCCATTGAGCCTCAAGTCAGTCAGCTTTATCGAACCCTCACTCGCGTTCAGGGCTAAGAAAAGACGAAATGCCTTAAGCCTGTTGTCATTGCGAAAAATCCCCTATTGTCATTGCGAAGGTACTGAAGCAATCTCCTGTATGGTTTGAATCTTTCGGAGATTGCTTCTTCGGCTTGAGCCTCATCGCAATGACAATACGTTTCTTTTTACATCATCCGCCCTTAGGCGGTTAGGGGCTCGCAATGACAATAGGACGTTTCTTTTTACATCGTGTTGAAAAAATGGCTTAGGTTTTCTTCAATCGCGTATAAGTCGCTTTCAACAGAATCTCCGGGAAGATCAATTTCGATATCGGCGGTTTCTTGATAGCAGGGCGTTCGCATTTTTAAAGTGGAAAAAACTTCTTCCGCGAGCGGTTTGTCTGTTAATTTCGGACGAGTAGGTTGTTGTTGTAAGTGCTGAAGAATTTGTTCTGGAGCGCGTTTAAGCCAGATCACTTTTCCCCATTTTTTCAAAAGCTCCCTATTTTTTTTTTGAAGAGGCGTTCCACCACCACAGGCTAATAAAGTGTTCTGAAGGGTGGGAAGGAGCCTTTCCAGAAGTTGGGTTTCCTGAAGACGAAAGGCTATTTCTCCTTCTTTTTCCCAAAAAAGAGAAATAAGTCCCAGCTTTTTTTCTAATTCTTCATCGAGATCGACAAAGGGTATTTGGTATTTTTGGGCCAACATTCGACCCAAAGTTGTTTTTCCTACAGCGCGATATCCAATAAAGGCGAGGTTTGAATTCAGCATAGGCGCTTTTATTTGAGGGCTTTTCCTGCAAACTTAATCTCTTGAACACCGGCGGTTTTACAGGAATTAAGGACAGCGATTACGTATTTAAATTCCGCTTTTTCCGTCGGCTCAATAATCACAGGCGTTTTGCTTTCGATCTCCATCATACTCGCTAACTGAGTGATCAGGGCGTTTGGGTTTTCGAGGGGATCGTCGATTTGTTTTTGCCCAATTAGAACGCGGGTATTTTCGGTGTCTAGGTCTTTGATGAGTCGAACCCGAATTTCTTCCATTTCTATGCTAGTGACCTGGGTAGGATTAGTTCCCTGATCTTTGGGAAGATGGGCCATCAGCGTCCCTTCTTCTTCTTGAAAGTCCATCGTCAGCATAAAAAAAATGAGAAGGTTGAATACAACGTCAATAATAGGCGTCATATCGAGTTTGGGTTCATTCGATTCTGGTTTGGGTCTGCCTCTAAACATAAAATTACTCCTTGGAATTTCGGGGAATGAGAAACAGGAGTAAGAACGATTAAATTTTGCAAGAGGTTCAGAAAAAAAGAGAAGGGAAGGAGCACCTTCCCTGAATTATTCGATTGGTTTTCCAGCGAATTTAATTTCCTGGACTCCAGCGAGTTTGCAGGAGTTTAGGACAGAAATGACATATTTGAATTCCGCTTTTCGGGTCGCATCAATAATCACAGGAGTTTTATTATTGATGTTCATCATACTCGCCAATTGGCTGACAAGTCCAGTTGGGCTTTCAACGGGATCGTCGACTTGTTTTTGTCCCACCATAACCTTTGTGACTTCTTCGTCTGTTTTCTTGATTATACGAACGCGAATTTCTTCCATTTCTTCTTGCTTAACCTGGCTTTTGGAAAGTCCCTGATCTTTGGGAAGATGGGCCATCAGCGTCCCTTCTTCTTCTTGAAAGTCCATCGTCAGCATAAAAAAAATGAGAAGGTTGAAGACGACGTCAATAATAGGGGTCATATCAAGCTTGGGTTCATTCGATTCCGGTTTAGGTCTGCCTTTGCCCATAGTTTTAGTTTCCTTTTTTAGAAAAAAATTATTGCGGCTTTACTGCGGCAAATTCGAGTTTCCAGATACCGACTTGAGTACAGAGTTGCATGACTTTTTGTACATCATCATACTTGGTATTTTGATCGGCTCGAATTAAAACCGCTTTATTGGAAAGTTTCGGATTGGTGGGATCTCGCTCTTGATCTGCTTCTATTCTTAAAAGCGGAATCAATGCATTATCAGTCATCAATTGCCCTGCAACTTTCACTTCTCCTTTTTCATTGATATTGACAATCAAACGAAGCGCATCCATTTTTACTTTCGTATTGACTTCAGTTGCTTTAGGAAGTTTCAATGTTTCAACTGCCGCCTGTGATAGATTGGCAGTTAACATAAAAAAAATCACCAAATTAAACACGACGTCAATAATGGGAGTCATATCCATTTCGACAGCGATTTCAGCATCGACTTTTAAGCGAGCCATAACGATCTCCTTTAAAGAGCAAATTTATTCTGGAGTGGGACGGAAGCGTTCCACAAGCTCTTCCGCGATAGCGGCGACTTCCAGAGCAGATCGAGCGACCGTGTTTTTTAAGAAAAAGTATACTGTAATTGCGGGAAGCGCAACGAAAAGTCCTTGCATCGTGGTGACGAGTGCTTGTGAAATACCGTCTGCGAGTTCTGAAGGTTTAGGAGCTGTTGGGGAACTAGCAATTTGATTGAATGCGGTAATCATTCCAGTCACTGTTCCGAGTAGCCCCATCATAGGCGCAACAGCACCAATGAGAGAGATAGCGCCTACTTTTTGATTTAATCTAATGGCTTCTTCTTCTTGTACGGCGCGCATACTATCCACCATTATATCAAACCCGAAAGCGATTTTAGGAAGAGCGGCCGCGATTACGTTTGTAAGTAAACAGGGTTCAGCTTCACAAAGTTCCATCGCTCCTTCATAATCTTCGTCTTCGAATAAAACTTCCAATTCTCCTAAGACATCTGGAGGAACAAGTTTATCACGACGCATTTGCATTCCGTATTGAATGGCAAGACTAAACAGAATCACTGAGAGAAACATAATCATCCAACCAATGGTTGCACCCGCCGCGAGCAATGCGCTCATCGACATTCCAAGAAAGGGTCCCTTTTTATTAGCCCATTCGGCAGTTTTGGCATCACCAGCAGAGGTGTCAGCGCCGGCGTCTTGAGCAAAAACACCCGAGGGAATATCTAAGAGAGCAGAAGAAAGAAAAGATCCAGCAACAAGAACGAGAAAAACAAATAAAAGAGTTTTGAAATTCATTGGATTGAAAGCTCCTTTTTTTTAGAATAAAAGATTTGGGCTACTCGCTTCCGACAACTTCTTTGGCTTTTTCGGCCCAAGAGGACGAAGGAAATTTTTCTATTAGACGTTTTAAGTACCATTTTCTTGCTTTTGCAGCATTAGGAATTTTTTGCTCACCAAGCTTTTGAAGACATTCCGCGAGATGAAAGTAAACGAAAGGACCATCGTCTGCAGAATAAAAAGCCTGTGCCACAAAGGTTAAAAAAGCATCATAAGCTTCCTCATATTTCTCCTGTTGATAATGACAATATCCTAAACCGGCCCAAGCTCCTGAAACGACTTCTGGCTCATCTTTCGAACTACTTTTTAAAGAATCAAAATGGCTTCTGGCTGAAGAAAAATCTTTCTTTTTGATATAGCATTTTCCGATTTGTAATTTGGCCAAATTCGCGATTTTTTTCGAATCTTTTCCGGCAGAGGAAGATAAAGAAGTGTATTCTTGAATTGCTTTAGCATAATCATCTTGCAATTCAAAGATTTTACACTTCTTCAATTGTCCTTGCAACTCCAATTCTTTATCAAAATTTTCTGTGCGCACTAAAGCAATTAATTTGTTGTAAATTTCTTCGGCTTTAGCGTAATTTCCGCTTCCTGCATAAGCATCCCCAAGACCGATATAAGCATCCACTAAAAAACGAGTATCCGGAAACTCCTGTAGAAGGCCCTCAAAGGATTTTGCCGCTTCTTTAAAGTTGGATTTATTAGTTTCCCCTAATCCCAGATAGCATTGAGCAATATAAAAAGGCGCATATTGTTTGATCCAGCCTCGAACTTTTTTATCCTGAAGTGCTTCAGTATATTGTTCAATCGCGACTTCATATTTTTTTTGGGATTGAAAGGAAATTCCTTTTTTGTAGGCTCCGGGCGCGTCGAAATAATCGACGCGTTCGACCTGAGAGGTTTTTTCTTTCGTTTCTGTTTTGATATCTCCGCCGGCTTTGAGGGTATAAGTGATCAGTTTAATAGTTTCGCTGGTCACTTCAAGTGTTGGGTTATCGATTCGTTTTCCCCCCTTGAGAATGATAATATCTTTGGCCAATAGAGGTAAAACAAAGAAAGCGATCCCAAACAAACCCATAAAACGTAAAATCTGCATATTTTCATTCCGTAAGTCAACTCTTACAGCCTCCTGATAGTCTCAAGATAGTCTCAAAAATGTCTAACTCTATTGTAGGAGCATCTTTCATACAAAACGTATTCAATACGCCCCTACGGAAAACAGCTCTTTATTTTTTCTTTTCTTCGGTAGGCTCTTCTGGAGCGACTCGTTTTAACAACTCTTCAAATTTTTCTTTGAAACCAAATTCTGCTCCTAAATCGGGATAAAGTTCCCTGAATTGTTTTGCCAGTTTAGCAGCTTTTCCGGGGTTTCCACATTTTTCATAAAGATAAGGAATAGAGTATTTAGCTTCCCACCAAATCGGGTTATTAATTTCCGATTTGCTTAGGGAATCTGGAATATGTTTAGACGTAAACGTTCCCAGATCGATATAAATTGCTAACGATTCTCTCCAGAGATAGTAACGGAGTTGAGTTTCAGAGTCTTCTCCGTTGGAAGCCTCCGCGTCCTGGGTTCGTTTTTTATGAATGAGTTCCAGAATTTTTAAAGGAGCGGTATTAAATTTTTCATCGGTTTCCAGTTTTTCCGCAATATCGGGATAGCGTAAGGTAATATATTTTTGCTGATCCTTAATAGAGTATCCTTGAGCGGTTTTTTGCTCTTTTGCCAATGTTTCTGGAAGTAGTTTGAGCAAAAGGGGTTTGGCGTTTGAAATTCGTTTTTGATCGGAGAGCCCCACGTAGGTTTTCGCGAGTTCTCGGAGTAATCCGGCCTGATTCGGATTTGCTTCAATGATTTCTCGATAGAGAGGAAGGGCCTCGGACCATTTTTCGGACTCCACCAAACATTTTGCCAATTTCAAAAGAAGAACAGTCCTTTCTTTATCCTCTTTTGGGAGGCTTTTAAAGGTAATCATAAACATTTCGCCGGCTTCTTTATACCGATTGACTTTATAGAGTAAGTTTCCAATATTGTTTGCGTTGTTTGGGTTCGGCGCGGCGGAATTTGAAACAGAAAAATAGAGGTAATCGGCGGCTTTGGGTTCAAGTTCCGCAATTTCCTTTACGATTGCTTTTTTCTTGGTGGCGTCTTTTTCTTCTTTGCTTAGTTTTTCCAGATCTAGTATTTTTTTATTGATTTGAACCCCAATCAAATTTGCCATACTTGATAAATAGCCTGCTTTGGTGAGCCGTGGATCGGCCTGATTTTTTTCATAAATCTCAATCGCTTTATCGAGAGCGGGCGGATTTTGTTTACAGTAGGCTTGTAGCTGATAGCGATAAACGGCGGCGGCGAGATTCGATTGTTTCATGTATTTAGGTTCATTAATGAATCGTTCCGCAAACGTGAGGACTTCGTTCCATTTTTCCAAATCGGCGGACATTGAAACGCTAAAGAAGGTTGCGTTTGCGAGTGAAGCGTCCCGTTCCTCTTGTTTTTCGGTATCGGCTGCATCTAAAGGATGTTTATCCACATATTCAAAGCAACTTTTAAATTGGACGGTCGCTTTGTTGAAAAAATCATCTCGGGTTTTTTGATTTTTTTCGTTGTCTTTTCCTTGTTTATAATAAGAAACGCCAATTTCAACTTGCGCGCGTTCATATTTAGCATCGTCTGTTTTTAATTTTTTAAATTCAGTAGTGGCCTTATCATATTCTTTGGCTCGTTGAAGATCTATTCCTTCCAAAAACTGTAACGTTCCGCCTTGCGCGTGTTTGCTGGTTGGAAATTTTTGGGTCAATTTCGTACGCGCTTTTTTATAAGCTTCTTCATAGGCGGGGTTTTTGGAGATTGCCCGAAGTTCTTGATAGGCGCGCATTGCCCAATAAGCGTTATCAGCAAGGAGATCTTTTTTCCCGCGAGTGATATCCGAGCCGGCTTCAAAGGCTTTGGCAGCGGCATCATAGAGTTCCGCTTCAAAATAGCTGGCTCCGAGCGCGTACCACGATTTAGGAACGAGTTCTTCAAAATCTTCTTCCGTACTAGGATTCACGACGGCCAATTCGTAATGATCGATGGCTTTCCCTAAAGCTCCCCGTTTGCGATGTCCTTCGGCAATCGAATAAGCGGTTTTGGTGGGGAGTTTTCCACCAATAGGCAGGGTAGAAATAAAGAATTGAGCTTCGCGTGCCCAATATCCTTGATCGCGGTCGGTAATATTCTGTGCAATCGTTAGTGCTTGTCCGATGTCTCCGACACCCGCATAAGCACGGGCCTGTTGAAGCAAAAGGCCAAGACCCATAGAAGAATATTTTTCGGTATCTTTAGGGTAATTCTTAAAATATTCGAGGGTGACATCGAGAGCTTGTTGGTTACGTCCCCCGTCGACAAGTCCTTTGGATTTGGCGAGAAATCCGCGCTGACGAATTTCTTTTGCACCCTCTGCATCTACGGGAAGGGAGCAAACGGAATCATACGAAGTGACGGCTTCATCGAATTTTTCTAAAGCGACATAGCAATCGCCCTGAATCATATAAGAAAAATAGGCGACAGGGATTCCTTCATTACTCCAGGCAAATTCTTCAATGGCTTTAATCGCTTTTGTGAGAATCTCGATGCGTTTGGGATTCCCTTTTTCAAAACAGATTCCAAAATAATAAATGGATTCAAAACTGTAATAGCGTGCTTTGAGCCAAGTTTCCGAGTGTTTACTGCCGGATTCTTCTTCTTCCTCTAAGGTTTTTGCAGGTGTCTCACTCGATTCTTCTGTTTTCAAGATCGCTTCAAATAAAGCGACCGATCTCTCTAGAGCAACTGCGGCAATTTCTCGATATTTTGCGTCTCCTGTTTTTTCGGCTTGGCGAGTGAAATTTTTTCCTTTGGTTTGAAGTAAAATACCCAAGTCAAACTCCGCGTCTTTGGCTTCTGGAAGCGCTTTATTATTTTTGATAAAGTTTTCAAGACCCTCGCTGGCGGTATCAAAGGCTTTTTGTTGTTTATCAGGATCGGGTTCTTTTTCGGCATCTGCTTTTAAGATGAAAATTAAGCCAAGTTCTCCTTTAGCTCGATCTTCTTTGGAAAGCGAAGAATCCGATTTAATTTTGGTAAAAACTTCTTTTGCCAAATCCAGATAGCCAACTTCCATCAATCCCTTGGCAAATTTATAATCGTTTTTACTTTGGGAATAAGGGGCAGAGAACGCTCCTACTAAAAGGAATGATAAAAGCAATTTATTGGTGTTCATCAAAATCTCCTTGCGCCGAAAACCCAGTATTTAGCGACAGGGAGGGAAGGCGCTTAAAGTACAAGTATTAATTCTAAAAAAAATCCCTCAAGCTCTTAGGTTGGGCTTGAGGGGTCAAAAAAACTTTTGTTCCTAGAACAAAAACCCAAGGACTCAAAAAGTACTAACGTTGAGATCCCAATTTTGGTTCAAGTTCTTCCATCGAAGTAATATGAGCTGTGACTAAAACCACCAGATTGCGCTTCGTATAGAGTTTTCCTTTGCGAGAGAAAAAGAAATTCACAATTGGAATATTCATCAGCCAAGGAATTCCAGATTTGAGATCGGTTTCTTGAGTTCGGGAGAGCCCGCCCAACAAAACCGTTCCGCCATCAGGTACAGTGACTGTCGTTTCCAGAGATTGGAGACGAATCGAAGGCACTTCTAATACGACGGTTGCCATTCCGGCCAGAGTGGAAGTAAAAGTTGGAATCGGACGTGCTTCCAGTTCAGCCACTTGAGGTCTTAATTCGATAGTAATATATTTTTTATCGGAGGACACAATGGGTCGTACATCCAATACCACACCATCTTGAACATAGCCAATTAAAGGGTCGGCAATGAAGGCATTCTGAGCCACTTCAACGTCGAAATCCCGAATATAAGCGACCTGATTCAAAATACTGATATTTGCGCGTTGAGTATTAAACGCAGTCAGTTTAGGTGCTGTGACCACATTGATGCGATCTGTTTTACGAACGGCGCGTAAAATCGCATTCAATTCAAAGTCATCTAGGAAGGTATAAGTAAAGGAGGTTCCACCATCTGCAAATAAGGTAGAAGTGGATCCAAGCGCACCGGAAAAAAGGTTTTCAATGCGGCCCCGCATATCTCCATCCGAGTTATCGTTGAAGAAGAGACCCGACGAACCACCGGTTCCGGATCCTGAAGGGGTGCCATCGGTACCGAAAATAATATCATCGAGGAGAGCCACGGTTCCAACATCAGGTCCACCATTCAATCGGCTAATCGTGTCTGCGGGAAGTCCTAATGCACCCGGGGCGAGAGGTAATTCTTCATCTCCACCCGTTCCACCCGGAGGTAATGCATCAACGGGTCCACCGCCTAAACCACGGAAATCAACACCGACATCTTCTAAGAAATCATCATCGATGGTGACAAAACGGGTTTCAATAGTGACTAATAAACCTGTAGATTTACGGAGATCTTTGAGGAGACTCTCGATTTGGGCCAAAATATCGTCACGATTTTTTACAATCATGGTTCCATTGCGAATGGTCATAGACGATCCGGCTTCTTCCCAAGAAGGGGCGGCAATATTTTGTTTAATCAAGTTTTCCAAATCTTCAGCGGTAATGGTAGGTTTACTGGTTTCTCCAGCGGTTGCAACCACTCCGGGAGAGGCTTCATCCCCTGTCCCTGCTTGTAAAGAGAGGGTTTGGCCAGGAAAATCATTAATTCCGCCGGTGAGATCGCGAACATCGAACAATTTCAATTGTTTTTTGCCACGAGCTTTTTCTTTGGAAGAGATGATCAGCACGCCATTTTCAATATTCATCGCTAATTTTTTCAAGGTCGTAATCAGGTTCAAGGCGTTTTCTAATTGGAGATCTTGAACTTGGAGATTGACATTGAGTGCTTCTTCGCCTTCGGCATAGACAGAAGGATCGACAATCATATTGATTCCAGAAACATCTTGGAGGAAGTTGATGACTTGAGCCAAAGGGGTATCTGAAAAATCAAGAGTGACTTTTGTGCTTTTTAAGCGATTACGAATATCGACATTTTCAGCGGGTTCTTGTTCTTGTTCTCCGACTGTGATTCCTTTTTCTGCGCGATCATTGACGCGTCGCCATTCGTCGGCGTTCGGGAACTCAACAATACTGGTTTGAGGGATTTGTGCCCAATCCACGTGTTCAATGGAATTTTTCCATTCTTCTGCATAACGATCCACCAAATCACGATCATTTTTTGCGTGGCGGGACCCGATGCTAATATCTTTAAGTTTTTTCGCATCTTCGTTGGTGGGATCCAGAACAATGATTTCATCGGCGAGTTTTTCGGCCTGTTCATAGCGTTCTTTTTCGAAGTTTTTGTTGGCTTCGACGAACAGATGACGAATCCGATCTTCCAAATATTTTTGGCGACGTTCCTCTTCGATTTTATCTTGTTCCCAAGCATTATCTTGTTGGAGTCTCAACCGTTCTGATTCTTGTTGTTGTTTTCGTTCTTTTGCTAAACTGATCAAATGGATCAATTTATCTTTATCTTCAGCGACATCGGCTGGATAAGGCATCCAGCGAATGATTTCCAAGCCACCTTCGAAATGACGAATCGATTGATCAAAATCAAGTTGTTTCATGGACTCTTGTCCACGAGTAATACGATTTTTAATTTCGAGTTGGGCCTGAGTAATTTTAACTTTTTCGACGTCGACAACGCCGGCAAAAGAGCTTTGTAAATCAGCTCGGCCTGAACCACCACCACTACTTTCGATCTTTTTTGCGAGTTCTTTTTGGAGATCTTTCGCTTTTTGGTTATTGGGATCTTGTTTTAAGGCAAGACTGACCAATTCAAATGCTTTACGAATATCTCCATCTTGAAACGCACGCTGAGCAGAATTGTAATAAAAATCAGAGAGAATTTTTGATTCCCCTTGTTTTAATCCGCCTCCGCCTTGATTTTTTTTGTCTTCCTGGCGAAGGATCTGTTTTTCCATGGCTTCTTCATCTAAAGCGGCCAAAGTGGTGTTCGGTTCAGTTTTAGAATTTTGGCAACCTATCAAGAGGAAAGTTGCCCATCCGAATGCCCCTAGCACTAGAAGATAAGTCTGACGCATAATCTACCTTTCTAGCTTTCTCAATTTACTTCAAAGTACATTTTTGACATGATAATAAGTTCGAGAGAATTCCCCAAACGAGTAAGATGCTGTTCCTAACAAAAACAACATAGTGAAATAACGGCCTCTTCCCTTTGAACGGCGAGATTTTTGGTTAGCTTAACAATTGTAGCGCGTTTGTCCATAATTTTTTTTAAAATTTCCATTTTTATTTCGGCTACATTCAGAGAATCCTTTCTATTTTCTTCTTTTTTGTCTTGGTTTTGTCACGATTTTTAATTTTTTTTTAATTTTAAAAAAAAACCTTCTGATGAAAATTTTCAGAAGGTTAGAAGCGAAGAAAATGAGGGATCGTATTATTTATCTTTATCCTTGTCTTTATCCTTGTCTTTATCTTTGTCTTCTTTTATTTTTTTCGGTTTTTCTTTTTCGTACGGATTTTTATCGTAAGTGGAATTAAATTTCCAAACTTCTTTTTTCTTTCCACCATCGTTTTTATCGAAAAAAACCAAGCGAGCTTGACGCGGAACCGTGACTTCTTTTCCGCCTTCTGTTTTTATCACACGTTCTTCATCTTCAAAATATTCATACACCTCATAATTGGTGGTGAAATCCAAGATCATCTCGACGCCAGAGACTTTGATTTTTTTCTCTTTTCCGATGATATCTCCGCGTTTGACGTTCGCAAAACTGGCTTTGGCCCACTCCCCTTGATGGTATTTATAAACGTCTACATTCGCAAATGAAGAGTTTCCACCTCCGATGACTGACATAAAAACAATACCAATATCGGTTTGAGTTTCTACAGAAAGGGCATCTGAAGGGGTTGATTCTAACGGGAATGGAGGTTCGTACGCAGTGACCGTTTTTACTTTCGTAATGACATAGTAGCTATATTTGGATCGAGGATTAAAATTTTTATCGACAAAGATTTTTTCTTTATAGCCTGCGGGCGTTATTCGTTGAGCGGTATTCGGTTTATTTCCATCATAACGGAAAAGTTGATATTCATCGACTAAGCTTTTTTCAATCGAATCTGGGTCGGTATCCTCCCACTCGATGGTGATATTATCGAGACCCGTTTGTTCCGTTTTAATTAATTTTGCAGGTGTTGCTTTAAGTAATCCTTTCGCTTCCCCTCTTGTAAAAATAACCTGTGGCCCAAAAAAGTTATTGATTTCGTCCGCTGAAGAAAGAACCAAATAACGTCCCGTCATTTTAGATCGAGCGCGTTCCTTATCGCTGGGATCAAAAGTGACGAACTGGATTCCAACGGCAGGATAAACCATAAAATCAGAAGCGGGTTGAGCAAGATTTGCTTTTTCCCAATTTTTCTGAATTTCGTTGCTGTAAAGGGGAACTTTGGGAGGAAACTGACCCTCATCAAAATTTTTGGTTCTCAAGGCCGCCCGAATATCGTCATCAAGTTTTTTTAATTTTTCAAATTTCGTTTGGTATCCTTCTCCTGTAAAAGCCACTCCGACATAAGCGAGTAGGAGAATGAGCGCCAAAAGCACCGCGCCAATTCCGCCATACTTCATCATCATTTCTTTAGAATTCATTGTGTCCTCGTTTTTACTTAGATTGAGCGTTCAAAAATGACTCTGACTTATTCATTTTTCTTTTTTTCTACAGGAATTTTTCGATTTTGGGAAAAGAAATCATAAGCGAAAAATTCAATTTCTACAGCCACATCTTTTTGGGTCGATTCCTGTTGCGCTTGAATTTTTTTCAATGCTTTCTGGAGTGCTAATTCTTCTTCAGAAGCAATGGGGTATTTTTCCCAGAAAACCTCGACTTTTCCAAGATGTTCTTTTTTCATTTCGGCCCGAGCGATTTTGATTTCTTGTAAGCCAAACATCACTTTTGTGTCATTAGAAGCCGAAAGCAATTCTTCAATCAATAGAGAAACGGAAGCATAGGGAAGTTCTAATTTGAGATTCATTGGAAAAGTGGTATAACCAAAAACGATTTCATCGACGGGGGGGGTTCCATCTGTTGTGGCGATAGCCGTTTTTCCCAAAATCGTTTCATCAAAAGAGGGTTTGGTCCAAGTACAACTCGTAATACGATGGACGTTATTTTTTTTGCAAACCACAAAAACCTGTTCAAACATCCACCACGATTTTTGGACCACTTTCAAGCCATCTTGCGATTTGACGACAAAGGCTAAAACACGTTCAAAATCGTCAGGTTTTCCGGCTCCAGCAAGGGGCCATTTCTTCTGATCGGGAACCGATAAGGTAAGTTCTTCTTTGATTTTTTTGATTTGATCCGTCAGAATCGAGGCAAATTTGGCTCCGGGAGGTTCTTCTGCCGAATTTTCGACACCCAGACTCGGAAACCAGAGTTCGAATTTTTTATCTTTTTCCAAATAAAATTTCGTAATGGTATCATATTCTTGAAGCAATTCTTTCTTGTTCGCCACAAAGGTTTCAATCATGGGTCTTCCAGGAATTTCTTCTTTTTGAGCCTGTTCCGTAGTTTTGACATGAGTATCAATTTGTTTTAAAAATTTATCGGTTTCTTTGTGATTTGAAGAAATCAAACCAAAATACATCCCAATATAAGCGAGGACTGCGACAATCAGGACAATCCACAATGGTTCTGCTTTCATGCGTCTTCCTTCTTTAGAGTACTTTATTAACCGTTAAATCTACTGTAAAAATAAAATAGTTTTCTTTGGTTCCAGACTTATCAGGTGTTGGAAATTCTGAAGTTTTCCCGGGTTTCGGAGAAACTTCGGAAAACAAAAGATTTTCGCTACCGGGCTCTTTTGCGTTTCTCAGTTTAGAAATGAAAGTTTTTTCTAACTGGTTCAACGACTCTTCCTGCTTCCCTTCATAGCGAATCGCACCTTGGAATGTCACACTAAGGTGTTTTACTACGCGAGAAGACTCTGTTTTAGAGCCATCTGGATTCGTTTTGGTTTCCGAAACTAATTCATCTTTGGTTTTAAATTGAGTGCCGACAAACCAGATTCGATCCTTTTCATTGGCAGTACTGGCGTTATCTGGGAAACATTTGTTAATGACTTCCATTACCCATACCCAAGAATTTCGATTTTGTCCGATAGTGATGATCGAATTCAAATTTTTACGTTCTGTTTCTAAAACTTGAACCTGTTGGTACTCTGCTTTTTGTTTTTTCAAAAACTCCATCAGGGGTTGCCCCAAATTCGCGACTTGTTTTGCCGCTTTCAGGTCCCAAGAGGATTTTAGATACGCAAGTACCGTCAAAATACCCAAGAGAACCACTGCGACAATCATTGGTTTTTTCATCGTTTCCAGATGATCTTCGACGAGGGTTTCTTGAGGGACTAAACGAACGTTGTTCTGAGAAAGTCCCAGTGCTTGAATTCCAAGTCCGATAGCAACGGTGAGTCCGGGAACATTTCCTTCAAAAAGATCGAGGTTAATACGTCGCGAAAGCGGAACTTTTTGCAGCGTAGATAATAAATCGACTTCATATTGGAGATTTGAAGAGAGGAATTTTTTGAAGTTAATGAGATGAGTCGAATTTCCCATCACTAAAATCTTTTCGATTTTTGCCGCGTTTTGTTGAGCTTTATAGAATCCAATAGAACGTTGAACTTCGCCCACGAGATCCCGTAAAACGGGTTTCATGACTTCGAAAATCTTTTTCGCTTCTTTGGATTTGTTCGCTTTTAATTTCAGCTTTTCGGCTTCTTTAAAAGGAACCTGAAATTTATCTTGTAAGACTTTCGTAATGTCGTTTCCTGCGATAGGAACGTTTCTGAGCCACATTCGTCGCCCTTGGATAATGACAAGATTCGTAAAACCGGCCCCCACATCAATACAACAATAAGCAGCCTGAGGATCAAGAGATTGATCATAGAGTACAAAATTATACATCGCTAACGGCGAAATTTGTACGCCTTGGGGATTTAAGCCGGCCGCCGCGAGATTTGCCAAATAGCCTTGAACAACATCTTTTTTAATGGCAAACAAAATAACTTCCATTTCGCCGATGGTGCCAGGATCCGTCACCAATTGATAATCCCAGATCACTTCATCAATCGGGAAAGGAATTTGTTGTTGAGCTTCGTATTTCACAATTTCTGGAAGCCGTTTTGCCTCAACTGGAGGTAACGTGATCGTTCGGTTAAAAACCGCTTGTCCTGGGAGCGAAACATAAACACGTTCCGTTTTTGCTATTTTATTATTGGCTAAAAAACTTGCAATTCCGGCACGAATTTGTTCATTGCGATCAACTTCTTCGCCAGTGAGTTCAAAAGGAACAATTTCGATCCCGGCAATACTAACCCTATCCTTATTCGAGACCATTTTTACTGCTTTAATAGAGGAGGTCCCAATGTCTATACCCCACGCAACGTTACCTGCTGCCATAGTTTATCTTCCTTTTCAAACGAACCAAGACGCCCTTGTAATAAACATTACTTTTGTCTTGCAACGGGAGCGTGTCCCACTTCAAGAACCCTTTCTAAACCCTTGAACTAGAGGGTTCGCATTTCCATTTCATTTCTTAACTTATTTAATCGCAATGAGTTATTATATTAAAATGTGGGGCGAATCCTAACATAAGCAGAGATTCTTGTCAAGATTTGAACAGTCTGCCTTTTTCTCCTTCAAAGTGTGTTAGATAGGCTCTTTGGTGGTTTCATTTCCTTGTTGCTTTGGAATGATTTTTTCCATCCGAAAACGACCAGAATTCCTAAGTTTAATGGTTGATTTTAAAAGAAGGATATAAAAATTCAAAGAGAATTCAAAAAAAGGATCCTTCTTTGATTGAAATTTGGACGGAAAATCTTCCTAAAATATTTCAAAATTTTCATTAGCAATTTTTAGACCAAGCATTTCTCGACCTTCGACCGAGTGAATTTTTACCAAACTCAATCGATTTCTAAAGCCAATTCCCGGAAAGCGCACTCGAAAATAATTTCCTGTAATTCCAATTGTTTCTTTTTCTTTTGTTTCTTCTTCTCCTAAAACACTCAAAATGGCTCCTTCATATTTTTTCATTGAGAGTATCGCTAATTTTTCTTCCAAAACGCCCAGTTCTTTTACTCGCTGTTTGATGGTATTTCTTGAACATTTGTTTTCCATACTGATCGCTCTTGTCCCACGACGATCGGAGTAGGGAAAAATATGAATTTTGGAAAAATGAACCTCTTCACAAAGTCGTAACGTATTTTGGAACTGTTCTTCCGTTTCTCCTGGAAATCCCACAATAATATCAGTGGTGACTTCTAATCCCGGCACTCGATTCTTACAATCAAGTGCTTTATTAATGAAATCCTGACGAGTATATTTTCGACGCATTGCGGCTAAAACCGTATCGTCTCCACTCTGTAACGGAAGATGTAAATGAGGGCAAAATTTTTCTTCGTTTTGTAATAAGTGGATCATTTCTTCATCAATTTCATTGACTTCTATCGAACTTAAGCGTAATCGATAGAGTTCAGGAAGGGTTAATAATTTGCGAATCAATCCTGTCAAAGAAACCGCACGATCCACTCCGTATCCTCCTAAATGAATTCCAGTCAGGACAATTTCGCGATATCCAGATCGAACTAAAGCTTTTGCTTCCTCTACGACATCGTCTTCTTCTTGACTATTAAAACGGCCCCGCACTTTTGGGATAATACAGAAAGAACAGGTTTCTTGACACCCATCCTGAATTTTTAAAAAGGCTCGTGTATGCTCGTCAAAGCGTGTAATTCGAAGGGGTTTGACTTCCGCGCTTCCTTCGGTAATTTGTTGCGCAATCGTTTTTTTATCCCGATTTCGAAACACATACTGAATTTGGGTGTTTTCCGCATATTTCTGGAAATGATTGTCTGCGGAACATCCCGTCAAAATCACTTTCCCCTGCGGATTTCGTTTGGAAAAAGATTGAATATAACGACGTGTTTTCTGATCGGCTTTTTCGGTGACGGTACAAGAGTTAATCAAGAGAAAATCCGCCTCTCGAAAATCTTTTGTTTCTTGAATTTCGACCTGTTCTAATTGTTCCCGAATGGCTTGGGTATCGTACTGATTCACTTTACAACCCAGCGTAATATACGCACATTTTTTGGTCATATTTCTAATTCCACGAAAAATAAATAGTCTGAGAAAATCGTTGATCTCGTATTAAAGAAGCATTTTTCGAAAAAAGTTCAGAAAGTTTAAAGGGAATATTTGTTGGAGTGTTTCCGTAGCTTTTGATTATGGTTATTGATTTTTATGGAGACAAGCAAGAATACCCCTTTCTCAAGCCGTCAGGCTAACCTTCGACCCTTCGACAGGCTTAGGGCATCGCAGGCTCAGGGGAACGGGAGGGGATGAATTGCGCCAGTAGTGTTTCTATTTTAAGTCCTTCTATCGGATTGTCGATCAAAAAAAACAAATTTCTTTTAGAAAACAGCTCAAAAATGTCCTTAACGCGAGTATAATCATTTTAGATAAAAATCAAACTCTACCATAGGCTAATGTTCTGAGATCATTCGCAATGTTCAACACTCACAAAAAAACACCTAGCTTTGTCCACATCGTCGGGTTGCTCTCCTTCTCAGGAGGGAACTTCCACCACCTCTTCACGCAGTCTCAACATTATCGCAGAACCTATAATGCCATTCTCGGACATCTCAAAAAACAACTCGAATTCGCTCGTCACTCTCAAGAATGGAAAGCAGCTTCTTCTCTAAAGAAAAATGAGCCTCAACGTGCAGAGCAATTTCAACAACTGAAGATAAAGTTTGGTCTCACACAAGCAAATGCACAA
>CAZHAR010000022.1:0-80098 GCA_964530615.1 uncultured Planctomycetota bacterium | reverse complement strand
AGGTATCCGATTCTCCTCTCCTGTCTAAAGATCGGAGTTTCCGAATCGGTGAATCTTATGAAGTTTTTTTGGTTTATTTTTTCAGGGATTTTCTTTTTCATTTTTTTCGCTCAGGAGCTGAACGATTGTCTCGCAAGCTATGCACAGGAATCTCCTTCAGAAGAAGAAAAGCTTGTGCAAGTGCTTCTTTCCGAGCAATATGGGCAGGTTATCGCCGATTTTCATACCTCAGATCCCGCCACAAAAAAGGAAAAAATCGCGCTATTGACGAAAACACTTGAGAATCAAAATTTTTGGATTGTTCGACAGCGTTCCGCAGAAGCGCTTGGCAAAATTGGTAAAGAAGCGATTTCTGCGCTTCCGATTCTCATCAAAACGACTCAGGATCGTCATGGATATGTTTGTTGTTTGGCGATTTGGGCTCTTGGCGAAATGGGCGAAGACGCAAAAGAAAGCGTTCCGATCTTAACGCAAATGTTACACGCCAAAGATTTTGTTATTCCGATCAAAGTGGCCGAAGCACTTGGGAAAATAGGGGACTCCGCTAAAACAGCAATTCCCGAACTGATCGAAGCACTGAAATATAATAATCCGGATGTCCGATTTGAAGCCACAAAAACGTTAGGAAAATTTCACGCTAGAGAAGCGATTCCAGAATTAATCGAACTCCTGAAAAATAAAAATTTCAAAGTACGCCATAAAGCCATTGAAGTTTTGGGAAAACTACAAGCAATAGAGGCGATTTCTGCACTATTACCGCTCTTGCACGAAAAAGAAATAAAAATTCGTTTAGTCGTAATCGAATCACTAGTCGAAATTGCGGAACCGGAAAAAACATTGCCTGCATTACTTCCACTATTGAAAGATCCACAATTGGAAATTGTCTATAAAGTAGCTAATTTATTGGGACAAAAAGGATGGGCCAAAGACGAAATAATTCCGATTCTAAAACAAGCGTTAAAAGAAAGTGATCCCGAAAAACGAAGAAATGCGGTGAATACCTTTGGAATGATGCGCTGTCAAGAAGCGTTCACAGAAGTCTTAGCGGCACTTCAGGACCCCAATCGAGACGTTCAATATTACGCCATCTGGACCCTAGGAGAAATTGGCAATGACGGAGCATCCCCTGCCTTGACGGAACTTTCCAAGAATAGTCCGATCCCGAAAATTCGTCAATACGCAGAGGAGGCTCTCGCGAAAATCAAGCACTAATTCATTGCTCTAATTTTTCTAAAAACTTCTTTGCCGATTCCAGTAAAATCGCACCTTCTGGAATTTGTTTGAGTTGATCAAAATAAGCTTTCGCTTGTTGACACGCCAAGACATCTTTTCCGCTTTCGGCTTTCAACGCGTAGGCCGCGCCTAAGCTAAACAACATATAAGGCGTTTTTGGTTCTAGCGGTTCCGCAAGAAGAATGATTCGTTCGGGATTATTCATCGTAATATAGATAAACAACAAATTTTCAACAATAATTTTTCTTGCGGGATTTTCCACATTCGCTGGAATCAGATCGAGTGCCTGTTGATAATAATAAGTAGCTTGCTCATAGGACTGACCTTCTTGATAAAATCGGGCAAGTTCCGCTAGTGGATAAATCCGTTCAGTTCCAATCAGTTGTTGAATTTTTTTCTTGCGCTGACGACATTTTTTCAATAGTTCTTTATTTTTTTTCTCGCCGTCTGGAAGCATTTTTTTGAACGCGTCTAGTTCGGGACGGAAATAGGCTCCCAAGAAAACTCCTTCACTGTTTAATAAAACAAAGGAAAGGCCCGTGGCGACTTGATAAAGGCTTCCTGTATCATCTGTAGGGCCTCCTAAAATGATCGGAACACAGAGGATCTCTTCCGTCATTTTCAAAAACTCTGGATTTTTAAATAAGGTCCGAGAGAGTCCTCCAGAAGTATCACAGCCAACAAAATACGCAATCAGCACCAATCGATGTTCTTGACTCGCGTAATCGAGCGCTTCTCGAATGGTGTTAATCCAGTCCACAAATCCTAATTCTTGTTCGCATGCGCTTCCGGTTGCCAGTCGTTTGAGTTGTCCGGTATGTGGATAGGTTTGAATAATTTCGAAGGCAATCGGAACTTCCGAATTCCCAGAAAAAACTTGAAGAGAATAGAGTCCTTCTTCTTTAGGCCGGAAACAGTTATAGTGCGGGTATTTGGTTTGAGTATACAGTAATTCTGAGGTTTTATTCGTATCTTTATAAAAAAGCTTCCAGATCAGAAGTCCTTCAGAAACTTCTTTTCCATCATCATTGGTTAAATAGACTTGAAATTTAGCAAGCTCCCAACCTTCTAATGTCGTGGTTCCTTCGAGTTTATAGTGTAAAACAGGCTCCGCAAAACAAAGAGCCAGAGTGAGCGAAAAACAAAGAGCGAATAGACGCATCTTGGTCTCCTTGCGAATAAAAAAAATAATTCAGAACAGAAAAATCTTAGAAAAATTTACCGAAAATACCAAAAAAGATTTTTTTTTGAATAGGAACGAACTTTTTGAAAGAAAATCCTTTATAAAAAAAACCATTGTTTCGGTAAAAAGTTTCCTCAGAGATTTTTATTCTGGCGTTGACATCCGAAACACTCCACCCTAAACTACGTCCTTTTCAGGCTTCATCTCAAGTTTTGCGAGTTTTTCAGGAGGCGTCTTTTGACAGCTTTATACGACCGTATTCAAGAAATTGTAAATAAACATATTCGCCCCAAAACCAATATTGTTCCAGAGGTCGCTATTATTTTAGGGACCGGATTAGGGGCCTTAGCCAAAGAAATTGAGAATCCTGTACGTATTCCTTACAACGAAATTCCAGGATTTCCCGTCAGTACGGTAGAGAGCCATGTCGGACGTTTTAATATAGGAACACTTGCCGGAAAAAAAGTGATCGTGATGGAGGGCCGTTTTCACCTCTATGAAGGCTATTCAGCGCAAGAGGTCACGATGGGAGTCCGTGTAATGCACGCGTTGGGTGCCAAAACTTTGTTGGTTTCCTGCGCCGTCGGTGGACTCAATCCTCAATGGCGAGTAGGCGATCTGATGTTAATCGAAGATCACATTAATCTTCAAAACGCAAATCCACTCGTCGGAGAAAATGACAACCGACTAGGACCCCGCTTCCCGGATATGAGCCAACCCTATTCGCTAGAATTGATTCAAAGCGCCCAAAGATTGGCTCTAGAGAATCAGATCCGACTCCAAAAAGGAGTTTTAGTCTCGGTCTTGGGACCCAATTTGGAAACTCGCGCCGAATATCGTTTTCTTCGAGGGATCGGGGCGGATGTGGTCGGAATGTCTACGGTGCCCGAAGTTATTGTCGCGAACCACGCTGGAATGAAAGTGCTTGGGGTCGCGATTGTGACCGATGCCTGTATGCCCGATGCGCTTAAAGTGGCGAAGGTGGAAGATATTATCGCGATCGCAAATGAAGCAGAACCCAAGTTGACGAAACTGACTCGTCTCATTTTAAAAAACCTCCCTCTCCCGCAAGGGACAATGGGATATTAGAAGAGTTTCCTTATGTTTAAATCCGTCGACAAAAAAATGAATTTTCCCGAGATGGAAAAAAAAATCCTGAAGTTTTGGGAAGAAAATAAAATTTTCGAAAAAAGTTTGGAGCAAAACAAAAAGAAAGAATTTGTCTTTTACGATGGGCCTCCGTTTGCCACAGGACTCCCGCATTATGGACACCTTCTCGCGGGAACTCTTAAAGATATTGTTCCTCGTTTCTGGACTATGAAAGGCTATCGCGTGGAACGGCGCTTTGGCTGGGACTGTCATGGTCTTCCTATTGAAAATGAAGTCGAAAAACAGAAAGAAATTACTGGCGGACGTCCGGGAATCGAGGCTTTTGGTGTCGCTAATTTTAACGAAGCCTGTAGATCCATTGTCTTGCGTTATACCGAGGAATGGGAAAAAACCGTGACTCGAATGGGTCGATGGGTCGACTTTAAAAATGATTATAAAACCATGGATCTGGACTACATGGAGTCGATCTGGTGGGTCTTTAAAACAATCTGGGATCAGGGATTGATCTACGAAGGGTACCGCGTTCAACCCATTTGTCCTCGATGCGGAACGCCTCTCTCCAATTTCGAAGTGAATTTGGGCCCTCAAGAAAAAGATGGTACCGGAAAATCCGGGCATAAACGCCTTCAAGATCCGTCGGTCACTATCCGATTCAAAGTGAAGTCCGAAAACGCTTATTTTTATGCGTGGACCACTACGCCTTGGACGCTTCCGTCAAATTTAGCGCTTGCGGTAGGGCCAGAGATGGACTATGTCAAAATCAAAACCAAAGAAGAAGTCGGTTATCTCGCAAAAAAAAGGCTCCCAGAGTATTTTAAAGACGCCAACGATTATGAAATTCTAGAAGAGAAAAAAGGACGCGACTTGGCCGGAATGTCCTATGAACCCCTCTTTCCCTATTTTAAAAAAGAACGCAAAGCCTTTCGTGTCTTGGTCGCTGATTATGTGACTCTCGATGATGGAACCGGAATTGTTCATCAGGCTCCGGCGTTTGGGGAAGACGATTACGCGACTTGTCAAGCCGCTGGAATCGGGCTCGTCAATCCTATCGATATGCAAGGATGCTTCACGGCAGAAGTTCCAGAATTTGCGGGCCGATTTTGTAAAGAAGCGGATAAGGATATTATCAAACTTTTAAAAGAACAGAAAAAAGTGTTCAGGCATGAGACTCTGGATCACGCGTATCCTCATTGTTATCGATGCGACACTCCGCTTATTTACAAAGCCATCTCGACTTGGTTTATGAAACTGGATCCGATCAAAGAGCAATTGATCGCGAATAATCAAAGTATTCATTGGGTTCCAGAAACGATTAAAGACGGCCGTTTCGGAAACTGGCTGAAAAATGCCAGAGACTGGAATTTGTCTCGAAATCGTTATTGGGGAAATCCGATTCCCGTGTGGAAATGCTCCAACCCCAAGTGCGAAGAAAAACTTTGTCTGGGCTCTCGAAAAGAATTAGAAGAACTCTCGGGCAAGAAAGTAACCGACTTGCACAAACATTTTATTGACGACTATAAATTTCCTTGCAAGAAATGTAAGTCTGAAATGGTGCGAATTCCAGAGGTTCTGGATTGTTGGTTTGAAAGCGGAGCGATGCCCTATGCGCAATGTCATTATCCTTTTGAAAATAAAGAGCAATTTGAAAAAAATTTTCCAGCGGATTTTATTGCGGAAGGCTTAGATCAAACACGTGGATGGTTTTACACCTTGCTCGTTCTCTCTACAGCACTTTTTAAAAAACCCGCTTTTAAAAATGTGATCGTGAATGGTTTGATTCTGGCGAAGGACGGGAAGAAAATGAGCAAGCGCTTAAGAAACTATCCCGCACCAGAAGAAATTCTGAATAAGTATGGCGCGGACGCACTGAGAGCGTATTTGATCAATTCTCCTGTGGTTCGAGCGGACGATTTACGTTTTGATGAGGGAAATCTGGAGCTCGTGTTGCGTTCCGTTATTATTCAACTTTTTAATTCGTATTCTTTTTTTGTGACGTATGCAACCGTGGATCAATTTAAACCGGATTCTAAAAAACCTCGATCCGACCAAGAACTGGATAAATGGATTTTGTCTAAGTTGCATTATCTGATTCAAGAAGTGGATACCCAGATGTGTCAGTATAATTTATATAAAGTGGTTCCGGCACTGGAAGACTTTATTGAAAATTTGAATAACTGGTATATCCAGCGTTCCCGCCGTCGTTTCTGGAAAGCCGGAAATGATGAGGATAAGGAGAAAGCGTATCTCACTCTTTATGAAGTCTTAACTTCATTCTGTCAAGTCCTCGCTCCTTTCTTGCCCTTTATTTGTGAAGAAATCTATCAGAATTTGGTGGTCGCCGTAAACAAAAAAGCGAAGAAATCAATTCATCTTTGCCCGTTCCCCAAAGCTGATCAATCGGTGATTCACGAGGACGTGTTGCGTTATATGGATTCGATTCAAAAAGTAGTTGCGTTAGGGCGCGCGCTCTCAAAGCAACAGAAAAGAAAAATTCGAATGCCCATTTCTTCGTTGACGATTGTGGTAGAAGACCCGTCCGCGAGCGATTATGTGCGAAAAATGAGCTATTTGATTTCGGAAGCGTTGAATGTCAAAGAAATCAAAATCATCGCCGACGAATCGGAACTGGTTTATATCAGCGCAAAACCTAATTTTCGTGTTTTGGGAAAACGTTTCGGAAAACAGATGAATGAAGCTCAGAAAATCATTGGAGCCTGGACCTATAAACAAGTTCAGAAAATTCAGAAAGGAGAATCGCTGGAAGTCTTGGGGCAAGCGTTAACTAAAGAAGATATTGATATCGTTCGTAAAGAAAAAGAAGGCTTGACCGTGATGACTGAAGAAGGCGTAACCCTCGCGATGGATTTTAAAATCACTCCTGAACTCGAATCCGAAGGTAATGCTAATGAATTGGTTCGCTCGATTCAAGCGGAACGAAAGGAAATGGATCTTGATGTTTTAGATAAAATTCAGGTTTCCCTCTATGCTTCTGAAAAGCTCCAGAGCGATTTCAAAGCGTTTCAAGAGTATATTTTCAGTGAAACTCAAACTCGCCAACTGAAGTATTCTCTAAAACCGGAAGACAAGTCTAAATCTGAGGTTCGTTGTTGGGATATTAATGGAAGCGAAATTTTAGCCACCCTTACCAAAATGTAATTCGTTCCTATTTTCATTCTGAACGAAAAGGACTCCTGTGAACCATTTAGTCGTTACTGCAACTATATTTTTGGTACTGTTTGCGTGTATCGCAAGCGTGGATGGAATTTATTATCATCTCTGGAAATATCGACTTTATGCGCGACGCGAATCGTTCTATGAGCATATTCTTCATACGATTCGTGCGTTTTTGTTTGTGCCCATTGTTTTTTTATTGTTTGTACATAATTATGGAGGTGCCTTTATTTGGTTGGCGCTTCTGGTGATTGGGATCGATCTGGTTGTAGAAATGCTAGATGTTTTATGTGAACGAGCGAGCCGTGAAACTATCGGAGGTTTGTTTCCCTTAGAATACGCCTCTCATATTAGTGCCACAACGGTGAGAATTGCCGCACTCTCGCTCATTTTTGCGGCGAAGCCTCTCTCGGCCTGGAGCTTTTCGGCTCCGATTTTGATGGAACACGATTATCCAGTCTGGATTCAATTTGTGGCAAAAAATCTAATCTTCGGAAATATTCTCATTGGAGGAGCCCATCTTTGGCTCTTCCAAAAAAAATATCGTCTCGCATAACATTTTTATTTTTTGGAATAGAAAAAGGGATGCCTCAACTGTTCTTTTAATATTGTCCTCCGTTAATATCGACAATCGCTCCGGTCATATAATCGGCGGCAGAAGAGGCTAAAAAAACGATGACGGGCGCGATATCTTCTGGACGAGCGATATAGCCTAATGGGATCGATGATTTTAGTTTTTCTTCAACTTCTGGCGTTAAAAATGATTCGAGCATCGGAGTTCGTGTTTGGCTCGGACAGATGGCGTTGACGCGAATCCCAAAAGGCGCCAACTCTTGAGCAAGCTGGCGCGTAAAACCGATCAGCGCCGCTTTGGTGGTCGTGTAATGAACGCCGGCCAACTTACTTCTAGAGCGTCCAGCAATCGAGGAGACATTAATAATTTTTCCGTGTTTTCGAGCCTTCATTCCGGGGACGAGGGCTTGCGCTAACAAAAAACAGGACGTGAGATTGATAGAAATCAGTTCGTTCCATTCGTTCAGCGATATGGATTCGAGCGTCCCGCCTTTAGAAACTCCGGCGTTGTTGACTAGAACGTCAATTTCTAAGTTCTTTTGATGAATTTTTTCTAATGTTTTTTTGATCGCATCCGGATCTTTCAGATCAAACTGAAACGCTTGAAAATCGGCTTGAGGATATTTTTTCTGAAGCTCTTTCTGGATTTGAAAAACACGCGTGCTTTGTCCGCAAAGTAAGACCCGATCTCCTAGACGAGCAAATGCTTCCGCAGTCGCTTTTCCAATTCCAGAACTGGAGCCCGTAATCAATACCACTCGACTCACGATACCTCCTCATCTGCATAGACATGGTTTACATCCGGACGAGTGAGCGCAAAGCGAATTGAGGGTTCTTTTCCAACCGCCGTAATTTTGTGCTTTTTACCGCGAGGAACCACCACAATATCATCTTTTTTGACGCGCATTTTTCCTTGTCCTTCAATATACCATTCCCATTCTCCTTCCATAATTACCCAGCATTCATCAGCATCTGGATGATAATGGAGCCGATTTCCTTCTCCGGGATTTTGGCAAATCAAAACGCCCCCAAAAAGAGGATTATAGACGACACGAACCGCCCAAGGAGGAGGGCCCATTCGTTTCTTGACTTCCGCGAGCGAAGTTTTAGGCAAATTAATTTGTTCAAAAGGATCGACCAGAGGAACGCCATCTTTTTGGAGAACGTGAACTAAATCGGCATCATGATGTTCTTCTTGAGTCATAAAACTACTCCATTAATTTTATATAAATAGAAAGATGTTGGAGATCAGAGACAATGAAATCAACTCGTGAAAGTCCGTCAAAATGAATTGTAGGAGCGGAGAGGCGACCTATAAAATGGACATTCGTTTCCACGGCGGCAGAGTAATCGCTCAGGCTATCTCCAATGAAAAGGAGTTCTGAAGGTTTCCAGTGGCCTGTATCGAGAATCGTTTTGAGCCAAAAGGTTTTTTTTGTGGGAGAGCCATAGATTCCCTGAAAAAACGGCTCCATAGAACGTTGTTGAACGATGTGTTCAAGTTCAGCTTGTGGGGTTCCAGAAACGATAAATAGGGGGAGTGAGGTTGTTTGGAAAAATTCTTTTGCTCCGGAGACATAATGAGCTTCAATCACGTCCTCGACGACTATTTCTGAAAAACGTTCGCAAATATGATTGACCTCTTCTTGAGAAATCGTTTTTTGCATAAAATGTTCAAAATAGTATCGCACTTTTTCATAGCGAGAGATGCCGCCATATTCCAGATGGTGCGCCACTACTTTTTTTTCGATATCAGGGCCATAGGGGCAAAATAGTTGGGCAAATGCTGAAGTTTTGACATCACCGGACTCCACCAAAACTCCATCAAAATCAAAAGCAATGACTTTAATCATACAAATTCCTTTGCCAAAAATTTTAAGAGGATTTTCGTTTGTGAGAGATCTTTTTTTTCTTTTGAGGCGGGATCTCATTCCCATTTTTAACGAGTAAATCGCCTTCTGAATGGAACTCTGGGTGAAGGGATTGGTGTAACTCACGAATCAAATCGAGAATCCCCTGTCCCAAATCAATGTGGGGATTCACAAGAAATTTAGTTCCCATTTTGGGATGAAAGGTGTAGGGAGTGATTGTATAGTGTCCAGCGACCGGATTAGAATTAAATTGGAGGGTAATCGGCTGAAATGGGGCGAGCATTTCGCGAATCATTTCCATCATTTGGCAAACCGTGAGTTTTTCATTTCCGGTTAAAATAACATGTTGATTAGCGAATTCTGGAGCCAAAATTCGTACACTGGCTTTAGCCGCGTCATAAACATGGATATATTCTCGGAGTTCGTTTCCTGTGCCTCCGTAAGTAATTTTTTGATGATGAAGCGCTTGATAAAGTAGACGATAAATTCCGTTGCGTTGATCGCCTCTAGGTCCGTAGAGAGAGCCATAGCGCAAGATAGTATAATCGATTCCGTAACGCTCTTGATAGGCTTCGATAAAGGCTTCGGAGGCTTGTTTACTTGCGCGATAAAAAGATCCAGATTGGCTATAGACATAAACAGAACTGGCAAAAACAAAGCGCTTCGCTCCGATTTCGTGGGCGGCTTCTAGCGCATTGAGATTTCCTAGTACATTTAGCCTACAGGTTTCAAACGGGCGATTATACGCTTCATCAATATCCGCAATTCCCGCGAAATTAAAGAGGACCTCTGATCCTTGCGCGGCTTTCACAATCGATTCTCGATCCATTAAATCGCCCTGAAACATCGTCTGATCGGATCGTAAAAAAGGGGAGGGTTTTAAATCAAAAATTCGGACTTGATATCCTGCGGAACTCAACGCGTCACAAACGTGACTGCCTAAAAAACCTGCCCCCCCTAAAACCGTAATAATTTTTTTTTGTTTATTTTTCGATGATGGCATAAATTTAATGGTTACGCAGAGAAAATGTCGAAAAAACAGATTGAAGGGAGTGATTATAAATCATTTCTAAAAAAATCCTATTCTGAAGGGAATTCAGGAGAAGAACGAATTTTATCGCGTTTTTCAATCCGAGGTGTTTGTGATAGTTTTTTTCAATCAGGAACATTTTTTCAATAGGATCTGTTTATAGGGGTGGTTTTAAAGGATAACCGGATTCATAATAGCTTTTAGTCTGAATATATTTTTTTTAAAGAGAGAGGATTCTATGAACAGGTTTTATGGGGTTTTATGTTTCATCATCAGCGTCATACCTATGCTTCAGGCTGATGAAAATTGGTTTACCAATTATGACCAAGCGATACAAAAAGCACAAGAAGAAAAGAAGCCGATTTTAGCTGATTTTACAGGAAGCGATTGGTGTGGGTGGTGCATTAAACTGAAAAATGAAGTGTTTGATACGCCAGAATTTCAAGAATGGGCCAAGAACAAAGTCGTTTTACTTGAACTCGATTTCCCGAAAAAAAAGGCCCAATCCGACGAAGAGAAAGAAACAAACAAAAAACTAGCAAAACAATATGGGGTGAAAGGCTTTCCAACCATTATTTTTATTGACGCTTCTGGCAAAGAAACGCGTGAAATCGGACGAAGTGGCTATCTAAAAGGAGGACCGAAAATGTGGACCGAAAATGCAGACAGTTTATTAAAAAATGCTTCGGAAGAATTGTGGCTTGTTTCTTATGAAGAAGCCGTGAAAAACGCAAAAGCGGTCATTCAAGAGAAAAAAGAAGATCCTTCGACTAGCAAACCCGTAAAAAAAGAGATCAAACCCCGATTGATCATTACCGATTTTACGGGAAGTGATTGGTGTGGATGGTGCGTCAAACTAAAAAAAGAAGTGTTTGATATGCCAGAATTCAAGGAATGGGCCAAAGAAAATGTGATCTTGCTGGAGATTGATTTTCCTCAAAGCAAAGCACAATCCGACGAAATTAAAAAACAAAATGCCGATTTGCAAAAAAAATATAAAATCGAAGGATATCCAACGATTTTGTTTTTGACCATAGAAGGAGAATCATTAGGCGAAATGGGCTATCTCCGTGGTGGCCCCAACGTATGGATTGCCGAAGCTCAAAAAATTATTGATCAATACAACAGCAAAGAATAACACCTTCTTTGGTGAATAATAACAAGAAGGCTCGCGCCTTTGCTCCTTTGGTTAAAAAAACTTCTGAAACACTCAGAAGTTTTTTTTATTGTAAAAGAAACTTGAAAAATTCACAAAAATAGAATAAATTAAGCAAACGGCCAACCCGATTAACACACGCTCAACTATAGATTAGGTTAAGGGATCGTCATAGAGGAAGGGAAGTCTTTGGAAAACGAAAAAATTTCCATTTCTGCCAAGTATCTTGAATTATCCGATAAAACACAAGCCATTATTTTAGAGATTGCTGGAAGAATTGATGCGACTACCTCTTTAATCTTGGAAGAAACCTTGTCCCAAATTTTACGGGATCGATATTATCATATTGCGGTTTCTTTAACTGACCTCAAATATATCAATTCCACAGGAATGGGGCTTCTTCTACAGTATGCAGAACAATTTATTGCAAACATGGGAAGTTTTTGTCTTGTGTCAATTCCACAGAAAATCAGGACCTTATTTTCTATGCTTGGAATTATGACGGTTTTCCAGACTTTAGACTCTGTATCTGCGTATCAGGTGTATGTAGAAGAATTTTTGAAGAAAAAACATACTGCGGCCCTCACTTCTTCTAGCTCGCAAAACGCTTCACCTTCTCCTGACGGCCTGACAGAAGCTTCTTCTTCAGGGGCTCCATTCCCATTGGTTTTTCCTTGTCCCTCGTGTAAAGGGAAACTAACTATTCCTCGTTTTGGATATTTTCGTTGTGCCCGCTGTTCCCATTATTTTCATCTCAATGAACACGGCGAACGGCTCATAAATCAGCCCTCCAAACTTCATACGATGCATTTAAATTTCCCTTGTAAAATAAATTTTATGAAGGGAATTGATGAATTGTTGATTCAATTTTTAGAAAGTCAGCAATTTGCTGAATCGTATGTGGTGGCAATTTCAAAGGTTTTTGAAGAGTTAGGAATTCTTTTATTAGAAAAAACGCTGTATTGGAGCGAAAACATTGATTTTTTAATTGTGTGTAATCCTAATGAATTTCGAGCCGTCATTAAAATTCCGTTTGCGCTATTTCAGATTCCTGGCGAGGAACAAAACAATATTAACTTTCAATTGATCCAGAAAATGATGCAAGAGGTTGCGCTTATCTCTCTAGAAAACGGTACTCAACTAATTCGTATGACAAAAAAAATAGGGTGATTTATGGGGATTCGAGAAGATCTTTTGTTAGGTGAGATTGCCTTAACTTTAAAATTGATTACCCCTGATCAACTCAATGAATGTGTGGTTATTCAGGAAAAAGAAGAAATTCCTCGTCAACTTGGAATTATTTTACAAGAAAAAGGTTATTTAAGTCAGGCCGCATTAGAAAAGATTTTGGGAGACCAACATCAAAAACTACTAAAATTTATGGACAATTCTCAAAATAAACAACGGAGCGTTCTCTTTGGTCAAATGGCCATTAGTCGAGGGTATTTGACTAGTGGCCAACTGAATGAGAGTTTACGAGAGCAATCCAATATTGACAAAATGGGTATTTTTATGCATTTGGGCGAAATTTTTGTAAAAAAAAGCTTTATGCAAGAAAACCAGGTTCAGGAAATTTTAAAAGAGCAAAAACGGTTGATCGAAAGCCAACAAAACGAAAACTAAGTATGCAGACTGCGCGCTCAAATTTTAGAAAACATATGTCCAAGTTTTTCTTTTTTTGTTCTTAGATATTTTTCATTTTCTTTATTGGCGGGTGCCTCTAATGGCACAATTTCTGTGATTTCTAATTCAAATCCACTCAACGCGTTAAATTTTCTGGGATTATTCGTCATCAATCGCATTTTTTGAACGCCAAGATTTTTTAAAATTTGGGCCCCAATTCCATAATCTCGTTCATCCGGGCGAAACCCTAATTTTTGGTTGGCTTCGACTGTATCTAATCCTAATTCTTGCAAATGATACGCTTTCATTTTATTAATTAAACCGATCCCTCGGCCTTCTTGGTTTAAGTAAAGAAATACCCCACGACCTTCTTTTCCAATGGCTTCTAGAGCCATGTCTTTTTGGGCTCCACAATCGCAACGTAAGGAATGAAAGATATCGCCAGTCACACAAGACGAATGGACCCGAATCAGTAGAGGATCTTCCACCAACGATTCTCCAGAAATCCCCATTGATAAAGCAATATGAGTCGTTCCGTCAAGAAGCGAAATATAACCAAACATATCAAATTCACCATAAGGGGTTTTTAATTTATGGCGAGCGCACCGTTCGATCAATTTTTCGCGTTTGGTTCGATATTTAATTAAATCGGCAATACTACAAATTTTGATTTGGTGCTTTTTCGCAAATTCCATCAGTTGAGGCATCCGAGACATGGTTCCATCCGGATTCATTATTTCGCAGATCACTCCCGCAGGTTTTAGACCCGCTAGACGGCAAAGATCCACTGAGCCTTCTGTTTGTCCGGCACGTTGAAGCACGCCTCCTTCTTTTGCCATAATAGGTTGGATGTGTCCGGGGCGAACCAGATCCGTTTTCTTAGTACCCTCCTGAATGACGGTTAAAATAGTATGTGCGCGGTCTTGGGCCGATATTCCAGTAGAAACACCTTCTGCCGCTTCGATAGTGACCGTAAAAGCAGTTCGAAAGCGGGCCTGATTTTCTTTGACCATTGGAGGAAGATCTAATTCTTCACATTTGGGTCGAGTCAGCGTTAAACAGACCCAACCACGCGCTTCTGTAACCATAAAATTGATGATTTCTGGAGTAATTTTTTCAGCGGCACAAGTTAAATCCCCTTCATTTTCTCGATCTTCATCATCCACTAAAATTACCATACGACCGGCTCTGAGTTCTTTCAACGCTTCATCAATATCGCAAAAGTGGGAGTTTATTTCTTGTTGCATAAATATCCTTAAAACTTGAACCAGATTGCCAGAGTCACGAGCGAAATCAAAATCAAGCAGAGGGTTTTAGAAATAATAACTCCTTTATTTCCTTGTTTCCGTTTAAAACTTAATAAAATGACTAACCCTGCTAATAAAAGAAAGAGGATATTCCCTAGATGCAAAGTATATTGTACCCACCAAGGAAAATCCGGAAAATAATGATCCATTAATTTTAAAGCGATTTGGATCCCTAAAACAGGAAGCGAAAAAAGAATCCCTATAACAACTCCAGAAATCGCTTGAATATTAGGATCATGTAATCGTTCGGTTCGTTCTCCATTCATAGAATTACCTCAGCAATCGTGGATATGTTTTTTCAACGATTTTAAATCTACTTTAATTCTTTTTTTTCCAATCTCCAGCCCATTGAAGAAAAATTTATTTATTGTCTTTTTCCTCTGAATTCGGGACATTTGGCCAGAGAAGAGATTGAATTTGAGCTTTGAATTTTTTGCTTTGTTTTTCTAGCGCAGAAAAACTCTGAAAGAAATTATAAAATAAGAGTATTTTTTTGAAAATGGTTTGGTCTGGAATTTGTCTTTCCATTTGTTGAAATAACAAATTGAGTCCACGTTCCAAACGAAATAAATGATCCATCAGAGTCGTTTGTTGACGAAATAATTCGCGTTTCATCTGACGCATCTCTCGGACCATTTTTTCGCGATTTTTTTCAATTTCTAGCTGAATTTTAACCTCTTGGTGGGTCATTTGCTCTACTTCTTGGAGAACTTTATAGAGTTTAATCATTTCTAACTCGGATCGTTTCAAGTCGATTTGGATCTCTAAAATGTCCTTTTGCTGATTTTTCTGAAAGTCCTGAAGATCTTCCCTTAAATAGAAAATTTGCTGATTAAGAAGTTGGCTCCGTTGTAGACTATTGAGATGAAGGAGCAGAGGGAAAATAACTAATCCTAGCATAAACAAAATTAAGATATGGATGAGACTAAAATAGCCTCCTTTTTTTTGCGGTTGAGAAAAGGATTCGTTCCCAGCCGATTGTTCTGCCAATTCGTTTTCCACATTGTTCCATAATTCAGATCTCGACAGTTCTCGATCTTCTTGAATCAAATAGAATCCGAAACAGGTATGAGGATCGAGTTTTTGTTGAATACGTTTAAAAAAACCACCCAAATTTTTTTGGGGTTCTACCACAAGGGCCACTTTGTATTCTTCCTTGAAAAAACCCTCGTGAATCCACACATCCAGAGAACTCAAGAAAATGTCCATCTTTGGATGAGAATGATACCATCCAAGGACTTCTTTTTCAGGGAAGAGTGTACTTCGTTCTTGCGCTAACTGTAGAAAAGTTTCATGGGTAAAATTTAAACGAACTTCATCTGCTTTGGTAAATTGTGCCGGAGTCGCACAATCGATCACAATATAAATTTTTCCGGGCGCTTCCTGAAAAATGGCTCCCAACAAAAAACCGCCATATTCTCGCTCTAAATCTGCAGAAACATGCTTGTTAATTTGATGATAAACGGAAGCGGTACAATAGATAGAAACCCCTTCTTTTTCGTTCTTTTGATGCGTCTGGTAATAAATAGCTGTAGGGGGTTTTTGAACCGGGAAGCTTTTCATGAAATCTCCAGAGCGTCGAACGGGAACGGGTTTCTTTTTAAGACAAAAGAGTTTCTAGACAATTCTTTGGAGGTGCATAGAGGATTAGGTATCGGTCGTATTCAAATAGCTTTCTGAGCGAATGTAAATGGGATCGAACCCTCCATGCGAAAAGGGTTGACAGCGGAGAAGGCGAAAGGTGGTGAGAATAAAACCCCAAATAATACCATGATATTCGAATGCATCCATGGCATATTCAGAACAGGTTGGAGTAAAACGGCATCGGCATTGCTGAGGGAGAAAGGGCGAAATGTAGCGCTTATATCCTTTTAACAGCCCCAGAATGCTTTTGCGGATCATTCGATTCTTTCCTTTTAGTAATAAATGCTTCCTGAGCTAGCGGGCTGTTGTTTTTGTTTATCGGATTTAATCAATTTGAGTTGACCGAATTCTTTGAGCATTTCGTAATCGGCCCACTTTTTTTGTAAGGATTCTAATTGATCTGCGAGAAGAGTTTCTTTTTCTTTCAGGATCGCAAATTTTTTAATGGAAGAAACATCCGGAAATCGTTCATTTTCCAGACGTACTAAATAGACAGCATTTTTTCCAAGGACCAGTTCTCCGATATCTCCAACCTTTTTTAAGTTCCAGACGCGCTCTAGAAGAAGTTTTTGATCGTCTTTAGGAAATTCTTTTCCTTCTTCTTGATTCGATAACCAATTCGATTTTGACCAAGAGCGTTCCTTGATTGCTTTTTCGAAGTCTTTTTCTGCAGTTTTTTGATACGTTTCTAAGTCTTTTTTCGCTAGCAGTTCAGCTTCTTCTTCAATCAACTTTTCTCGTACTTTCGTCTGAATGTCTTTGAATTTAGGCGTAGTTCCCTGTTTGATTTGGGTCATATAAACCAAAAAAGGGTAGCCTTCTTTGCTGTATAAAACAGAGGTCGCACGTCCAACCTGAAGCTTTTTGATTTGCTCCAGATTTTCCCCTAAAAACGGGAACTTTTCTTGGATTTCTTCGATTTTCAATGGTTTTTCAGAAGAGAATACCGCTAAATGAAGGCTTTTTGCGACTTCAGAAAAAGAAAGTTCGTGTTCTTTATCTTCATCCAGTTTTCGTTTAAATTCTGAGATTAGTCTTGGAATCTCATCGCCAGTTTGGAGTTTTTTCAATCGATTTTCAATATTTAAACGGGATTCAGCGAAACTTTTTCCAGAATAGAGAACTGATTTATACTGTTCATAAAAATCTTTCATATCGGAAGTGGTAATTAGATGAGTTTTTTGAAAATCCGAAAAATTTCCTAAAGCAATTTCCATTTTATAGCGAATGGGATCTTCAAATAAATGCATGTTTTCTTGAAAATATTCTTTAAGTAGGGCCAGCTCTTCTTCGGAGGTGAGCGGGATATTTTCTTTTGAAAGCGTTTCAAATTGAGGGATATAGGGTCGTTGCTCTTCCGTAATAAAAACCAACATCTGCCCACGCATTCCGTTTAATGAACTAGACAATTCACCCTCTTTTAAACGAAAAATGCTTCCAGTATTCTCTTCAAGTTCCGGAACGGCTTCTGCTAATTCTTCTTCCATAAGCCGAGAAAACGAGCCATACATCAGAGAGTATTTTTGGGCCACTTCTTTTAAAGAAGGCTGTTTCGCTTCTTGAATTTCTTTTCGAATTTGAGGCAAAAGAGTTTGATGTTTTTGTCGCCACAAAACTTGTTGTACTCGATTGGAAGCCTGCTCGAACGAGAGATACACAATTTTGTCGGTAGGCTCTCGCTGGGGTTCAGTGAAATCTTCCCGATTTTGTTGATAATAACGATATAATTCGCTAATGGGCGCGGGTTCCTGGAGTGTTCCAGTTTGATAGGGTAAAATGAGATATTCTCCAGAGAGTTTTTTTCCGATTCGAAACGACTGTGGATTTTCTTTATAAACACGATCCAGCCGTTCTTTAAGATTGACTTTATCTTTAGAAAGAGATTTTTCTTGCGCCAACCAAAGCACTTGAACTTCGCGATTTTTTTCTTTATTCTTCTCAATGGCCTTATCGCTGGTGACAAGCGTTTCTACGTAAGAAGGACTCGCAACGCGGTTATAGACAAAAAATTGATTGTACATAAATTCTTGTCGTTTCTCTAACCCCATTAATCTCAAAAATTTCTCAATAGCATTGGCTTGCTTCAAAATACCAAAATAAAGCTCAAAGGACATTCGAGAATTTTTAATTCGTTCTTCTAATAATTTAAAAAAATCTTCTCGTTTTTGTGTCGGAGGCGCGGTTTTCTCTAAATTTCTTAAAACTTCATCTAAGGTGCTTTGAACTGCGGCTTCTTTGCGTTCGTGATTCAGAATGATATCCACCCAAACGCTTTCATCAGTATCCAGATTTTTTCGAGATTCGGTATGGGTTAATCGCATGGTTTGACCATGACTTTGAAATTCGTCTTCGGTAATAAATTCATTGTCAATTTGCCCTATATATGTTGGCGGATTTACCCATGCCAACATCGCGGTTCCTACCCCAAATGTAATGGTGATAAAGGCGGTAATAAAAACTAAACAGGGCTTTTGAATCTTGTCGAAATGATGAAAAATCATACCCTTCCTCTTGTTGTGGATAATAAAATTCTGAACTCTAAATCCCCTAAAGAGGGTTTAGCGTTACAGAGATTTATTCAGGAAATTAAAATAATAAAACAGGTTCCTCAAAAGCTTATTAAAAGCTTTTCAGGAAGCTCTTTTATGAAACTTCATCCAAAGAGACGCTATTATAGTAACCTATTATATAGACAAATGAGGACATTCGCCCAGAGACAACAGTTAAGACGGAGAGGGCCGTCTAGGATGAACTACAACACCCACTATCCCCTCAAACCCATCAAAGGCATCAGGGAGTACTTATGCTTTTCTCGTTTTGTTACCTATCCTTGGACTTCCTGTTTACTCAGGGTTATAGGGACACCTTTTGATTGGAAATCAACCTGTCGCCGCAGCGGAGCGTGCATTTCACACCTGTATCAAGGGTTATTGGCACTTGAAAAGCCTAAGATATTCTAATCAAAATAAATCTTTTTTCAAGTGCGAAAATTCATTTCTCTCTTGCAGAAAAGAAGTTCAAGCCTAGAGGAAGGAACCTTATTTTCTATGAAAGTCACTATATGTCTCAAAATTTTAAATTTAATTACAATACATATTTACCACTGAGATTCAAAACCGTCTTCCCGAAATTTTAAAGTTTTTGCTGAGGACGAGGCAATTCTTCTATCGTTTTTAATCCAAATAACTGAAGAAAAGCTTCTGTTGTTCCATATAATTTTGGGTTCCCAGGTCCTTTGGCGCGTCCCACTTCTTGAATTAAATTTTTCTCTAATAAAGCCCCTAGAATCGGACTCGATTTCACTCCGCGAATATTTTCAAGGGTCGATCGTTTAATAGGTTGTTTATAGGCAACAATAGCCAAAGTTTCTAAAACCGCTTGACTGGGACGAAATGGTAAATGCGCTTTCGTGAGCCGACGGATAAACAACGAGTACTGAGTCTTGGATTTAAAAATGAATCCATTCGCGGCTTCCAGCAATTCAAAGCTATGGTTTTGCGCCAGGATTTTTTGTTGATAGCGCAGTAAAACTTGTCTAAATTCTTGATTAGAACCCGAAAAGAGAACGCACTCTTTGATTTTTTGAAGCGAGAGGGGCTCATGCCAATGAAAGAGGAGGACTTCGATTCGACGATGAAGTTCTTCTTCTGAAACATTTTCGTCGTCTTCTTCCCAAGCAAATAAATCTCGCTCTAAAATTTTCAGATCTTGGGGTTCAATTTTTAAAGAAGCTAACGCTTTTGTAAATGGGCGAGCGCCTTCCGTAGTTTCTTTTGTGGGTATTTCTGCTAGGATCGCCTTTTCTTCAGGAAAGAGTGGCTCGGGTACTGGTGTTTCAACAGGGTTTTCAGTCATAATCACTTTAAATTATTTTTCTATAATATTGACCTGGATGTCCCAACGATTTTTACAGTAGATTCGCCAACGACTAATTTCTTGGGGAGTCAAAGGATTTTTCTCCAAATCTTTCAGAATTTGCGCTTTAACTTCAGAAAAAGGCTTGTTCCAAGGTTCTTTGCGTTCAATCACTTTTAAGATCGCAAAGGTTTTCGATTTGTCTTGCTCTTCTACCTCTAAAATAGGGCTTAATTCAATCAGCGGTTTTAGCAAAAAGGCTTGTTTCTTAATTTCGCTATACTCTGGTGGAAAATCATTTTCAGTCATAGGACGTGTTTTTCCGCCCGTTTTTCGAGTTACAGGATTCACATCATTTTCTTTAATAAGTGTTTCAAAATCAGCTCCCGCTTTGGCTTGTTCATAAATTTTTTGGGCCTCTTCTTTCGTTTTGAGGGAGCAAATACGCAAAACTACTCGATCTTCGAGTCCATCTTCATATCGAAGGACTTGACCTAATAAAATTTTCAACCGAGAACGTTTTTCAGCAAGTTTGATAAATTGGGCTTCCGTAATATTGTATTTAGTCTTGAGAAAAACGGAGAGCTTGAGCTGTAATCGGTCCGCTTCCTGACGACAATACTCTACTTCTTTTTGTACCAATTGAAAAATCTCGTCTTGAGTTGCCACCACCCCATTTTTTTTTGAGGCTAGCTCCACCCAAGTTTGTAAAATCAGTTCCTCTAATAATTCTTGCGATACTTGAGGATTACTCAAATGGAGCCGATCAAAAAAGTCTCGTGCCGTAATTTTCTCGGTCCCAACTTCTATCAAAACCGCAGAGGGTTCTATTTTCTTTTCTTGTGCGTAAAGTGTCGCTAAAATAGAGCTAAAATAGTAGGCAAAATAAAAAAAATATCGCATAAAATTCCTCGGCCCAAACAAAGGGTCTGCTTTCTGATACTAAATTAGGGGATTAATTGTTTTTTTTAATTTCTTCTGGAAACGGGAGCGTGGGATCTTCAAAAATTTTCTGGTCTGGAATATCTGTATCTAAAATTCCGGAACGTACGAATAAAACATAGAGGGTTCCGATTTTTTTTCCTGAATTGAGGTTATAAATTTTTATTTCATGGGGATAATTCAGATATTTTTGGAGAGCCTGAGGCTCTCGTCCTTTTGGAGTTACGGGTTGGTACTTCAAAAATTGAATTGAAATTTGTTGCGAAGGATCTTCAAGCGCGTCCATTTTCGCCAAAACAAGTTGAAATTCCTCGACACTAAAAAACAATTCCATTTTTAGATTTGTTTTTTTATCGGTTCGAATCAGTTTGTAAGCCGTTGTATTCTTGAGTTTGACTTGCCCTTCATAAACATAGTCCGCTTCCCCTTGTTCATATTCCTCCAGCAGTTGCTCCATGACAATAAGCTTACGACGACGAATCGTTTCCATTAAATCTTGATAATCTTTCGGATGGAGTTCTGGAGTCAAATCCGTCACTTTTTTTCCTTCTCGACAGACTTTTGCAATCGTTCCATCATAAACGCGACGAACGGTTTCCCCATCTCCGGTACCTAAATGCATCAAAATTTTATTGGGGTAATGAAAAACTTCTTGAAGGGTAATCGTCTTTAAATCTCCTTCGTCCACAATCATCTCTGCGTCTATTTTGGTAATCATCGTATGAATTTTAGGCAGGTTTTTAGGATTTTGATACTTAACCGCCCCTTGAAGGATTTCTTCGACTGTCTTATCCGCATAAATATCTTGCGTTCCTATTCCCAAAAACAACACAGCGATCAAAAGGCGTGAAAGCATAAAGGGCTCCTTTTCCTTCTCGATTAATATCGTCGATATTTTTCTTGAAATCGACGATCTTCTTCTTGTTCCATTTGTTTTCTTAACTGTTCCGAAGGACCAAAATCTTTTTGCAAATAATATCGGACTTGTTGCAACAGTTTTTCTTCTAATAAAGGCTCTCTTCCAACATATTCCCACTCCGCTTCTTCTGGTTCTAACGGACGCGAAATATTGTCATTTTTATCTCGAATCGCTCGAATTCCGACTACATACATCCCTTCTTCTTCTTTGACGAGCGCGTCAATACGCGTTCGAAATCCATGACCTCGAATCGGCGCATAGACTTCTTCCCATTTGCTGACAATTTTGGATTCCGATTTTTTCAATTTATCAATTTCGTAGTTTCGTTCGACTACATCGACTACCACGTCCCAAATATCATCATAGGGTTGATCAAAGGGTTCTGAAAATGTGTGTTCTCCATAAATAAGATTTTCCCAAGCACCAGCACAACCTCCCAAAAGAAAACACAAAAAACTGAATAGTAGTATCGCCCCTCGCATAAATATATTCCTCAAAAATCCTGTACTTCTGCCTTCTACGACACCTCTATAGTTTTTTTTAAATGGTAACGCCTCTCTATCTCGATTTTGTCATGTTTGGGGATCTATCGTGGAAAAATTATGTCTCGAAAATGAATTTCAATCAAGAGAACGCGGATGATTTTAACAAGCCCTAGAGATAATTTCCTTATCTTGCGTAAAAACACTTTCCGTCCTAAAATTTCTGGATTAACACTCGGGTACAAAATTTTTTATTTTTAGAAAAGACTTAAGACCTTGAATGAATATCTACTTCTTTTAGGAAAAGGAGCCGTGCAAGGACTCACGGAATTCTTGCCCATCTCCAGTTCAGGACATCTGGTTCTCTATGACTATTTTTTCAATCCGAAAAAATCAATGGAGCGCACTGAAGACGTTTTTATTGATATTTTACTCCATATTGGCACTTTACTGGCAACTTGTATTGTGTTTCGGGAATCCATCCAAAAATCACTTTCGTCTTTTTTTCATCCATCCACCTGGAAAACAGAAGAATCGAACCTTTGGAAAATGATTCTGATTAGCCTCATTCCTACGGGGATCATTGGATTACTGATTGAAAAAAATCTTTTGACCTATGTTCGCCATCCCTTTTGGGTCGGGCTTTTTCTGGTCATCAATGGATTTATTTTATGGAGCACACGCGCTTCTCGATCTACTACCGAATCGGTATTGACTTGGAAATTAGCATTTTGTATTGGAGTTGTCCAAGGGATAGCGGCACTTCCAGGAATTTCAAGATCAGGAAGCACGATTAGCTGTGCTTTATGGTTACTCCTTCCTCGAAAAACGGCCGGAGAGTTTTCTTTCCTAATCTCTATTCCTGCTATTGCTGGAGCTATCTTTCTGGAGTCTTTACAAATTCAACCGTCAACAATCGCTTGGGGACCCACTCTTTTAGGAACCGTTGCTTCCTTTTTCTTTGGGCTCCTATTTCTTAAAGGATTGTTACGGTTCATTCATCAAGGAAAGCTTTTTTACTTTTCTTTTTATTGTTGGCTCTTGGGGCCTGCCGCAATTCTTTTTAGCTATTTTTATTAAGTCGAAACGGATGGAGGAGGCGGTTCTACTAATAAAAGAGGTCGTGTCGCTTCCAAAACCATCATTACAATACATTTTAACGTTGGATAAACCCCTTTCCCTTCAATGGCAATCGCTTCAAAAACAGGAACCCCTCCTTTGTTCAAATGCTTGTTCATTTCGTCAGTCGACGCAATATCGTCTAAATCTTTTTTGTTATACTGCATCACCATCGGAACGCTCATAAAACTCAAGTTCATTTCTTCTAAAATTTCTTGAGTCTCTTTTAAGGATTCTTCATTCGCAGAGGCCTGATTTCTTTGCGAATCCGCCACAAATACAATGCCATCTAATCCTTGCATAATCGCCTTGCGTGTTTCTTGAAAATAAGATTGGCCTGGGACAGAATAGACTTTTAATTTAATTTTCCATCCTTCCAAATTTCCTAAATCCATCGGCAATAAATCAAAAAAAATGGTTCGTGCTTGCTTTTGAGCAATCGTTGTTAATTTCCCGCGTGCTTCTGGGGGGCACTTTTCATGGATCACTTCTAAATTTGTCGTTTTCCCGGAAAGACCGGGACCACAATAAATTACCTTTAAAGTAACTTCTCCCTTGGTTCGATCGATCTGAGGCATTTACAACCCTCTCTGCAAAAATAACGTTCCGCATGAATTTTTTTTGATGAATTTTTAATTTTAATAAAAAAAAATTTTCATCGTCTGTATTTAAAATAACAAATTTCTAATAATATTGAACCCTTTCTCCGAAAAAAACATTCCTTTTATCACAATTAAATTTAATTTTTCTCTCTTTTTCAGAAAATTTTCACCATGGGACATCTTCATTTTACCGTAGAACATGAACATCAGAAGGCACGCGCCACCACTTTTGAAACCGCTCACGGGACCATAAAAACTCCCGTTTTTATGCCTGTTGGAACCTTAGCTTCTGTCAAGGGACTCACTCCTCGTGACCTCAAAGAAGCCAATGCTCAAATTATTTTAGCGAATACTTATCACCTGTTTATCCAACCCGGTCCCGATCTCATTGAAAAAATAGGCGGACTCCATAAATTTATGAGTTGGGATCGCCCAATTTTAACCGATTCTGGAGGATTTCAGGTCTTTTCCCTTCCCAAAATCACCATTCAAGAAGAAGGCGTTCAGTTTCGCTTTGAAAAAGAAGGCACCCCCATCTTCCTCTCTCCTGAAAAATCGATGGAAATTCAACGCGCGCTCGGTGCCGATATTATCATGGCTTTTGATGAATGCTCCGAATACCCGTGCCCTTCCTCTAAAGCAAAATCCGCGATGGAACGGACGCTGCGTTGGGCCAAACGTTGTCAAACCGTTAAACTTCATGACTACCAAAACCTTTTTGGAATTGTTCAAGGCTCCACCTACTCAGACTTGCGTGAAATTTGCACGAAAGCACTCGTTGAAATGGATTTTCCTGGATACGCAGTCGGAGGGGTTAGTGTTGGAGAAGGACTCGAAGAAATGATTCGCGTCCTAGAGTTTTCGGTTCACTTGCTCCCGAAAGACAAACCCCGCTATTTAATGGGGGTCGGACTCCCGCAAGACATTCTCGAAGCCGTTGAACGTGGAATTGATATGTTTGATTGTGTGATTCCGACTCGCTATGCCCGCGGTGGAACCCTGTTTTCTTTTCAACGAAAAATGCGAATTACCAATAACGAATTTCGTAAGGATACGTATCCTATCGATACCCAATGCTCCTGCTATACCTGCCAAAATTTTAGTCGAGCTTACCTCCGCCATTTGATCCTCTCCAAAGAAATCCTTGGAACGACTTTGGCGACCATTCACAATACCTTCTTTTATCAGCAGTTTATGCAACGCGTTCGACAATCTATCCTAGAAAACCAATTTTCAACGTTTAAAACTCAATTTTTGAAAACCTATCGCGCTTGAGATCGGGGCGATTCATGCGTGATTCGGGGCGATTTATGAATCGCCCCTACGGAATTTTGAATCGATCCCGCAAAATTTAATCTATCGTAAACAACCAGGTTTCATCGGTATCTCCTGCCGATACAGTGCTTCCACCAAATAAAATCGTTCGATTAAAAATGGAATCAAAGGCCATCATATGATTCTCAACAGCAGGACCTGAAGCCGCAAAACGCCAACTTCCATCGAGACGACTCAAATCCAGCACCCATGTTTCTTCGAGTGGATCAAGTCCAAATCCAGAAAACCCGCCATGAATAATCATTCGTTGGTTATTTATATCAAAAACACCACTGTGTGCATTCGAGGCTGAAGGCGCAGTCGATGAACCTAAAGGAAAAAAGCTCCAGACAGATGTGGAAGGAGAAAGCGCTAGTGAATAGGTTTCATCACTCGCCGCTTCTCCAACTCCAAATGCGGGGTCCGTATCCGTAAAACCGCCGAAAATCACCAAACGACTTTGAATCGGATCAAAAATCATGGATGGATTCGTGAGCGAAGCGGTATCGGGATCTGCGGAGCCAAACGGAACTGTTCCAATCACGGGCGTGAGATCTTCCCAAAATCCGGAACTGCTTCCGGTCAGATTAAAAGCCCAAGTATCATTAAATTCACCCGCTCCATTGGTTCCTACAAATCCAATCGGATCAAATCCACCAAATAATACGAGCCGATCATTTACTGGATCATAGGCCGATCCCGGAGTAATACGATCCGGAGGGATATCTACTCCTGTGTCAGTGATTCGGGTCCAGGTTCCGCTATCGGTTACAGACGTAGACGAAAAACTTAACGCAAAGACTGCTGAACTAATCAAAACACAGGGAGTCGGGAAAGGAGGACAGTTGTCATAGCCCTCAGTTAATAAAAATCGATCTCGCAGGGAATCATACACCACCGCCATCTCCGCAAAAGAACCGATTCCCGAAGTTCCCGAATCCGGTGTTAATAAAATCCAAGAGGAGGTTGTGATCGTGGACGCCGTTAAATCGAGGGCCCAAACATCTCCAAAATAAGTGGTCGCAAAGGTGAGAGAATCAAATGCCTCACCTCCAAAAAGAAGCATTCTTCTGCGAGTGCGGTCATACAGCATTTTTCCAAAAGATCGTGCCAGTGGGGTGAGTCCGGAAGGCGGGAGCGAGGTCCAAACTTCATCCAGACGAGTAAATCCAAGCGGAGGAACCGTGATCGAAGTTCCTGTATCCGAATCCACTACGATTTCCGCAAATCCAAGGGGCCCTGCTGGAACCGTAAAGGAAAGAATAGAGGTTGAAAGAACTTCTAAATCAGAAACGCCTCCACTCCCTAAAGCTACGGAAACGGTTCCAATAAAATTACTACCCCTGACGGTGACTCGTGTTCCTCCGGTGACGGGCCCAACGGCTGGACTCACCGAAGTGATCGCTGGCGGGGCCGGTGTATTGGGATCGCCGGGAACAAAATCGTCCCCGCCGCCGCCGTTACTGCAAGACATCAATCCCAAACTCAATAATATCCAAGTAGACCAAATACAACGACTCATCGGACCTCCTTTTACTTTATTTGAAAAGAGATCTCGCAGTATTAAAAGAGAAGCAACGTCGCTTTTGGGGTTAAAAAAAAGTGGATTGCTATTCTTCTCCATACTCGCAGATCTTCAAAAATTCAGACAGGTTTTCTGACTCGGAGGACTCGTTTTACGCCTTCCCAGTTTCCCAGTGGCCTTAAAGTAAAACGTCTCAATCTCCTTACAGCGGGCGAGAGACCGTAACGGATTTGCACCGTCTTCCCTAGTTCTGAATACAACAGCTAAAAAAACAAGGAACAACATTTTGAGTTCCCTCAAAACCCTTGTTCCTTTTAGATATAGCTGAAATCTTTAAAAACGCAAGATTCTTTTTTTGAAGACTTCGTTTCGTGCTTTATCGACCACTATCTAATGTTCTCTGAAACATCAGTTGACTATTAGCAACCCACAGCTCTGCAAACTTAAGCATTTCTGCATCGTTTTTACAAGCATACAAGAGATCTTGGTGTATTTTATCTTTATTTTTTGTCCACTCTTCATCGGTGGCGCGTTCTGTATAAAACATTGTTTTTTCGCCTATTTTTTGATTTTGTTCATCATAAACCATCACTCCCAAGGAATCATTTTCAAAATAGCCGTAAAACCATAAAAAATTTTGGCCATCTGCCGCAACTATTCTAATCAAGGTTAAATATTTTTGATCCTCATTCAAAGTGACGGCGATACCCCAAGTAAACGTTTCTTTTAAAAATTCACTTTTAATTTGTTGTAACGAATTATCTTTCATCAGTGTCATATTGGTTTTTTCAAAAACTCCGGTCCCATCGCTATTAAAGGTATACCATTTAAAAATCACTCCATACCTTTTATTTCCGTTCGCATCTTTTCCTTTAGGTTGGATTTCGCACCAGGTTTTACAAATTTTGGGATCGATATAATGACTGGCTTCTTGCCACTCTTGTATGGGGTGAGTTGCTAATCGGTTCCTTGCTTCTTCATAATAATCTCCCATTGTTTTTTGTGTGTTCACGGGTTCTTCTTCAGGCGGATTATTGGTGTTGTCAGGAACTGGAGGTTCGTGGGTGGTCGTGCCGCCTCCTTGAAGTCTATTCATTAACAAAGTCCATCGACTACGATGACCATCAGGGCCAGCGGCTTCTTGACTCAAAGAGGACAGATCTGAATCTTTATTCAGGTTTTCTATGTCGTTGTAACCCGCATCTATAGCCTTTTCCAGATATTGATAGGCCATATTTTTATTTCCAGCCAAAGCATAGCAACACGCCGTATTATAGTAAGTATCGGGTTGTCGATTTCCTTTTTCGATGGCACTCAAAAAGGTTTGTGCGGCGGCGGAATATTGTTTTTGCTGATAAAGTTTAAACGCTTTTTGTGTCAAGGTGTCTGCTGTTTCTTCCTGTGGAGGTGTTGTATTGTCAGGGACTGCGTTCCAAAAAGATTCGTCCCAATTGAAAAAGGCTCCAGAGGTCTCTTTTAAGGTCTTCCCGGATGCATCCAAGACGATAATTTTTGCCCCTAAAGTACAAGGTGATTTCCCAACAGCTCCAGATTCTGCAAAAAATGCGGTTCTTAATGGAAACAAAAGATCAGTCCATACTGTAGTTTCGTAAGGAACCGTCGCCGTCATCTCTGTATAGCCATTGGGAACAGGAATATAACCCATATTATTTCTGCGATGAATGTGACACCGAAAAACAAGGGATTGGTTCAGCATTCCCATCGCGGTAATCGAACATTTTATGGTAAAAATGGGTTCTCCATTGCCATCAGTCCCATCCTTTACCAATTGAATATTTTCAATCGTGATGGATTGGGATGCTATCGGAGAGAGAAGAAAAAAAAGTATAAAAAAAATCATACAATAAAGTTTCATAGTCCCCCTAAAAAAAATCGGAAATGGTATGAGATATGAGATAAAATTAATTATCACAATTTTTTTTCTGCCTACAAGCCAAAGATTATTCGGTTCGAATTGGAAAGAGAATTTGTGAGGAGTAAGTAGGGCTGTAATAGACTGTATTTGTAGCCTTCAACGGTAAGACATTTGTTGAAAGGAAGGTTTCTCCGTTGTTCGGATTGACATCGAAACGAGGAGTGTTTGACGAACTTACTAGGACCCGAATTTGATGGCCTTTTTGAAACGTAAGGGCCGTGACCGAAAGCTCAATAGTGACCGGATAGACCGTTCCCGGTTCCATCCATTCTGCCTTGCTTAAAGAATTGCGAAATCGCATTCGATGGGCCCCATCCGTCACCAGCATAGAGCGTCCATCTGGATATACATCACAGAGTCGCACTACAAAATCGGTATCTTCCCGATCCGATTCCACAAATAAATGAACTTCAATCGTTCCACAAGCCGAAACGGGTTCCGTTAAAACATCGCTTGTCCAAGCTAAAATGTCGTTTCTGGATTCTACCTCTTGCCGTTGATCTCTAGGGCCAGAGCTTAACCCGCGCGATCCGAGTTTTCCGGGGAGTACTAAATTCATTCCCCCCACGGTGGGAGAAGGATTCTGAGGATCAAAGACAAAGGCCGTCTTTCCTTCCGTTTGAGGGGGAGCGCTCTGTAACTTTTGAGAATCCCCCAAATAGTAGATTTTTTTAGACGTTGCGACCGATTTCAAAGAATTTGTTTGTTTCCAAACGTTTTCGCCCATCTGAAACCATTGGATCGCAGGAGCCTGATTCCATCCGTTGTCTTTTTGATCGCAGAGCCAGTAATCAAAGAAGCGAGATCCTTCTTTCGTGCTAAAATTTTCAGCTTCAGGAAACGATAAATCCCCAGTATCTTTCTTGCCTTGGGAGGCTCCGTTATGATCCCAGGGGCCAATAATTAAGCGAGTTTCTTGTTGTGCGATGGGGCTACCTTCATTACGCAACCGCTTAAAAGTTTCGATCACGCCTTCTGCTTCAAGATCGTACCACCCGCCAATCAACAACACCGGAACCTGTATCTCTCCAAGTTTTTTCCAGGAGTTCCGTTCGATGGCCTGCCAAAAGATCGTTTTCATGGGTTGCGTGGTAACCATTTTGACTGTTCCCTTCCAACCCGCTTTTTCCTGACTTTCGGCACGTCCTCGTTTAAACACGCCTCCATGATAATATTTGCTGTAGCCCCCTCCAAAGTCCATCACTGAAGGTGCGATACACGTGAGATGAGGAGGTTTCTCTACCGCGGTCATAAACTGAACCTTCCCTAACGCGGAGGCGCCCCACATCCCGACTTTTCCATTGCTCCATTCTTGCGACGCGATCCACTCGACGGTATCATAACCATCTTGACCCGTTAAACGTGAAGCAAAAACTCCTTTTCCATCGGAAGCGGCCATCGATCCAAAAAAACCTCTCCAGTCGGCAACCACATACACATATTTAGAGCGATCCAAAATACCCGCTTTCACACTCTTCAGGGAAGCCACATTAATCGCTCGAAACATCTTGCGATTATACGGAGTAATGATCAAAATCGTCGGATATTTGCCAGCGATTTCTGGTAAATAGAGATCCGTCGCTAATCCTTTTCCATCGCGTAATGGAACCAAAATTTCTGAAAAATTTTCCACTTGTGCGTAAAGGCTTCCTCCCCATAAAATTGCCAGAATAAGGCCGATCCAAACTTTCATAATTAAACTCCTTGTATGCTCAAAAATCTTGCAGATTTATTATTTGTTTCGTTATCCTATGTCATTTAAACAATTCTTGATTCAAAAAAAAACAAAATTCACTTCCGTTTATTTAGAAAGAGCTTAAGAATGAAGAATTTGATCGAATTAAAAGAGAATGCGCAATCCTGGGCGAAAGGGAAAAGTACTACGATTCGGCTTCCGTTGGTTCTCTGGGGTTTTTATGTGGCCGGAAGAATCGTCACGAAACAAGATTCGTTTACCCCTTTTGATTGGTTCAATTTGGGCATCCATGAATTAGGGCACGTTGTATTTGCTGTATTTGGGGAGTTCATAGGCATTGCCGGAGGTTCGTTTTCCCAGATTTTGGTTCCAATACTTTCTGTTTTTATGTTTTTAAAGCAAGAAGATTATTTTGGGGCCTCGTTTTGTTTTTGTTGGCTCGCCGAAAGCTTGTTTAATTTGAGCTTTTACATTGATGACGCGGTTCGGCAATCCTTACATCTCGTTTCTCCGTTTGGTTCTGATCCCATTCATGACTGGAACTACCTCTTAATGCAACTGAATCTCTTGAACTGGAACACCACCTTTGCGTTTCTCACCCGAGTACTCGCCTTCGTCTCTGTCGTTTTTTTTATGCTCAGTAGCGCGTGGCTCCTGATTCAAATGAAATCCTCTCAAAATAAATATACCAAAACGGATTAACCTAGCGCATTTGTTTAAAGGCGTATGCAATAACCGCTAAAAGGCGGAGGCTGGAAAAAGAAACGGCTCCATTGTCATTCCGAACGATAGTGAGGAATCTCCGAAAAGTTCAAGTATACCGAAGATAGCGTCATTGTACTCGCGAATTAAGGACGGAGCATTTACAATTTTAGGAAGAAAGCAGATGTTTTTCTTCAAGATTGCTTCACTGCCGTTCGCAACGATAATAGAGATAAATGGTTACGGCTTAAGTTGATGCCAATACTCTTTGTATCTCCCAGAAATTCTATTTTTAAAATGGCTTCTTAATGTGACTTTATCCAATTAGTTACAAACTTGTTACCCAATCGTTTCTAAAACTGGATAAAATAGACCTCAGGATTTTAATTGTTGTCTTTCATTAGGAGGAAATCGATGTCTATCTTAAGAATGGTTCCGTTATTGTTTTTATGTCTATTTGGGGGATCTGTGTTCATCGAAGCGGAAGAAATTAAAGTGAATAGTCCGATTGTCTCGGTGGGTCTTTTCAAAAATGGCTTGGCGTTTATTGAACGCATTATTGAGGTTCCGGGTTCTGGACTCTATGTTTTGGAAGATATTCCCGAAGCCGTTCATGGAACTTTCTGGGTATCGAGTAGTGCGAAAGTCTCTGCTCGAATGGCTCACCGCGATATTGAGGTTCCGATTTCCAAAGCGGGACTCGCCGACTGGCAAACGACTCTTGCGGGTAAAGAAGTGACGCTTTATTTTTCAGATGAGCGTATTCCCTCTCTGACCGGACGTGTCCTCAAAGAAAATATGGACTCCTCAGGGCAACAATGGGACCCTGAGAAAAAACAATGGAGCCGAAGTTATGAACAACCTTCCTATCATTCGTTTTATTCTTCTTATTATTCTACGCCACTTTATGGCTCTATTGCACCCCCTGTCAATAGAACTTTTTTAGTGTTACAAGCCGAGAACTCGCTGGTGTATATCGATGTGAATAAAGTGGCCCATCTTCGCATTCATGAAGCGGCAATTTCCGTCAAACAGCAAAAAACGGTGATGTTGTTTGATGTGCAAGAGGCCCCTAAAGGAGATACCACGATTTTTGTTCGTTATCTGACCAAGGGAATGGCCTGGGCCCCCAGTTATTCTGTCGATATTTCAAATCCCAATAACTTACAAATAAAGCAACAAGCGGTTCTAAAAAACGAAATAGAAACTCTTCAAAATACAGAAATATCCCTCATCTCTGGATTTCCCTCGATTCCGCTTTCGCATGTAACCTCGCCTTTGTTTCTCAATACCACTTGGGCCACCTTTTTCAGTCAATTAAATACGCAGGTCAGCCGTTCTTCTCACGCATCGACTAGCAATATGGTGATGCAACAAGCGATGTTCAACACCACGCAACCTTCTAGCGGAATTGATTTTTCCGCGACTCCGCAAGGGGAAGGCATTGATCTTCATTATCAATCTATTGGAAAACAAACCCTAGGTGCCGGAGATTCCTTGATGCTTGAAATCGCGTCCGCACAGGCCCAATATGAGCGAATTTCCGAATGGGTCATTCCGGACACACGCGACGCGAATGGTCAATATGTTCGCGATTATGAATATAATCAAAATCCAGAAAAATATCAGGATGAAATCTGGGATGCGATCCGCTTCAAGAATCCATTTTCGTTTCCGATGACCACCGGCCCCGCAATGATGACCGCTAAAAATCGTTTTTATGGGCAGAGTATGAGTTATTGGGTCAACTCTGGTGAAGAAACCACGTTAAAAATTACCAAATCGCTCAGTATTCGCTCCAAACACAGTGAACAGGAAGAAGAAGGCGGAGAGCGAGATGTAATCAATTATGGTGGAAGAAGCTTTCGCAAAGTCAATGTCAAAGGAGAATGGATCGCGAATAATCATCGGAAAGAACCCGTCACTCTGCTCATTCGACGACAATTCTCAGGAGATCTCTTGAGCGCGGATCGCTCTCCGGTAGTGACTTTAATGGAAGAAGGCGTCTATTCGGTAAACAAGCGAAATCAATTGAATTGGAGCATTGTCTTAAAACCCGGAGAAGAAGCGAAAATTAATTATCGCTACACGGTTTTGGTTGCACACTAATATTTTTGCTCAGCGAGCGCAACGGAACCCTAAGGAAGGAAGTCGAGTTTGAGGAGATTCATAAAAACGGTTCGAGCATCGCAAATGTTCAATCGTCAACAAAAATGAGCCTCCTCGAATGATTCGATAGGTTTGACCATAGTGGGATAAAAGAGTTTGGTTTCCTGGATAAGCTTCATAAAAACTGTTTGTCCATTGGGAAATGTTTCCAACCAGATCATAAATTCCCAGCGCGTTAGGTGAAAACTGATTCACCGCGCAAGTGCCCTGAAACTGAGAATTTTGATGATTTGAACGTTTTTTTTCAGGAGTATTTCCCCAAGGATAGTTGAATCCTTCGATCGTACAAGCCGCCGCTTCCCATTCAAATTCGCTGGGGAGCCTTTTTTTTGCCCAGCGCGCAAAAACAGACGCATCCTCAAAATTCACTTGCACTACCGGAAACCATTCTTCTTCTGCGGGATAAATTCCGTGGAGCCAATACGCAGGTGCCGGATAACCCGTTTCGTTAACAAAGAGCGCGTATTGCCAATGCGTTACCGGAAATCGATCTATTTTAAAAGAGGCGAGGGTTATTCGATGGAGAGGTTGTTCATCTTCACTAGAATCGGAGCCAATTCGATAAGAGCCTCCGGGAACTTCGATCATCAACTCTGTCAATTTTTTCTGAATCACTTGTTCACGATAAAATGCAAGCTCTCCTTTTTTCTGAGGAAATTGCTTTTGGAGTTGGCTTAAAAAGACGAGACCATTTTGCCAGTCCTGCTCCAAGAGTATTTGAGTTTGAGCCCAATTCTTCTGAAAACGTTCTTCTTGCGCTTTTTCTTCTAGTGTTTGCTGGATCTGTTGAATTTCTTGAGCGATAGTGTTTTCCATTGTCCCGAAGGCTTGAACGCGAGAATATGCCTCTAAAGCGTCTTCCCATTTTTCTGCTTGAACCGCCTGACGAGCAGTTTTTAGCCAATGCTCCCGTTCTTCTTTATTTTGTTGCTCCAGTTTAAGAGTTTGTAGTTTTAATTCGGTCTGGGACAAAAGAATACGAAGTTTTTCATGGTCCTGAAAACTTAAGGCTTTTTTAAGATGAATCACCGCTTCTTCAAGTTGCCCTCCTTGTAGAGCGGATTCCGCAGATTTTTCCTGTTGTAAAAATTTGGCTTCAGATAAAGAGCTCCTCACGTCCTCGGAATCTAAAATTTCCAGAGCGGATTGCAGTTCCGCTTCGGCTTGATCAAATTGTTGTGTTTTTAAATAATTTTGTCCTTGAGAAAGATGGCGAGAATAGACAGTAACTCGATCTTCGGGGGCAACCGTAATTTCTCCTGTTTTTTGGGGGGGATCAAGATTGAGTCGAGAGAAGGTCGTTGTGTTTGTTTGTGGAGCCGTTGGAGAGCGAAAGGTATACCAGAAGGAAAGAATAAATCCGCTCGTCATCAGAAATACAATGAAGGGAGTGGAAAGTTTCTGTGCTTTCAAATCGAAATCCAGCATTTTATTTCCATCTCACGTAGGTAATAGCTGGAGTAATTGACTGCAAGAACATCTTCAAGTTTTTATTTCCTTTTCAATACCTGAATGAAGGGAATGTTGGAATAACACAGAATCATTAGGCAATGTAGCCAAGCTATTCAAGTACGTTTCTGCTAAAAACATAACGCTGTTTTTTATAAAGATCAAGAAATTTTTACGAATTTTTGTAATATCTTTTAAAACAAGATTTTGCATTAGAAAAACTGATTTGTTTTTTTTTATGTGCAAGCTAAAATGAGCAAAATTGTTTCTCTCTTCTTATTTCTTCCAACACAGCCTTTCATCAAAAATGACTACTCCCTACCATAGCCAATATTGGGCCAACGCTTTAACTCTTCGCGGTGCAACCGGGAGCATTGAACTATTGTCACGTTCTATTGCGGGATCACGTGTTGACTTGAATCCTCATCAAGTAGACGCGGCACTTTTTGCCATTCGTTCTCCCTTAACAAAAGGCGTGATTCTAGCGGATGAAGTGGGTTTAGGAAAAACGATTGAAGCGGGGATTGTTATTGCTCAACACTGGGCCGAACGGAAGCGTCGTATTTTAGTCATTGTTCCCGCGACACTTCGTAAACAGTGGCAACAAGAACTTGAAAGCAAGTTTTATTTACCCACTCAAATTATGGATTCCAGAGCATTTAATAATTTCATTGGATCAGGAATTTCTACCCCCTTTAGTTCTCCTAATGCTTTAATTATTTGCTCTTATCATTTTGCTTCAGGAAAAGGGACCGAAATTTCTCGTATTCCTTGGGATCTTGTGGTTATCGATGAAGCGCATCGACTTCGAAATGTCTATAAAAAAAATAGTAAGTTATCTCGAAATATTGCGAACGCAATTGGAAGTTCGCCAAAACTTCTTTTAACAGCCACACCACTTCAGAACTCTTTAATGGAACTCTATGGGTTAGCTAGTATCTTAGACGACCATATTTTTGGAGATGAAGATTCTTTCCGAGAACAATTCATTCGTGGCATAAAAAATGAAAGCGACCGGAATATTGAATTACGTCATAGGCTTCAACCCATTTGTATCCGAACGCTACGAAAGCAAGTGATTGAATATATTCCGTTTACTCGACGTATTCCTATTACTCAAGATTTTTTGCCCAGTGACCCAGAGCATCAACTTTATGAAACAATTTCTTCTTATCTCCAACGCGAAATATTGATTGCGCTTCCTGCCAGTCAACGTGCGTTGATTACTCTTGTTTTACGCAAACTTTTAGCGTCTTCCACTTTTGCTATTGCGAATACTTTAGAGCGATTATTGTTTCGCCTAGAATCGATGTACTCTAATCTAGAAAATTTTCCAGACGACAGTGATATTGAGGGAATAGAAGAACTTCAAGATGAACTGGAAGAAAGCAAAGAAAACGAAGAAATCGACGAAAAAATCGTGAATTCAATGAAAGTTTTAAACGTAGAGGATCTGAAAGCAGAAATTGCGGATCTTCGACAATTTATCGCTCAAGCGAAATCGATCTCCTCCAATGCTAAAGGAGAAGCTCTCATTCCGGCATTAAAAAGTGCTTTCAATAAGGCTCAAGAATTAGGCGCTCAAAAAAAAGCAGTCATTTTTACAGAATCCCGACGAACACAACAGTATCTCTTTGAACTGCTTTCGCATAATGGCTACGAAGGCAAATTGGCAATGATGAATGGGATCAACAATGATCCTCAATCAAAGTCAATTTATGAAGCGTGGTGCGATCAACAAAAGAGCCAAAATAATTTATTAGGCTCACGTCCCATAGACATAAAAACGGCTATTGTGGAACACTTTAGGGATGTCGCTACTATTCTTATTGCTACTGAAGCGGCGGCAGAGGGCATAAATCTTCAATTTTGTTCTCTTGTCGTCAATTATGATCTTCCTTGGAATCCCCAACGTATTGAGCAACGAATAGGTCGTTGCCACCGTTACGGACAAAAACACGATGTCGTTGTTGTTAACTTTCTCAACCAACGTAATGAAGCGGATCGACGTGTTTTTGAAATATTGAGCGAAAAATTTAGTCTTTTTGATGGTGTTTTTGGCGCCAGCGACGAAGTATTGGGTGTGCTTGAATCTGGCATAGATATTGAACGTCGCATTGCAAAAGTTTACCAAACTTGCCGGAATACGGAAGAAATTAAAATTGCTTTTGATCAACTCCAATCTGAATTAGACGAACAAATTCAATCTCGCATGGAACAAACGCGTAGGACGCTCATTGAAAATTTTGATGAAGACGTAAGCGCCCGATTACGTGTCCATCGAGATAAAACAATGGCCAGTCTGAATGAACGTGAGCGATGGTTGTTAGATATTACAAGAACTGAACTTGACGGAGAAGCAAAATTCGAGTCAGACCGCCCTCGTTTTTATTACACTGGAACAAACGCAAAACAAGGATGGTATCATTTTGATTGGAAAGAGGCCGAAAAAAATGGAGATATTTTTTATCGCCAAGATCACCCTTTTGCCGAATCTCTCATCCAAAAGGCACTCTCGCGTGAATTAGCTCCCGCGTTGGTTCATTTAAATTATACGAATCATGGACAAGTGATCAGTATTCTCAAACCTTACGTAGGAAGTATGGGTTGGTTAGAGCTTTCTAAACTGAAAGTACACTCTCTTGATTCTGAAGAATTTTTAATCTTTTCCGCTCAAACGGATAACGGACAAATTTTAGACGACGAAATATGTCGAAAGCTGATGATCTTACCGGCAGCCGTTAGCGGTGATACTTCAAGCTCTTTTCTTGATTTTTCACAGATTCGCAACAACGAAGTCAACATTCGCCTTAAACAAGTAGAAAAACGCAACAGTCAATTTTTTGATGAGGAAATTATTAAGCTCGATCATTGGTCCGATGACTTAAAACAAGGGCTAGAACATGAAATTAAAGAACTCGATCAGCAAATACGAGAAAATCGTAAAACGTCCGCACTTGCCGCAACCTTAAAGGATAAGCTAGAAGCTCAAAAATCGATGAAATCTCTTGAGACGGAACGCAACAAAAGACGGCGTGACCTTTTTGATGCTCAAGATGCCATTGACGAACAGCGTGATGAGCTTATTCACAAGATTGAAGGCCAACTTCATCAAACCCACAACATCCAAACACTGTTCCGCTTTCAATGGGAACTGCTGTGATATTTATACTGTTACTCCCGTGTTCCCTTCGATACAATGCCTTCGGCATCACTCAGGGAACGCGAAAGGTTCTTCTGCTTAGTAAAACAGTGTTCGTCGTTGGCTGAGTGTTTTGCGAAGCAAAATGTATCGAAGCCAACGGGAGATGACCCGAAATATCCATAAAAACTAGAGGGAAAATGGCAAAACCAACCAAACTCGAACTCACTTGGATCGGCAAAGAAAATAGACCCAAACTCGAACCCCGTATTCTGATCGAAGATAAAGAAAAATCCTATCACTCCTCTTCCAAAACAAGCGAAAACGATATTTTCGATAACCGCCTCATCTTCGGCGATAATCTGCTTGCGCTCAAAGCTCTTGAACAGGAGTTTACAGGCAAGATCAAATGCATCTACATCGATCCTCCCTACAACACCGGCTCTGCATTCGAGCATTATGATGATGGAATCGAACATTCGCTCTGGCTCTCGTTGATTAGGGATCGAATAAGAATTTTGTATTCTTTGCTCTCATCTTGTGGAACAATTTGGATCAACCTTGATGACAATGAATCTCACTATTGCAAAGTCCTTGGAGACGAAATCTTCGGACGGCAAAACTTTTTGGGGAATTTGATTTGGGAAAAATCAGACAGCCCTCGAATGGATGCTGAATTTTTTTCGTCAAGGCATGACCATATTCTTGTGTGGGCGAAAGACCGGACTCAGACAGAATGGAACCGCATTTCATTTAATGAAACGGACACTCCTGAACACTACAACAAAGTTGATGATACTGGACGTAAATATTACTTAAAACCGTTACGTGCAATGGGAGGACAAGGTGATAGTAGAGTCACTCGCCCAACACTATATTTTGAACTAATCGCACCGGATGGTACCAAAGTGTTTCCAATGCGACAGGATGGTACTGAGGGTGCTTGGCGCTGGAACTCAAAGAAAATTGAATTAGAGAAATATCGAATAGATTGGGTTCAAGGTCGAAATGGATGGACACCTTATTACCGCATCTATGCAGATAAAAATACTGGTAGGCCTCCTGAAACAATATGGTCTCATGAAGATGTAGGAAGCAACCGCACTTCAAAAGCAGAAATTAAACAACTTTTTCCTAATTTGATTCCTTTCGGGACACCCAAACCCGAGCGAATGATTCAGAGAATTTTTACCGTAGCGAGCAATCCTGGTGATCTTATTCTTGACTCCTTCGCTGGTTCTGGCACAACGGGCGCAGTAGCTCATAAAATGGGACGAAGATGGATTATGATTGAGCTTGGTGAGCACTGCCATACGCACATTATTCCGCGATTAAAAAAAATGATTGATGGAGAAGATAAGGGCGGAATTACAGACGCAGTTGAATGGAAAGGCGGCGGTGGTTTTCGTTATTATCGTTTGGCTCCATCGCTTCTAGAAAAGGACAAATTCGATAACTGGGTGATCAGCAAGAAATATAATCCTGCAATGTTGTCTGAAGCGCTTTGTAAGCTGGAGGGTTTTACGTATGCTCCGAGCGAAACCGTTTATTGGCAACAGGGATACTCTACGGAAAAAGATTTTATCTATGTGACGACGCAAACACTTATTCGTGATGATCTTGAGAGAATTTCAGAAGAAGTAGGGGAAAGCCAAAGTCTTCTGGTGATGTGTAGCGCGTTTCGTGTAAAGGATGCGAAAGGCTTTCAAAACTTGACCGTAAAAAAGATTCCGCAAGCAGTTCTTTCAAAATGTGAATGGGGCAAAGACGACTATAGTTTAGAAATCAAAAATCTTCCAACAAAATCGAATGATGATGAGACTGATCCTCAAAAATCTTCTCCAAAAAAGAAGCCACGAACCAAGAGCGAACGAAGAGGAGAAAAGCAAGCGACTTTATTCGATTTAGCAGGAAAGGAGAGTGAAGAATGAACCCATCCGAACTTCATGCCATTTCCAGCCGTTTAAGCTTACGTCCGCCTCAGAAAACCTCGTTAGAAATCCTTGCACATCTCTGTGATGCCCTTAAACTTGAAAAAGGAGCGAATCTGACAGAAGAATTCAAGGCAGTTCAAGCGAAGTTTCCAGAGGTTAAAGAATTTATCGATTTTGAACGAAATTTTCCTTCATTTTGTTTTGCGCTGGCCACTGGAGTCGGGAAAACAAGACTGATGGGTGCTTTTATCGCTTATCTTCACAAAGCAGAAAAAATCAACCATTTCCTGATTCTTGCGCCAAACCTAACGATTTATAACAAACTGATGAAAGACTTTACTCCTAATACCCCCAAATATGTCTTTCAAGGAATTTCTGAATTTGCGATAGAACCCCCTGAAATCATTACCGGAGAGAATTACGAAAGTGGTCGTGGAGTTCGTCGAGGTGATTTATTTGGAGGCATCCACATCAATATTTTCAACATTTCCAAAATTACCAGTAAAGAAACGACTAAGGGAGCAACCAAAAGCAATGTTCCCAGATTTCGAAGACTCCAAGAATATATAGGAGAAAGTTATTTCGACTATCTTTCCAAACTGGACGATCTTGTCATTCTCATGGATGAATCTCATCGCTATCGAGCTTCTGCAGGAATGGAAGCGATCAATGAACTCAAACCCATTCTTGGCCTAGAACTTACCGCAACGCCTCAAGTAGAGCGAGAAAAAAGCAATCCAGAAGCATTTAAAAATATAATCTACAGTTACCCGCTTTCTGAGGCGATGAAAGATGGATTCGTCAAAGAACCTGCTGTGGCGACTCGCGAAAATTTTAATGCAACAAATCTTTCTGAAGCCCAGTTAGAGCAGATCAAAATGGAAGATGGAATTCTTATTCACGAAAATACTAAAGTGGAGTTAGAAATCTATTCCTGCGATAATAATGCTCCTATTGTTAAACCCTTTATTTTGATCATTGCTAAAGATACAGAACACGCGGACGATTTGATGAAGCGCATTGAAAACCAATCATTCTTTGATGGCCGATACAAGGGGAAGGTGATTACCGTACATTCCAATCAAAAAGGCGAAGAAAAAGACGAAACCGTTGAACAGCTCATGAACGTGGAAAAACCAGAAAATCCAACGGAAATCGTAATTCACGTGAATATGCTAAAAGAAGGTTGGGACGTTACAAATCTTTATACGATTATCCCGCTTCGAACAGCAAATTCCAAAACACTTGTAGAACAATCCATTGGCCGAGGACTTCGCCTTCCTTACGGAAAACGCACAGGAGTAGGTGCTGTAGATCGACTGACGATTGTTTCACATGACAGATTTCAGGAAATCGTAGATTACGCTAATAGCAATGAGTCCCTTATTCGATATGGGTTAAAAACGGTTTATATTAATCCGGCCGAAAAAATGGAAAGGATCACTTCAACACCGAAAATACTGCAGTACATTTCAGAAACAACTCCCTCGCCCAACTCCTCTAAATTTGTTCCCAATCAAAAAAAACTCTTTGATTCACCTGAAAAACGGGTGATTGCCACAAAAACCATGGAACTCATTAAAAAATTTGAGTGCCTACCTCGTTCGGCTAACCTTGAAGAACCAGAGATTCAAAAACAGATTGTCGAAGAGATCAAAGCTAGCATTACCCCCAGCCAACTTAAAATAGAAGGAACAGAAGAAAAAGTAAATATTGCAAAAATTGTTGAAGAAACGATCAAACTTAGGAATGAACTTTCTATTGATATTCCCAGAATTACGATTCAACCCAAAGGCAACGTGACGAGAGGATATAAACCGTTCAATTTGAATTTATCGCAGGTTAATTATCAAGCAGTAGATGAAAAAATTCTTATTCAATCGCTTCAAAATCACGAACAACATCGACTAACAGAGGGCGCGGGATTTTCAATTGAAGAAAAACCAGAAAATTATCTGGTAAAGGGACTCATTGATTTCGACGATGTTTGCTACGATGAACAAGCGGAATTACTCTACGAGTTGGCCGGACAAGTTTTGAAGCACTTGCGTTCTTATTTAAAAAACGAAGAAGAAGTTCTTAATGTTTTAGGTCATCGCCAAAGAGATTTGGTCGAATTAATTCATTTGCAAATGCAAGGAAATTATGAAGAAAAAGCAACAACTTACGAAGTAACTGTAAATAAAGGATTTACGACATTAAAGCCCCAAAATTATTCTGCCTCCTCTACCGAAAAAGAAAGAGATTTCCGTCAACCCGTTGAAGCAAAAAAAGACATTCGCAAGAGGCTATTTACAGAATTTGAGAAATGTCTTTATCAAATCCAAAAATTCGATTCAGATTCAGAACGACGATTTTCGGTAATTTTGGAACAAGAAAAAGAAGTACTGAAGTGGTTCAGACCTGTTAAGGGAGACATTCAAATTTATCATTCAAATGATGCCTCTTATGAACCAGATTTTATTGTGGAAACTAGAGAGAAAAAATACATTTGCGAAGTTAAAAAGGCTGAAGATTTGGATGATAAGGAAGTCCAAGCAAAAGCGATTTCGGCAGTAAAATGGTGTACTAATGCAACAAAACACGAACTCGAATATGGAGGGAAACCTTGGGTATATCTCCTCATTCCTCACGATATAATCATGGATAACAAAACACTCAAAGGCTTGGAAGCTTTATATCCCTGCTCTCCAGAGAAATAAAGAAAACTAACGGAACCCAAATGAGCTAAACTATGCATTCTGAAAATCCTCTCTGGAGACCTTCTTCTTTTAAACGTTTTGAAACTTTTTTTGAATCCAGTACGGGAGTTGCTAAAATTGTCACGGATGCAGGTAAAGCCTATATTAAGCCATTAGGAAATGCAGAAGGGCCTCACGCGCTTGCAAGAGAATGGATTGGAACTTCGCTAGCAAGATTATTTGGCCTTCCCACTTTAGAATTTGCTATAATGAATGTAAACGAAGATGATGAAATTCCTCTCGGACACAATAAAAAGGCTGAATTTGGCCCTGCTTTCGTTACCAAAGAATCCTTTGGAACTCCTTGGAGTGGCTCGGAAGAACAACTCCAATGTCTTGAAAATCCCGAAATCATTCCCCATATGGTTGCGTTTGATACATGGATTTTGAATGGAGATCGGTTTCCCACTAAAGGAAGCCCTCGCAAACCGAATTATGATAATGTATTTTTAGCCAGAGAAGACAATCAATCCAAAAAATTTAAGTTGCTGGTAATGGATCACACCCATTGTTTGAAAGGAGAAACAAGCTTAAGCAAAAAAATCCAGAATATTGATTGCGTTCGAGATGACAAGCTTTATGGGATGTTTCCTCAATTTAAAAAATATTTAAACCTCGAAAAGGAAATCCCCCGAATAGAACAAAAGTTCCAAAACCTTGATTTCCCTTATATTGAAAGGGAAATTATTCAGACTATTCCCAAAGAATGGGATGTCGCCAAAGATGTCCAACCTGCTCTGTATAATTTTCTTAAAGGTCGAGCAGATTTTTTAAGCCAAAATATAAAATTAATGTTTTCTAATGTTTTAAACTCTTAATTCAGGGTGATCTATGGAAACAAAATCTGGTTACTACAGCCTTATCCAATATTGTCCTGATTTTTCCAGAGAAGAAGTAGTCAACGTTGGAATCCTTCTCTTATGTCCAGAAATTCACTTTCTGGAGGTTTGTTTTTCCAAAAGCAATGAACGTGCAAAAAAGCTCTTTGGAAAGGAAAATTTTGATTCGTTTTTAATTCGTTCAGCAAAGGAGACTATTGAAACTCGAATCAAACTACAAAAAGAGGAATTTTGCCACGTTGAAGGGTTATCAAAATTTATTCAGACTCGTGCAAACGATTTAAAAATTACGCCATTGCGCTCCATAAAAATAGCTGATCCTGAACGTGAATTAAAGGAACTTTTTAAGGAATTAGTGGAAGAAAAGCCAGTTAAACTTTCAAAAAAAAGCTTATTGCTTCCAGAACTTGATACCGTATTACATTCTCAAGAGTTCAAAGGGAAAATCCAATTTAATCGAAAAATTGAGCATCCCTTTAGCGGAGAAAAAATAGAATTTCCGTACTGTTATCAAAATGGTTCTCTGAATCTTATTAAACCTGAAGAGTTTTCAGAAGGGAAACGAGGAATAGCTAAAGTCGAGCAGCTTGCTTGTGAAGGGGACATTTTGCAGAGAGAACCAGAGCCAGATCAAGTTAAAAGAAAATTGATCGTGATTCCATTGCTGAAAAATCCGAAGGAAAACTCCAAACTTCAAAAAATCGTTCACCGTGTTTTTGAATACTACAAGATTGAAACAGTGAGCCAAGAAAACATTCCAAAATTTATTGAACGAGTAAAGAGAGAAATTGAGCATTGATTTTTTGAGTCGAATTTCTTGATTCAAAAAAATCAATGCTAAGATTGTTCAACATTTTTAGAAACTCCAATTCCATCTCGATACATCTCTATTCGGCAAGTTTTGAGAGAATGAGTTGTTGAACATTTTCTGGAGGGTGTAGTTTAAGAGACTGTAGTAATAATTTTCTCGCTTCTGGGACATTTTGTAAATAATAGAACAGCATTGCTTGATTAAAAAGGTAAGAAAAATGGGGTTTTTTCTCGTAGAATTTCTGGTTAACCCCGATTAATGCGTAAGCGATTTCTTTTTTCGGAGCATATTGAAAAGCCGATTCTAACTCTTTTAAAAGTGCTTCCGCTTTTCTCCAATAGCCTAATTCCACATAAATTTCTGAGGCTTTGCGCCAGTAGGCTGGACGGATCGGACGCATTTGAACTAATTTTTGGTACCATTCTGGAGCCAATTCATATTCACTTTTAACTTTTTGCAGGGCCTCCTCTAACCAGAAAAGGGCACGGCTCAGAGATTCGTGTTGCTCTTCAACGGATTGGCGTTCCGCCTGAATCAGATAGGCATTCGCCAAATTATACGCTCCATACGCTTCTCTTGGATCGGGGGGGGTATAACTATACGAAAGTAGCATAAAAAGAAAGCCGACTCCCCAGAAATATCTTGCTCGTGGAGAAAAACGCAGAGAATCAAACAAATAAGCGGTTCCCATCAGTAATGGAAGATAACAAAGCACTCGGAAACGACTGAGTAGATAAAAACTCATGACGGCAAAGACAGAGCCAATCATAAATCCACCCAACGGTTGAAAGCGTTTTTCCTGAAGGATCATCAATAGAATACCAGCCACCCCAAATCCGAAAAAAAAGCCAAAAGTAGGAAACGGAAGCGAGATCCAAGAAAAATAAGCGCGTCGATCAAAAGAAAAATGAAAGTTGTTAGGAATTTCAAAATCTGCGCATAGAGCCATTAACTTTCGTTGTTGAAGTTGGAAATACGCGAGCCAGTTTCCGTGATTCGCTTTTAGTGTTTGACTTGCCACAGAGAGGAGCCCGCCTGATTTTTTTAATTCAGTCGCTGAAGGTGGAACAAACCATCCTATCCCTAAAGCATCTGGCGCGTGTCCGGCAATAAAAACATCAGCGCCTTGAGCCGAGACACTTAAAATAGGGACCTCTATGAAATAATTCCGAAGCATTAAAGGGACGAGGAGGAGAAAAAAACTCGCTAATGGGAAAAAGCAGAGTTTTTTCCAGGGAAGACCGCGTTGGCAAAGTAAGAAGGGGATGATCAAAAGATGGTGAGGTTCTTGAAGGAATAGAAGTCCGGAAGAGGCTCCGAGTAAAACGCCAGCAGTAGGAGAGGGAGATATTCGCCATTGGGACCAACTCTCAAAACAGAGCATTGTTAAAAAGAGGGAAAGTGACACCCTTAAAAATTGGACCTCGTAAAAGGGAAAAATAGGGCAAAGCGCATACCCGATTAATGCTAAATAAGCGACTCTTGAGTTCCATAGTCGTGCAGTTGAACGAAATAAAAGGATTCCAGTTCCGATCCCGATGAGCATTTGGATCCATCGCACTGTCCAAAAACGATACTCTATCCCAAAAAGGAGGTAGCAAAAGGCAAGAAAGTAGGAATAGAGGGGCGATTGAGGATAAATACCCTCCTGAAATAGAACGTCCCCCGCGACGATTTGTTGGGCAAATTGATCAAAACGGGTACTATCCAAACCTTCTGGAAAACAATAAAAATAGGGAGTTTGGCTATAGCTCCAGAGAAAAAAAAGTCGTGGGAGGAGTAAACTGAGAAATCCAAGTCCTAAGGAGTGGAAAGGACTTCTCATTTTTTTTGAATCAATGGCTTTTTTTGAAAAAAACGCCAAAATAGAGTTCTCCCGAAGAAAAAAATAGCTGAATTTTTTCTTAAAATTACTTTCTTTTCTTCAGAATAAGAAAAAATTTGACAAATGGCGAGTCATTTTCTCAAAATAAAAGATGCTAGAAAATTTATAGACGCAAAGTACATTCTCTCTTTTTTATCCTTTTAAGAAAGGAACTCCTTTGAAAATTTCATTATTATTGACCCTTATTTTTTCTACGACGAGCTTTCTTTTGGCTCAATCTCCTCAAGATAAGCTATTAGCGAGACGTGCGGCGGGTATTGATGGTTATCGAAACTTGGCGGTAGAAATACAAAAGTTTTTTCGAGGACTTTGTCCAGAAGCGGGTGTTGGCTATTTTACGGATTTACAAATTCGTGGGGCCCAACGAACTTCTTTTAATTATACGGCAGAAGGGTGTGTCGTTGAAATGGCTCTCGCACCAGAATATATTCTTGAAACTCTCCAGTCCGCCGCAGGAAACGCGGGAGTTCCTTTTACGGAAGAACACCTATCGCAAGCCAAGGTTTTCTTTACGAATGGGTTAAAAGTTCAAGGATTTGGCCGTTATCGAGGAGCGGCTCATTTGAAGGAGAACACTCCTGTCCTCCCTAAAGAAGAACCGATTAAAAAACCTGTAGAGGAATATCGATTTGTTCCCCCTTCAGAAAAACAACCCCTACGACAACGTCAAAATATCGAGGAAATGGAAAACGAATTGGATATGTTTGTTGAAACAGAACGAGAAACGCCTCTCCCTCCAAGATCGTATCGTTCAGGACGTTCAGAACAAAGAAATCTACGGATACGTGGCCCGATCCGAATCTATGAGTGGGAAGAGCATCATAGTGCCGAAACGCCTGAAGAACTTGATATGATAATTGATCGAGCCATTGAAGAAGCTCTGAAGCATTGGGGAAAACGAGATCGATCTTCCAGAAGTGGTTGGAAACGAATTCGTTCCTATACCGATCCTTCCGGAAATAATGTGGAAGAATTTATTCGAGAAACAGAATCCCCGACCGTCGAATAAGAGGTCATTATTGATTGGCTTACTCTTTTAAAGCTCCGATCCAAGGAAGAGCGTTTCTTCAAAGATCGGAGTTTTTATTTTTTGTTTGAGGAGTTCTAAATGAGTCGAGTCTGTGTGGTTTCCGGCGGAGGCTCTGGAATCGGGCGGGCCATTGCGCTTGCTTTTCAAAAACAAGGCGATCAAGTGGTGATTTTAGGACGGCGAAAAGAAGAACTGCTAGAAACTATTCGATTAGCGCATCAGGAACGAATGGACTCTTTTGTCGTTGATGTCACCAAACGCAAACAAGTCGATGCGCAAATGAAAAAGATTGCGACTCAATTTGGACGGCTAGATGTGTTGGTCAATAATGCCGGAATTTCGGGATTCACTTCTATTTTTCACGAAGAAGATGAAATTTGGGAAAAAATTTTGCAAACGAATTTGACCGGACTTTGGTACTTAACACGAGCGTTTCTTCGAGAAGGCGAAAAAAAAGCAGGGTCCAAAATCGTTAATATTTCGAGTGTTTTAGGACGTTTCGGCGTTCCCGGATATCTTGCCTATTGCACCGCTAAACATGGGGTTCTTGGATTCACGCGATCCCTTGCCTTGGAACTAGCGCCTTTGGATATTCAAGTGAACGCCATTTGTCCGGGATGGGTGAATACCGAGATGGCGACAAGCGGACTCCAATCCATGGCGAAAGCGATGAAAGTCTCTTTTGAAAAGGCCAAATCGATCGCCATGGAAGCCGTACCCCAACATCGACTTCTGGAACCAGAAGAAATCGCGGATCTTGCTTGTTATCTGACTTCAGAGTCAGCACGCGGAATTACTGGACAAAGTTTTAACATCGATTGTGGGCAGGTGATGAGTTAATTTGGATCCAGAAGAAAAGAAACTTCTGATCATTTCGAAGTTTCTTCATAAAGTTGAACTACTTTATTCGTTTCTTGGAGGAGCGATAAACTCAAGCTTTCCATTTTTTCTATGGTTTTTTGATTGATATCGCTAGTCAATTTTTGAAATTCTCCCCAGATCGAGGATACTTGATTTAATTGGGCCAGAATCTTGCCCTCTTTTGTTGCGGAGAGTCCTAACTTTTCGTCTCCATACAATAAGCCTTTTAATGTTTGATCAAAGAGTGCTACAGTTTTTTTCAATTCTTCTGAATTTGCTGTGGCTTCGTGATTAAGGACGATTAAAAGCATTTCTTTAGACATTTTCTGACTCAACATTCTTTGTCGTCCTGCGAGATCAATCACATTTCCAGCAGAAAATCCTGTATTTTTTTTCGCTTCTTGCGCATAGAGTTGAACCGCCTGATTCATGCTTTTTAGCAGAGGCATATTCAATTTAGCAACTTGAGCGATATCGACTGCTTTGCCTTCCAATACAGCATTAATAATCGCTTTAAAATCGGTCCAGATGATTTTTGATTCTCCTAAAACTTTTAGAATTTCTCGATCTGTAGTTACGGGTAAACCGAGTTCTTGGCTTCCTGTTAACAAGCCTTCTAAGGTTTTTTCAAATAAAGTACTTGTTTGTTTTAAAGCTTCTTTATTTTTGTCGATGTCCAGTTGATGGGCAATAAACAAAAGCTCTTTTGACATCTTTTGTGTCAGCATTCGTTGACGACCCGCTAAATTAATAAGGGTTGAATACTGTTTATCACTAAAGGTATCTGCAAAACAAGGAACGAAGAGAACCCAAAGCAAAATAGAAATTAAACTTCTCATACAATTCTCCAAGAATGAATCGAGGGGTGTTGCTTTAAATAAAAATAGGCAACACATTAAACCAGCGTAAACAATAAATTCAGGGGCATTGGAGAGGAAGAAGAAAAACAACAGGTCGGCAAATAAAATATTTATGGGTGCAGATTGTTGTAAAGTTACCTCGGTTTCAGCAAATTTCTTGCCACTAAAAAAGCGATATAATTTTTTTTTAATCTTGGAGTCTAAAAATCGTTGAGAGTGGCATTTTATCTGAAAAAATTTTCAAATTCGGTCTTAAAATAAGAAATGTATTTTTTGACACTTTGACTCAAAAACTAGAAAAGGCCAGAGATTTTGGCAAAATAGTAAAAATTCACTCTTAGACTGGCAGAATTAAAGGAGAAATCGGGAGTTTTTCTTTTTTCTGTTCGTAGGAGACTCTTTTACGCTCCTAAGCCTTATTTTATTGAATTCAAAGAGATTAATACGAGTATGCCGAATTATATTGGACTGTATCTGGAAGATTCGACATTCCATCTAGCGCAGATTTCGGGAAGATATCATCGCTTTAAAGTCACCAAATATGTAAAGGTTCCTTTTGAAAGTAAAGAAGAAGGATTTCTTCGCTTGGAAAAAGCCTGGAAAGAAGGAAAATTCAAGGGGAAATTATGCGTGGGACTTCCCTTTACGAACTGTATTTTTCGAACCTTTACGGTTCCCTATGGAGAAAAACAAAAAGTCGCGCAAGTGGTTCGCTATGAAACCGAAAACCATGTCCATCCGCATACTGCAGAAGAGTTAATGATAGAACATGAGATCCTTTCTGTGGTTGAAAAGAATAGTAAAGTCGCGGTTCATGCGTTGCTAAAAAACACGCTCGAAGAAACGCTTCAATCGTTACAAAAAATTTCACTTTCTCCTGATATCGTGACAACAGACGCGTTAGCGCTCTATTACGCAGGCATCGAATCTGCCGAGTTTTTCCAAAAACTGCATACTTTATTGATTTTACCCGGGAAAAAACAGTTCCGCTTGGTGACGATTACCGATCACAAAATTACCCAATTAAGAACGCTTCGATTTGGTTACGAAGAAGAGGGTTATCAAGAACGTCTCATCCGCGAGATTCAAAAAAGCTTTGTGACCGTTCATGAACCCTTAGAGCAAATCGGAATTCTTGGAAATTCAGCAGTGGCGACCGCGATGAATACGGCCCAAGAATCCGTAGGCTGTCCAACGATTTTGGTCAACCCAACCTTAGAAACTTCTCCTCACATTGATCGGGAAAGTCTTTTAGAGGTCGGTTGGATTCCTGTATTCTTAGCCCGCGCAAACTTTAAAAAGGACGCGTTTCAAGTCAATTTCCGTAAAGGAGTGTATTCTAAAGATACGCCGTTCTCCATTTTTCGGATCCCTTTGTTTTTCTGTTTTCTCTGGTTTGTGGTTTTGTGCTTAGGTTTAGGATTTCATTTTTATTTTCTCGCTCAAAAAACAACTCCTCATTTAAATCAAATCAACACGACGGCTCGTGAGTTTATGGCTCGGTACCATATCAATATGCCAGAGGTGAGTGAAGATCAGTTTGCTTTCAGAGTAAAAACAGGACTTCAGGGGAAGCTGGAAGAAATGGTTTATGGAGAAATTTCTGGGCCTCGCTATAACTTTGTCCCCATTTTTAAAATTTGGAACCAGGTTTTTCAAAGAATTGATACGGTTTATAAAAATTTTGGCTTCCTTCGGTTTGAGCAGTTCACCTTGAATCAAAACCGCTTTTTCGTGAAGGGACGAATTACGGCTTCGAGTGAGGTTGAAGAACTGATTCGGGCGTTTCAGACCATTGAAAATTTTTCAGAGGTTTCTCTCGAAGGAAGAATAGAACTCATTCAAGAACTCAATTTGCTCCGTTTTCAAATCAAGGCGCAAGTTCGTCCGCAAAAATAAAAAGGGGGTCTTTGTGGCTAAATTCTTTTTGGGGAAGGTTTTTGGACTCCTGATTTTTCTTTCTGGATGTAGCGGGAACTTGTTGAAAAACGGAGAGATAGACCCCAATCGAGCGGATTTTGTTATCAAAAAAACTCAAGCGATCCGCCATTTAAAACTTAAAAAAGAAATTCCGATTAAGTTAGTTTCTAAAGAAGAGATGAAAGCGTTTTTCGAAAAAGAGTTTCAGAACGATTATCCCGCCGAAAAATTACAACACTTGGAAAAAGCCTACAAAAAACTAGGAGTCCTTGAACCCGAAGAAAATTTGTTTGAACTCTTAACTTCGTTCAAATCCGAGGAAGTGGTTGGTATTTATGATGATGAAGAAAAAGAAATTCATCTTCTTAAAAATCCAAAAAGCCCGGGGATCACGATTAATTTAGTTCAGGCTCTTTCCAATCATGACTCGATTACCGATATGATTCTGGCCCATGAATTAACCCACGGACTCCAAGATCAACACTTTGATTTAAAACGAATCACGGATCTTTGTAAAGATAATGATGATTTGGATCTCGCCACTTCAGCCCTTATTGAAGGCGATGCCGATTACGCCTCGCAAAGTATGTTGAATCCTCTGCTGATTCCGGATCGTCGGAAATTAGGATATTTAGAGATCCCCGATGCGTTTCTTGAAGAGGAGATGATGCGAACCGCTCCGCGCTTTTTGGTAGTCCCGTTTATTTTTCAATATCTTTATGGGGCCGGTTTTATCGTACAACTCGCAAAATCTTCGATCGATCCCCGTGAAGAAAGCAGTTTTGACCGAATTAATCAAGCGTTTAAAGATTTACCCCAATCCACAGAACAAATCATTGATCCTAAAAAATATCTGTTTCAACGGGATAACCCGACACCTGTTTCGCTAGAAGCTTTAAAACAAAAACTATCTTCCTATACCCTACTTCATGAAAATACGATGGGTCAATTGCTGATGGGAGTCTGGATTTCGGATATACTCTCTCTGGCCACTGGATACCAAGCCTCCGATGGCTGGGATGGGGATCGCTATATGGTGCTGGAAGATCCACAGAGCAAGCGATTGGTTTTTGTTCAATTCTCTATCTGGGATGGTGAAATTGACGCGATTCAATATGCGAATGCCTATTCACAAATGGTCTCGAAGAAAACTCCTTCCTTTAAACAAACTCATCAAGAGAGCGATATCGAAATGGAATGGACCGATTCGCAACAAAAAATATACTTATTAAGGACTCAAAATAAAGTGGCGATCCTTGATGGCATTACCGCACAAGAATTAGAGTCGATAAAAAAGCTTCTTCGTGCTGAACTCTACCGCATTCAACAGCAGTCTTAACATTTCTTCTCTTAAGAAAACTCAAAAAACTTTTTTTCTTGAAGAATTTTTCTATAATCAGAGTTCAATTCGGAACAGATTGCGAACGTTATTTAAAAATAGGTTACATTTCCTATGTCCAAGGTTTACAAAAAGACCGGAACTCGTGCCGGCGAGAGTTTTTTTCTTCGTAAAAAAGTAGTCACTTTAGGACGAGCTATGCAGTGCGAGTTCCTCTTTAATGATGCAGGAATTTCTCGACAACATGCCCAAATTGAACAAACGCCTCAGGGATATATTATCCGCGATATGAATAGCGGGAATGGAACTTACCTTCGAGGCGAAAAAATCGAAGGACAAGCCATATTAAAAGATCGGGATGAATTTGCTTTAGGAAGTGTTCTTTTTGTCTTTTTTGTCAATGATAATGCGGTTCCTGAAGACATTAGCAGTTCAAGCAGTTTGAATCCAACCACTGCGCTTCCAATGTATCGAGACGAAACCATTCTTGCAGGTTCTTCTGCAGACGAATCCGTCCAAATTGCTCCAATAGCCACTCCCGTTCCTCTCTATAATAATAATCAATCCAGTGAGGCCGGCTCCCAATTAGCGAATCAAAAAACACAAACCAAACCCTTGAAGGGCGTAGGGAAAGCCTATTATGCTCAAGATGATCTGATGTTTGCTTCTTTAGTAAATATGGATATGAAGGGGATGTTAGGAGATCAGGTTCGCAAACAAAACCGTAATATTGCTGAAAAATATGCGATTATGTTCAAGACTTCTCAAGTGATTGCAGAAAGCATCGATTTAGATTCTCTGGTTTCTAAGACCTTGAAACTGGTGATGGAAATCTTTCCGGCAAAACGGGCCTATCTTTTTATGAAGGATGAAATCAGTGGTGATTTGGATCCGTATCAAACCTATCCGCAGGAATTGATGCAGAAGCAACCCGCTCAATATTCTAAAACGATTCTACGCGAGATTATCGAGAAGAAAATCTCGATCATGACGCAAGATGCCGAACATGACGATCAGTTCGCCTCAAACCAAAGTATTGTCATGGCGAAAATTTGTTCAGCGATGGTAGTCCCTTTATTGGTTCAAGGGTCGATCATTGGCGCGATCCAATTAGATTCCAGTGTCAACGCGGCATTCGATGGGGAAGATATGGATCTTTTTGCCGCGATTTGCAATCAAGCGGCCGTCGGGATTAATTCAAAAATTTTGACACAGGCACTCACGAAAGAAATTTCACAGCGCAAAAAAGTCTCCCGTTTTCACTCTCCAGCGGTCTTGCAAGCTCTGATGGAAGCCAGCGATGAACAAGGGCTAGAACCTCAAAAAAAATTTTGCACCATCTTTTTCTCGGATATTAAAGGCTTTACCGCTATGTCCGAGCGCCTCAAAGATAAGCCAGAAAAATTGGCCAAGCTGTTGAATGAATATTTTGCTCAGATGTACCATATTCTGCTCAAACATAACGGAACCCTAGATAAATTCATTGGGGACGCGATTATGGCGATTTTTGGGGCTCCTTATACCCGTGAGGATGATGCGGAACAATCTATTTTAGCGGCGCAGGAAATGTTGATAGAATTAAGAAAATTTAATGAAAAACGGCCGGAAGAACTCCAACTTCATATTCGAATCGGGATTAATAGTGGTCACTGCATCGCGGGTCCTATTGGCTCGCCAAAACGTCTGGAATATACGGTTCTTGGGGATACTGTAAACATCGCCTCTCGTATTGAATCCAATGGAATTCCCGATCAAATTATTGTCGGAGAAACGACCTACGAGCTGGTCAAAGACAAGTTCCCATTTAAAACGCTCGAACCTATTCGTGTCAAAAACAAAACGCATCCCTTAAAAATTTATCAGTTTCTACTGGATGAATTTACGCCAAAACAGCCTTCTTAATTGAAAGCTCATTTTACAGGAAATTTTATGTCGGTAAAAAATCTTTGGAGAGAACTCCCTGTGGGTCCTTCATTTCCGCAAATTATTTATGTGGTTGTTGAAATTCCAAAACGATCTCGAAATAAATTTGAATATGATGTACAGGGTGGATTTATTAAACTGGATCGGGTCCTTTCTTCTTCGCTTCATTACCCCGGAGACTATGGTTTTGTGCCTCAAACGCTTCACGACGATGGAGATCCGCTTGATGTTCTCGTGATTACCAACGAACCGACCTTTTCCGGGTGCGTGATTGAAGCTCGCCCTGTAGGTATTTTTCATATGCTGGATCGCGATGAAACCGACGACAAAATTTTAGCGGTTCCCAATACGGATCCCTCGTTTAAGCATTATCGCACTCTCGAAGATGTTTCTCCGCATTTTTTAAAAGAGGTCACCCACTTCTTTAGTGTTTATAAAGATTTAGAGATGATGAAAGTGGTCCCGAAAGGCTGGAGTGACACAGAGAGAGCCTATCAAGAAATTCTTCATGCCCATCAAAACTATCAAAATTACCTCAAAAAATCACCTGCCTAAATCGAACTTAATTTTCTTCTGAAGCTTTATTAATATGCTTCAATCCTTCTTCTTCGCGCATTTCTTTCATCAAGAAATAGTTTAGGACTGTGCGAATGACGACAATCGCCGCTAATTTTCCAATGCGATCCCAACTTGGAGCCACCGCAGTTGAAAGGATATCTGCGGCTAATTGAAATTCTAACCCCATGGCTAAATATTTTGCGAAGATTAAGCGGATCGGGTTAAAATTTTCTGTTTTTTTGAAAAAGACATGATGAACAAACCCTTTCAGCGCTTTGATAATTCCGATGGTAATCACAAGGGCTCCGATACATTCGACAAAAAGCCGTAGCCAGTCGACCCCTGCACTAATAAAATGTTCTACTTCTGGAAACAAAAAACACCTCCATTAATTTTTTTTCATTTTAAAAGAGCGAATTGACATAGGCGTTTTTCTCCTCTATAAAGAATGAAATTTTTATGGTTGCGGAACTTTTTTATGACGAATAGAACCCATTCAAACACATCAAAAGGGACTCCTTCATTTAAACAGAGGATCTTTCAAATGTTCTGGCATACACTAAAGTTAATAGGGATAGCACTTTTGCTTTTTTACATTTTACTTTATCTTCTCCAAAATACGATGATCTTCCCTGCGACCCGTGATCCTTCTTTAAAAACTCCATTTTGGATTAAATCTGTTGATTTTCAATCGCTAGATGGAACCGCGCTTCATGGTTGGTTAGCCTTACAAAAAGAACCTCGTCACGTTCCGACGATTCTCTTTTTTCATGGGAACGCGGGAAATCTCTCGGATCGGGAGTACCTCATTCACGAATTGGCGAACGTCTGTCATTGGAACGTCTTTATGTTTGACTATCGAGGCTACGGTCGATCTCAGGGAAATCCAAGTAAACAAGGCGTTATGCAGGATGCAGAATCTGCGCTCCGCACGATTCAAGGATTAAGCGAAATAGATCCGAATCAAATTTTTTATATGGGAGAATCTCTCGGGGGTGCCATCGCGATTGAACTTGCGGTCAAACATCCTCCGCGTGGTTTGATTTTACGTTCTACCTTTGCTCGTGTAAAAGATATGGCCCCCGTTCCTGTGTTTAACTTCATGCTCCGCAGTAATTTTGATAGTGTTGCATTAATTCCTCAAGTGACCTGTCCAGTGATTTTTTTTCATGGAGATTGCGATCGCGTTATTCCTTTTAAACAAGGACAATATTTGTATCAAACAGCACAAGAACCCAAAGAGTTTCATGTGTTGTCCGGCGCGGATCATAATGATTTAGAGCCTCCAATTTATTACGAAACAGTTCGGCAATTTATCACTAAAGTACTTACCACTACGAAATAGAACGCGAATTGTTTTTTTAATAAAGCTTATTTCCAGGAGGATTTTTTTGGATTTCAGAGAAGAACAAATGCTTTTTTCCTTACTTCGTTTTCTCAAAGTAGAAGACGAAAGAACTGCAGAGCAGATCGAAACGACATTACGGAAATTGATCCAGCTCAGTTGCGAGGCTTTTCAGCAAGCGGTGCAGAAATATTCTGAAGAAACAGAGAGCGAACACCTCATTTCACTCTTGGTTCCTCTCTTATCTAATCAATTTAATTTTACTCAAATTTTAGCGCGAGCCGCTTTGAGTCAAATTGAAAAACAATCCCTTCCTGCTTTAATCGAAGCGGTTCTTCACCCTAATATCGACATTAGTCTCGAAGCGATGTCCTTATTACAAACATTGCCACCTCAGGAAAAAGAGCTTCAAGATCAGCTTCTAACGGTATTACTTCAAGCCTTACAAAGTCCGTTTGCGCCAGTGCGAGCTAAAGCGGTTACCGTGTTAAGTCAACAAAAATCGGAAGTTTCTGAACGGCTCTCGATCCCCCTTTTAATCAAACTGTTGTCGGAAGAAAATATTTTGGTAAAACAGTGGGCTCGCCACTGTTTTAGTCGACTTTCGCCTAAAGCTTTTGAGGAAGTCCTCCAAGAAATGCCAAAACATTCTGAAAAAATTCGTTTGGAAATTTTAGAAGCACTACGATATAGAGAAATTTCACTCTCCACCGAAAGTACTCTCTTTCTTCTCTCGCTCGCAAAACAGAATAAAAATCGCAAAGAAAGTCAACTCGCCTTAGAAATTTTAGGAAAAACGGGAGGGAACCTTCCAGAAGTCCTTTCTTTATTCATTCAAATTGCTTCCGATATTGAATATCCCAAAGAAATTCGCAAACAAGCCATCTATTCCTTGGGACAAACGAAAAAATCTTCTCTTGCAACGGCAAAATTTTTAACCTCTCTGCTTCAGGATACCGATTTTGATTACGTTTCAGCAATTGCGATGGCACAAATAGGAGAGCGAACGCCAGAAGTGATATCTGTTTTGATTCGATATTTACAGGAAATGTCCGAAGAAGATCAGCAAAAAGAAATTCATCACCTCTTCATTTCCTTTGGCGTTGATAGTATTCTAGAACTTTTAAAGTACGGAAAAAAAGAATGGTTTCGTCCTCATTTAGAAAAAATTATTCTGCGGATACTCAACGCTTTAATTGAAAAATTAGCAAAAAGACAAGGAGATCAAGAATTAGAAGCACAAATTGAAAAAACAATTCAATCGCTTCTTCAGGAAGCAAATCGATATAAAGAACTTTCGGATAGCGTTCGATTTATTCTGAAAGAACTGATTTCTCAACTTCTCCAGTCTTTAAAAAGTGCGAAATCCGAAGAAAAAATGGTCGAACTTTTGGCAAATCAGATTCTTCATCAACTCGCTGAAGCTGAAAAAGTCGCCCAAGAAAAGGGGCAAAAAGTGAATATTCTTCGAAAGTTTGAATTAAACGAACATATTACGCTTTTAAGAGAAGCGCTTAACAAATCCAAGGCCCAATAATAAAGACCTTTCAAGAGATTGTTCTTTTTTTTCTGTCGTATTTTTCTAACGCATAAAAACCGATGAAAGTCACTAAACCGACTAAAGCGCTACATTCCCAAACCAACGTAGGGGATCGAGAATAAAGCCAGAAACCCACCAGTGGAGCCACAACCGATCCCAAAGAAAACGTAAAATTTAAACTTCCCATATATTTCCCACGATTTTGATCGGACGCGTGATTTGAAACAAATCCGGTCGCTAAGGGAAAAACAATCGCCTCTCCAAAGGTCCAGAGAATCACCGTAAAAGAGGCATAAAGTATACTGCTTCCGAAGGGAAGTAATGAGAATCCGCCACATAAAAAAACGGATCCAAAGGCCATCATCAAGAGCGGAGAACGGCTCGAAAAATGATGAAGTAATGGCATTCCAATGAGCACAATTCCAAGTGCATTGAGCGACAGAAGCATCCCGATTTTGTTTTCTGCCAAATGATATTGTTCCTTGAGATAAATCGACCATATATTAGAAATTTGAGCAAAAACTAAATGCAACAAAAACAGAAAGAACAAAAAAATAAAAAAATAATAATCTTTTAACGGATCACTCGCCGTTATTTTTTTTTCAGAAACTTTTTCCTCCAGAGCTAAATGACGGAAAGCAATTCCCATAAAGATCGCCGCGAGAAATGAGGTCGCTCCATCAACCCAGAAAAGAGTGTGATAGTTTTTATCTGCTAAAAATCCTCCTAACGCTGGCCCAATCGTCATTCCCAGATTAACGGCCACGCGGCTTAATCCAAATCCTTTGGCACGTATTTCCGGAGCACAAATTTTACTGATCGTGATGGAGTTCGCAGGACGAAAAGCGTCATTCACTATCGCCAAAAAAAAAAGCATCAACGCAATATAGAGAGGATCGGTTATATAACCGAGAAGAATAAAGCCGATCGCGGAAAGAACCAAACTCCCTAATTGTACAAAGAGTGAACCTATTTTATCACAGAGCCACCCCCCCAAAATCACCCCTACTAAAGAACCGGCTCCATAGAGACTCAAAATTGGTGCTGTATCCAAAAGAGACAATTTGATTTTTTGGGTCAGATAGAGTGGCATAAAAAATAGAACCATCGAGCCCGTGCGGTTCACGAAAAGAATAAAGGCAAGAAACCACATCGCTCTAGGAAGGTCACTATAAGAGGATTGAATGAACTTGAGAAATTTTTTATACGAGGAGGTCATGCAAAGTCGTTTCTAGGAAATTCAAATACGATTAGAAAGCAAGGATTCAATGGAAAGCAAAAGAAGTAACACTAAGAGAAGATAGGCAAATACTTCTTTTTCTCGAACACGTCCCATTGTATTGGAAGGATCCGCTTCTTTTTTGGAGTGCGTAGAAAGGTCCTCAAAAATCCTTTTTAATTTTGCAAGATCGCTGGGACGGAAATCTTTTTCGGCCTCAGAGACGTTCACTGAAAATCCTTCTTTTCGTAACTCGTTCTGTCCCTTAATAAAGATATCATAATGCCCGGGCAGGTTGATTTGATCCATTAAAAGAAGATCCGTTCCAGAAGGGAGCGTTAGTTTTTCCATTTTATTCTCGTTTGGACGTAAGATTTTAACTTCCCCTCCCAGTTCTTCTTTTCGCAATTTTAATGCAACATTTTGAGATCCGACAGCATGAAGCGGAGACGAACCCTTGCTTAAGAGAGAACGTACTAAAAAATGAAAAAACGGAACTACCACCGGAGTCGTGGCTAACGATTTGGGTTCTATCTGAAGCGCGAAGGTCAAATAAAGGATCTGTCCTAAACCCATTTTTTTTTGGATCACGGCAGGGGCTCCATTTTGGAACGAAATCAAAACTTCAGGCCCCGTCAGTGCAGAGAGATTATTAGACGAAGTCGCCGTAAGTGGCTGGGTTCCCGATTCTTGTAATTGAACCTGACGATACTGCGAAAAGAGAGGTTGCGCAAGATTCCCGTATTTCCCTGTTTTAAAAGGTAATAAAAACCCCCGTCCTGAAGATTCTAGAGAAACTGGCCCCGGGAGCATCTCTCCTACAGGTGGAATGAACGGAGACAGGAGTGGATCCTTTTGAGCGAAGAATATCAAACTTCCCTCCATTTCCAGAATTTCTTTTAAACGATTGATCGCAGATTCTCCTTCACGCGGAAGCGTCAACAAAAAAAGCAAATCGATATTTTTTAAGTCCCTCTGAAAAAAAGTTTCTGGCGTAAGTGATTGAATCAGGAACTGTTGCTCAAAATGAACTCCTCGTGGTTTCAAAATATTCTCTAATAAAAATGCGGGTTGTAAGGCTTCATACTGAGAAGCTTCTGCTAAAATACCGATATGAAAAGGCTCGAGCGTTCGAAGCGTAAAATAATAGCTATTATCTGCGTTAAACGCATCCTCCCCTTCTAGAATTACTTTCCCATGAAAAATTCCAGTTTGAGTAATCTTCTGGGTGAATTCTACTTCGCTCACAGATTGACCCGGTAGGAAATGAAGCCGTTTTTGGCTTTTTTTTTCCGAATCTAGATATAAAGAAATATCTCGCTCTACGGAAGCGTTTCCTTGAGTCAAGATTTTACAGGAAAAATGAAGGGTTCCACCAACGGGAATGGGTTCGATGGGAAGATTTAGCTCCAAAATTCCTGCATTAGCGCTTTCTTCTTTAATGACAGATTCGAGATGGACCTTGATTCCCTGCCAGGTTTTGGGAAGCGAATTCACTAAAGTGGTCAGATCTTCAAAGTTATTGGCTCGAAAATCAGAGAATACAAAAATTTCGCCGTCTTCTTTTAATTCTTCTAAAAGTGTTTTTGCTTGAAGCAGAGCGCTTTGAATAGATTGATGTTCCGAAGAGCAAACGAGTCGCTGAATATCTGCGCGAATAGATTCAAAATCAATCGTAAATTCTCCCGGCCCCTGAGTCACAGGATACAAACACACTTTCGATGGAGGTTCCAGTTGTTCCAATATTTCCAAAGCTTTTGCCTTCGCCTGTTCAAATCGGAGATTTCCACTTTCTTTATAATTCATGCTTAGGGTATCATCTAAAAGAATAATCGCATTCGTGACATGAGTGAAAGCAGTTCCTGAAAACCAAGTTGACGCAAGCTTTGGACGTGCAAGTACCATCGAAAAACCAACAAGTAAAGCCATGCGAAGTAACAAAAGAACCCATTGTTTAATGCGGAAAAAATGACCCGTAATTTTGGTTTTTTGAAGAAATCGTAAAGTCGGGAGTAACTGTTTTTTAGGTTTTTTTTGAATACTGAAATGAATTAAAATCGGGATGAGCGCGGAAATGCACCCCAAAGTAATCAAGACAGGCGTTAAAAAAGAAATACTAAACACTTGAAAAAACAACCCTTTCCTTGTTTGATGAGAGCCTTAAATGAAAAAGGATTACCCTTTGAAAAAGAGTAACAGGTTCCTATTGTACGCTTAGAGTTGAGGTTCTATCAAGAGGGGTGCACTTCTTTGAAGATTGGGGCGGTTCTATGATGGATCTTTCTCCTGAATTATTGGATTTTGCTCGTTACTTAGAACAAGAATGTGGTGTTGCTAAAAATACAGCGGCCGCGTATTTGTCCGATTTAAAACACTTTCGGAACTATATCGCTGAACTCGGTATTTCTCATTTGAGCGAATTTTCGGCCGAACACTTAGCTGATTTTTTGGAACAGCATCAAAAAGAAAAAAAAACCAATCAGACCTTAGCTCGTTATTTATTTTCGATTCGTGCATTTTTTCGTTTTTTGAAAATCTCTCATACGATTGATCTCGATATCACTCGCTATCTCGATGCCCCGAAATTCTGGAAAAAATTTCCGACCGTACTGAGTGTCCGGCAAGTCGAAAAACTATTGGAGTCGCCCCCTGTCGATACTTATCTGGGTCTTCGGGATAAATCGATCTTAGAAGTTCTTTACGCTACCGGATCCCGTGTTTCTGAACTCTGTCAATTACATGTCGAAGACGTGAATTTTAAATATCGTTTTGTTCGCGCCATTGGGAAAAAAAATAAAGAACGAATTATTCCTTTAGGAGATCGCGCTATTTACTATCTTAAAGATTATTTAGGAGAGCGTACCGATGGACCGCTATTCCTTTCCCAACAGGGTGGAGCGTTACGACGCGAAACTATTTGGAGAATCGTAAAAAAATATGCGGTTCAAATTGGTTTTTATGCGGTTTCGCCTCATACCTTAAGGCATTGCTTTGCTTCGCATTTGTTAGAAGGGGGCGCGGATTTAAGAAGTGTCCAAGAGATGCTAGGACACACCGATATTTCTATCACCCAGCGATATAGCCATTTAGAAAAAGAACAAATCAAGGAAATACACGCCAAACATCATCCTCGTGGACATTTTTAGTAAATTTGCTTCAAATCGCTTCAAATCGTAATAGGAATGGTTACGAAAAGCGAGCGAAATTCCAAAGAAACCGGGCAGTAGAAGCAATATTTTTTTTCGTAAAAATTGCTCTCTGCGGGAATAGAAAAAGTAGAAGAACCTTGAGTGTCCGTGTTTTCTTTTGAAAAAGTGAAAACAATCCCTTCATAACTCACTTTGATTGGATATCGATTGGAATTTTCGAAACGCAAAGAAATTTTCCAACCTCCGCTGATCTCTTGATCGGGTTGAACCTCCCAATAAATATTTAAGCCATCTCCATTTTCGTGGGTACTGAAAAATTCTTCGCCAAATGAATAAAAGAAGAAGCCACTTCCCAAAATTCCCAGAACGAATAATAAATACCTGTTCATAAAATCCTCTGGAGTTCAAAAAATGGAGTTTTACTACAAAATATTAATTTATAAATTTATCAAGAAATTTTCAAGAAGCTTCTTTAAATTTCGCCCTTCTTTAAAACGTCAGGTTTTTCTAAAATCCTTAAAATCAAGCGGATTGTTCCTTTCAAAGACTTGATTTTTTTCATAGAGATGTTAGAAAAAAAGAATACTACGCTCCCAAGCGAAGGAACTCAACAGAGAGGAAAACATCGATCCATGGCAAAAGTTCCCTTGATTCCGATTGGCTCCCCTTTAAAAGAATTTATGGACAGCACTTATTTTGAGATCAATCTAAAAGCGATTGAATCTTTAGAACAAACGCTTGAACAAAATCGAGCAGAGGTCAAGAAAGGGTGGGGAAAAGAGTATGAAGATCGAGTTCACCAGAAAAAAAAGTTGACGGCTTGGGAACGGATCGATTTTCTAAAAGATCCCGAAACACGCATTTATCCTGTTGGAACCTTTGTCAATTGGAACGAAGAATTTTTTGATGGAGCTAAAAATCGCCGATCTCCAGCCGCAGGAGTGTTAACGGCTTTTGTCCGAATTGGTGGACTCTATACGGTGGTGATTGCCAACGATAACACGGTAGCTTCCGGTTCTTGGTGGCCCCGTTCGCCGGAGAAAATTGAGAGAGCACAAGCGATTGCTCGACGCCTGAGAATTCCGGTCATTTATCTCATTGATTGTAGCGGTTTAAATTTACCGAATCAAAGCAAATCCTTTCCGGGCGCCACAGGAGCTGGACATATTTTTAAAATGAATAGTCTTCTTTCGGATGCGCAAGTTCCCCAAATTGCCGGTGTTTTTGGGGACTGCATCGCTGGCGGTGGCTACATGCCGATCATTTCTGATAAAGTATTTATGACCGAAGAAGCCTATATGGTCATCGCTGGAACTGGAATCATCAAGGGCGCCAAGAGTCAAAAATTAACCGCTCTTCAAATTGGGGGTCCTGATGTTCATTGCCATTTAAGTAAATGTGCCGATATGCGAGCCCCTGATGATCCGGGAGTGTTACACTTAATTCGAGAAGAAATCGCTAAACTTCCCTCGTCTGGAGCCTCTTTCTACCGTTTCTTTACGAATGAAACCACTCCACTTTATCCCACGACCGAGATTTCGGGATTAATCCCAAAAGATCACAAATTAAACTACGATATTCGCCAAGTGATTGCTCGTCTCGTCGATTCCAGCCTTTTTTGGGAAATTCTTCCCAATCAAGGACGCGAAATGATTTGCGGAGTAGGTCGAATCAATGGGTTATATGTTGGAATCATCGCCAATAACCAAGAACCCACCTTATCTCCTCAAACTGGATCTCTACGGGCAGGCGGGATTTTGTATAAAGAAGGGATCGCGAAAGTCTCACTCTTCAGTCGCACCTGTGACCACGATGGGATCCCACTTGTTTGGCTTCAAGATATTGCTGGTTTTGATATTGGCGTTGAAGCCGAAAAGCTAGGGCTTCTTGGATATGGCTCAAATCTTATTTATACCAATTCTACCAATACAACACCGATGATTACGGTCCTCTTGCGAAAGGCGAGCGGAGCGGGTTATTATGCGATGGCCGGATTACCCTATGATCCCATTCTTCAACTCTCTACGCCCATTACACGGTTAGCGGTAATGGAAGGACATACGTTAGCGATCGCCACTTATAGCCATATTCTGGACGATCACTTTGAGTATCCCTTGAACCCAGAACGCTTCCGAGAGCTTCAGAAAAAATATGAAAAACAAGGAATAAAAAAATCACTTGAAACCATTGAGCAAGAAGAATTGGCCACTAAAGAAAAAGTGGAACAAGGAATGATGGAAGTCGAAAAACGAATTTCTCAAGATATGGATCCCTATCGCTCCGCGAATCAAATGGATACGGATGAAATTATTCGCTTTAACGAAGTTCGTGAATATTTAGAAGTTACGGTAGAATTATGTTATCAGAGCACGGGATATCGACGCATTAAAAATCCACGTATCTGGAGTTTGCATGATATTGCCGCATTGATGTAAGATCGTCTGATCTGAAAAATGAACAAGGAGAGGGGGACGCTATGGCTCAACTGGATTTGATTGCCAGAAAATTTTTTTTTAAAATCATCTATTTTGGCCTAAATACAGGAGAAAATAACCGTTCGATTGAAATTTTAAAAGAGAACGCAAAATCATCAGAAAGAATTCATGTAGAGGATTTTGATCATTTTTCGCTCAAATCCTTTTCAATAGTAACACTTCCAAATATTGGCCCTGTAATGCCTATTTTTGAATTACTCGCGCTTTCTATGGAAGAATCTCAAGATCCTCTAAAAACCTCTCCGTTTCATCTCGCAGATGCCGTAATTTTGGTCGTGAATCCTAAAACGTCCCTTAAAGAAAAGAACATTCACTGTTTTCAGCAAATGATTTCTTGCTTACACCAGTATCAGCGTTCGCTTGAAAATATTTCTTTTATTATTCAATACAGCGCCGATCGTGAGATCAATTTTTTTCAATTACGGGATTCGGAGCGAGAGCTTCATTATGATGAATTTGTCAGTTTCTCAGTGAATCTCAAAACCGGAGACGGCGTATTAGAAACCTTAGAAGAAATTGCTTCGGATTTATTCGATGTTTTTTCCTCACTCATCGAAGACAATACTTCGCTGGAACCCTTACTGCTAGCCCCGTCTTCTCTCTCGGGAATTCAAATGATTCCTTCTATCGCCGCTCAAACAACAGAAGTTCCTGAAAATTTAGAACCCCCTTCTGGCCCTTCCTCTCTACCGTTTTATGGAGATCTCCCTCCCAAAAAAGGCCCCCCGTTTTACGGTGATTTACCGACAAGTTTGCCCGAATATGGACAACACAACCCTAAGTTTCCAACGTACGGAGATATCAAGCCTTCCCAGAAAAATCCCGGGTTTTCTTATGGCCTTCCCCCCGGGAACGAACCCTTTCCCAAAAAACCTCAACCTCCTTATTTTAATCTTTAATCAAAAAAGGCGGGATAGTGGATATGGAGCAAATATTGTCCACCGCCTTGAAAATTGCCCTCTACGAATCCGGGGGCTTTATTGTTGGATTCAAACACAACAACAATATAATAGGTTCCTGGATCGAGAGAAATATCTTGGGATTGTTCTGCTCTTAATTTTACGCAACGATACGTGGGCCCCTCCAAAAAAACTTCCAAGGGAAAATCTGTTTTGTTTTTAACCGTCAAGACAGAAAATTCTTCCTGATCTTGAACTTCCATCGTAATCGGCTTTTTTAGCGGATAGTGTGGGCCATTCGCCACTTGATCCGAAATCAATTGAATCCGAACCTTATCGCCTTGGTTACTGACTGGAGGATCATATTTCTTTTCTGTTTGTTGACAAGCGATTAAAAATAAAAGAAGCCATCCTAAAATAATCCATTTCATAAAATTTCCTTAAGAAAATATCCCTAAAAAAATGAATCTCCGTTTGTGGAAAGGCGTTTGTTTTCAGATTATAAACACAATTTCCTTGAGAAAGAATGAAAATTTGTGTATTTTAAAAACAAGAAAATTTCCCCAAGAGAATTTTTAGCTCATTTTGAAAAGGGAGCCCGATGAAAGAATTTTTTTTAATTTTAATGCTAATGACATTTATTGTTGGGTGTGATAATAATGGAGGGAATGACTTTGTCCCATCAAATAGCCAATTTATCTCCGATCCCAATAATGTGGCCGAACCGGGGTTTGATACCGAGACTCAGTTGCCGATTCCGATTGTGGTCAATGCGGTGGATGATTCGATTCAACCCAATACTGATTCGACGATGGGAAACAATTATGTGAGCCATCAAACTTGTACTGGGTGTCACTCTTCTAACGGGACAGATACGAATACTGAAACCGGATCAGGAGAAGATGTCGCTCCGGGAACAGGCTGGAGAGCAACAATGATGGCGAATTCCATGCGGGATCCCTATTTTCGGGCTCGTCTGGTAAGTGAAATCAATCGCTTTCCAAGCAAATCTGCATTGATTCAAGACGAATGTTTGCGTTGTCATGCGCCAATGCTTTCAGAACAAAACCGCCTTGATAATGGCTCGACAGCGATGCTCGATTTTGCAACCGCATCCACTTCTGGTTTGGGTCGAGACAGCGTCAGTTGTACTCTCTGCCATCAAATTGATGATACTAATCTTGAGGACGCGTTTAATGGAGTACTTCCCTTAAATACGAATTTCGATATTTATGGGCCCTATTCGATACCAACGATTCCTCCGGGAGGAATGAACGGGTTTAATGCCGTAGGGCCAGCGATTGGGAGCACTAGTCATATTGAAGAATCTCGTCTATGCGCGGGTTGTCACGTCTTGAGAACCGAAGCTTTTGACTCAAACGGAACAGCCACGGGACTCATCTTTACGGAACAAGCCACATTTTCAGAATATTTAAATAGCTCCTTTCCAGCGCAGGGAACCACTTGTCAAGATTGCCATATGCCTGTAATTACCGGCAGTACGAAATTAGAGCTCTTAGATTTTCCACGAAGCCCCTTTTATCGCCATACCTTTGTCGGTGGAAACTCCTTGATGTTAAAACTTTTCAGGGATAATACTGTGGCTTTGGGGACTGTTGCCACCGTTGCGGAATTTGATCAAAAAATTCTGGAAACAGACGCAAATCTCGCTGCCGCCGCAGATCTGGACGTGAATATAGTTTCGTCGCTTGGAAATCGTCTCCAATTAACAGTGAATGTGGAAAATCTTACAGGACACAAACTGCCCAGCGGCTATCCGAGTCGTCGAATGTGGCTCCATGTCGTCGTTCGAAAAGCGGGCGTGGGAAGTATTCTTTTTGAATCGGGTCGCTTCGACAGTCGGGGCCTCATTTTTGGAGTTGATTTAGGCTCTATTTATGCGGGTTTTGAACCCCATCATGAGATTATTACTCAACAAGAAGAAGTTCAGATTTATGAAGGAGTGTTAGGAGATCTGGATGAAAATGTCACGTTTTCGCTCCATAGCGCGGATAGCTATCTGAAGGATAATCGAATTCCACCTTTAGGATTTTCAACAACACACCCGCTCATTAGCGATATGGAAATCAAAGGAGACGCGGCATTAGACAGTAATTTTAATGTGGCTGGAAGCGATACCGTCACCTATGATATTTCATCGATTGATCTCTCTAGCGGAGCTACCATTTTGGTGGAACTCTGTTTTCAAGCCGTGGGTCCAGCTCACGTACAGGATTTAAGACGATTCAATGTCGGAGAAGTGAACAAATTTATTCAATTCTTTGATACGACCGATACCCGACCCACCATTATCGCAAGTCAAACCTTATCCACACCCTAATAAGGGGAATCCTCACTTTCATTAAAGGCATCCTCGATGAGTTCAAATGAGAATTTTTCGGGGGTGCCTGTAATGCCCAAAATATCAAAGCGAACGGGCCATTCAGTGAGTTGATGTTGTAATTGGAAAAGATGAGTGGCCTTGCAAATTTTTTGGCGTTTTTGTCGTGTGACCGCTTCAATAGGAGAATGTTCGCCGCGGCGTGTTTTCACTTCAATAATACAGAGAAAGCCTTCTTTTTTCGCGATCATGTCGAGTTCTCCGGCTTTATTTCGAAGGTTTGAAACAAGAATCTGATACCCTGATTTTTTCAGAAATTTCAGTGCTTGCTTCTCCCCTTCTTGGCCTAACTCAGAAGGCTTCAAGCGAACTCTCTATTTTTTTTCTGGCTGAACTGGAGCTGTTGTCACGGGTGCAGGTGCTGTGGCGGTAGCGGTTACTTCTGGGACAGAAGGGGGAGCCGTTTCTGGAACTTCCACTTGTTTCGCTAAAATTCGTTCTTGAATACGAGTTTGTTTTCCAACGCGATCTCGCAAGTAATACAGTTTAGCGCGACGTACTTTTCCATGTCGAGTGCATACCACTTTAAGAACAGCAGGACTCTGGACAGGGAAGGTTCGTTCAACTCCTTCTCCTGCGACGAGTTTTCGGACCCGAAAGACTTCTCTCATTCCTGATTTTGCTTTCGAGATGACCACACCCCGAAAAATTTGAATACGTTCTTTGTCCCCTTCTTTAATGCGAACATGGACCTCAACGGTATCTCCAACGCCAAAATGTTTCGAATTTTTGGTGGGGTCAATAAACTTAGCTTCTATTTTATCCATCACATCCATAAAAAACTCCTTTTTAACTCTTATAAGGGCGATTGAGCAAATCTGGTCTTCGTTGTTGTGTTCGAAGTAAGGCTTGTGTTTTTCGCCAATTTTCAATTTCCTGATGGTGTCCGTGAAGTAAAATTTCTGGAACGTTCATCCCGCGAAATTCAGCGGGTCGGGTATACTGGGGATAGTCTAATAAAAAGTTGAAGGATTCTTTCTGATTTGATTCCGGATCACCCAATACTCCGGGAATTAAGCGGGAAATAGAATCGATCAGTACCATTGCTGGAATTTCTCCACCGGTTAAGACATAGTCTCCGATAGAAATCTCTTCCGGTTGTAGTCCTTCAATAATTCGCTCGTCAAAACCTTCATAATGTCCACACACGAGAATCAAGCTTTTTTCCTGAGAGAATGTGATCGCCATATTTTGGTGATAAGGTTTCCCCTGAGGAGAGAGTAAGATCAATCGGTGAGAAACTTCTGGAAACGTATTTCTGAGGGATTCGATCGCCAAAAAAATGGGTTCACAACCGAGTACCATTCCCGGTCCTCCGCCATAGGGGCGATCATCGACTTTCTTGTGTTTGTTTTGAGCAAAATCGCGAAAGTTATGAAGAAAAACTCGAAGAAGTCCCTTCTCTTGAGCAATTTTTAAAATCGAATCTGACAACACCTCCTGAAACATTTTGGGAAATAACGTCAGAACGTGAATATCCACAGTTCTAAGATCCTTGCGATTTCTGGAGACAACTATTCAAAATTTTGGTAGGGGGAAATAGTAACTTCTTTCCAAACTTCTGTCAAGCATTCTTGCCCTAAGATTCCGCTTATTCTGATTTAGGTCTTTTCATTCGCTTGACCCAAAAGCCTTCAAAACTTAATATTTGGGACAAGAAAAATCGTTCTTTTCTGGCGAGTTATTTCTTTTAAAATAAGAAACGAGCATCAGTATGAATTCTTTTGAGCAAATTCATCGCAATACCTACGGATTCTGTTCTGGAGCAACAACCCGTTTTATAAAGAAGAGCATGGATGAAACCACGCAACATCGAGGAAGTACCTCACGGGAAGACTTGCGAACTGTTTTTCAATCTTTGGAGAAAGGAATTATACTGGTTGATGCTCGTGTAATGAAGCGTGTGATTCGTTTACATAAGGATCTCCATAACATCAGTTTTCATGTTCCTCACGCCGATGAATATCTCCTCTCGAAGAACGATCTTTTAAAAATTGCGGCACAAATCGATCCCAATCTTCATGCCGCTTGGGAAAAAATTCCTACAGAAATGGCGGTTTTATTAAGTGAACCCGTCAGTGACGAGCTAAACAGTTTTTCGATCTCCTATTTTGGTTTGAAATTTTGGGCCTCGCTGGCTCATGCGGAAATGCATAAACGTTGTATTCAATTGGTCCAGACAAACCAGTTGTCCGAAGCCAAACTTAAAGAATCCATCAACAAAATTGGTGCGGTTGAATTTGAAGAAATTCGAGAGGTACTCGCTTCAGAAAGTTTGGTATTTGACGCGAAAGATAACTCTGAAGTTTTTCAAGAATTTTTGGCGTATTGGATAGAACTTTCTTATTTTTCTCCGGATCTGGTTAAAAAGTTTTTTCCCTCGATCAAGAATGACATTCTGATCGATAATCTTCTCAAAAATTTGGGGCTGGAACCTCGTGAAATTCTGATCGCTTCTCAACCTCCTCATACCCCGACTCTCGAACAAATTTTCACCTCGAAATTGATGAAAGCGAATCAGGTAACCCCCTCGCTGGAAGTCTACGAATTTCGATATCATCATCAAAAAGTGATCGAAGCTTTAGTTTTTGAATTCAAGGAAAAACAATCTAAAGAACAAGTAGAGGCTTATTTTGGCCCGATTGTGACCGCGCTTATTCAGCGATGTATTCGTCAAGATCGTATTGTGACTTCACTGGATTTTAAAGATTTGAAAAATGCGGTTCTCTGGTCCAAGCCCCCCTACAAATTTGAAGATTTATTAGTCTTAGACACTATTTTTTCTAGGCACCTGATTGATTTATATCGAGCCGCGACCCCTTCCGAAATTACAGATATTCGAAAAAGAGGCGAAGATTTTCTTGAAGAAATCCGAGAAAATCAGGGACTTCAAGAGAGCACGCAATATACCTTGAAAGCGTTTGGCTCTATTTATGAAGAGTTTCAAGATCGCACCATCGCTCACCCACGAACCATTGCGTTTCATGATGTAAAAGGCATGATCGGTTTTGTTCTTTATCGGTGGGTTCTCTATTTCGTCAGTCTATTTTTTTCAAAGTCTTCATTTGCTTTGAATGTCTGTGCTTCCAGACGAATTCGCATTTTAAAACAAAGTATATTAAAAGCGAAACTGTATGATCATTATACAAATCCCGCGAGAAGTTTGATTTATTGGCGCAAAACCTTGTCTTTGATTCAAAAAACTCATGAGAATTGCGCCCGAATTGAACAGAATCCGGTGCAAGAAAAAGTTCAAGCGGAAATTCAGAAACAAATTCGAATTCTGGCCGAAAATTTTACGCAGGCCCATCAAATTCAAGAAGAAGCCAAAAAAAATAAACTGCTGATATTGCTGGGCTATCTACTTGAACGCATTGAAGCGACCCAAGATTTTAGTAATGAACGACATCTCCTGTTTGATCTTCAACTCTCTTATCAAAAAGCAATTAAACAATACTTTAAGCTCAATTTTGATGGATTTTTTCGGAGTTTTTTCTTGGGTTCTTTGATCCAAAAACTCCCCTTTCAACAAAGAATTAACAAGATTAAATATTTTCGCTCGGCTCTAAAACGTATTCAACGATTGAAAGTAAGAGAAAAAGAACTTCAAAGCTTTGAAAAATTTATTGAAGATCTCATTGAACAGACGAACAACGAATTACGAACCGATTTTCGTCAAATTCTTCAAACCGCGTTTCAGGAAAATCAACTTTTCTCTCATAATAGCCAGGAAAAGGTAGGTTTTGAGAAACTAAAAGAAGAAATCCTCGATAAAATTATTGCGGAGGGCCGTTTTAAATTTTCCTATCTTCGAGATATTATCAGCCGAAATGACTTAAAACTCTCGGACTTGACGTTGAAACAACTTCTTGTTTCCGATCAATTGCTCTCGCTCGATAAATATTTTCGGAAACAGTTGTTTGGAGTTTATTCCGGAGGCGAAATCTATATGCGGATTCTCCAACGCTTGAGTTCGCTCCTCTTTGGAAATCCTGTGGGTCGTATCCTGACCAAATTTTTACTCCTTCCTTATCTCTCTTCTTATATTATTTTGGAAGGAATGGATCATACCCTAGGAATTCTCATTAGCTTGCTGATTGGGCCTTTCCATTTTTATTCTCCTCATTCCTGTATTGGATTAGCGATTTTTTTACTCTGCGCGATTAATTTTGAATGGGGCAAAACCGTCTTAAAATATATGGGCAAAGCCATGTCCAGCTTTTTCTCGCTTTTATTTAAAGGCATTAAAGCACTTTTTTTAACACGGATCTTTTCCAAAGTATTGACCACCTTGATTATTCCGGGACTGTTGTCCGCAAGTATTACCTTTACCCTTTTGTTTATTTATCGTGAATTTCATCAAGATCCCTACGTCTATTTAAATTTTTTCTCGGAAGTTGGCGTTAAAAAAATGATGGGGTATGGCATCGGAGGCGGAATCCTTTTTTTTAATGCGCTATTCTATACCTTTATCGGGATGGCTCTGCGAGATGGCGTAAGTCAACTCGTTGCAGATACCGCGCTACGTCTCAAAAAGACGCTCTTGATCGGGTTGTTTGTGATTATTATGGAAGCCTTCAAAACAGCTATTTTTTACCTAGAATATATCGTTTATTCCGTAGAAAATTCCACGCGTTTTAACGAAAAAGAAAAAAAGATTTCTATCCTGATTAAAGGATTCTTTGGAGTCATTTGGTTTTGGATTACTTATACCGCCATTATTTACATTAATGTCCTCGTAGAACCCCAAATTAACCCCATTAAACATTTTCCGGTGGTGACCGTTTCGCATAAAGTCATCCTTCCGCTTTTGCCTCAATTAACGAACGCAATGCTTTATTCAAATTTGGAACGTATTGACCCTAAGAAAAACATTCTGGAAGAATTAAATCAACATCAAGTTCCAGAGGCTGTAAAAAAAACCCTTAAAGAATATCTTGAAGAAGACTATAAAGACCCTGTCCTCAAAACGACAAAACCCGGAGAGAAATGGCAATTGTTGATCGGATCCGAAGCCTATTCAATAATATTGGAAAAAACAAAGACTGTTTCTTCTTTATCTATTTATCGCTTCCGTGGTATCCCTTATATTCCCGACTATATTATTATTACGTTTGTGGGATTAACCGTCTTTTTGATCCCCGGATTATTTGGTTTTATGGTGTGGGAGTTTAAAGAAAATTGGAAATTGTATCATAAAAATCGCGCGAAAATGGTTCGCCCTGTTTTAGTGGGAAGTCATGGAGAAAAGCTCCCACAACTCTTGCGCAAAGGATTCCATTCCGGAACCATTCCCAAATTGTTAAAAAAGATTCGTCAAACAGGGTTGCTCGCTCACCGAACTGGAAATTGGTCTAAACTACGTAAGTTCCACCATGATCTTCATCACGTGGAAGAATATCTGGAACTGTTTGCAGAACGAGAACTTCTCCAAAATATGAAAATACATTCTCGTTTTATGGAATCTCTAGAATCAATTCACATTCACGAAATTTATCTCACCAATAATAAAATTGAAATTCATCTCCGCTTTCAAAAAAAAGAAGGGACCCGTTTTGATTTATTTATTTATTTTGAAGATGTGTTTAGCTGGATTTTGGGTTCCTGTTCCTTTAATCAAAAGGATTACCAGAATTTTTGGAAAGAACAGGAGCGAGTTTTGTTGGATAGCTTTTTAGCCGTTTTCTTCAAAAAAGCCGGTGTTGAACTCGTTCGCGAGCAAATCGAAGATCTCTTGTTGAACAAAATCAAATCCTTAAAGAAACTCATTCCAGAACTCAAAGAAGACATGAAAATCTCTTATGAAATCGATGATACCAAAGCGGTTCTTAATATTTTCCATGAAAGCGAAAACAAACTGCTTGGAAAGATTGAATATTCCTTGTTCCAAAAATCAGTGCTTCCAATTCTCATTCGCGAACAAGTCGAACTCACTCTTCTTCAAAGCGAACAACTTTTACAAGAACAACTCGTCTTTAAATTCTTGCCCATTGAGTGGAAACAAATGAATGAACTCTTCGCACAATACGAAAAGGGAGAGGCTATCAAATTTGACACCCTACGAATCACTCGAATCAATCAAACCCGATTCGAAGGAATTCATTGATAAAAATTAGGCCGAAAAAAAGAGGGCCGAAACGAAGTTTCGGCCCTTTAGAAACTATTGGAATGACAATGAGGTTGTTTGTTCTGAATTCTTTAAGGAGAGCCCAAAACCGTTAAAGTAAAGTTGTAATTTCCTTCGAGGGGTGTGCTAAATGGTGTTGTATCGATCAAAGAAAAAACGCTTGAACCAAATAGACAACCCCCAGAAACGTAAGAATCTAATTCTGAAACACCAGCAGTCCCATCAATCGTACCAAGAGTATCATCGAAACCTACAGCATAAGAGTCTGTTGTTGTAGAAGGAGAAAGAGTTTCCACTCCCACATAAACAGCCGTTGTGCCACTAGGGATAGAGATCGGTGTGGGAAGAGTAAAAACAACTGTTCCTGAGAGTAGAAGAGCAACACTGCCGGGAATCGTCGTTCGTGCAATTTCTGCCCCCGGTATTGCTCCTGTTCCATCTCCTGTCAGAACAATAAAAGTAACTACCCCAGTATAAGGTCCCTCTACACTGGAGCTAAGATCCGTATCACAAAAATAAGAAAAATCAGTAATCGCCATTGGACAAGAAGTATCAAAAGCTCCAGAGAGATCAATTTCTGCAACAGCGCTTTGCAGAAGGTCATCGGCACAGGTTATAAAAAGAGCAATTGGGGAAACACTTGGACTCACTCCGTTTGTTAAATCCACTGAAAGCGGGGCTGTACAAGGACAAGCGGGATCGAGCCCTGCACAATCGGGATCAAGGCAATCGGTAAGACCGTCAAAATCATTATCGATGCTATCAGTACAATTTTCTGGTGCAGGAACGCAATCGGGATCCGCGAGATCGATTAACCCATCCCCATCATCATCGATACTATTCGTACAAATTTCGGGTGGGATCACCCCGTTTACATCAAAAACTACAAATGTAGAGATGGTGCGATCTTCTTCTGTATAGATCAGAGTGACATTCATGGTTCCATTTCCATCAACAACACCCGAAAAAAAGCCTAAAGAAGTAAAAGTCGTTGCGCTTGTACGAACAACAGAAGAAAAACCAATAGAGAAAGGAAGCCCAAGGACAGTTCCGGAAGAGGCGGAAAGGATATTCGAAGAGGCAATATCTCCATTTCCTGTCACTCCAGAGAGATTCACTGTAAACGTATGAACAGTTCCCGGCGAAATCGATAAATCTGCAGGTGTTACACTTATAGATGCTGGAGAAGGAGAAGGAACAAAAGGCGTAGGTGCCGGAATGCCCGGGACTGGATTTCCGTCAGTCTGACTGTCAAAAAATTCAGTGGATCCCCCGTCGCTATTTTGTTCACATCCCAACATAAATAGGATAATAATACCCAAGAATAAAAACATTTTAAGAGCCATTTCCACCTCAATTTTAAAAAAAATAACTAAAAATGTAGATTTGATTTTTATGAGGAGCACTAAAAAAGTCTCCAAACCTAAATAAATCCACCCTAGTTTAAAAGATTTGGTTCAATCTACACTTAGAACATCCGTATTATAATTAATTTTTAAAAATTGTTTAGTTTTTTTTCTAGATTAAGATAAGAAAGTGATTTTTTAAGGGAGTTTTTCAATGGACGCTGACGTGTGGATCTTTCTTTCTACCCTCACTTTATTTCTTTTCAGCTTGAGCGCAAAAGAACTTTTTAGCGGTTTGAAAACACTCCAACTCCTTCAACAACAACCTCTTCTGAAGCAAGAAGAATGTCCAGAAGTTTCGATCTTAATCGCGGCTCGTAACGAAGAAAATGCTCTAGAAAAAGCGATTTCTTCTTGGTTACAGCAGGATTATCCGAATTTTGAAATCATCGTGGTGAATGATCGTTCTACAGATCGCACTCCTGAGATTCTTGAAAAATTTGCACAAACTCATTCCCGCTTTCGTTTCCTCACGTTACACGAATTGCCACCCCGATGGCTCGGCAAAAATTGGGCCCTTTATAACGCTTCTCTCCATGCCAGAGGAGAATATTATCTATTTACGGACGCGGATATTCTTGTTTCTCCTGAAGTTTTAAGACGATCCCTATTTTATGTAAAATCTCAAAACCTCGATCATCTTTGCATTTTTCCACGCTTAGTGGCACCGAGTTCTTGCTTATCCATAGCGATGAGCCTCTTTCTTTTTTACTTCGTCTTATTTATTAAGCCCTGGAAAGCAAAAGACCCAAAAAGCTCACACTCTATTGGTATTGGAGCTTTCAATCTTGTTAAAGCACAATCATACAAAACAGCGGGCACTCATCAGGCGATTGCGTTACGTCCGGATGACGATCTTAAATTAGGAAAATTATTGAAAAATCAGGGATTTCGGCAAGATGTATTAATCGGTCGCGACGAGATTTCTGTCGAGTGGTATTCCTCGCTGACTCAACTGATTCAAGGACTCATGAAAAACACTTTTGCCGCCATTCAGTATCGATTTTCACTGGTATTGTGGGGAACCTTTATTCTGTTCTTCCTTGATTTTTGGCCCTTTCTCGCCATTTTTTTGACTTCCGATACGCTACAATTTTTCAATAGCGCGATTGTGCTTCTTTTAATGATTCTCTATGGAACTGTCGCTAGACGATTCGCACTTCCCTATTGGCACGGATTCGCTTATCCTCTGGCGACTTTGCTTTATCTGTATATTTTATGGAAATCATCCCTCAGCACTTTGCTTAATCAAGGCATCTATTGGCGGGATAGTTTTTATTCGTTGGAAGAACTTCGAACTCAAAATTAAAGGCACTCGTTCGTGAACTCAAAGCTCAAAACAAAAATCGTTTTGCTTCCGGGACTAGACGGAACCGGGAAACTCTTTGAACCGTTTCTCAAAACCTGTCCGGAAATTTTGGATCCAGTTGTTATTTCTTTTCCAACTCAGAAGTTTTTGCCTTATTCAGAACTGGAAAATTGGGTTCTTGAACGAATTCCGAAACCGGATCCCTTTCTTTTGCTGGCCGAATCTTTTTCTGGCCCTTTAGCGATTCGCTTAACTCAACGACTTGGTTCTGAACTCCTCGGGCTCGTTCTCTGTAACACGTTCATCCAACCCCCATGCTCTCCTTTATTTCGTTTTTTTCCCTGGACCCTTGTATTCCGATTTCCGCCTCCATTCTGGGCCATGAAGTTCTTTTTAGCCGATTCTTCTCCCGATCTCATCCGACAGGTTCAAGAAACCATTCAAAGTATTGCTCCCAATGTCTTAGCCGGACGTATTCAGGAGATTCTCGATTGCGACGAATCTCTTAATTTCACTCGATGTTCTGTTCCGATCTTGTATCTCCGAGGAACAGAAGATCGTTTGGTGGGAGTGTCCTGTTTTGAGAAAATGAAATCTTTGAAGTCAGACCTTTTTTATAAAGAATTAAAAGTTCCTCATCTTTTATTACAACTCGCTCCCATTGAAGCCGGAATCTCAATTAGCGAATTTTTGAACAGATTCAAGACAATTTTTTAGTTTAAAACCGATCAAAAATCATTTAATATGCACCATCGGTGCTCATCCTGTGTATTGTCCTGAAAATATTGGTTCTATCAAAAATCCAAAGAGGTTGAAATTTTATGACTGAAGAAAAACCTAAAGGAATTCCAAAAAAATCTTCTTCCACTCCACGAAAAAAAACAGTTAGAAAACCGACCAAAAAAATGAATCCAAAAATTTTGATCGGGGCGGGTGGAGGCATTCTTATCCTTAGTGTTATTCTCTTTTTTGTGATGAGTGGTAAAAACAATAATAAAAAAGAACCCGAAGGCTTTCAGGGAAAAATTTCCTATGTCGTGACCATAGAAGGGATGGACGAACTCAAGGATATCCTCAAGATGTTCTCCGCCAAAATGCCGGAACAGGTAGAGTATCTTTTTTGGGATAAAAATTTTCGGGCAAAATCAGGAAAAAAATCTGGAAAACCCATCAATGATGTCCTGATCAAGCAGGGAGAAGGCTATCTGATTAAACATGATAAAAAGGAAGTCTATAAAGCAAGTTCGGAACTTCTTCAGGAAAAAAGAAATTCTTCTTGCCAAGTCAAGCCTTTAGAAGAAACTTTGGAAATTCTTGGATATTCTTGTAAAAAATATGAAGTCGAAGTGACTCAAGAAAATAAGACTAAAAAACTTCAACTCTGGGCCTCAGAACAATTTTCTGCAACATTTCCGAAAGGGGCTGACATCCTCTTGGGTTCAGATGCCATTTATTTTAAAGAGATTTCGGGAATGCCTCTAAAAATAGTTTCAGAAATTCCTTTACCGGGTGGAAAAAAAGGGGCTGTGGTGATTACCGCAGAAAATATCTCCTTAACTATTGATGAAGGAGATTTAGACTATCCTTCTGAGTATAAGGAAAAAGACTACCGTTCTTTAGAAATTGATCTTCATGAAATACAAGTCATTGGCGCATTGAGAAATATGTCTACGGCACAAGCTCAATTCCAAAATGCGGCCCCGAAGGATCGGGATCAAGATACTATTGGTGAATATGGCTATCTAGTTGAACTTTCTGGCGTAGTCCCCACACTACTTGGAGACAAACAAAATCAACCCCTAAGCGCCCCGTTTATAGACAAAATGCTTGGCGAAAGCGCCTCTCAAAATGGAGGGATTGCGACTCGATTTGGCTATCACTTCTTAATGTATCTCCCGGCAGAAAAAATGGCGATTCCGGAAAATGGCAAAGTCGGTATTGCTTCACAAAATGCTTCTGAAATGAATGCTCAAGAGACACGATGGATCTGTTATGCATGGCCTGAAAAAAAAGGAATCTCTGGAAATCGTTGCTTTCTCGTCAGTCAAAATGCAGAAGTCTTAAGTTCTAAAGATGCGGATTATAATGGGATGGAGAAAAAACCAACTCCAGAAGCCGCTTTTGTTAAATCGGGTAATTTAGAAAGCGCTAAAAATCTGGAGGGCGAATTATCCAATAAAACCGAGAGTTTTAGCGGTTTTACATGGGAACCTTCTTCCTAGTTTATAACTTATTAACGACCTCCAGAAGTGTAAAAAAAAATCGCATGTCGAGTACAAAAAGGAAAAAAAATGTCTTTTGGAAATACTCTCCTCAATTCCATCAAAAAAATAAAAATTTTCCCTTCGACCAAAAAAGAATGGATGCGTGCCATTCTCCTCTGGAGTTCTTTACTCTTTTTGATTTTAGCGACGGGATGTTATATGGTGCTGATGCCAGGCTCTTCTTATCAAGGATCTCTTCCTCCTCTCGATTCGTTGACTCTTGAACTCAAGGCGAATATCGAAACGCATATTCGTATGCTAGCCGAAACCATTGGAGAGCGGGAACTTCATTCTCACTATAAACAACTCCAACAAGCGGCAGATTACGTTGAAAAATCGTTCCAATCTTCCGGATATACAGTAAATCGACAAGAATTTAAGGTTTTGGGGAAAAGTACTTATAACCTCGAAGTCGAAATTCTGGGGCAAACCTATCCAAAAGAAATTGTAGTGATTGGGGCCCATTATGATAGTTGTGAAGGAACCTTAGGTGCCAACGATAATGGCTCTGGAGTTGCTAGTATTCTGGAATTGGCTCGACTGTTTGCTAAAAAACCGCTCTCACGAACCCTACGTTTTGTCGCTTTTACGAATGAAGAACCCCCTTATTTTCAAACCGAAAACATGGGAAGTCTTGTCTATGCGCGCCGTTGTCGAGAGCGACAAGAGAATATTACAGCGATGTTTTCTTTAGAAACGATGGGTTTTTATTCAGAAAAAGAAGGGAGCCAGTTTTATCCGTTCCCTTTTAATCTCTATTATCCCACCAAGGGAAATTTTATCGGTTTTGTGGGAAACCTTTCGTCTCGAAGTTTAGTCCGAAAAACCGTCGGATCCTTTCGAACCCTTGCCAAATTTCCTTCAGAGGGCGTTGCCGCTCCGAACGCCATTTCCGGGATCGGGTGGTCCGATCAGTGGTCCTTTTGGCAAGTCGGATACTCTGCTTTGATGGTGACGGATACCGCTCCTTTTCGCTATCCTCATTACCATACGCATGAAGATACTTGGGAGAAAGTCAATTATGAAGCTACAGCAAGAGTTTTAGCAGGATTATATCTAGTTTTTAAAGAGTTTGTCGGAGAATCCGTGTAAGCTACTCACAGCTAAAGCAAGTGAGCTTTGAAAAAAGCAAACTACTTTAGCTGAAAAGTGTAAAAGCGCAAGCTAAAGCACAGGCTTACCATGCCTGAGTCGTAATGGACGTTAGAGAGGAATGTATGTTTTACAATATACAGAATAGTCACCTACAAATGCTTCACCAGTTTGTAGCTCTGAGGCAAGCGATTAAACCAGTCCTTTTGGGAAAGGCTAGTGTCGCTTGTAAAAACCCTCTCATAACATTGGCGAGGTGATATTTACTGCGAAAGCAGTTGACGGGGAGTAATCCCCACTCTTGATAGGAATATTGTTAATGCAACGAGTTCTAGTTTTGGATAAAAATAAGAAACCTCTCATGCCTTGCTACATAAGCAGAGCCAGGGAACTTTTGC
>CAZHAR010000021.1:68207-82297 GCA_964530615.1 uncultured Planctomycetota bacterium | reverse complement strand
GTTAAACGCGCCAATTCCTAGGCTTTTTTGGGGGAAGCGTTGATAATGCTCAAGTGCGGCTTTGGCGACAGCTTCGGCTTCTTTTTGATTGATAGAGGTTTTGCCCCGATCATAAACCGTTTCTGGATGATAAACCATATAAAGCCCCAAGTGTTTGGAGTGAGCCGACGCGGAAGGATAAATGAGTAGCCGGTTATGATAAAACTCCTGATTGGAAACGGCAATGAGAGATTCGTGTTTGCTTCGATAGTGCCACCGTAAGATTTTTGTTGGAAAGCTTCGCTTACATTGATGTAAAATACTTTCCATATCGGTCAAAATGGCTTCTTCTCCCTCGGATTCTTCCGCTTCTACAATATTTTCAAAAAAGCTAGTGGGCGGGAGTTGAGAGGTGTCTCCCATCACGACTAATTGTCGACCGCGTAATAGGGCACCAAAGGCGTCTTCGGGTTTAACTTGGCTTGCTTCGTCAAAGATGATCACATCAAATCGAATACTACGGGGATCGAGAAATTTGGCAATCGACAGCGGACTCATCATAAAACAAGGCTTAATCTTCTGAATCAGGCTTCCAGTAAGAGTGAGCAGTTTTCGGATAGGCATATGGCGACGCTTGCGATTGAATTCTCCGAGTAAGATTCCCGCTTCTGATCCGGGAGAGGCTCCTCCGGTCAATTTAGGGCGACTTTGGTGGAGTTTATCTGAGAGGCGTCTACGGTTTAAAAGAAGAATTTCGCGATCCAATTCTTTAAAGCGTTTAATTTTTTCTTCGTGAAGTTCGCCAATAAATTTGGTGAGTTCCGGTCTTTCTAAAAAGGCTAGACGAAGGACTTCATCGGCAAAATTTCCATGAAATCCGGGAACGATATCTTCGGATTCAACCTGCTCAGATTCAATCCAGTCTAGGAACGCCTGTGCTTTCGTTTGGACACACTCTTTTCGGAGGGTCATATATTGGCCCCAAGATTGGAGACGATGTAGTTCGGTGTTCCATAAGCGAAAGCGAGAAATGAGTTCCAAAAAAGGGATTTCAGGCAGTTTGGCCCCAAAAATGGCGATCGCGTCCAGATTCATCCGATTTGCAAATTGGCGCTGAATTTGTAAAAACTGTTTTGAAGCCTCTTCGACTTGTTCGAGCGCTTGTTGAATTTGTTCCCAAGAAACTCCGGAACGAATTATTTCGCCTTGAGGTTCTCGAAAGACCGATTGCAAAAGCTCTTGGCGAAACGTGAGTACCTGTTGCATAAACAAACGAAGTTTAGAGATATCAGAGTGTTCGCCTTGCCATAGAGTTCCAAAGAGGGATTGCGCGTCTTTGAGGGATTTGCGAATTTCTTCACGTAGGCGTGAACATTCGAGAAGACGTTCTAGATCCGCTAAAACTCTCTGTGTCTCACGTGGAGGAAGATTTTTATAGAGTTGCATTAACTCTTTATTTAAGGAGCGGTAGCGGCTATCTAGAAACAGGAGCCATTTTTTGGACAGTTCTTTATATTCTTCATGGAAGGAAAGAAGGTCCTGATCCAAAGCATTTGGGGCGAATTTTAGCATTTTTTGTTGGAAGGTTTCCACCTTACTCAATAATTCTTCTGCTTTTTCGGAAGGCTGGTTCCAGGCTGGATTCAGGTAAACACCACGAGAAAGGGAATCGGCAAAGGCGATTTTTTTGACTTTCGGGAGTACTTGTTGCAATTCTTGAAAATTGACGGGGGGTTTGATCATACAAACACGTAATAACCGATTTAGCGCGGTTTCCAAGCGATCCATTTCCCCGATAGCGTCTTGGACGAGTTTACCGATTTCTTCTTTATCTGCGGGTAAAATCGTGCCCGGATCAGAGCCTTTCCAGGGATGTTGATGGATGGGTTTTACGGAAGGAAGTGCTTTCGCTAAATGAGTAAATCGTTCGAGCATCAAAGCGCAGTCTTTTTGCTCGCTTTCTTTGATGTCGAGAAATTTAAATCGAGGCATCGTGCGCCCGACTTTGAGAAAATGTTGCCACGAAGATTCTTTGAGGCAAAAAAGTTCATAGGGAGAACGTCCGAATTTCCGAAAAGGCTCACGTAAGACTTTTACATAGTTGCTGAGATCTGTTTTTACATTCTCAAAAAGGTCGAAGCGATCTTGAAAAGAGACCGGATCGGAGGGGGTTGTAAAACTAGCGCGTTTTAATTCGTCAAGAAATTCTTTTTTTTTCGTCTTTTGGCTATGAAGTTCCAAGCAAAAATCGCCTAGCCCGGCTTGGTCGAGACGATTTTTTACGACTTCGAGTGCGGCCATTTTTTCGCTCATAAATAAAACATTTTTTCCGGCCGCGAGGAGTTCCGCGATAATATTCGTAATGGTTTGTGATTTTCCGGTTCCAGGAGGACCCTCCACGACAAGGCTCTTACCCGCTTTTACGTCTTCAATCACGGAAATCTGAGAGGAATCGGCATCCATAATCTGATAAATCTGAGGAGAGGAGAGCTTTATCTCCACCTCTTGCTCAGAAAACCCATGAGACGTGTGTAGCTCTCCGCTAGGATATAAAATCGAGCGAATTAAGGGGTGGTCGGCTGGCGACATTCCTTCGGGCCAGGCTTCTGGAGCTAAGTCTTTATACATCACAAATTTGGTAAAGCTAAAAAAATCGAGATAGATTCCATTTGAAATACGCCAACCTTCTTTGGTTTTACAGGCCTCCTGGATCGATTGAAAATATTGATCTAAGCCTGCTTTTTCGTAAATCATTTCAAATTCAGGAAGCTGAATTTTTTGTTCTACCAGTTTTTCCTGGAGGGAAATATTGCTTAAAATTTCTTCGCCAGTCCATTTTAGTTTAAAAGGATCTTTGATTCGTCGTCGATCCAATTCTACCGGAACCAAGACAAGCGGAGCGCGACTGGTTTGAGGAGCCGATTTTTCGCTCCATTCTAAAAAACCAAGTGCTAAATAGAGAATGGTATAGCCTTGTTCTTCAACAAAGGAGCGCGCTTGTTGATTGATATGAGAAAGAAATTTATAAAGTTCTTCTTCTGAAAGGGGGGTGGGTAACGTTCTAACGCTGGTCGTCTCTGGATGAATTTTTCCGTCAAAGAGTGGAAGTTCGGGTTCTTCTGGTTCCTCGGATTCGGAGTGAGTGGGTTGAGAAGGAGGATTTGTGGGGGTCAACTTTGACTCTAAAGACGAAGATTCTTCTGGTTTTGAGAGAAGTTCCATTTCTTTTTCTTTTAAAACCAGCGCTTCATAAACGGCAGACGGATCGTCCAAGACGATTCGTAAGGTTCTGGATTTTGTCGGTCGAAAATTTAGAAGTCGGTTGCGCAAGCTCAGATCCAGCAAGCTATTTCTTGCGGCAGACAACTGCTTCTCAATCTCGTTCATAAAACTCCTCGGGTTGATTTAAGCTATGCTTCATTATATCACCCATCGCTGTTCCAATGAATCTTTGAAGATTAAAATCCTCTACGTTTTAGAAATCAATTAACGTCGTTTTAAATGGGCCTCCGATTGAAATTCGGATTCCCATTTTGAGACTTCTTCCAATTCTTGAGAAGAGAGGGGTTGCGGATCCAGATCCACATGAAAGGTGTGTTCGAGAATTTTACACATTTCAGGAACCCATCGCTCTGAAAATTGGGAGTCCGGTAAATAGTTCCAATCTGCAGAGAATCGGTTTGGCCCTTGTGGAATAGATGCGTGATGGAGGAGAGTCTTGGACGTGCGACGTTGAGCACCCCCAATTAATTTTTTTTGGTTCCACAAGAGATCATAAGGATTTTGACGATTATAGCAAAAAAAATCTGTCTCGTCTGCGTTTCCTCCCCGTAGACTAAGTTCATAGCCAAGCGGTTGAAAAGAAGTTATGATGAGCGTATTCAAAAATTGATAACACGGAGCCACTTTTCTAGGAAGCGGTGACAAAAACGGTAAAATAAGAGAAAAAGTGATTTCGTGATGGTGAAAAATTGCTCCGCCCCCAGTCATTCTTCGAACGATTTGAACGGACGCCAGAGAGGAATTAGAAAGCAAAACCTGAGAATACGGTTGAAAATGTCCCAAAGAGAGTGTCGGCATCGCCCACTCATAGATACGAAAAGTGGGATGTCCCGAAGTCAGTAAGGTCATATCCACAGCCATATTGTAGGGGGCAGATTGTGGACCAGAGTGAAGTAAGCGCCAGCGATTCATAAGAAGTCCGTTTTCACCCTACTAAGTTTATTCCCAGATTCCCATTCCATCAGGAGGACGTTTGGAAAAATCGGATGAAGACTTAATGCGAGAGTGCCAAGAAACCGGGAGTATGCAGTCGCTGGATATTTTATGGCAACGTTATGCATCGCGTCTTTTATCATTTATTTGTCGTCAAATTCGAGATTATTCTCAAGCGGAATCTCTCACTCAGGAAACATTTTATAAAGTGTATCGAAATTCTTCTCAATATAAATATCCTCGAAAATTTTCAAATTGGATTTTTAGTATTGCCCGAAATCTTTGTACGGATGAGTTACGCAAACGACGTCCAGTGATTCAAGAAGAATTTGAGTGGATGGCGGATTCGGTTCAGTCGTCCCAAGAAAATCCACTCGAATTATTGATTCAAGAAGAGGACCTTCAAAGACTTCAAGAAGCGATTCAAAAACTTTCTCCTCTGCTCCGAGAAACGCTTGAATTACGAATTTTTCAAAAGTTTTCGTATGCGGAAATTTCTCAAATTATTGGAGGAAAAGAAAGTACAATTCGTTCCCGAATGAAATATGCCTTGGAAAAATTATCCGAATTATTGAAAGATCCGTCTTCGACTTCTTCGAATCCTTCTTCTTTATCCGATTTATAAAAAGAGAAAAAATATCACAAAAGAGCAGGTTTTGCGTAAAAGAGGAAGAAGAAAAGGAGTATCTACTATGTCTTGTCCAAAGTTTTATGAATTACTTGATTTTTCTGCAAATATTCTTCCGCCTGAAGAAAAAAATGCTTTGAAGGCCCATTTTCAGAATTGTTCTAAGTGCCAACAACGTCTACCGCACATTCAATCTTTGCAGGGTAGGCTACACCATTATTTTGAAGCTTCAGAACAATCCGCGTCTGAAGCCCTTCGCGCTCAAACTTTTGCACAATTAGCGATGGACCGAAAAACACTTCGTTCGCATTATCGAATATCTTCGTTCGCGTTGGTCGCGGTGGTGCTTTTACTTGTTTCTTTTTGGGTTATATCCGTAAATTCTTCGCTTCCGTCTATAAAGCCTTCTCCTGAAGAACAAGAAGCGAAATTAAACCCAACAGAAACCCTTCTTTTAACCAAAATGATGAATTCGGAACTAAAAGAAATGATTCATGACGAAGAAAAAGAATGGGAGATGGATTTGGAAAAAGAAACGGACCTTCTCGCCGAAGATTATTTGGAAGAAGTGATTTTTGCCACGATTGAGGATTAAGATGAATATTTATTTTTTGCTTTTAGGATTTTTATTCGGAGGGGGAAGTCTTCTGTTTGGACAACAACCAGAAGATCAGAATACTTTGCCTCCAGAAATTCGTAAACTGCGAGAATTAAAAGAAACGGAACCGTTGAAGTTTGAAAAATTCCTCAAACAGGTTTTTCTGGAAGAATCGAACGCGATGTTGAAAATTTTCTGGACACGAGAGCGTTTAGAGCGAATTCGTGAAACCTATCCGCTCCCCTATCTTCAACGGTTGAATCGCTATTTTCCGTCTAAGGAAGAAGAGTCGCTTTCGATGCCTCTACAACAAATTCGTCAATTAAAAATTGAGAACCCTGACCAATATTGGTATTTGTTGGAATCCCAACAACCCCAAGTGTTTTATCGCAAGCGAGCCCTAAAACAAGTGCATCGTCGTCTTCGAGAAAACTTGGGAAAGTATCGTGAAGAAGTGAAGCAATGTTTTCCAGAGCAAGCGGATTCCTGGTTAAAAAAACACGAAAAATGGGCGGAACTCGAACAACTTCGTAAAAAAGATTTCGAGTCCTATCAAAAAAAACTTTTTGAATATTTTCCTGAAGAGGCCGCCCCTATTCTCAAGAAAGAGAAAAATTTCCAAGAATTAAAAACTTTGCGAAAGACAGATTTTCGGCGCTATTTGATTCAACTCCGTAAACTAGAACCTCGAAAAACATTTCAAGTCGTCCAAAACGAAATGAAACGGGCAGAATTATTGGATTTAAAACAACATCAACCCGAACTTTTTGCTCAAAAATATCGAGAATATTTTCCGCAAGAATGTCAACAAAAAGAAGATAAAAGAGTTTTGTTAAAACAATTGATGCAGTTGAAAAATACAGATTTTCCCCTCTTTCTCAAACAATTTAAGAAACACTTTCCGGAACGTTATGAAGAAATTCTTAAAGAAATTCACCCTCATGGAGAATTCCGTCATTCTCCTCATCTCCCGGCTGAGGAAAAACGATGAAAAAGAAACTGACACTTTTATTGTTCCTCTTATTTTTATGGAGTTATTCGACTCCAACCCTAGTTTATTCGCAAGAAGAGCCTCCGTATCCACCTCCGGAAAAAACTTGTGAGCATCACTCTCTAGAGCGAATTAAAAATTGGGTTCCGTCCGTGTATCAAGACCTCTTTGCTCAATTTATTTTGTTCCAAAATCTGGATAATGTAGGCTTTAATTTTTGCACACTAACCGAAGCACAGGCTCGGCTTGAAGTGCTTCAGAAAGAACCCGAACACCATTCCAATGAACTTCAATCGTTAACGATTTGGGTCGAGATTTTACAGAGTTGGGTCCAAGAAGAAGAAGTTCATTGGAAAGAAACACTTCCCAAATTTCTCCCACCCGAAGAAGTCGAAAAGACTCTAAAAAAGCTTGAACAGTGGAAACAGCATTGTAGAATCTGCATCCAGAAGCTTCCGCCTCACTCTCGAGAGACTTGTAATGTAAAGGGACTTTATCACCGACACGTTCCCTCACAAAAACATTAAAGGAACCTCCGTAAATACCGATAACAAAATAAAAGTTAGCGATACCCTTAGCGCATCTACTGAGGCGGAGAGTTTTTATGAAAAAGCGTACCGATTGGATTGATTGGTGTTTAAATTGTGGAATTCTATTATTTGTTGGGGTTTTAGTCGATCGATATTCCTTTGAAACGGCTCAGGGAAACACACTCCTTTTGAAGGAAGAAACCGCAAAAAGCGATCTCGCCCTAAACAAACCTTCCACCGATGCAAAAACCCTTCTCAAAGAGGAACCTCAAGAACCGATTTCTTTGGCCATGATAGAGTATGTTCATCGAGAGCATTTGAGTTTAAAACGGAATCGAATTCTCATTCACAAACAACAGCACCACCTTTATCTGATTGACCAAGAAGGACACGAGATTGGGCCTTTTCCGATTGCTATTGGGAAAAACTCGGATTTGCTCCCGAAAGAAAAAGAAGGGGATCAAAGAACGCCAGAAGGAGAATATTATTTGACGACGGTTATGGATGAATCTCAGCCTTTGCTACAACGTTTTAATCGAAGCCATTTAAGCGCGCTTCAAGGACATCATAAATTTGGAAAACCCCAAGAAGATTTGGGAACAAATTCCTATGGCCCTTATTTTTTGATGTTAAATTATCCAAATGCTCAAGATCGAAAATTAGGACGAAGCGGTTCCGGAATTGGAATTCATGGGACCAATGATCCCGATTCTCTTGGACAAGAGGCGACGTCCGGTTGTATTAGAATGAAAAATGAAGATTTGACCTGGCTCGCTCAATGGATCACTGCAGGCACACCAGTTCAAATTAACAAAAACAAGTTACCTCCTCAATAATTTTTGAGTATATTAGAAGATACAATTTGACAATTTAAAAAGTTTACGATATACTTATAAGCTTTTAAACTTTCCTTAAAATCTTTAGGTGGAAAACTTACGCAAGTTGCAAAAAAATGAATGCAACTTATTTTTTTGGAACAATTTATATTTTGTTCTGAAGGCAGGGCTACTTTGACAAAAATTTCACCTGAGAAGCTTCAAGAAATTAAATCCAAAGTAGATCTTGTCGAAGCAGTGAGTTATTATGTTCCGACTCTAAAACGAACTGGAAGAACGTTTTCCGCCTGTTGTCCCTTCCATCAAGAAAAAACACCTTCTTTTCATCTCTATCCCGAAAAACAATTTTTTAAGTGTTTTGGCTGTGGGTTTTCTGGAGATGTAATTCTTTTTATTCGCCGGATTGAGAAACTTGAATTTATGGAAGCGGTTCGGCTACTAGCAGAACGAATGCATATTCCTCTGGAAGAAGAAACTTCGACGACCGCACCTCCCCAGTTTGAGCGACAAGAATTATTTCAATTAATGAGGTGGGCCACGAGTTGGTTTCAGAGTAAGCTCCATTCGAAAGAAGGACTTGCCGCCCTTCAATATCTTCAAAATCGGAAAATTTCGGAAGGGATGATCGAGAAGTTTCAGTTAGGTTACGCTCCCGGAGGTTGGACTCTCTTTATGGAAACGGCTCAACGACAAAAAATTTCGATGACCTTGCTCGAGACTGCTGGATTTGTTAAAAAAAATGCAAAAGGAAATTATCATGATTTTTTTTGTGATCGGGTTATGTTTCCGATTTGGAACGCCACCAACGAGGTTGTCGCTTTTGGTGGACGTACTCTCGATCCGGCGGCAAAGCAGTTTAAATATCTAAATTCTCCAGAAACGCCTTTATTCCAAAAAAATAAAATCCTTTATGGACTCAATTTTGCTAAAGAGGACACTAAATCCAAGCGACAATTGATTTTGATGGAAGGCTATACCGACGTTATTCTGTGTCATCAGGGAGGAATCACCTCCTCGGTTGCTCCTCTTGGAACCAGTCTCACGGATAATCACCTGAAACTAGCGAAACGCTACGCCGATCAATTGATATTGTTATTTGATGGCGATTCTGCCGGAAAAAAAGCCGGTGAACGAGCGACACCAATGGTCTTGAATCATCATTTCAAAGCGTCCGTGGTCGTACTTCCCGAAGGCGAAGATCCCTATGATTTTATCCTTCATCGAGGAGTAGAGGAACTTCAAGCAAAATTACAACACACCCAATCTCTTTTTGACTTTAAAATAGCTCAAGTGCGTGAGCGCCATCAAGAAATGAAAGCGCCCGAGGATTTATTAGCGGGGCTGAACGAGTTACAGCAATTCGTTTCTGAAATTTCAGTTCCGTTGGTTCGAGAAGTCTGGATGAAAGAAATTTGTCAATTGTTTCAAATTGATCCGAAAACATTCAAACCTCGAAAAATTTTTTTCAAACCCGCTTCAACCTCTGTGCCAACCGAATCTTCCCGTTTAGAACCCTCGGAGAAGTTTATTTTACGAACCTGTTTTTTTCAGCCAGAATTTTTAAAAGAAGTGGTAGCACGCGTCTGTTCAGAGGAATTATTTTCTCATTTACTTAAAAATATGCTCACTCAACTCAATAATGTTTATCGCCCTAATCAAAAGATATTTCTGGAACAAGTCATTTGTCAAGCTCAGGAAGATCCTATAAAAGAACTCTGGATTCAGTTGGTACAGGAAGAAGATTTTTCAGAGATGTCCTCAACTGCTGTTCAGGGACATTTGGAACAACTTTGTATTCGTTATAATCTTCCGAAATTAAACAAGTTAGTCAGTTTGGTGAAGGATGAAAACCAATCTTCTCCGCTAAATTCTAATCTTTTCCAACAAAGACGAGAACAGCTTTTAGAATATCAAAAAATTCCTAAACCTCATTTTTTTGGGCTTGGTGCCAATAATTCTCACAAAAAATAGTGTTGTTTCCTACTCTTTTCTAAGGGTACTTTTCTATGAGCAAATATGATACCGTCGACGCGGACGTTAAACGCCTTCTGGAGTATGGATTAAAAAAAGGATATGTCACTTATGAAGACATTAATCGTTTCATTCCTGATGATAATCCAGAAAATCCAACTCTCGATAAAATCTTAACGGTCCTCGAAGAAGAAGGCATTGAACTCGCGGATGAGACCAATAACGATACCGACTATGGAAAAGGATTGGAAGAAGATGATGAAGTTCTAAGCGATCCTGAAGCCACCTCAGAGCGAATTGATGATCCGGTCCGAATGTATTTGACTCAAATGGGGGAAATCCCGCTCCTGACTCGCGCAGAAGAAATCAGTCTAGCAAAACGGATCGAACTCACTCGTAAACGTTTTCGTAAAAAAGTTCTAGAATCCGAAGTCGCTTTGCGAGAATCCCTTAAAATTTTAACGGATGTCAGCCGAGGAGAATTAGCCTTTGATCGGACTTTGAATGTGAATAACTCTGGTGGAGAAGCAACTAAAATCGAAATCTCCGATCGCCTTCCTGAGAATGCGGAAACCATTCGAAAAATGCTAGAGCAAAACGATCAAGATTACTACCTCTATATGATTACAGACAATCCTATAAAACAACTAGAATTTGTCGCTCGTATTGTTCGTCGTCGTAAAAAGGCAGTCATTCTTTTGGAAGAATTATGTATTCAGACCAAAAAAATCCGACCGATGATGGATAAATTAAAATTGCTTTCCGAAGATGTACAATGTTTCCTTAAAGAATATAAATCGTTGTTAAAAAATAAAACTCAAAAAGCCATTAAAAAAAAGGAAGAACTCGAAGATAAACTTTTGGAACTCCAAAATATTACTCGCGAAAATCCTTTGATGCTTCAACGACGTGTTGAACAAATTGAAGAACGCTATTTTGAATATGAACGCGCAAAATGCAAGCTCTCCTCGGGAAATTTGCGTTTAGTGGTGAGTATTGCAAAAAAATATCGTAATCGTGGGCTCTCTTTCCTTGATTTAATTCAAGAAGGAAACACAGGGCTGATGAAAGCGGTCGAAAAATACGAATACCGACGAGGCTATAAATTTTCAACCTACGCGACTTGGTGGATTCGCCAAGCTATCACTCGCTCCATCGCAGATCAGGCTCGTACTATTCGTATTCCTGTCCATATGATTGAAACGATGAGCAAACTGCGCAATGTTTCAAAAAAACTGGTTCAGAAAAAAGGCCGTGAACCCACCATCGAAGAAATCGCGCACGAAACCAACATTTCAGTCGATGAAACTAAACGAGTTTTGAAAATTTCTAAGCATCCGATATCCCTCGATCGTCCTATCGGAGAATCTGATGATAGTTATTTTGGAGATTTCATTGAGGACAGTACCGCAGAATCTCCTGTAAATGCCGCAACACATGAAATGCTCAAAGAAAAAATTGAAAAAGTGTTACAAACATTGACGTACCGCGAACGAGAGATTATTAAACTGCGCTATGGTATTGGCGATGGATACACTTATACCCTAGAAGAAGTCGGACGCATCTTTAAAGTTACTCGTGAACGCGTCCGCCAAATCGAAGCCAAAGCAGTCCGAAAACTACAACACCCCGTACGCAGTCGCAAACTCGAAGGCTTTCTAGATACTTACGGTTAATCCGTTAGAGAGACACAACCCGTGTCTCTCTTTGTGTTTATTCTTTCAGTTCAATTTGATACTGATTTTTAAGAATCTCCCGAAGTTGTTCAAAATTTTGAATTTCGTGTGTAGGGGACACCGTACAAGAGGTTTGCCGATGCTTTCCGTCTCGAACATAGCGGACGGTAATCATTCCAACTTTATTGGCTGGAACAATATCATTATTCGGGTTATCTCCGATATACATGATTTGATTCGTTGGGATACGGCAACGTTGACTTGCGAATTGATAAATTTTGGGGTTAGGTTTGGAAATCCCTAATTGTTCCGAAATAAAGATAAAACGCGGATTCAAAAAAGGATAAATTCCAAGACGAATAATTTTTTCCGATTGCTTGATGGTTAACCCATCCGTAATAATTCCCAAAGCGAGATTTGTTTTTGCCAGCATTCGAAAAAAAGGAAGCACCTCTGGATAAGGATGCAGAAGTTCATTTTTCGCATCGTGGTAACTAACGATGGCTTGAGCAATTAAAATAGCAGAATTAATACCTTCAGAGCAGGATTCTCCCATCCGTAACACTAATTTATCAAAATGGCTCCCATAATTCGGCGAAAATTCTGCAATGACCTCCAGTAATTCTTGATATGCTTTCTCTGGATCTACTTTCCATCCTAATCGAATCATAGAATCAATACTACGCTTTCGAGCCTTTTCCGCAAAAGAGGAAGTTGAAAACAAGGTGTCATCAATATCAAAAAAAATGGCTTGAAGTGGGGGAGAATGAATCATTTATTTAAAACTCCTTAAATCGACGTTCTCTTTGGACAGGAGCAATTTTATTTGATCCTCTGTTCGTTGAATCTGGTTTTGTTTTAGATCTCGGTTGGCCTGAGTGAGAAGTCTAGCGTGTTCTAGACTAAAAAGAATCCCTTGCTCTGCGGGATAAATAGAAGGAAGAAATTGAGCCATTTGTTTTTCTAAGCTTGAAACACCTTCTCCTGAGAGTGCAGAAACAAGAAGTATCTCTGGCGGAAGATCTGGATGCGGAAGGTCTGCTTTATTTGCAACATAAATACCACGAGAAGAAAACGGCTGTTGCATTTTTTCTGGCTTAAAATGGGTTGCATCAAAGACCCATATCGGAAGCGATTCGAGAATCGTTTTTTGTGTTTTCTCTAAACCTAATTTTTCCAAAGCGCTTGGATTTTCTGAAAAACCAGCCGAATCCATTAATAAAATCGGAAACCCGTTTAATAGTCGTTGCGCCCGGACCAAATCAATCGTAGTTCCTTCCTGTGGAGAGACAATGGATCGTTCTTCTCCAAGAAGCCGGTTAAATAAGAAAGATTTTCCAACATTAGTTGAACCACACAGGAGAAACGATTGAGGCGTATGTAAAGCAATTCCAAAGGGAGTTGTTTCAATTAAAGCGTCCAATGCAGTTATTGCCCTTAAAAACGCTTTTTCTTCAATATCTTGAAGTATCTTTTGCAATCGTCTTCTTAGCGCACCTTGTGCTTGTTGCAAAAAACAATCACAAGCAAGAGACGAAGTTGAAGAGAGCATATATTGATAGGCGATCCCCTCTAAAGGCCCCAATGTTTTTATTAGGGCCCCATTCATCGATAATTCTTCAGCACCTTTTTGAGTGAGATATTGCTTGGCACTTTGAAGAATTTGGGGGCCACCATGGAAATTTATTTCCAGCGTTGTCGATTGAAAAATACTCTCTTCTGGAGACAGCACTGTCCAAAGTATCTGGTCAATGGGTTCTGTTAGGCTCCCAAAAAAACTTAGATGGAAGCGCGAAAAACGGGAAAAATCAGAAAAAGGATAAAAACAAAATTGCGCCCAAGAAAAAAGAATTTCTTCGGACGCAATTAAATAAAGTACAGAAATCCCGCCTAATCCTTTGGGAGTGCCTTGGACCAGAAAGGGAAAATTAGAAGTTGTTTTCATAAAAAAAAAGAAATGGGCAGAGCCCATTTCTTTCAGTTCTAAAGGTTACCAACGTTTTCGACGTGGACGAATTTTGGGAGGAAGTTTCTTTCCATCTTTTCGATCAGACGCATCATCCTCTTTAGGATGCTTCGAGGGTCGTTTCTTCGAAGGAGGCTTATAATCGTCATCCTCATCGTCTTCATCGTCCTCATCATCATCCTCGTCATCCTCGTCCTCGTCAAGATCGTCTTCCTCGTCAAGATCTTCATCGTCCTCGTCAAGATCGTCTTCCTCGTCAAGATCGTCTTCCTCGTCAAGATCTTCATCCTCGTCGTCAAGATCGTCTTCCTCGTCAAGATCGTCCTCATCATCTTCAAGGTCGTCCTCATCGAGATCATCCAGATCTTTATCATCATCTAGATTCAAATCGTCCTCCTCATCTAAATCGTCCTCCTCATCTAAATCGTCCTCCTCATCTAAATCGTCCTCTTCCTCTACTTCATCTAAATCGTCCTCTTCCTCATTTGAATCTTCTTCTTCTTTCTCTAAATCATCGTCCTCCTCTTCTTCTAAATCCTCTTCTTCTTCTAAATCTTCTTCTTCTTCTAAATCCTCTTCTTCCTCTAAATCCTCTTCGAGATCCTCTTCTTCATCTTCTTCATCCTCTTCGAGATCCTCTTCGTTCTCTTCCTCTTCCTCTTCCTCTTCCTCTTCCTCTTCCTCTTCCTCTTCCTCTTCC
>CAZHAR010000021.1:0-68107 GCA_964530615.1 uncultured Planctomycetota bacterium | reverse complement strand
CCTCTTCCTCTTCCTCTTCCTCTTCCTCTTCCTCTTCCTCTTCCTCTTCCTCTTCGAGATCGTCGTCGTCTTCTTCTTCAATGGAATCTTCTGGTTCAATGACTTCGAGGTCATCTTCTTCATCAGATTCAGTTTCGCCATCCAGCATTAATTCTTCGGGAGCTTCTAAATCACCATCGCTATCCAAAAGATCATCGTCATCCTCATCTGGGAGTGCATCATCGTCTTCGAGTTCTGCTTTCAGCTTCCGTTTTCCGGCGAATTCCGCAGGATCTTTCCCTTTAAGAATTTCAATAAATTGTTTACGTGAGGGGACAACGACACGAGCATCACATTTATGGCAAGTAAATTTTTCACCGCCTTCGAAATCGACGATATTAAATTTTTTCTTACAATTATAGCAAAACAGGATTCGGCGTTCTTGTTCGTCTTGAATATCTAAAACTTGCTCTGGCGAAATATAATTTTTTCTTAAGAGAAGTTGTTCAATAATCACACGTTCTTTTTTTTCAAGATCTTTTTGTTCGCGAAGACATTCTTCCGCCTGTTTTTTTGAAATAAAGCCTTTTTTAATGGCTAACTTTCCGAAATCAATATCCCCTTTGCTAGGCATTTAATACTCCTTGAGACCTTAACACAAACGGAAGGATTTTTAGATAAACATTCACCAGGATTAATTTTGTGTAATTTGCTGAATTTTATTCAACATACTTGAAGCTAGTTGATGATTGGGTTGCAGGGTTAAAACCCGATCGCACGCCAGACGAACCTCGCCATAATTTTTGAGGGAAAAACTTTCGCGAGCAAACTGGAGGAAATATTCAATCGCCTTAGTGGATTCACCCATCCTGATATAAACTTCTCCTAATTCAAAAATACAACGTTTTTCTTGAGAATTTAGCGAATACGCTTTTTGGAAATAGGTTACCGATTCGGAATAACTACCTGAAGCTTTCATCATATACGCGAGATCAAGATATTTTCGAGTACATTCTGTTAACTTTTTCTGTTGAAAAAAAACTTTAGCAATTCCCTGATGTGCGTCAAGGTGAAAAGGTTTTAATTTAAGAATTTTTTGAAAGACATCCAGAGCCAAATCAAATTTATCTTGTACAATAGCCATTAACCCAACGGATTTCCATTCTTCAATTGCAGAGTCATTGTCTTCGATTGTGAGATAGATTTGAGATAAGGAAATTCGTGGATTGAGATCATTCGGTTCGAGATCGACAATTTTTTTAAGGGTAGCAATAAGCATATAAGCGTCTTTTTCCTGAAAGTCAAGGATCTCAACAATGGCTTTAAGATGTTTAAGGGCTTTTTCTTTTTGATTACTGCGAATATAAGCATCTGCGAGCCACTCACGAGCGGCACAATTTTTTGATTCAATGGAAACAATATTTTCGTAAACATTAATCAGAAAGTTCCAATTAATGGAATTCGCTAGCGTTCCTGTGGAAGAAAGGAGTTCCGCAAGGGCTTTAAATTGCGTAACGGCCCCGCTATTATCTCCTTTTTCACGCAAGGTATTGGCCAGTTTGAAATGAGCATCGATATTTTCATTATCGATTTTAAGCATCCTTCGATAGGTTTCAACTGCTTCGTCGTATAATTTGTTATCGATTTGGAATTGAGCTAGGTTTTCGTAAGCATAAAGGGCTTGAATTTCGTCTCCATTTTTGACGCACATTTCGCCCATCAATTTCAGGATTTCCTGATTTTCTGGGATGAGTTCTAACGCTTTGGAAAGTAGTTCTATAGCGGTTGAGTAGCGTTGTTCGTGTTTATAAGATTCGACAAGGATTTTAGTTGATTTAAGTGCCTCTGAATATCGAGCATGTTCCAAAAGAGAAAAAATAAGGCGTTCTCGTGTAGCGAGGTCATTGGGATCAAGTGTACAGACATGTTCAAGGGCCTGGTGGTATCCATCCATTTGTTTTTGAGCGAATTGAAGTTCGGACAACTCATAATATTTATGAAGTGCACTCCGAAGATCTTGAACTTTTTCAAAAGCGCTGGCGAGCCATTCGCAACTGGCTACAGATTTTCCTTGAATCTGTTCAATACGAACATAGATGCGAATTCCCTTCATCACATTTTCTTCTTGAACCGAGCGTTGTAGGATTTGTTTGAGTTCGGCTAACGAAAGGAGTCCGACGGTTTTTTGCTCGACCATGATTTTAAGAGTCGCCATAACGCCAAAACGAGATAAATGGGCCATTTCCTGAATTTCTTCAATATCTCGATATCCATCTAAAAAAGGACTCAAGTCTTGGCTCTCAAAGGTAGTAAGTTTGTCCGGATCCACGAGAAGTTTGGGAATATCCAATTTTGAGGGAAGAAACGTTTTAATTCGTTCGGATTCGTCCATTCGCCTTGCGGCTTCCATCATCATCGCTCCGGGAGGAAGATGGGTATAGAGTTTAGCGTGTGTGGCAGAAAATATCGGAGCGCAGAGGTTTTCTTTAATGAATTCAAACTGGACATTTTTCCAAGAAAACAGATCACAAACTTCTTCAGTAAGATAACTGGAAATCGCTTTTTTAACTTCTTCCTCGTTACAAATTCCCATTTCCAAAAACAGATCGCCTGCCGGTCTTTGTTCTTCCTGACTACGGTGAATTAATTCATCCAAGGTTTGCATATCGACTCTTAAAAACCGTCGAAGCGCCTCTATAAAAAAAGGAGCGCCCCCCTGAGAATCAATCAGGACAATATTTCCTTTGATAAAATTACACGTTTTTGTCCCTTCGTCGCTTGTAATTCGCAGGGAACCATCCCGGCGATTATCAGAGAGCGATTGAAAAACGCTTGGTAAATCTAGGATATTCAGATTAGTTTCGCTATCCACGACAGCCTCAAATTCTGTGGCGAAAAGGAATTTTTTTATTCACGAAGAGAGTATTTAGATATTAGATATTTATTCATGGTGTTGGTCTAGGCGTTTTTTTCGTTCTTCCGCAAGAAATGCTTTTACAGTAAGAATTTGTCCTAGATTTTCATATTTTTTTCCCTTGAATTGTTCCATTAATTTAATTGCGGCATCGGTTTGTCCGTCATTAGCAAGTCTTTTGATCTCAACCAATTTTAAATCGAGATTAAGCTGTTCTTCTTGATCCGGATCGAGTGTCGATTGAGTTTGATCTACCGCCAAGATATTTTGGATCATTTTCATTTTTGCTGGAGTCAAGTACCCTTTAGAAACCATAATTTGAGCAACATCTTCATTCTTATTTTTCGCAAGAGTTATACATTCATCAATCTGGGATCGAGTCGCAAAATGGTTATGGGAAATTAAATCACAAAAAATACTTAAATTTTGTTCATCCATAAAATTTCTGTCGTAATCGAAACGATTACTCCTACAAGAGATTGGACCAGAAATGTTTGGGTAAGTAAAGGAGGTTCTGGTTTTCCCGTCCTTTATTGTCCCGATCGTCCCTTTCTTGTTTTATTCATTAAAAGGTAGTCTAACGAATTTTTTTAAGATCCACAATTTCTTTCTTTTAATGTAGGAGCAGAAATTTATCATTTTTAGCACCTATAATAAATCCCATTATATTCATCTTTAAAAAATTGCAAAAAAAAAACTTATTTCGGTTCGATTGTTTTTTGGAGATAAGGAATATCGATTTCCAGAAGTTGAGGCTCGTAATTCAGAAAAATTTTCCAGTTGATCCAAGCAGACAAGCCTCGATAATAATTTTCTTCCATAAAAATGGGGCCCGAAAAATCGGGCTGAGCGGGTTCGGAACCGGCTCGTCTTGGAAAAGGGAAAAAGTTTGTTTTTCCGGCTCCGGTATCAATGGCCAAGAACTTTTGTTCGTCTAAAATGCAAGTAAGCGCATGGGTTCCTCCGCCACGCGATAAAAAAACGGGATAAACCTGATCGACTCCGGCGTTTGCCAAAATAGCGCCACAAATATTTGAAGAGCGAATACAATCAATAGTTTGTTTCTCAAAGGCAAATCGAAGCGTATTTGAAGTCCCATAATGCATCGATCGAGTAATCGTTTGAGTCATTTGTGCGGCCTGAAGATAGAGTTCCCGGCGAGAAGCTTGGGGAGATAATTTTTGACTATAGCTCCAGATTTCTTCAATAAAACGATCCGAGGTTCCATGACTCGTTTGAAAGGCTCCGGGACGGTAAAAAAGGACCTCTAGCATCCCCAAACGGCTAGGTTCTGGACGTTTTTGATAATTTTCTAAGACGCGGATCATTTGGACTTCTTGATGATCTTCTTGATATCTCCAAAGCAGATGATTCATATAACTCAAATCATAAGACTTTTTTAAGGATTCTCTGAGCCATTCTTCAATCTGCGTTCCTTTAAAATGTTCGCAGAGTCGATAAAAAAAAGCGCGTTGTGGCAACAATACTCCGTATCCTTCTGAACCTGAAATTTTCTGATGGAGCATTAGTTTTTCAAAGTCGTCCATCTTCATTTGATCTTGAACTTGACGTTGAATTTCTGCTAAATCTCTGGATCGGGTTAAAATTCCATTGCCTCCGGGATAGCCAATAATGCCTTTTCGCCAAACTCCTTGTAAATATTTTTCTACAAATGCTTCCAAAATATCCAAGTTTTTTTCAAGAACCGTGAGTTCAAAAAGCATCCAGCGATACAAATCTTGGATCCGTCGCACCTCCCAATAAAGTTCCTGATATTGCCCTGAAGTTTGCGCTCGCTCGTAAAAATAGCCCAAGTGACTTAATACCGGAGTCTCGGATATTGACGCGTCTAGCGTGGGTTTTTTCTTGAGTTTTTGTAACAGTTCCGTCGCGATTATTTCATGGGCCTGAAACGATTTTTTTTTCTTCTGAACAAAGGCTCGTAGTGCTTTCAGAAGCGAGATCAATTCTTCGTGAGTTTGGACCTCGTAGAGCGGGGCCTCAAAATCAAACACAAAGCGGCTCAAGAAATCTTTTCGTTTCTCATGGACTAACAATTTCAAAGTTTTAGGATCCACACAGGGCTGAGAGCCAAGAGGAAATTGTTGTTGATGAAACTCTTGCAAAGAATCGATCGCTCGTGAAATCCATTCGGCATCAGAATCCGCCTCTATTTTTCCGGAATGGATCAGGGTTGCCCACATCAAGAACAGAAAAGAAATTTTAAGAAAATTTAGTTTCATACGTCTTCTTCTGCGGTGCGCCCCTCGCGTACGGCATAGCGACAAATACCTCGTTTGCTAGTCGCAATAAAATCCACTAATTCAAGAACATAAGGATTGCTGAATTCCTGACGAATTTTTTGGAGTGCGCTTTGCCGATCAAATTCGGAGCGAAAGAGTAGTTTAAACGCATCTCTAAGGTCTTGCCGATCCGCTGGGGTCAATCCCGCGCGTCGTAATCCTACCATATTTAGCCCCCAAATCGAATTCCGAAAAGCGGCGGTACAAAACGGAGGGATATCTTTAGAGAAGCCCCCAAGCCCTGAAACCATCGCCATCTTTCCAACACGAACAAATTGGTGAACAGCCGCATTTCCACTGATAAAGGCTCGATCTCCGACGGAAACATATCCGCCTAGCATTGCCGCGTTTGCCAGAATCACATGGTTTCCTATTTTCACATTATGTCCAAGATGAGAATCGACCATGAGAAAACAATGATTTCCGACCTCTGTAATGGTATCGGGTTTCGTTCCTCGGTGGATGGTGACGAATTCACGAATAATACAATGATTTCCAATATGAACATAAGAGGGTTGATTTTGGAACGCAATATCTTGGGGGGTATCGCCTAAAACCGCTCCATTATGAATTTCGCAGTGAGAGCCAATACGGGTATACCGAAGAATCGTGACTCGTGGACCAATCGTGCAATGGGGCCCAATTTCTACTTCTTGATCAATATAAGCGAGAGGGCCTATTCGTGTCTGTTCTCCAATTTTAGCACCCTCTTCTACAATCGCTGTTCGGTGAATCACCGCAGTCGGATGAATGGCCATTCGTTTTTTACTCCCAATCGCTTTTTTTAATCAAGGTTATCGAAACAGCCTATTTCAGCAATTCCTCTTTAAATTTTCATTTATTTTCATCTCTCTCTTGATCGTCAGACTTTACTTCAGTGGTGTGGGGATAAGATTGATTTGTGTTCCTTCTTATATTTTCTTGTGTTTCTCTTATTATTTCTTCTTGTGTTTCTTTCTCAAAAGCCTCTTTTTTTTCTCTTGCTACGCTTTTAGACATAAAAAAATTAGACAGAAAGAAAAGAACAACCGCAATCAATAAAAAACCTAAAATCTTCATAAAAATTTCCTTAAAATTAAAACAGCATAAAAAATAAGTAACTACCTCAGCGATAAGCCTCCCACTCTTTTTCTCCTTTACGTTCATAAATGAGAGCATAGCGGGGATCGGATTGAAGCGTCACAAAATAATACCCGTTACGAAATTTGAGCCAAGCTTCATAACCCTGCTCGTCCAGAGATTTTAGCAAATAATCAAACGACTTATCGTGATCGTTGATTGTGGTGTAATAAAACGCAATATCCAAAGGAGTAATATTGCCTTCGACCTCCATATATTCTTCATAAAAAGTCTTTGCTTTTGTGCGATCTCCAAGAATAAATAGTAAGCAACTATAATACAAAATGATTTTTTTAAAGTGATCGTCATAACGTTGCATCGGGCCGGCCTGAATTCGGTCCTCGTAGTAACGAAGCGCGAGGGTCGACAAAATTTCGATCTTTTCGCCACGAGTGAAAAAATAAAGGTAGAGGTGATGATATCGAAGAGCAAGTTCTCCGATATCCCAATATCTCGATTCGAGGTCTGATTTATGAGACAAATTCAAATAACAAATCGAAGCAATTTGTTCGTGAATGAAGGAAATATCGTCTTCTTCTTCATCGGCATAGTTTTTTACAAAGCTCTGACATAGTTTTTCTGCGGCTTCTAACTTGCCAATACGAGTCAATTCTAAAATTCTTAAGTTTAGAGAAGAGAGATCTTTTTTTGACTGATAACACTGGAGTGTTTTGCTCAGTTTTCGGACACGCCATTGAATTTCAGGATCAGGATATTTTTTCCAAGATTTTAGCAGAGCTAAAACCTCGTCTGGGTTAATTTTTCCTGCCTCTAAAAGGGTCTTATAGGCATTCTCACGTACTTCATAACGCTTGTGGGCCAATAATAGAATCGTGTCCTGAAAATCGGCAAAGATTCCAGTCAAGGAGAGGAGACACATTAGCAGTATTTTTTGCTTCCAAGAGCTAAAAAAAGCTTTAATATCCGAATTATAAAAGAACCAAAAAAAAGTTAAGATAGAACCCACAACAAGAAAGGGAAAGTAATAACAAATCAAAAGGATAAACGTATAAAAAAGGATCGTCCCCAGAAGTGAGGAAAAATAGAGTTTCCAATGAACACTTCTTCTCATCGCGATCCCTCCTGTGATAAAACGTTTGTTTTAATGGATAACGATCTCGCCTTCAAGTATTCGTCCTAATCCATGAACCCGAAAAGGAAATTTTCCGGGCGTGGTAATACTCAGAGTGGCCATCGCTCCAGGAGCGATCAAATGGGACGTAAAATAAACGTTGTTTTTCTCTTTAAAACCTAGGGTCGTTTCTCCATTCACGGACGAATTGGGTTGTAATTGAACTTCCACAGAAATGGGTTCACTAGGATGGCGATTACAAAAGTAGAGGACTCCGTTTTGTGGAAGGGAAAGAGAAGAGGACGAAAGTCCTTGATTATCAATTAACACGAGTGTTCCGGGAATATTGGAGGTTTGAAAAGATTCTGCGAGATGGGCAGGGGAATCACAACCAGAAAAAAAGTAGACGGTTCCTAGGAAGATGAGAAAGCAAATCGATCTCATCAAAATCTCCTTATGGTAGCGGACTTGTGTTGGAATAGCACTCTAACTGAAATTAGTTTTTACCAAATTTTGAATCATTTGGAAAGTCTCTGTTTCCTTTTTTTTCAGAGTGATTAGAATCTGAGGAAACCTTGGCGATCCGATTTTAAAGAAGTTCTTTTTTGAAGAGAGGTTCTATCGATGCGATTTTTGATTTGTTTTTTTTTGCTACTGATGATTGCTTGTGGAAATGGAACTGAAGAAAAGATCATTCAAGAAAAGCCCAAAGCCACGGGCGAGTATTTTGATTATATGAACAAGGGCAATACCGCTTTTGCAGAAAAGCACCTTGCCGAAAAAAATCAAGAAGCGTTAACCGCTTTTGAAAATGCCTATACGATCCAAAAAGACGATCCCACTTTATATGAAAAACTGATTCGTTGCTACTATTATTCGGCAATGTATCATGGAGAACAAAAAACAAAAGAAGAACGCATTCGTCTTCTGGCAACCGGGAAACAGTATGGAATAGAAGGATTAAAACTGAATCCGCAAATGAAACAAGCCATTGAAGCGGAAAAAAGTTGGGACGAAATTGCCAGTCTTGCGAGACGGAGCGATGTTCCCGCGATGTATTGGCTTGGAATTTGTTGGGGCCGTTGGGGTGAAATCAAGGGAATTACTACGGTCGCGTTCGATATCGGTAAAGTCAAAACCTTAATGACGAAGGTATTAGAGCTAGATGATAGTTATGGTTCTGGAGGCGCGGATCGTTTCTTTGGCGTTTTTTATATGGAAATCCCGAATGGAAGCCCAGAAAAAGCTCGGGAACATTTTGAAAAGGCAATTCAACTATCTCCGGATTTTCTCCAGAATTATATTCTCTTTGCACAATATTATTGCGTAAAAAAAGAAGAACAAGATTTATTTGTGGAAATGTGTAAAGAAATTTTAGCCAGAGAAAAAACACTCAATCTGGCTCCACAAGATTGGAAAATTGATAATGATGATGCCCTTCGTAAAGCCAAAATCTGGATCACCGAGGATTATCAGGACGAAGTTTTTTGAACGAAGCTAATACGAGGTTCCATTTTTTCGGAGATGAATGATCGGTTTGATGGTGGTCGCTAAATCTGTGTGAGTGTAGGAGTTTAGGACTTCAGCGATCACCAATTCATGATCTCCGGGTTGAAAGCTATGTCGCTTCTTGCATTCAATTACCGCATACGCCTCTTCCAAGAGTAAAGAGCCTCGTTCCGAAAGCTGATACGAAATTTGGTCAAATGGTTTTTTTTCAGGATCATAGCCGGACCAAAAAGGTTTCAAGAGATCTTTTTTATGATCTCCGACAATATTGACGGAAAAAACGCCTTGCGCCATAATGGCTTCATAAGCAGGACGACCCGGTTTGATACAAAGTGAAATTAATAACGGTTGAAAACTCACCTGCTGAATCCAAGATCCCAAGAATCCATCGATTTGTTCTCCTTGCTTGGCGCAAATAATAAAGAGACCCGAAGGAATTTTTCCTACGGCAGTTGATAACTCTTGATTCCACATCAATTTATGCTCCTTAACACATTATTATTCTTCCGCAAATTCTTTTTGGAGTTGCTCACACAGCGAATGATAATGTTGAATTTGAGGGTGTTTGAAAAAATCAGGATCTCGTTTTTGTTCTAAAAAGAGAAACAAATCGGGATCTATTTTTTTTAAAAAGTGATGTGTATTGTCCGCTGTACGACCACACCATGGGCGTTTAAAGAATGAAATATAAGCTTCATAGCCTTGCGCAAAATATTCTTCAGGATTCGAGTCTGCATAATCATCGACAAATAAATTTTTTTCTTTGGCTTGTAAGTAGAGCCTTTTTATCTCTTCTTGCTCTTTGGACGAAAAACCAAATTCCATGAGTTGATGTGCAAATTCATGCGCAAAGGTGTTGAACCCGGCTTCCATTGCATACCAAATATCTTCGAGACTCGTGACCGCATTTTTCCCCCCTACGCCTCGCACGTCTTGATAAAGTCTTCCATCAAAGGTTCGAACACGGTCTGATTCCAAATAAGTTAGTTCAGGAATATTAGAAATTTTTTGAGAAAAATCAATAATATGATGATGCACTTTTTCTGCAATCAAATGGGGAAGATACTGTCGAAAGGGGTAAATAGAATAGCTCAGGAGTTTTTTTTCTTCTGGAGAAAGTCGACTCCAAGGAGGAATAAGTTGCTCGATATCTAAAACCGCTACGTCCGGAAATTTCCATTCAGGAAAGAGTGGATGATAAGCGAGCGCTTGTTTTTTTCTAGCGCGAATCAACTTAACTGTTCCTAGCGCATTTAAATTTCGAGCATTTTTAGGCTCAATTTCAAGCGCGATTTTCAATTCTTGCTCGGCTTGCTTGTGGTTCTGAAGATGGAGATAAGTACAGCCACGAAAAAAATGTTGTGCAAAGGTTTCTTCCGCAGAACTTTTAAACAACGGGAGCGCCAATTCATACGATCCTTGTTGGTAGAGTTCAATCGCTTTGATCCATTCAGGGGAGCTTATTTTTGGCTCTAAGGCGGCTTCTGGTTCCGCATGAGAATAGACCCATCCATTTCCTAACTTCAGGAGCGGGTAGATTTGGGGATCGTAATTATCCAGCAAAAACCAACAATAATTTATGGCCATATCCACATTTTTAAATTGAAAATGAAACTTGGCCCAAATTTGACAAGTTCGAGGTTGATCGGCTAAAACAGAAGTCGCTTGCTGGATCCATTTACGAGCCGTCGGTTCTTCTTTTTTATCGATATAAGCATCCGCTAAATCCATCATAAGCGAATACTCTTGATTTTTTTCTACGAGGCGAAGCAGTAATTGAATTGCGGAGTCTACCTCTTTTTGTAAAAGCAAATAACCCGCTTTTTCTGTGAGTAAGGTGGTATTTTCAGGATCGAGTAATAATCCTTGTTCCAGAACCAATTTCATTTTTTTCGGAACATAAAGAGTGCGATACAACCGGGTGAGCGCCACATAATAATCCAATTTCTGAGGATTATTTTGAAGCAAGATTTCGTACTGTAGACTGCTCTCATAGTATTTTCCTTTCTTCCATAGGTTTTGAGCTTTTTGTTCGATTTTGAAAAAATCTTGGGCGAAAGTTCCTTCTGATCCAGAAATTCCTATAAAAAAAAGTCCGAGAAAATACCAGGCAAGCATTTGAATTTTTCGCATTCGTCTTCCTTTGTATATTTCTTGTTCCCAAGCAAAAAAAATGTATAATAAAATTCGATCAAAAACAATATCAATTATAGCGAAAATTTTTGACTTTGCTTCTCTTAAAAAACTCCTTTTTCCCCTTAATTAAACCGCAGGAACTCTATGGATCATGAATTTGAAATTGTCCCTGTCCCAAAAATTCTGTATTCGGACTATTTGAATAAAACATTTCAAAATTGTCTTATTTGTGATTGTGCACTCACGGAAGAAATTCTTTATAAAGTGCAGAAAGCTTATAGTGGAACCGAATGTTTGATGGAAGCGGCCATTTGTTTTCATTGTATGGAAGAGATGATGAAGGAAATGAGTAAAGAATCTCAGGAAAATTTGACGCGCTACTTCCATAAAGTTAAGCCCCTCGGAGAAAATTATTGTGAGCTCTGCCAAAAAGAAATAAAATCCACAGATAAAAGAGTTCTTGGTGGAATTTGTCAAGGGCCATGGCTCGTTCATCCGATGGAATATCTTTGTGAAGATTGTTTGTTAAAAGCTCAAGAACTCCTTTCAGAAAAAACACGCGACTATCGCCAACGATTTCGAGAACATCATTTTCCGGGAATCCCGACTGAAGGGATTCCGGTCATTATCTAATACAACCTGCCTCAATGAAACCCACCAGACCTGAAGCTTTTAGTTTTTCTTGAGATAAAGATGTCTCAGGGAGGAGGTATAATTTTTCTGTTCTTAAATCTTCGGAGAGGGGAAGGATTTTTATGGGTAGAATTCAAGTCTTAAATTGGTTAGTCGTCAATAAAATTGCGGCGGGTGAAGTCATTGAACGGCCTGCCTCCGTTGTCAAAGAATTAGTTGAAAACGCAGTTGACGCAGAATCCTCACAAATTGAAATCCAACTGGAAGAGGGCGGAAAGCGACTCATTCGTGTGACCGATGATGGGCAAGGGATCCATCCAGAAGATTTAGCGACCGCTTTTTTGAATCATGCCACCTCAAAAATTTCCAATGTGGAAGACATTTTTTCGATCCATACTATGGGGTTTCGTGGAGAAGCGCTCCCGTCCATTGCCTCTATTTCCAAAATTACCTTGTGCTCCCGTATTCCTGAGGCGCCGTTGGGCCGAAAAGTGGTGGTTCAAAATGGGATTTGCTCAGAGGTTCAAGAAGAGGGAATGGCTTATGGGACTCAAATCGATGTTGAAGATCTTTTTTATAATACTCCAGTGCGTCAAAAATTTCTAAAAGCCTCCAAAACAGAACTTTCGTATATCTCAAAAATAATCGCTTTACTCGCGCTCGCCCACGAACATTGTGGATTTACTCTAATTCATAACCAAAAACAACTTTTTAAAATTCCCAAAAATATGGATCTTCGGGAACGCATCGAGGTTTTGTTTGGGAAAGAACTGATTGAAGAATCGCTTCCCGTAAACGTGATCGCCGAAGAAATGCAGTTAAGAGCGTTTATCGGAAAACCAAGTGTGGCGAAGCCTAACAATGGGAATAGCCAAATTTATTTTTTTCTGAACCATCGCCCTATTAAAGATAAAGGTCTGGCACAGGCTTTTCGTGAAGCTTACAGCGAATTTCTAGCCCCCAACCGTTTCCCGCACGGTTTTATTTTTTTAGAGATAAAGCCAGAATTAGTCGATGTCAATGTACACCCCACTAAGTCCGAAGTTCGTTTCCAATATTCAGGAAAAATCTTCAGTTTTCTTTTGCATCAATTCAAAGAAACATTAAGAAATTCCAATCTTGCGCCCGCCGTAAAAATCCCTTTAAATCCAATGCCTATGTTTTTGAAAAATTCTTTGAACTCTTTGCTCACCGCAAGAAACGAAGAAACCCTTCCCTTTAAAGCGACAGAAGTGCTTTCTTCCCAAAAAGAAGTCGTGCCAGAAATACTTTTAAACTCAATCGCTCCCACCGCGGTAAGTCTCCGATCCACTCCTTTATTTAACACCAATCTTTTGCCTAACCCTTCCACGAAAGCACCCCATTACCCTACCGGAACATACCCCGCACAAGATTCGCCTCCTTCGGCGATTGAGTATCCAACAGGAACACCGACCCGAAATGATTCGCAAATGATTCCTTTCCAAACAAGCGAATCGCTCTCGCCCAACTTACCCGTACCCTCTGTTTCCAATACACACGAAAATTTGGGTTGGAATCCTTGGGGGAAAGTTTTTCAACTTCATAATTCCTATATCGTAGAAGAAACCAAAAATGGCTTTCATGTGATTGATCAACATGCACTCCATGAACGAATTCTCGCCTTTAGATTCAAAGAGATGTTAAAAAGCACAGAGAAAGTATCTCAGCGCCTTCTTATTCCAGAAACTTTAGATTTAAGTAAAGCCGATTTTTTACTGTTGATGGATCAAAAAGATTCTTTAGCGGAATTTGGAATTGAAGTTGAGGTCTTCGGAGAGTCTTCAGTCGCTGTGAATGCCGTGCCGTTGTTACTCAAGGATGCTTCGCTACAAGAGATTCTTCAAGCCATTGTTAACGAACTCCGAGAAAATGGGGAAATCCGCCGAAGTGTTGAAAAATTTCGAGAGGAAATCATTCATATGATGGCCTGTAAAGCTGCGGTTAAATATGGACAAAAACTAAATGAACGAGAACTGATTTCGTTGTTAAACGCCCGCTTTACCGTAGAACATACCCATAACTGTCCCCATGGAAGACCGACTACCCTTCATTTTTCAAGCGAGGATCTCGATCGACAATTCCATCGACATTAATCCGTTGCGTAAAGACGATGTCCACTTTTCTCTTCAACAAGGCGATTGCTTGCCGATTCTTCAAAAAATTTCTTCAGAGTCGATCCATCTTATTTATCTGGACCCGCCCTTTCTAACCCAAAAACAACATCGTCTATGGGATCAGTCCCGAAAAAAAGAGTTTGTCTTTGATGATCGATGGATTTCTCAGAATGCTTATATCGATTTTTTATATCGCCGACTCCAAGAGATGCATCGTATTTTGAGCCCTGACGGCTCTCTATTTTTCCATTGCAACAAAACCACTTCTCATCTTGCAAGAATTTTGTTAAATCAGGTTTTCGGAGAAAAATTTTTTCGTTCTGAAATTATTTGGTATTATCGACGATGGTCCAACTCTGAGCGGGCTCTCTTACCTGCACATCAAACGATTTATTACTATACAAAATCAAAGGATTATATTTTTAATCTTCAGTATAAAGAATATTCTCTAGCCACAAACGTCGATCAGATTCTTCAGAAACGGGAACGAGATCGTTATGGAAAGACACGTTATAAACGCGATTCCTCTGGAGAAATTATTTCGAATGGGGCTAAAAAAGGCGTGCCACTACGAGATGTTTGGGATATTCCTTACTTAAATCCGCGAGCCAAGGAGCGAACCGGCTATCCGACACAAAAACCTATTCGTTTATTAAAACAAATTATTGAGCTTTCCACTCATCCTCATCATCGAGTGTTAGATCCTTTTTGTGGGAGTGGAACCACCTTAGTTGCGGCAAAACTCCTTAATCGTTATGCAATGGGGATTGATATTTCAGAAGATGCGATTTTGTTGACCGAAAAAAGGCTCCAAGATCCACAGGAAACCGACTCGGCTCTTTTACAGACAGGCAGAGAAAACTATCGTCAGACAAAAAACATGATTCTGTCGTTATTTCAAGGACTTGAAATCGTTCCTGTACAAAGAAATCAGGGCATTGATGCTTTTCTGTGCGAAAATTCAAAAGAAGCGCCCATTCCTATCCGAGTCCAACGATCCAAGGAAAAATTATCCGAAGCCGTCGACAAATTGTTTCGAGCGACCCGAAACAAAAAAATTCAACGAATGTTCTTAATTGCCTATACCGAAGAAAATATAAGTCTCCCGCCCGGTATGGTTTTGATTCCTTCTCCGGTTCTGGCAATCCGAAAACAATTTATAACCTAGGAATATCTTGTTGTCCGAATTGTTTGGCTTTTCCAAAAACATAGGCGGTTTGGACCAAAAGGTTCCAATCAAAAGTGTTCACTTCTTTATTCAAGACTGAAAAAATATGAGGAGATACAGATCCGATTCGTTTTTTTTCTTTTAACAAAAAAGAAAGGATTTCAGATAAATTGGCCCCTCTTCTTTGAAGATCATTTAATTGGATGTTCATCTCAATGATTTCTTCGGGAGTACTCGGAGTGATTTCAATAGATTTTTTTTGACAGCAGGAAAAAATAGCTTCAGTCAAAGTTGAAAAAATATGGAAAAACGAAGTGAGTCCCAAAGCTTCAAAAACTACTTTTTTTTCTGGAGGGATTCGGGTGAGCACTAATTCTCCGCCAGAACGTTCCAAAGTATCCGCGAGATTCACTAACACTCCTAATCCTGTGGAGTTTACACGAGTCATTTGGGCCATATCGAGAATAAAATGAAGAATTTCTTTGCGCTGAAGCATTCCTAATTCTTCTTTTAAGCGTGGCGTATTATCGGAATCAATGGGACCACAGAGACCTAAAACAACCAGTAATGGAGATTCCGGAAGTTTTTCTATTTTAAATGATAGCTGAGCCAAGGATCTTAATTCCTCCCACTCTTTTTTTCTGGAGGCTGATCTTCTGAAGCCGGAATCAATGGAAGCTCTAATTGAATAATTTTCTGCTCCCAAGTCGGTTCCAAAGGAAATGCAGGTGTTTTTGGTGAGTCTTGAGAGGGAATCCGTTTTACGTTTTCCAGTTTTTGAGATTCTTGTAATTCTTGGCTCAAGGCGTTGATCACATTTATTGGAGAAATTTTTTTCAAATCTGCTTGTTCTATCGTGAGATGAGATTCACCACTGATGAGTTTTTTCCCGTAATTACGAAAGCGGTCGGCATAGATTTGAATCATTTCGTCTTGAGAAATATCGTGGCGAATTAAACGTTCATATTCTTGAAGTTCTTGATCCTCCAGTTTTTCGCCGCGAAGTTTAAGTAAGCGTACTTTAGTTTTAAAGCGATCTTCTTGTCTTTTATCACGGATTTGTTTTCGTCGTTCGATAAAAGCAGAAGGGGCGACCGTAATTTTACGACCTTCGCTAAACTCCAAGGATTGAGAGAGTCCCCAAATTAATCCAATCCCCATCATTCCGCCCACAGGTCCGCCTACGGCAAATCCAGCGACCGGAACTAACGTTCCGATAATAAATTCTCCTATATCGAGGACTTGCTCAATGGCTTTTTCATGATCTTGGCTTTCTTGTTCTGTTTTAGGGCCATCCTTATGAAACCAAGCTTTGGGAATATATCGCATTTCCAGAATTTCTTTGACGAAAGCGGATGCCATCGCATCTGCCATATCGTAGATTTCGGTTCCAATTCTTTTTTGAGATTCTTTTAAAACGGCGCTACGATAATCCTCATTCGTTAAAAAGGCATGAGTTCTTGGGGCTTCTTCTTTCATTTCGTCGATGGTGAGATAGATTTGTTCATCCCAGCCTTTTTTGAAGAAGTTCCATAAGCGTTTCCATCCTTCCGCTTCGAGATCTTGGGAAAAAGGCGTTTCGCTTAATTGCCCACCTGCGTGAGTATAGGCTTTACGATAAGAGAGTTGAAGTTCCGGAGGAAGAGAACGAATTTGGACCAGATGTCCGGTTTGGGGATTGAATACTTTTTGTTTGGTGTATTGGGTCCAAGAGGGTAATTTTTTTTCCGAGGGCTTTTCAGCGAAACGTATTTGATGAAAGAGCATATGCACTTTTTCCCAGAGCTCCAGCTTATAGGAAAAGGCGTATTCTATTTCATCATTTTGCGTTTCGATACAAACGTGGGGAGAAATTTTTTTAATATCAAGGTAATCCGCGAGATTGGAGGTAAGTTCCGTGAGACGCTGTTGAATTTTGGCTTTCCAGGCTTCTTCTTGAGCGACTCGCTCTGGAGAATTTAGAAAGGATTGAATTCGTTTTTGATACGCTTCAGGAGCTTCTTCATTTTGCGAAAGTAATTGAAGAGGGATCCCAGTATATTTTAAGAATAAGGCTGGTTTTCCCCAATCATGTTTGTCAAAAAATTGTAATTGGATAGCGACTAGGAATTCTTTTTGATCTTCTTCCAAAAGCAGAGTAAATTGGCTTCCTTGTTCAATATTCTGGTCGAGAACAGCTTGAATTGCTGGCTCTAAATCATTCGGACTATTTTTTTCATCCGTATAGGAGAGGCGATCATCAATAGAGAGTTGTATCAAATTGGTGATGTGGTGCGATTGGAGCCAAGCATAGAGTTGCTTGAGATAATGAAGAAGGGAATAAAATTCATCTTCAACGGTTTTTTGAAAAAAAGAGATCAATTTATCGAGCCAAAAATCTTTTTGAATAGTCCCCGTCTTATTCAGAAACACTTTGAGTGTTCCAATAATCTTCATCTTTCCCTCCAAAAGAAAAATAAGAGCTGTTCCGGAAAGTAGACCAGAAAATAGCTCTTATGATTCTTTTAGTGTACGGTTTTTATCAAAAAGGACAAGAATTTATTTTAATAATGAGGGATAGAAGAATCGATGCTTTGTGCCCAAGCCTCGATACCGCCGGCCATACTCTTCACTTGAGTAAATCCATGTTTTTTCAAAAAAGAAACCGCTTGTAAACTACGCACTCCGTGGTGGCAATAGCAAATGATTTCTGTATTTTTGGGCCAAGATTGTTGGATTTTCGTAAAAAATTCTTCACTCAGAAGTTCGCTTCCCGCAATTTTGGCGAGAGAAGCTTCATATTCATCTCGAACATCGATTAATTTAGCACCCGCTTTAATTCTATTAGCGACTTCTTGAACAGAAAGCTGATTCGCGGTGCGTGGGTTGTAAATGGAGGAATCATTTCGGATTTCTTTTCCACAATATTTATCAAAAGCAGAAATTAAGATTTGGGCAACCTCGTCCGGGCCTTGGCCTTCGATATCGTGTCGTTGAACCATATGAACAATTTCGCCCTTACGAAACAGTCCAAAACTAGGAGAAGAGGGAGTATAGCCCACAAAATGTTTTCGAACACGATCGGTGGCATCGCGTTCCATTCCGGCAAAAACGGTGGAGACAATACTCGGTTTTATAGAGTGTTTTAGGGCTTGCACTAAAGCAGGTCGTGCAGAACCTGCCGCACAACCACAAACGGAGTTAATAAAGATGAGAGTTGTAGCAATTTCTGGTTTTAAAACGGATTCAACATCTTCTGGAGTTAAAAGTTCTTTTACTCCGGCACGCGTGACCTCTTCACGCATTGGTTTCACCATTGCAGGATCATACATACGGCTCGTCCTTTATCCATTAAAAGAGAAGAAAAAAATAGCTCTCAAGGCAAGAGATATTACGAAATAATTAATTTATAACCCTTTACAATTATGGAATACTAGCAAACTGTACATAAAAGTCAAGATTCAGCTAAATTTTTTTTTAAACGAGAATGGGTTTCGTATTTTTTCAAGAGGAAACTATTGCATTAATGGTTAAAAAAAATAAAAATGGGAGCGTTTGAAAATTTTTCTTAGAAAAAAACAGTAAACAAAACAAGGAAGATACGATATAATAAACAAAATATCAGGCTAACTTCTTATCAAAGATCAACAGCGCATTTTGTGGAGTATGGTAATGGACGGAAAAGGTTTGGATGAACACTGGTTACTAGGTGAAAGTGCTGATTTTTCTCCGGCAGAAACTCTAAGTAACCAAAAATCGGGTGAGGTCACTATCGAAGGAAATCTCAACAAGGTCAATCTTGTTGATATTTTCAAAACAATTACCGAATCCAAATTAGTCGGAACGCTTTACATTACGCGTGGTAGTGAAGAAAAATGTCTCTTTTTTCGACGAAGTGGGCTTGGTATTGATTCTGTTGGAGGAAAGTCAAAAAAAAGAATTGGCGAAACTTTGATGGATATGGGATTTATTACGATGGACCAACTGAACGAGGTCCTGATGGCCCAAGATTCCAAATTACCTATTGGACAGAAATTGATCGCTAAAGGCTATATTACGCAAGCTCATATTGATATGGTGGTCAAATATGAGATGAAGAACGAAGTTTACGATGTGTTTCAATGGAGACATGCCGATTTTCGTTTCTTTCAGGGAGAAGACCCTAAAGAACACGCGGATGTAGATATGTTGCTTCAATTTACTGGTTTTGATACGGTTGAATATCTCATTCGTCAATCCGAAAATTTTCAGACATTACAGCGATTACAAGACAAAATTACTTTAATTCTCCGTAATGAAGAAAAAGAGGTCCATCTCTGCTTCGCGCAAAATCGAATTTCTTTACTTACCCTCTATGCGCCAAAAGCTGTTTTACTCGGAGAAATTTTGGTTCAGCAAGGCCTTGCTAACAAAGAGCAAATTAAAGAAGCGCTAGAAGAACAAAAGGTAAAACCTCGTCCTTTGGGAGAGATTTTATCAGAACGGGGTCTTATCACTCGAAACAACGTAGATGCCGCTCTCCAAGAACAAGTCACCCAAGAAATCTTGTTTATGTTTAAATCTCCGAGCATTCGTTTTTCGTATGTCGAAGGAAAAACTTCAGAACTCACTACGCTTCAAAATCAATTAGCGATTGTGGATTTTGATAATCTCGAAATGATTTTAAGCGCATTTCGTCCGTTGGAAAATTTACAAGAATTTTATTCCATTTTGCCGAATGCCTTTGGTGTACTTCCATTTCATGCCGGAAATATTATTGATATTGATGCAATCAATCTTTATCAAGCCACTCAAGAAATCTATCAAAAAATTAATCGATCCTTTAATATTCAAGACATTCCTTTTGTCTCCCAAATGACTCCCTTTCAATTGGTGATTGTTTCTTGTCATTTGATTAAAGATGCCATTTATCAAATTAATAATGACATTCGTGAATTGATGAAGCTTTACAAAATTAATTCTCAGTGGGAAAATTATGTCGCCTCGTTGGAACTGCAATTTACGTTTTCTCCTCGGGAGATCCCTACCATTACTGCTTTGGCAGAATACTACGAAACGCATCAACATCCCCAGCGTGCCGCTGAATTTCATTTATTAATCGGGGATCTCAATCTAGAAAATCTGGATCAACAACTCCAATCCTACAAAAAAGTTTTGCAATTAAATCCTTCTAAAGAAATTTACCAGAAAGTCATTCAACTCTTAATGAAAAAAGAGCAGTTCTGGGACGCAGGGGAAATGGCAAAACAATATATGGATACCTTATCTCCGCAAAAAGATCTTCTAGAAATTGAAGACCTGTCCCGCACGATGATTAAATTAAAAAGTAATATTGAATACTTTTTGACGAAAATGATCACTCTTTATAAAGAATTAGGAAATACACGTGCGGCTTTCCGAGAACAAGAAGCCTTAAAAAGTTATTATCGAGAAGAAGGACGAGAAGACGACGTCTCAAGGATGGAAAAAGAAATTCTCCAGCAAGAAGAAACCGTTCATAAATCGACTTCCGAAACACAAAAAACGAAAAAGAAGAAAAAATCCCAACCGATGTCTCCTATCTTAAAAGCAATTTTGTCGGTATTTTTTTTATTTGGGGGGCTTGCGGGTGCGGGATGGCTGCTATTAACTCAATATCCAGAAGTATTTGAACAGATTTTACAAAAAATCGCTGGACTCGAAACGAAAACCCATCCACTTGAAGACGAGATGGCGACTTTATTAAACGATATCCAAAATTCTCAAATAGAGCCTTCGGTTGCCTTGCTCAAGCGATTATTGGATGATTCTCAAAATTTTCTACAAAGAATTCAACGCGAAACCACAAAACATCCAGAATTGGAAAGCAAAATTACTTCTATTATTAACGATCTGAGTGCTCATCTTCAACTTCTAAACCAACAAAAGAACAATCTGGAAAACGCAAATAAGTTTTTTAAAGAAGATTATTCAAAGGCAGAGTCTCTTTATCTTTTAGTAACAAAAGAAATTCGTGGAGATCCAATCGCTAAAGAAGAAGCTCGTAAAAAACTGGAACAGATCAAAAACTTCGATACAGGCGCCGAAAGTGCCTGTAAAGACATTCAGAAAGCGGTTCAAGAAAAAAACTTACCCATTGCCTGGATTGCCGCAGAAAGTTTGTTAAAAAATACAGATTTACATCCTACAAAAGCATTTAAAGCACAACAGTTCCCTTTCCTCGTCATGATTTATCCTCCGCTTCCGGTTTCCTATAAAGATCAAAAACTTTCCGAATATCCAGCGATTGTCTACGAAAAAATGGATGCTTTTGACGACAACGAACTAAAATCAAAACAGGCGAATCTTTTTGATATCGCGCCAATCGATCCGAAAAAACGATTGAATTTAGAAATGGCTTTGTTCAAAGATTTTAATATCAATAATCTGATGTTACCGTGGATTAAAATTTATCAGGCTCAACATAAAATCGTCTGGAAACTTTCTCTAGAAAAAAGTGGGAAAGTACTCTATCTTCCCATTGAACGAGAAGGCGATATGATTTTTAGTATCAATCGAACCGTGTATCGTATTTCTGGAAGCGGAAAACTCTTGAAACAGTGCCAAATGGAAGACGCCCTCGCCGAAGTGAGTGGACAAATCCTCGATATGGGCGAACAGCTCGTGGTTCCGATGCAAAATGGTAAAATTTATCTTCTCGATCCAGATTCTCTCCAAATTTTAGCGACCAATACCGAGATGATCAAAACAAAAAATGTTCCAGGAAAACCCTCAACTCCTGTTCGAATCAACAAAAATAGCTTTGCGGTTGGTTTTCAAGGAATGGTTTATCGCTTTAAAATTGAAGATAAAAATAAGTTAAGTTTGTTGTGGAAATGGCAACTCTCGAATTTTTCGGATGGCCAACTCTGTTATCGCGAAAAAGTGAGTGATAAAGAAGAAGATGCCATCTATATTGGCGGTGCAGAGGGTCATATTTATGAAGTGCCTGTGAATAAAAAAATAAATCAAAAAATGAAGCCTTGGTACACTTTAGAAAATCCCGATGAAATTACAGAAGCACCCCTTTTATTACCTCGCCAACAATTTCTTATTTATTCAAAAACAGGCCATATCGTTCTTCTCAATTCAGAAAAAAAACCAACTTCTCAACTTGTTTTGCCAGGTAAACCATTAATTACTCGTTTTGTTCAAGAAGAAAAAAGTGCTTCCTTCTATTTCGGTGGCAGTAATGGAATGTTCTATCGCTTACAACCTCAGGAACGGGGCGACATCTTGAAAGAAATTTCTCTAACAGAAGGCGCCGTTTCTTGCCCACCTTGCTTCCTCAACGAAAAAATTTATGTAGGGATGACGGCACCGAACCAAGCTCGTGGAGCCATTCATTGTTTATCCGAAGAAGAAGGAAAATTCCAAATTGTTTGGACCCATATTCTTCCAGATGCTGTAAGTTATGTATGGCTCTACCAAAATATGGTTTTGGTTTCCTTGCGTAACGGCGAAATTTTAGCCTTTCCAGAATGATCAATCTATGACCGATCCTCATATTAAAAACATTTTAAAAAATAAAAAAGCCTACTTTGAATACGAAATTGACGAAACTTTTGAAGCCGGCCTGAAATTGGTCGGCACCGAAGTGAAATCTCTCCGAAACGGACACGCTTCGTTTGAAGGCTCCTATGGAAAATTCAAGGGGAACGAGATCTTTTTCTATGAATTTACGATTCAGCCCTATTCGCTCGCCGGGCATTTTAACCACAAACCGACTCGCCCAAGAAAACTGCTCCTTCATCGCCACGAAATCCGTAAAATTGAAACCAAACTCAAACTGCGGGGATATACTCTAGTTCCCATTGAACTCTATTTCAAAAACGAATATGCCAAACTAAAAATAGGTTTGGGACGTGGGAAAAAATTATACGATAAACGCCAAGACATCAAGAAAAAGGAAACCCTTCGCAGTCTCCAAAAAATGCGAAAATTTTAAAACCCTCGTTTCGCTTTTCTTTTTGTTCGCTAGTATAATCATTCGCAAGAATGTGTGTTTTGTACAAGAACTCATTTTCTCACAAAAACACAGAGGTGAGATATGCTCGATATTCGCGAAGAAATTGTGGCACTGAAAAAAAAACGGAACGGGGTCCTTTTGTCTCATTATTATGTAGACGGAGATATTCAAGATATTTCTGATTTCGTTGGAGATAGCCTTCAACTCGCTCGTTACGCGAAACAAGTTCAGGCAGACGCGATCTTCTTTGTCGGTGTTCACTTTATGGGAGAAGTGGCTAAAATTCTCAATCCTCATCTTCCCGTAGTGATCCCATCGCTCGAAGCCGGTTGTAGTTTGGCGGATGGATGTCCAATCGATCAATTTCTTTTTTATCGACAAAAAATTGTAGACTCGACGGGTGTTCTTCCAGTCACGATTGCCTACATTAATTGTTCTGCCGAGATTAAAGCAAATGTCGATGTCATTTGCACGTCCTCTAATGCGTCTAAAATCTTGGAATATGTCTCACACAAGTATCCAGAACGACCGATTTTTTTTGTGCCTGATCAATATTTAGGGACAAATCTCGCTCATCTCCTGAAAAAAGAAATTTTTCGCCCTCAAGCGAATGAATGGCCGTCTAATCCGCATCCGTCCGCGCAACAGATGTACCTTTTTCAAGGCTCTTGCATTGTGCATGAGCAATTTTCGGCCAAGCGGGTGATCGAACTCAAAAAAAAATATCCTCAATCAAAAGTGCTCGCGCATTCAGAGTGTTTACCCGAGGTGGTGGCGCTAGCCGATGTCGTTGGCTCAACAACCGCTTTGTTAAAAGCGGTACAAACCAACCCATCAAAAGAGTTTATTATCTTAACCGAAGCGGGAATTTTACATCAAATGAAAAAACTCGCACCCGAAAAACTCTTGATTCCTGGGCCCACGCTCGATGAAACCTGTAGTTGTAATGAATGTCCGTTTATGAAAAAAAACACTTTAGACAACTTGCTCGCTTCGATGGAAACAATGTCTCCTCAAATTCACCTCGAAGAATCCATCCGCTTGAGAGCCTTAAAATCGCTAGAAACGATGCTCTCCGTTCCCTAATTTTTATTCGATTTTTTTATCGTCATAATAGGTCGAGTTCTCATTTTCGTCTGGCTTGAATTCTTGAAGTTTCTTGAGATAAAGATGGAATAGGCAGGGAGTCATTTCTTATCGTTATTTTTGTGATCATTAAATTTGATTCCCTTCGGAAGAACGCAAATTTCAAAATACTCCATTTCAATTCGGTTTTCTTCCGGATAAAAAATGATTTTTGGGCTAGTTGTGTATTGTCGAGAACGTTCATCTTCCGACAATTCAGCAGGATCCCCGGTTAAGATTGCTTTTTGATTTTTGGCATCCCACACTAATTTTTTTCCTCGCGCGAATCGTTTATTTTGGTTGATTTCGACATTTCCGATCAGAGATCCTTTTTCTTGTTGGACATCCCAAACCGCTTGATCTCCTTTTCCTATCAATTCTTTTTGGCGAATACGAACTTCTCCGAAGGCTTCAATACGAATCGGTTCTTGTTGCTTATCAAGGGTCACCAGCATTTTATTTGCGTTGAGTTCCATTTCATCTTGTTCGACAATAATATGAACTTCTTTTTCGAAGATAATTTGATTACTGGATCCCGAATAAATCAAGGGATTTTTACAACTAATGGCAATAGGGCGCGGTGTTCCCGGTTCTTTCTTCTCAGATCCCATTTGAAGACTTTGGGCAAAAGTGGTTTTGGTCCCCCCTAAACACGAAATTTTTTGGTTCAAATTCTCGTAGGTAAAAATCTGGCAAATCAAATAATCTTGACCCTGCCTTAGTAAAGTTTGATAAGATTGATCCGATTTGACTTCCACTTTGTTTTCGACTCCATCATAAACGAAATAATCGCCCTTGATTTCTTTTGGGATTTCTTCTTCGGATCGGATATAAACTTGACCAGAAGCAATAATTTTTTGGGGCTGTGGAGCCGTCGTTTTGGCTTCTTTATTTTCTATTTTTTCAAAATGAATCTGAAGTTTTTCGCAATTGACAATCCAGGGAATGTTGGAGCGAGAATGGACTTTGATTGCCAGATGTTTAGGAAGGAAATTTTCTTGTAATTCTCCTTTGGGATAAATATGAGCGAAGATTTTTCCTTCTGCGGAAAGTTGTTCTAACATCGAATCTTTTTGGGTGAACGTGATTGTATTTCCTTCAAGGCGATTGGTCACTTTCTTTCCATCCAGAATAATGGTTTGTAAGAGTTTCGCTTGATTCTGATCTCCTTCTAAAACTCCTGTAGTCCGTTGAAGATCGTACACAAGACGATCACAATAGACTTCTCCGGGTTCTCCAAAAATTTTGACCTGTTCTTTCATGGAGAGTTCTTGACGGCTTTGAGAGTAGGCGAGTTCTTCACAAAAGACTTGGCCCTGAACATCATGAATATAAACTTTTCCCTGAGCAAGACATTGTTCAAGTTGAAGGGACATCTTCTTATCGGAGGGGAGCGAGGTTTTTCCTTCAGATAATAATAAATCAAGTTGATTGCAATTGAGAGAAGAAGTGGTTTGATTTTGTAAGTCGATACGAGAAATTTGAACGTTTTTTTCTAAATAAATACGACGACGTGGAAGCGCATCTGTATTTTCTGGAGCGACTTGTTCAAAGATTAATTTTTCATCACATTTTGCATCAATCAGTTGTGGTGTAGCGACGGGCGAATTTGCTGAAGAAGAGGGTTTTGATTGTTTCCAGAGCGGAGAGGATTCTAAACTCCATTCACTTTCTGTCTGAAATTTAACCCGGGAGACTCCGGTAAGTTCGATCGTGGAACTTTGAGGGCCTCGTTTTTTTAAATAAAGATGTTCGCCCCAAACTTCTCCACGAGTATCTTTGATATAGACATTTTTAGAAGCAATAATTTCCTGAATGTCGACTTGAGTCTCTCCAATACGGCGGAATTTTAGCTCCATCTTTTGGGCTTCGATTTGATTTTCTATTTTATTGTTAACCTGTCGCGTAATCAGAACCTGATCATTCAAATAAATGATATCTTCGTTATTTTCATAACGATGATATTCTATCGAATCTCGACAAAGAATTTTTAAGAGACTTTTTTCTGGGGCGGTCTCAACGGCTTCTTTTCGAGTGGCATCCATATCCCACAGTGAAAGAGAGCGATCAAAACTAAAATCAATTTGTGGATTTCCTTGTAAGCGAATCAGTTGCATTTGTTTCTCGGAAACATTTTTCCAATAAATTTGATCGGCGGACGCCATCCCTTTTTCGTCAATAAATTTTACATTTCCTGTCCCATAAAGACTGATGGGACGAATATTTTTCGTGGGATCTTCTTCAGACAAGTTTCCTTTATTGATTTGTTGACAGAACGCCATCGTGGATTCAGGAGCGGTTTCTTTATTTCCACAGCAGCAGAGCGAATAAAATTTGAATTCTGAAGACATTGAAGGGAGTTCAATTGGATAATATTCTTCTTTTGTTTTGGCGAAAACAGCGTTGAGAGTCAGTTGATCGCACAAAAATTGAGTGTGATCTTGGACCACGGTAACCTTCTCGTAAAAAGCAATTTGAATATCTTGCTCCGAGGGTTCTTCTGGATTTTTGGACTTATTTTTTCGATTTAAGACGGCGCGATCAGAACAAGTAATGAGGATCGGAGATGCTTCTGAGGGCATCAGTTCGGACTCTTTGATTTCGGAAGTGCTTAATAATTGATTTGATTGGAGATATTTAGTATTCAAATGTTTGAGGGTGAGTACGACATTTTTATTAATAATCGCTTCATTGATATAGAGTCCCGCGCTTAAGCCTACGCCCTCTAGGCTCAGTTGTTCGGTCGATAAAAAAACCGGATCGAGGGTTTGAATGGTACGGTTTTGAATATCAATCGCTAGGGAATGGGTCGTAATAACGATTTCTTTCCCTTTAGGATCGGCGGTTTGGATGATCACATTTCCAGAGAGTATTCCCTTATTGTACTCTTGATTTAGCTCTCCCCGATCCGCGGTAATTCGGGTTTCACCGAGGTTATTATCTTTAAATCCTTCTCGAAAGACAGTAATTTTGGGACATTCTACGAGAAAAACTTCTCGTGTCTGGGTAGGATTTGTTCGTGTTGCGGCGCGGGCCGATTTGAGATGAATGGTGGCAAGGGGTTGTTTCGCGTCTTTGTCATAATACCACGTTTTCGCATTTTCAATTTCCATGCGAGGCAAACTAAGTTCGGTTCCTTGAGGTGTTATAATCTGAATCGGATCGGAATCAATTTTTGAAGTTTGCGTGAGCGCATTTTTGGATGTTTTCGGAAGCGGTGGAAATCCTCCGGTCAAAAAATACAGAATCAAGAATCCACAAGAGAATAAAAGAAGAAAATGAAGAATGGGTTTTATCGATTTTTTCATGAAAAACTCCGTAAAACTTGAGTCCACTTCTCTTGAGACTTTAATATTAATTCGATAATTTCACGAACCGCTCCCGAGCCTCCTGATTTTTGAGTAATATATTGGGCACATTGTTTTACCTCGTCACAGGCGTTTTCAACGGCAAAAGAAAATCCGACCCGTTTCAGAACAGGGATATCGATTAAATCATCTCCGATATAGCCCGTTTCTGATTCCTGAAGGTTCCAAAGGGCTAAAAATTCTTGATAGCTGGCTTGCTTCTCTCGAACTCCGTCTCGCAAGACAACCCCCAATTCGCGCGCACGCGTTTGGACTGCTACAGAAGAGCGTCCCGTAATCCAACCCACAGGAATTCCCTGTTTTTGGAGCCATTGAATGGCGGCTCCATCCCAGACATGAAATCGCTTCATTTCTTGCCCCTGAGCGTCGAGCCAAATGGAGCCATCGGTAAGGACTCCATCGACATCCATCAAAAGTGCTTTCAGTGAAGCATAGTGGGCCGTCATAAACTTATTGCTCGTGATTTTCTTGCTGTTTAAATTCGGTTAGTTTGTTATAAAGGGTTTTGGGGGTAATTTCTAAAATTTTAGCCGCCCTGCTTTTATTTCCTTCGCAAAATTCCAGAACTTTTGTGATATGTTGTTTTTCAACATTTTTGAGCGAAAGCCATGGAATTTCGTGAGATTCGACCTGCTTATGATTGGGAAGGCTCCATTTTTTTAGATCTTCTACTGTAATTTCGGTTCCAGAAGAAAGAATCATGAGTCTTTCTAGTACGTTTTCCAACTCTCGGATATTTCCCTTGGGCCAATGGTACTCCATCAGCGCTTTCATTGCGTTTGGAGTAAATTCTTTAGGGCCCACGTTCCCAATTTTAATTTTCTTTTTCATAAAATAATCGACCAAGAGCGGGATATCTTCTTTGCGTTCCCTTAGGGGAGGAAGCTGAATGGGAATGACTTTCAATCGGTAATAGAGATCGCCTCGAAATCGTTCTTCGGAAACCAATTTTTCTAAATCGCGGTTTGTCGCCGCGATCACTCGTAAATCAATAGGCTTCGAAGAAGAACTTCCAAGAGAGGTAATGGCTTGATTTTGTAGAACGCGTAAAAGGTTTACTTGAATCGAAGGCGATAAATCTCCGACTTCATCCAGAAATAATGTTCCTCTGTGGGCCGCTTCCAGCAAGCCAATTTTATCATTCAAAAACCCGGGAAGCGATTCTTTAGAACGATATCCAAAGAGTTCGTTTTCCAAGGTTTGTTCGTGAAGTCCGCTACAATGAACCACGACAAAAGGATGATGAGAACGTTTGCTTCTTAAATGAATGGCTCTCGCCACCAATTCTTTTCCGGTGCCAGCTTCGCCTTCAATCAAGACGCTAGAGTTTGTGGGTGCCACTTTTTCAATACTGGAAAAAACTCGTTTTAATGCAGGAGATTCTCCGATAATTTCGTAAGAATCTTGCGCGTGAACCAAGCGACGTAAAACCTGATTCTCTTGTTGGAGCAGGTATTTTGTGTAGGCTTGTTTAAGTTGGATTTCCAGTTCCGCTAATTTGATGGGTTTGGTTAAAAAGTGATAGGCTCCTGTTCGGAGCGCGCGAATCGCCATATCCATATCCCCAAATCCGGTATAAACCAGCACTTCGGTGAAGGGCCAACGACTTTTGATCCGTTCAAGGATTTCCTGACCCGAAGGACCCGGCATTTTCATATCGAGTAATATGACTGGAAAGGGTTCTTTTTCTTGAAGGATCAATCCTTGTTGAGAAGTTTGAGCAATCGTTAAATCGATTCCTAAGAGTGCTAACTCTCTTTTATACATTTGAAGAATTTCGATCTCGTCATCAATATATAAAACAGGGATCGCTGGCGCGGTTGTTGCGGATAAAGTTTCTAGAGAGCTCATCGCTTTTCCTCAAATGGAGCCAATTTCGGGTCGAGTTTCTTCGGATGGATGAGGGATTTTTTCTAAAAGAAGTTTGGGTTGAAAAACAAGCATCATTGAAGTCAAAAAGAGTAAATCCGCTAAAAGCGCAGAAATCAAAGTAATACAGACAAGAAAGCCGAATTGTTGTGTCGGAACAAAAGAGCCAAAACAAACAATTCCAAAACCTGCCATCAAAATTACTGAGCTTGTGGTCATCGCGGGTCCCACACTAGAAATACTTTGGAATAAGGCTTGTCGATAGTTTCCGATTTTGTAGAGTTCTTCTTTAAAGCGACAAATAAAATGAACGGTATTATCTACGGCCATTCCAATCGATATACTGGCGACCATCGCGGTTGAAGTGTTGAGTTCGATTTTCAAAAGACCCATTATACCAAAAGTAAAAATAATAGGGAAAATGTTTGGGATCATCGCAAACAAAGCAATTTTGAATGATCCAAAAATACAAGTCAACGCCAAGGTAATGAGGACAAACGCTAACGAAAAGTTAGAAATTTGTTGCTCCACAATTTGATCCGCAATCGTGAGATAGGCTTCGGACGCGCCGGTAATTTGAATGTCAAACGAATCTCCATATTTCCCCCGGAGTTGCTGTTTTAATTCTCGAACAAACTGAGTACAAACCGCGGAACTGGTTAAGGGAAGTCGAAAACTAAATCGGTATTGTTTGAAATCGGGTTGATAGAGGTGACCTAGCCCTAAATTTCCGGAATTGGCGAGAAAATAATCGACTAACTGAAGAATTTCAACCTCTTTCTCAGGGAGTTTAGGCTGTCGATAAAATTGTTGGGATAAAGCGGTCAAGGGATCGAGAATCGATAAAACTCCACGACATAAACGAGTTTGTTTGAGGTCCGCTTGAAACTGCTCCAAAATTTTGAGTTGTTGCGGTAGAGAAAGCTTCGTTTTCGGAGTCGCTAGGATTTCAAGGGTTCCCACACTTCCTAAACGGTCCTGAATATAATGAGCGTCCTTAAAAATCGAGGTTTCCTTACCAAAATAATTAATAAAATTGGACTCGATAGGAATAAAAAAAATGAAATAACATCCGAATAAGGTAAATCCAAAAAAGATCAAAATAATACGGCGAGGAAAGCGAAGCACTAGAGAGGAAATGAGCGATATCCAAGAATCCAGAATATGTTTATTCGGAAGCGTCTGTTTTTCAAGAAAAGGGAAAAAGAGCGGAATAGCAGACATCGAAAAAAGAAAACAAAGGAAACAGCCGATAGCGGATAAAACTCCGAATTCCTGGATCGGGCCAATGGTGCTGATGAGAAGAGAGCCGAATCCGATCATCGTGGTGAGGGTGTTCCAAAAACAGGGGGTCCACATCTCCATAAAAGTTTTATATAAGGCTTCTGAGGACTTCTCTTCGGTTCTCTTTTGAGCGTAACACAGCAAAATATGAATCATACTGGCAACGCCGATTACCAATATCAGTGGAGGTAAAAGAGCGGTTAACGCGGTGATAGGAACCTCGTGATATCCCATGGATCCCAGTAAAATTTCCAGAGCAAAAACGACGATTCCAAGCGGAAGCAAGACATAGATCCAGGATCGGAAGAAAAAGAAGAGAATCAGTACAAACATCAATGCGGCCGCGGGCAAGAAAAAACGCTCATCTTTTTTGACGTTATTTAACAATTCATAGTGAACTCGCGGCGTTCCAAAGTAGGCGAATTTAAACGATTTTTCTTCGTTTAAAATGTTTTCTATCGCAGGAATCAGAACCTCATGAAACGATTTTTTTTCGGATTCAGAAACCTCTTTTAAAAATAAAAGAATAATTCCAGCTTTTCCATCCTCACTCACTAAGAAGCCTCGAAGAAAGGGGGCCATTTTCAGAATTTCCTCGGCTTGCTGTTGCGTTAAATTCGGTGGAAACAGAGAGGAAAATTGTCCCAAAAATTGCGCGACCCAGCCGGGGAAAATCTTTTTTAGGGTTTCTTGAGACAATGGAAGTGTTATGGTATCTAGGGAAATGAGATATTCACTATAGGGAAGTGCGGCGAATTTTTCGCCCAGTTTTCGACTGTGGGTTCTCGCTTCTGGGGTCAGAATCGAATGGTCGGATTCGTAGAGAATAATTAAAAAATCCCGACTTTCATAATTTTTTTTGAATTCCAAAAATTGCTTGACGGTGGGGCTATTTTTTGGGAAAAAAGCTTCCGGTGAATTTGAAACTTCGACTTTTTCCAAATAAAAAAGGCTCCAGAGAACCATCCAGAGGTAAAGGGCCAGAAACCCCCACTTAAAACGATAAAAAAGATGAAAGAAAAATAGACCAATACGTCGAATCACAAAATATCTCACTCTAATAAAAGTGTTAAATTTTCGATCGGAAGGGTTTCAACTCTCAAAAAATATTGAATAAATAGCCCATCCTAAATAAATCAATCCAACCGCCAAGAAAAAAAGGGCCATGCCGACCTGCATTGGACGCTTCCATGTGGGTCAGGTGCCACAAATTTGTTGAGTAAAAGGCTTGTCTTTTCCACCCTGAATGCGAAATAAAACCCCATAGCATTTGAGCGATCCCAAGATTGTAAATATCGTTCCAATCGAAAGCGGAATGAGCCATTCCATAAAATCTCCGTAAGCTTAGTTTTTGTTGAGTTTGATTTGGGGCCATTCCTGGAGAGGGATCGTTGTTTTTACTCGGTGCATTCCATGTTTAGCAAAGCGCTCATAGGCTTCATTGGCCTGCGCCGTAAAATCAACAATTCCGGGAACAACGACCGGCGAGGTCGTATCTTCCAGTAAATACACTTTTTTAGCGAGTTTAGGATCCACTTCAAGAATTTCAGACAAAAGATGATCAATAGTCCAAGCGACGCAATGGCTCTTAGCTTGACCCGCGATGATCAGAGTATCGAGTTCCAAAAGATGTTGTAGGAGTTCTTTATTTTTGTCCGCGATTTTTTTCCCTTGAGCATCTTTTAAGACTTCTGGTTGCAGAATGGAATAATTTTCCGTAAGCGGATTTTTTCCCTTGAGTTCAAATCGTGTCGGACTATTTCTTGCAATTTGATGAAAGAAGCAGGCCTCTTCGACCCCTGAAACAAGCGCGTGTCCGATTCCGCCCAGCATCGCGTGATAGGGCCAAATCATGAGCGGATACTTCCCCTCTTTCGTTAGTTTCTGTACATAATGAAGTGCGTAACTTTGAAGCCCTTGCTCGTCGCCTTGATACACTCCAAGCGCAAGATGCGGATTTGCGCGCCATTTCCCTTTTTTCACCTCGTCTAGAGTAATTTGTGTCATTGGAGCGGGCGGATGGCTCTGTTCGTCACTCCAAAAAACAGGGTGAAAAATTTGGGAAGCCTGATGGGTATCGAGGGTTGGAATCATTTCAGTGATTTGTGCTAAATTTTCATAAATAAACCGGAGGAGTCGAATATTATCGTCTGTGGCTCCTTGAACCACGAGTTCAAACCCTTCTGTGCAAAAGGTATTTTGGACATCAATTAACAATAATCCCACGCGAACCCGATCTGCAGAGGCGTTCGAGATTCGATATTTTTGGGCCCATTCTCTGGCTTGTGTAGCGCGTTCAGCATAGGCAACCTGCCATACTTTCCCAACGTTTTTAGAGTCAAAAAAAGAAGGAATCGGCAATAAAGAACGAGGATTGGTTTTTCGTTGAGTATTTTTTGGCATAAATCAGAACTCCTTGTCTACAGATTAACCCGAGGAAGGGGACGTTTTTTTAAGATCCTGGTTTCCAAGAATTGAGGGTTTTGACAAAAAGAAGATCGGCTTGAGTAATCCCTTTTTTACTATGAGTGGTGACCGCGATAGAAATCGTTTTTTTCTCGGTATTTAGGGTGAAATCGGGATGGTGGTTCTGCTCGGTAATGGTTTTCACTAAATGATTTAAAAAAAAAGTAATGTCTTTGAAATTGCTAAAAAGAAAATCTCTCAACAAGAGGCTCTCTTTTCGTTTCCAACCGATGATTGTGGAAAGTTCTTGGTCTACCTGTGTCGGGGTTAAGACGGTTTTATCTTCAATAGGCATTCTTTTTTCCTTAAAGTATTCTCATGTTATGGCGAAGGCGCAGACGCTATCCCCGTGACGACTGGGATTATAGCATATTCAAAAACAGGCCCGCAATCCCTGATGAATGAGATCGGGAACAAAAGGGAATCCAAGGGGTTTGAGAAAAGCTTCTGAAGCGCCTCCGGTGGTAAAGACGGGAATCTCTGGATTCTGAAATTCTTTTCGGATTCCGGAAATGACGCGATCTACAAGTCCACAAAGACCTTGAGAGATTCCGATGGTAATGGCTTCTTCGGTTGTTTTTCCTAAAAAACGTTCTGTTGGATTGACAGGATAAATGTAAGGAAGGAGCGAACACTCCTGATGAAGAATGGTACTTAAAAGGCGAGGGCCCGGAAAAATGAGTCCGCCAAGAAACTCTTTTTGTGCATTAACGAAATCAAGGGTAATCGCGGTTCCGCAATCAACGACAATGGTGGCAGAGCGGTTTTGTAAATAGCCTCCATAGGCTGCTAAAATGCGATCTCCGCCTACCGAAGGCGAGACTTTGATATTCAGAGGATAAGGCAGATCGGTTCCAACCTTTTTTGCCTGAGGGTAATAGTGTTTGATCAGCGGCTCAAATTGTCGATTCACACTACAATACAGTATTAAATCGTTTACGTTAAATAAGGAAGGAATTTGTGTTTCTGCGGTTCCCCAAGGAATAGCATCCGGAGAAAACCCTTCTTTCCAAAACGAAAAGCTGGAATTTCCCAAATCAAGGGTAACTTTCATAGGGATATCATTTCAAAAAATGGCTTTAGTCACAAAAAAGCATCGGTGAATTTAAAATCCTCCGATGCTTTCAAAAATTGTCTCTAAATTTTTACCATTTATACATAAAAAAGATCATTCCGCGATTATTGTAGTTGCTCTGATCTTTTCGACTATAAGCGGTGAGCATATATTGGTATTCGTAACCCGTTGAAAATCCGCTTCCGAGTTCCCAGACGTTATTGATAAAGTACGCCTGATTTCTGAATCGGCCGGTTGCGGCAGGGAAATCCGAAACATCTTCATCCTGAGGGTTGTCGAAGGTGTATCCGGCGGATGCGGAAAGCATATCGGTGATTTTCACTTTTCCAGAGAACCAACCGCCAAAGGCTTCGATTTCTTTTCCGTGGAAAGTATCGATTCCCTGTGCGATTCCACCACGCAAATCATTTAAGTTGTGACCCCACCACATTTCAGTGGAGAAGGTAAAACGTTCGTGAATCGGAATTTTGAGATCGAAGCCCAAGAGTAAGGAACTAAAATCTTTCTCGGTATTGGTTCCGATTCGCGTTTGAGATTCTTCCCAGCCATGAGAACCCCAAAAACCAATTTGGATCGGGCTTTTCTCGACCAGTGCGGGAATATCAAGTCCAACGCGCCATTGCATCATTGGTGTGCCGGAATCTTCTCCATCGTTGTTTCCATCAGCATCAATATCCTGTCCATCTATAGCGCCTGTACGCAAGAGAGCCACAGCAACGTTTAGACGAAGATCTTCATCGTTGATTTTGACGAGGGAGGGTGAATAGGTGACACGCAATTGAGGACGGCGATCTCCTGTATTTCCCGCATTCCAGTGATTGCCGTAGTCGATACTATCCGGATTTAATGGAGAGACCACATCATAAGTTTGACCCGCCAGTAATTTGATATCTTTTTCCTTCCAGTTGAGTTCCAGATAGGCATGACGCATACGAGGGAGGTTGCGATTTTCGGGTCCACCCGCATCAAAATCAATTTCGAGCTTACCCGAAAGTTCCGGATTCCCTAAAATAGAGAGTGGAGTTCCATTCAAGTTGAGACCAAATCGGGTTTGTCGGGCAGTAATATTGAATTCTTCATCTTCGGTTCGGATCGGATCGTTGTGGTTTCTCACAAAAAAGGTTTTATTCCCTTCATCCGTGCGATCGGAATCATACGCCACATCTAGACGCATAAACCCATAAAATTGGATACGATTTTTAGGAGAGAGGAAATTGGTCCAGGTAATGGGTTCGGTTCCTTTCGTTAAATATTTGTCTAGTAAACGATCGAAGGTTTGAGGCAACGCTTTTCGTTGTGCCGCCTGTCTATCCTTCAATTGTTGTACTTTTTCCTTAAGTTTTGATAGATCTTCGTGATAGCGCTTTTTCCAATTCTCGATTTCTCTTTGAATCTGTACGGCTTCATCGGTTTCATCGGCCCATAGAGTAGAGAGCAGGAGAAAAGAAAGAATAAGCGCTAAAGTGCCAAAATTCGACATAAGCAGCTTATATTTCAGGTTCATATGAATCTCTTTATTCCACAAGAGTTAAAGTTGTTGTTGAAAACTATTGAGGAAGAATCCCCGTACTCTAAGGTTAAAATTTGTATTGTATAAAAGCGATAAATCGACTGTCGTAATTTGAAAAGTCGCGAGGTGTATAGCGGGTTCGGAAATATTGATATTCCACACCAGCAGTAACACCACTGCTCAGATCCCAGACGTTATTGATAAAGAAGACTTCGTTCTTTAACCGACCGCCCGGACCGATATCGCCATTCACTGGATTATCGACACCATAACCAAGTGCGACCGTAGATCGTTCGGTGGTTTTGATTTTCAAGTTGAACCAACCTCCAGCGGCTTCGATTTCGTCGCCTTTGATGGTATCAACGCCTTGGGCAATACCCCCACGTAAGTCAGACACATCATAACCCCACCACCATTCGGTTGAAAATTCAATGCGATCGGTAATGGGGACTACTAAATCGATCCCATAAAAATGACTTACAAATTCGCGTTCTCCACGAAGACCAACACGAGTTTGGGTATCATACCAGGCATGGGACATATATGCCCCAAAACGAATTTTCTGACCTTCAACCCATCCCGGAGTGGCGATTCCTATGCGTCCTTGAATCATTGGGGCGCCAGAATCTTCGCCATCATTGTTTCCGTCAGCATCCGCATCGAGACCATCGACAGCACCGGCACGCAAGAGACCCAAGGTAAAGAAAAGGCGAGTTTCTTCTTCTTTGGTTCCTTTAATAATTGCGGGGGCCCATTCGACTCTCAATTGGGGACGACGATCACCGGTGTTTCCAATATCACGGAACACCGAAGCTACTTCTACGGTTTCAGGAACCAGAGGAGAAACGATATCGGAGGTTTGTCCTGCAAGTAAAGAGAGGTCATATTCGTTCCATTTTAATTGCAAGTAGGCATGGCGCATACGAAGGGCATTGCGACTTTCTGAGCCACCGTTAAAAAAATCGATTTCGAATTTTCCAGATAAATCCGGATTTCCGATAGTCGAAAGTTTTCCACCCACTAAATCAAAGCCAAAACGAGTCATACGCGCATGAATATTTAATTCTTCATCGTTTCCACCTGAGGCGCGATTTAAAACGAATGAGGCATTATTTCCACCATTGGTGCGATGAGTGTCGTAATCAAAATCCAAGCGGATGAATCCATAAAATTTAATTTTGTTAGGGGCGCTTACAATATCTTTCCAGGAAATCGGATCTTTTCCGCTTTCTTTGAGATATTTTTGAATGGTTGCATCAAAATCTTCTGCCAATTTGACTTTCGTATCGGATTGATCTTTTTGCAAGCTATTAATATCGTCCCAAACTTTTTTCATGTCATTTTTATATTCATCTTTAATTTTTTGGAGTTCCTGACGGAGCTGACTGGTATTTTGTGCATTGGCTCCAGAGAGAAACATTCCGATGAACACTAAAGAAACGATAACCCACTTATTCATTATCCAACCTCCATTGGTTTAACCATTTGGAATAAATTCCATTTAACTAAGTGCATTAAATGAAAAATCTCAAAATTTTCCCACAATTTTCCATTTTTAGAGAAACTCTCTAAAAAGGTGCCTGATAAACCCCTACATGGCTGTTTCAATTAAAAAGTGTAGGGATAAGTATTCCTTTAAAATGACTTTCGTAAAGCTCCAGATTATAAAGATGTATTTCCAAAGCACAATTTATTTTTTGAGGAAAAAAACAGATAATTTATAAAATTTATAAACCTATTGATATTTTCTATACAAAAAACGGCCAAGCAAATCTTGTTCCATTTTGGATATTTTTATCTACCCAAAATAGAAAAAGAGTTCTCCTTTATATCGGCTTTAAAGCAGAAAAAAATTATCCGGGTTTTGAAGAGTGTCTGAAAAAGTTATTTTTCATTCAAAAGACTGCGCTGGAGTTTTCGAAGGGCGTCATTTTCGATTTGACGAACTCGTTCACGAGTGAGATGAATCACTTCCCCAATTTCTTTGAGGGTCATCGGTTTGGCATATTCTCCAATGCCGTAACGCATTTTTAAAATTTTAGATTCGCGTTCTTCTAAAAGGGAGTGTAAGCGTTTTTCGACTTCTTCAATATCGGAGTCCCGGCACAAAATTTCAAAAGGACGTTCACTTTTTTCGTCTTCCAGAATGTCATGAATATACTCTGTTTGCTCGAGACTGACGGTTTGTCCAGAAGAGCTAGAGGCCCGGACTGCCCTTTTAATTGCGGAGACGCTAGACGGAGATAGATTAAGCTCTTTCGCTATTTCTTGAGACGTAGGGGGACGTCCGAGTTTGTAGACTAATTCGGACGAGGTCGTTTGCCATTTGGCAACGGCATCGAGCATATAAGAAGGAATGCGGATGGTTTTAACGCTATTGACCAAAGAGCGCCGAATGCCTTGCTTGATCCACCAAGTCGCATAAGTTGAAAATCGACAATTGGCTTCTACGCGGAAGCGTTCAACGGCTTTGAGCAAGCCGATGTTTCCTTCTTCGATTAAATCAAGAAACGTCAATCCCCTACCCACATAACTTCGCGCGATGCTTACCACCAAACGCAAATTTGCGTTAATCATTTGTTCGCGGGCTTTTAGATCGCCTTTTTGGACAAGAGTTGCTAATTCTCGCTCTTCAGTAGGAGTTAACAAGTTAACCTTATTAATGTCCTTAAGATAAGTATCTAAATTCGGTTCTCGTTCAAGAGAGATGCTTTTTTTACTCATTTTTTTTAGGGTTCACAAAGGGTTCTAGGTCTAAATACCACCTTTTCAACAATTGTTGTTCTAAAATCAGCCGTTGTTCTTCATTGCGTTGTTGAGATTCTTGAAATCCCTTGCTTAATAAATAATCAATTTTTGAGGTCCAATACTCTTCTTTCCCTTCTAGTGCCATTTGATCTCGAAAATCCAAAAGTAAAGAACCTGTTTGCTCTTTAGGATAAAGTGCTAGAGCCGTAAGATAGGAATCGCATTCCAGATCTGTTGGAGTTAAGAGTGAGCGTAGACGTTTTTGTGCTTCTTCATTTTGAAGGCGCGCGAGTGCTTTCAACGCATATGCGCGTGGTTTCCCGTTCGCTAGAGGAAGCCATTTTAGAAGCGGATCGACGCATTGATCCGTTCCACGTTTTGATAACCAATCGGTCACTTTCACTAAAATTTCCGCTTGGTTTTCCACTAAAAGTTCTAACAAAAAAGGTTCCAAATAGAGGAACGGATAGGTATATAATTCTTGCCAGACTTTTTGTCGATCCGATTCTTCTTGAGGGGTTAGTAGTACTTTACGAAGGTTTTGAAATCGCCCTCGGATCCAGGATTCTTTTTGTTCACGAGAAAGTTTGGAAAAATCGTCCTTGAGGGTGGCGTCTTCCATTTCGTTCAATTTTGTTAACGATAAGGTAATATCAAGTGGTGCATTTTGTGCTTTTAAAAATTTCAATAAGGATTTTATATTTTCTTTAAAGGTCAAATCTGCGGAACTTTGCGCGCGAAAATAAGCTTTGATGATTTGATTCACATCGGTTTGATCGAAAGCCGATGCTTCTTTCCCTGCAAGGGTAATCAGTTCTCCATAAGCGTTGGTTCTTAGCCATACCTCAGAACCGAGAAGGTTTTTTAAAAAAAACCGTTTCATCGCTTGTATTTTTTCTTCTCGTGTTTCCAACTGTTCCAAGGAAACAATCTGCTTGATATTTTGATATTTTATTTCAAAGGAGTCGTCTGCTGTTTTAGAAATTTTGCCAATGACCCGAAATGCGTTTTCCGATTGAAGTTTCTTTAAAAACATCAAATAAATTTCTTTTTCCTGAAATCCTAAATCGTTCCCCATCACCGTTATAATGGTGCTTGTCTCTGGAGGAACATAATTTTCGCGAATCCATATAAAAGAGTGAATTTCAAATTGAGCCACCTCGACGTATCGGGGAAGCACTTGTTTAATCGTACCAAAACAAATGAAATCGGTTTTTGCTAAAACGGTTTGTCCAAAATGAGATAGAAATTGAGAGAATAGCAGTGCAGTATAAAGGAGCGGTGACATAAAAATTAAACCTTATAACTATTTAATGTGAAAATAGTTAAAAAAAATCTTTCTTTGAGAAAAAAGAAGAAAGATAAAAGAAATATAATTCTCTCTTGAATTTTGGAAACTGCTTTCTTCATTATCTTCTATCCCAAAAGAATTACAAGAGGAGTGCTTTTCATTTAGAAAATTCTCCGATCACTCCCTAAAAAAGGATTACTTTATGAATACACCACTTTTATTTTTTTTCGATCACGAAAATAACCATCGAGTTTTAAAAGGCCTCCTCTGGATCAGTATTTTTTTTTTATGGCCCACTTCGCAAAAAAAATTAATGTCGCTTCCCCCTATTTCGTATCAACTTCCCTTGAATCGAGCCTCTAAAGAAGAATTACTCTGCCTTCCGAGTTTGGGCGAAAAACGCGTAGAAGAAATTTTATTAGTCAGAGAACAAAAAGGTTCATTCACTAGTCTGGAGGAATTAGCCGAAATTAAAGGCATTGGTCCACGATTGATTTATAAACTTTCTTCGCTTGTCAAAATTCCATAGTGGGGTCTTATGGTTTTATCACTACGCAAAAAACTGCTTCCGCTTTATGATCGCTTTGAAACCATTTTTGATCCTCGTTATCAAAAAAATCTTTGGCAAAATTTATGGATTTTTTTTTTATTGATGGCACTCTTGCCACTCACGATTCCAATCCGAATCTCATTTGTAGTGCTTCTTGGATTCACTTTTGTGGGAATTTTTTTGTTAATTTTCTTTATTCAACAAATTCAAAAAGAAATCGTGTTGATGGATCAGCATTTCTCGTTCTCTGAAAAGCGATTTAAAGAAAAATTGACCCGTCTCAACGAACAAACTCGATTACTTTCCACCATGAAAGAAGTAAGCCGTGTGGTTAATGATGATAATCATCTAGAAAATATTTTGGAAAAAGTGTTTCGACTCTTGGAGCAGAGCGCCCATCCCGAAGAAATTGTGATCTGGCTCTATCAAGAAGATAAACAAAGATTAATTCCTCGCGCACAAAGGCGAAACCAACTTTCTTTTTTTCTGGAAGAACTTCAATTGGTCGATCTGGATGATACTCTCGTAGAATCTTGTTTCCAGACTCAGCAAATCGTTCGTTATGCAGAAGGCGCTTTTATTCATATCGGGTTTCCTCTGGTCGCCGATCAGGAAGCGCTTGGTGTGTTGACGACTCGCTGGTTCACTCAAGGAACGGGCCTCCAAAAATTGAAACAAATTCAGGAATGTGAAAAAGATTTTGAAGGATTGCTTAAACATCTTTCCCTCGCCATCAAAAAACCCACGCTCTATGATCGCGCAATCCTAGACGGCTTGACCGGCTTATTTACGAAACGACATATTCAAACCCAGTTGACCGGATTATTTCACCAATCCCGCCGAAATCGGACCCCCTTGTCGATTATTATGATTGATATTGATCATTTTAAAAAAGTAAACGATCATCATGGCCATCTGACCGGCGATATGATTTTACAACAAGTTTCCCATCTCCTGAAACAAACCTTGCGTCGCTCGGATTCCGCTTATCGTTACGGCGGCGAAGAATTAATGTTGGTTCTTCCGGGAACCACTTTAGACGCCACGATTCCTCTTGCGGAACGGATTCGCGAATTTATTGAAAAGACCGAGTTTGAGACCGAACACAACTACAAATTGCGGGTGACCGTGAGTATGGGAATTTGTGAATATCAAAGCGAATTTACCGACTATCTCCAAATGGTTTCACGCGCGGATCAAGGGCTCTACCTCGCCAAAAATTCGGGTCGAAATCGTATTGGCGTTTATCGTCAAGACAAACCGGAACTCGCCGCCTAGACAGTTAACTCTTGTTCCGGGGTCCAATAATAAGCAATACAGCCGTTATATTGCAACCCAACGACTTCCGATCCAATTGCAATACGGGTTAGATATCGTGGGAGCCAACAGCTCACTTCGTGGGTTCCAAAGTGTTCAGGTAGTTTAAGACGAATACGGTTTTTCCCAGACTTTTCTTCCCAAGAAACAAGAGTCACTTTTAAGGGCTCCCCTAATTGATAGGCTTCGGTTCTTCGAAAATACTCTCGTCCGAATCTCCAGATCAAGAAAAAAAAGAACACACATAACCCAAAGGTAATCAAGATATACGATTGATACTCAATGACCGAAAATTTCGTCACCGATTTCATTGGATCTTCGCTTACAAAATAGACTTCAATAGATTGTCCAGTTTGAATGGAACTTGGCGGACGAGTGAGTATTTCTTGAAGAATATAATGGATATCCTCTTCGTTGGTTTCCAGAAAAATTTCATAGCGGATCTGGGGTAAATCCACTTGAATCACTTTTCCTTTAATGAGAGTACTCTTTTGTTTTAACTGTTCAAAAGAGAGTTGCCTTGCTGTAAAATAACCAAAAAAGCCTAGGCAAGCGAGAAAACAAAAAAAGAACAAAAAACTGTAAGCTCGTCGTGGTTTTAGTTCCAAACGTTGATACCATTCTGGAATTTCTCGTGGCGCAAGCGGAATTTCTTCAAGACGAAATTTCATAAAATAAATACCTAAAACATGTTATTTTTGTGAGGATCATTCCTTTTAACAGAGAAAAAATCAAGAGAATGGCACAAAGATTGATTCTTTTTTTGAAAGCTCCGGTTCCGGGACAAACCAAAACTCGGTTAACTCCGATTTATTCTCCAATCGAAGCGACCCAATTCTATATCTGCTTTGTTCGAGATATTCTTCAACAACTCGCAAAAATTCCCATCGAAATTTATTATTTTTATCTTCCTCCGCTAGAGACACTTCTCAAAACATTTTCCATTCCTCCTGAATTTTGTTTTCTCCAGAGCGAAGGGGATCTTGGAAGGAAAATGAGCCATGCGTTTGAACAACTCTTTCGACAGTCCAGCGACCCGGTTCTTATTATCGGAACGGATTCGCCAGGACTTTCGTCAGAATGGCTCCAAATGGCTTTTAAGTGGTTAGAACAGAAAAATATGGTCCTCGGACCCACCTTTGATGGGGGATATTATTTGTTAGGGATGTCTGCGTTTTATCCTGCGGTATTTCGTCAAATTTCTTGGAGCAGTTCACACGTATTTTCGCAAACACTGAAGAAGATTCAACAAAGCAATCACTCTTTGAGCGTACTTCCTCCGTTTTATGACGTGGATACTCCTTCGGATTTACGATTTCTCTATACTTATTTGCTGGCGTGTGAACGAGAAGGACGCAATCTCGCTCCGGAAACCCTTTGTTTATTGAAATCGGACGCTTTTCAAGAACGATTGCAAGCGTCTCAATCATAAGCGAGTTTTAGCCCTTCTTCTAGAGCATGAATTAAGATAGAGACGCCTTCAATTCCAACGGAAAGACGAATCAAGTCGTCGGAGATTCCCATTTGATGGCGAACTTCTGGAGCCATTTCTGCATGAGTCATCGATGCGGGATGCTGAATATAGCTGATGACACAGCCCAAAGAAACCGCAAGTTTCATCGGAGTGGAATGGAGCGCAAAATAATCCATCAATCGAACTCCGGCTTTCAATCCATTTTCGATTTCAAACGAAATAATGGCCCCGCCACTACGCATCTGTTTACGAGCAATCACTTCCTGTTTTCCAAGAAAAGGGTAATAAACTTTTCTAACACGAGGATGTTTCATTAAAAATTGAACGATTTTTTCGGCATTTTCGACTGCTTTACGAACACGAATCCCTAGATCTTGGACATTGGAACCCGTGAGCCAAGAATCAAACGGAGAAGGGGTAACTCCGATATCCTTGTAAAAAGTGAACGCTTCTTGCATAAAATTCCAAGGGCCCAGCAAAGCGCCTCCGATAGAAGTAGAATGGCCGTTAATATATTTGGTCAGAGAGTGAATCACGATGTCGGCCCCAAGCCGGAAAGGTTGTTGTATATAGGGTGAGCAAAATGTATTGTCCACTATTAAGGGAATCCGAAATTTTTCGGCCAATTGCGAAAGTGCCGAAATATCATTGACGACTAGCGTGGGATTGACTGGACTTTCGATAAAAATTCCCTTGATTTTAGGGTTTTTCTCTAAGGTCGATTGAACAAGGTCGAGTTGAGTGGTATCGATGAAATGGGTATGAATTTGATATTTTTTTTCGAAATTACGGAGCAGGGCTTCTGTACAATTATAAACGGCACCACAAATCAATTCATCGCCTGTATTTAGCAAGGTGATTAAGCAAACCGAGATCGCGCCCATCCCGGACGAAGTCACCAAAACTCCAATCGTGGGTTTCGGTTCATGGGCGGCAAGGGCATTTTCAATAATATGATGACATTCGAGGCGAAAGAGAATGCGTTCTAGATATTCTGTATTCGGGTTTCCTAAACGGGTATAGATACGCGCGTAGGGCTTTTCATTATTCTTGACTTTGCCAATAAAGCGGTCGGCTCCATCCGCGACGTTACGAAAACTAAAGTTTGATTGTTGATAAATCGGAGGTAATCCCGTAGACACTGTAATCGAATCAAAGAGATCCTCGTCCATAAACACAGAATCGCATTTCGTGTATTTTTTTTTCTTTTCGAGCCAGGAATCCCACCAAGATAATTTGTTCATAAATGCTCTCTCTCGTTGAATTCGTTTTCCTTAAAATGTCCGTTCAATAATAAAGAAAGCCATTTTAAAAGCAAATGTATTAAGCAAACGCTCATTCCAACGCCAAAGAAGACAAAAAACGGAGAAAAATTTTCCTTCCACCACGCGGGAACGGGTTGCGAAAAAAATCGTACATATCCGACCACCAATCCTTCTAGTAAAAGCCAAGAAACAAGACAAATTAAAAAACCATTGAGCCAGTAGATTGTTTCCTGAATCGATAGCGAATTGAGTTGTTGTAGGGCGATTTTTTTTTGAGGAAAAAGTTCCGTGATAAGGCTCGCGAAGACCGCGAAGAGAATATAGCTATCGATGGCAAGTTCTGATCCCATCGCGTGAGCCATGACCACATGGGTTCCATGAATGAGTGAATTTAAAGGAGGAACAGAGATTAAAATGGCTAAAAATAACAAACAAAGGTTCCAGCATTTAGAGAGGTGAATAAATTTTATGGAAGTCTGAAATTCGGTGTTTTCTTGGTTTCGTATTGACGCAACCACGTCTCGATAGACCTGCACTAAAATGATAATTTCAAGCATACTGACTGAAAAAGCAATCCATTTGACAAGATGCGATTGGGGCAGATGGTAAGTATGGTGAGCAAAGTTGGTAAATGAGTTTAACAAACCAATCCCAAAAAGAAAAAAAGCTTTTTTGCTGTGGGCGATCGACGAATCTTGACTTAAGCGCTCGCCTACGTAAAAAAGGGAGCCATAAACCATTTGATTAAAAGCCGCGACTAAACTTCCACAAGATTTCCATTGAATTTGGAGATCGACAATTGGATAGTGGTGGATTCCGGGTAAAAGGTAAGCGTGCCCTTCCAGAAAGGTCACGATAAAAAGTAAAATTCCGCAGGCCCACATATATACATAAATAGGACGCTCCCAAAATTTTTTCCAGACGTGAGAAAAGAAATTCCAGGCAAACAAGAGCCATCCCAACAAAATAAAAAGAGAAAACAGAGGATGAAAGTCTAAATATTCACGTCCGGACGTAATTCCAAAAGGAAGCGTACATAAAATTCCTAATCCAGCCAATCCCCAGAGAATCATATGGGCTTTAAATCGTTTCATGGTCCCGATAGAAGGCTCTCCGAAGGAATCAAAAAGATATTTATAAATGGTGGTAATGGCACCCAAATAAATCCATGCGGAAGCGAACGTGGTATGCAAGGGTCTAAGCTGAATGAGACTTAGATTCGCTTTTAACATAAACGTGGCCGTGAACGGAATATAATAGAGTGCCCCAAAAATACCAAAAAAGAGAGAAATGAAAATGCAACTGATGGAACTTTTCATCAAGACAATGAGTATTTTTTCGCTCGGTTTCAGATCCAGTTTATTTTTCATATTCAAACCATGGAATGGAGATAGATTCTTTTTGCGACGGTTGTTGGCTGAACTCTTTTTGAATCCGGTCTTGTTTTTTTTGGAGCCACGTTAAAAAATCCAAGAGATCCGATTTCTCTTGTGTCGAAAATTTAAAGGAAGGCATTCCTTGTCCGGGAATTCCGGTCGCCAGCGTTTCCAAAATTCGTTCGGTTCTTAATTTTTGTGTAATCCGTGTTAAATCGCTTGCCCAATATCGAGACTGTATATTAGGTAAATGGCAATCCAGACATCCTTCTCGAAATAAGATTTCTTTTCCTAAATTTTCCGAGATCGATAACGGATTTTCTTGTTCCTGAATTATTTTTGTTAGCAATTCAGCGGGAAGCGGGTATTTTCTGGCTTTGGTCTGAGAAACTCCGGTTTGATTAACCTCGGTAAGAAATTGGAGAAGCGCGAGTCGATCCTCTGAAGAGAAATGAAAAGCCGGCATTTGGATGGAACCGACGGTTAAAATGGACTCGAACCGCGCGGACGCTAAGGTTTGGGCGCTATTGGTTAAATCGGGTCCTAAAAAACCGCCAAAACCATAGATTTGATGGCAACTTTGACAATTATACTGGTGCCATAATTTCTGCCCTTGAGAGGCCACTGAAGAAAAAGGGAGGGTTTTTCTTCCTGTTTCGTCAAAATAAACCAAATAAGTTTGGAACAGAAAAATAAGAATTAAGAGAAAAAGAAGGATTTGTCGCGCTTTGATGGGCATCATAAAGTTTTGAAGATAAAAAAATACCATGGTTCTGATGATTTTTAAATATCTTGATCTTTAATTCAAAATAAAACAGATAAATATTATACTATTTATTTATTTTCAAACAACCCTTTTCGGATCAAAAAAAGCGATGATGGGAGAAAAAAGGCCACTTTCAGTGAAATTAAGAAACTTTAATTAATAGGGTAGTAAAATCGTCAAAATGGTCCTCGCGTTCGGTCCAGTGGTGAACATCTTCGACGAGGGCTTTGAGTATCGACGGGGCCGATTTTTCAATAGATTTTTTCAACGATTTGATAATTCCGCGAGTCTCAAAGCGTTCGCCATCTGGGCTTTTGGCTTCATAAACACCATCCGTATAGAGCAAAATAATGTCCTCAGGATAAAGATCAAAGGACGTGGAGACATAATTCTGATTCGGAACAATTCCGACCGGGGGCGATGATTTTACCTCCAATTGGCGGACTTGTTTCGTTTTTTGGGAATAGATAATGGGCGGGAGGTGTCCCCCATTAATAATATAGGCTTTTCGCGCGTTTTCCTGAATATGAATATATTGTAAAGTGACAAACATCCCCAAAGTTCCTCGATTTGAGAGGTTATTATTAATTTTAACAAAAATTTGTTCGGGTTCTTTTTCTAGGCGAGAGTGAATGCGAAATTCACTGATGATTTGAGCCATATACAAAGCGGCGGCAACGCCTTTTCCACTGACATCTCCAATCACGACTCCTACACCCCCTTGAGGATGAGAAAAAATATCGTAGAGATCCCCTCCAACCGCCCTTGCAGGAATATTGATCGCTTCAAACGATAACTTCTCTGAAGTAGGAAACTCCTGAGGAAGAAAGCTTTGTTGAATGGTGGTCGCAAGAGACAAATCTCGTTCCAATTTTTCTTTTTCTAACAATTGTTTATGAGTGGTCGCGGCTTTAATCGAGACTGCAATTAAGGAACCCACATTGCTTAATAAATCGAGATCTGTTTCAGTAAATTCTTTAACGGTAATTCGGGAATCGAGTTGAATGACCCCGATCACTTCATCCGCTTGATAAATAATCGGAACACACATTACGGATCGAATTTGGTTCAAAGCCACAGATTCGCCCATTTTGAAGCGCTCATCTTGCATCGCGTTTGCCGATAAAAGCGATTCCTTGTTTTGCATGGCTTGTTGAACAATAGTGTGTGACACTTGTATTGGGCCGGGATTTTTTTTGCCTTTAGCGGAGGTGATTGCTGGAAGGAGTTCTCCTTTATCATTTTTTAAGAGAATGACTCCACGATCCGCTTGCGGAAAAAGTTCAAAAAGCGCGGTCATAATTTCTGAGAGTCCGTTTTTGAGGTTCAACTGGTGCCCAATTTCGCTGATTCGATATAAGACTTTGAGACGCTTATTGGCGATATCGACCAATTTCAGGAGACGCTCATCATTGCTTTCCGCATCTAGGGACGTTTCCAAACTATCGGCTTGGGTTCCTTTTTTCGTGATATTGAGGAGCGTATTTCCCATTTGTTCCGTACTCGAGAGCGTTCCGATCACTCGTGAAGGGGTCAGTTTATCGTTAATTAACTGAATTTCGGCATCTTCAGTAGTATTTTGGATATTGGCATCTTCAATAATAAATTTCAGGACCGAGGTTCCAATATGGATATAATCATTGTCTTTGAGGAGCCGTTCGTGAACGACTTCGTTGTTGACAAGGGTTCCGTTCCGGGAGTTCAAATCTACAATATGAAAATGGCCCCCATTTTTAACGATAATGGCATGTTTTCTGGAGGTTCTGGTATTGTTGATCAGAATTTCGTTTCCTTGTTCTCTTCCTAAAATCGCTTTCTCCGCGATACGAAACATTTTTCCTTGTTCCGGCCCTTGAATTCCGATCAGCTTTGCCATACGCGGTTTAAACCTCAGAAAGAGAGAGAAAAAAACAAAATTCTGTCAGAATCGCCTATTTCTGTTGATGTTGTTCGAAACGAATTGCTTGAAGACGAGTAGAATATAAGAAAAAAAAGCCCAAACCACACAAAATAACATACTGAAAAAATTGAGTTGAGGAAAGAGGTTGATCCGAAAAAAGTATTGTCCCTAAATAAAAAAGAGAAAAACAGAGCCACACAAACATTCCATAAAAAGCGCTTTTTTTAGGAGCCTTTCGAAAAAAAAAGAAAAGGATTAGAAAAAGGAGTGCCGTGATCCAGAGAGGTCCCAACGCTATTCCCATCGTAACCCAAGAAATAGGAGTATCTGGAGTATTATTTTGCTGGAACCATAGATAATTCAGGAGCGAGAGCGTAAATAACAGTGCGCTCATCAGTCCTAAAGCGTCGCCTCCCTGTTGACGAACAATCACAATTTTTCTCCGGTTTAATGAATGATGATGTGTTGGAGGTGAGACCTATCGGAATAAGTCTCACCGGGAAACGGGGAATTAAACTATTTTTTTTCCGATTTGATTTTTTCTAAAAGGGCCTTAATATCCACATTTTTATAAAATTTTCCGGCCAAATTTCGTTCGTCGGCAATTCCTAACTCTATTGCTTGAATGAAATGTTTTTCGCCCTCAGCGAGGTCGGACATCGCTAGCGAAAAAGCTAAAGCATAATGAACATCTCCGTAATTAGGGTTATATTGAAGGGCGTATTGATACGATTCCATTGATTTGATGAGATTGAAGCCTCCTTGATCAATGTGATAGTAACCCATTAACCGATGAGCCACCGCATTTTGAGAATCTTTTTGGAGCACTCGATCCAAATTTTCTTTAGCCAAAGGGCCATTTCGCTGGGCTTTATTGGGGTGAAATAAAGTCATAAAGGCGGCGCTTAAGGCTTCACGAATTTCCGTATCAGAAATATTCTGAATATAAGTTTGATACTCCTGTTGTCGAGAAGGAGTCATTTCCTTTAGAGAAAGAGTATTCGTGGCGATCTCGATTGGTTTTTCAGTTTCGATTAGTTTTTCAGTTTCGATTGGTTTTTCAGTTTTGCGAAACGCGTTCATATCGACATTTTTAAAGAACTGGTCCGCCAGATTACGTTCGTCTTCAACTCCGAGTTCCATTGCTTTTACAAAATACTTTTCTGCGGTCGCTAAATCGGTGGTGACCAACGTAAACGCTAAGGCATAGTGAGCTTCTCCGTAACTGGGTTGAAGTTCAATGGCTTTTTGGTAGGCAGAAATGGCCTCTTGAGTACGAAATCCGTTACTGATATGGAAATACCCTAACAAACGGTACGCGACCGCATTTTGAGGATCTTTCTGGAGGATTTGATCAATACTTTCTTTCGCGAATTTTCCGTTTCGTTGATTCCGATCTTCATGAAAGAGCGCCATGAACGCTTTTAAGAGTGTTTCTTGAGTTTCTTGATCGGGTATCGGGAGTATCCAGTTTCGAATTTCCATTTGTCGAGCCGGAGTCAACCCAAATGGATTTTTCAAAGGTTTTTCTGGCGTTCCATGCTCATGAGGAGGTTTGGTTGGTTTTGAAGTGGACTGAGGTTTTTGGGCGGGAGCGATTTCGATATAAACTTGATCCAGAGGATCGGGTTCTTGTTCATGCACCAAAAAATAGAGTAAATAATTAATTCCAAGAATCGTGAGTAGAATAAAAAAAACAAGTTTCATAAGTGATTGTTCCTTAATTTATAATAAAAAAAATCCCCCTGTTCTCTAACTCATTTTTTTTTGAATTCTCCTGAGAAAATTTTGGTCTGGATTCATAAATTTGTCATACTTTAGGTTCGTCTTTTCAAAAAAGAGCTTTTTCTGCTATAGTTCTATTGGTAATTTAGAGGAAGGTTATTTTAGCAATTTTTTAACAAATTATGTACAGCAAATACCCTCAAATTTTTACATCTCTGAAAGAGTTCTTGTCCGTTTCCTTTCGTAACCCTAGAACTTATTGGCTTGCTCTTAGCCTATTGGCTTTGATTCTGTTCATTTTATTGGCGAGCTCTTCTTCTACGGAAGATCCCCAACTTATTGAAGTTTTGGAACGTCTCAATCGAGCGGATCGTAAAACCAACGAGCGTTCTTTACAACAAGTCAGTGCTCTGGTAGAAAAAAGTATTTTGGCTCAAAAGATTTCATCTCTTTTGTGTCTTCGTCTTGGACATTTTCAGGAAGCGATTAAAATTTTAACTTCTATGAAAAGAACAAGTTATGAAGAATACATTTTGGCGGGGCTACAACAAGAACTTCAGGTGTCCCCCGAAGAAATTCTTTGGAACCGTCTTCCAGAAGAAACGGTTTATTTTACATTGTCTCAACTTCGTCAAGCGATTGCTTCAAAGAGTTCAGAAAATCCACTCCTGCTATTTCCTGAAGAAAACACAGTTGTATTTCAAGAACCGGATGCCTATTTATTGAGAGGACGACTAACGAAATCGAAAAGTGATTTCCAAAAAGGGCTTGCCATAGAGCCTACCAATCTTTTTTTGAAATTGCACTTAGCGTATTGTTTACTTGAAGAGAATCGTATTCAGGAAACCGAAACTCTTTTACAAGAACCCGATCTCTTTGTTGAAATCCGTTTTGCGTCCCTTGTTTTCGGATTCCTTGCAGAAAAAAAAGGCCAAGGAAAACAAGCCGAAAACCTTTATCTTCAAAGCATCCAACAAGAACTTCCAGAGGCTTTTTTCCGATATGGCTCCTTTTTAATGCAACAAAAACGTCCTGCCGAAGCTTTGAGATATCTCACACTCGCTCTTCAATCTGAAGTCACGGCTGAAAAACTTTTTGTTCGGGGACAACTTTATGAGCAAATGAGCCAAGATATTGAAGCACTGACAGATTTAGAGAAAGCTTTTCTGCTTCAACCGGAGCATTCTGGAGTTTTGTTGGCGATGGCAAAACTTCATTTTAAAGCCAAAAATTATAAAGAGGCCCAAATCAAAGCGGAATCTTTCTTGAATCTTAAATCAAATCCAGAAGCCTTAAAGGTTTTGGCGTATTCGCATTATTACCAAAAAAATTTGGAAGCGGCTCTGAAGACTATTGGACGATGGATCGAATTTGATATTGAAGGGTATCGTCTTCGAGCCGAAATTTTTTTCAACCAGAAAAATTACGCGCAATCAATTGACGATTGTACGCGTCTGATCGAAGCCGATAAGGCGGACGCTCAAACTTTCTTTATCCGGGGTCAGAGTTATTTTTTTCTAAAAGACTACGAACCGGCACATTCCAATTTTCAGAAAGTACGTGTCTTGAATCCAAAAGAATATCGGGTTCTTTTTTATTTAGCGCGAATTTATGATCTCCAAAATAATAAAGAAGAGGCTTTAAAGAGCATTGAAGAGTTGCTTTCGCAAAATCCTGACGAAAATCCGGAATATATTCTTTATCGAGGAGAGCTCTATACTTACAAGAATTCAGAAAAGGCACTCGAAGATTTTTCTCGATTTATTCAACGAAAGCCGGACGATGCTCGTGGTTATTACAAACGAGCGCTTCTACAGATCTCTCTGCAAAACTATTCACTCGCCAAAAAAGATCTCGACTGGCTCCTTTCAAAATATCCAGAGGAGGCCGAGTATTATTATCAAAGAGGAAAGCTTCATGTCGCCACGCAACAAAACCTTTTGGCGCATGACGATTTTCAAGCCTGTTTGCAGAGGAATCCGGAGCAATCCGATGCCATTACGGCTCAAGGATTGCTCCTGTTTCAAGAAAAACGTTTTGATGAAGCCGTTCAAACCCTCTGTCTCGTAAAGCCTCAAGACAGCAATTATCAGGTTAGCCAATCGTTTCTAATCCGCGCTAAACGCTTTTCTCAAACCATGATTTATTTAAAAGCAGCTCCTCAAACAGGAAACGAAGCGTATGAAATAGGTATTTATTATCTAGATGGCCAGAAAGAAGATGAAGCGTTAAATGCCTTTAAACAATCGTTGACTCTTGATCCGACTTTTTTTTATTCGCATGTGGAACTGGCTCGAATCTATGCGCGTAGAAAACAGGATGATGCGCTTTTTAAAGAACTGGAATCCGCGATTAAACTAGGATATCGGGACACCAACGAACTCAAGATGGACCTCGCGTTCGCACTGATTCGGGCTCATCCCAAATTTAAAGAGATGCTGGAAATGATTGAGACTTTAGAGAAAACACCTCAAAAAAATAATAAATAACCTCCATCCTTGCTCTAAAAAATGATTTCGGAGGTCCTAATGTCCGACTTTTTTACAAAAGATTTTTTGGATTGGCTTGCCACTCGGTTGGATAAAGATGCTGAAGAGAAAGCGGCGATAGCCTCAAATCCGTTCATGGAAGCCTTCCGACAAGCTTTACAATCCCATCGAGATCAAGAATTAATTCAAGCCGCTTATGGATACCAACAAGTGATTCAGCTCGGAGATCCTCGTAGTGAGAAACATTTTGTAGCGATCGCGCTGAATAATTTAGCCTGGATTTTTCTGACTTGTAAAACATTATACAACAAAGAAGAGGCTCTACGCTTGGCTTTCAGAGCGAATCAATTCCGAGATGAAATGGACCCGGAAACTCTGCATACTTTGGCCGAGTGCTATTTTCAGAAAGGAGACTACGAAAAAGCGTTAGCCACCTTAAAAAAAGCAATCGAACAGTGCGAAGATTTCGTGTATAAACAAAAGTACTTACTTCCGCGAGAAAAAGCCTTCCAGAGATATGTTACAGAGCGATAATAAGATCGATATCAAAAGGATATCAAGGAGCGTTGCTTAAAAAGATGATTCGACTTGCTATTTATGGAGCAGGAGGGCGAATGGGACAAATGCTTGTTCGGTTCGCTGTCCAGTCTCCCGCATTTCAATTGGTAGCCGTATTGCTTCGAGAAGGCTCTCCTAAAGTAGGAACACTCTGCTGTCCCGAACTTTTTTATACATCCAAAATAACAGAATCGTTTGATCTGCTGATTGATTTTACCTCTCCGCAGGCGACTCTGGCGGTACTTCCCCATTGTATTGAAAAAAAGGTAAAGATGGTCATTGGAACTACAGGGTTCCAGCCAGAAGAATTGACACAGATTGAAAAAGCTTCCGCAACCCTTCCGATTTTGCTTTCCAGCAACATGAGTCTTGGTGCCAATTTATTAAGACAACTCGCCAAAATTAGCGCGTCTTTTTTGCCTCAGGATTACGATATTGAAATTGTGGAAGCGCATCATCGCTATAAGAAGGATGCTCCGTCTGGAACCGCGCTTACTCTAGCAAAAACGCTTTTGGAGGTGACTCGACGTGATCCCGATTTATTACAATACGGGCGAAAAGGAGTTCAACCTCGACGTTCCCAAGAAATTGGGATTCATGCTCTGCGATTGGGTGGAGTGGTCGGGGAGCATACCGTTTATTTTGCGAATGATACAGAAAAAATTGAACTCTCGCACCAAGTGCTTTCTCGTGAAGCGTTTGCTCAAGGGGCTCTAGTCGCGGCTCAATTTTTACAAAAACAGGCTTCTGGGCTTTATACAATGGACGATGTTTTTAAAACTTTATTTTCTTAAAAAAATCTTTATACTGACGTTCCTTAAAAAAAATTTGGACTCTACCTTAATGGCTAAAAAACTAGATAGAGGAACGTGACGGAACCGCATTCAATTTCTCCAAAAAAAAGAAGATGGAAACCCCTGATCATGGTTTTGGTGCTGATCGGTGTTGGATATGTAGTCTTTCGCAATATTCATCTTCAAGATACGGCGCTTCAACGTTCTTTAGCGATCCTAACTGTAACCGAAAAAGAAAAACTTATCCTCAAAAAGCTTTTAGGTGCAGTAGTGATTACCTCAGAACATCCAAAACCTTGGTTAGAATCTTCTTTTCTTTTTCAACTTCCTTCAGGCGAAATACTTTCGTTACAGACGGAAGAGGGTTGGGAAATTCAACCCGGAATTCTCACCCTTTTACAACAAATGAAGATATCGGTGCTTCTTCTCGTCGAGTTTTTTTTGATCATCGGACTCCTTTTGACCGCTAAACGTTGGCATTTCTTGCTCAAAGCGGGAGATATCGATTGCAGTTTTTGGAACGCTTTTCGGTTAACCTCTATTGGTGTTTTTTTTAACGCGTTTCTCCCGGGTTCTACCGGAGGCGATCTAGCAAAAGCGTTTTTTATTGTAGGCGAAACCGAAAAATATCGTCAGAGAGCGGTATTAACTGTCGTTATAGACCGAATTATTGGATTAGTGGGCCTTCTCCTTTTAGCTTGTGGGTTGGTAACCTTTCATTTTCAACAGTTTCGTTCGATTGGAATTATCCTTTACTGCCTTTTGGCCGGTTTGCTACTGGGGACGTTTTTAGCGTTTAACTCGTGGTTACGTGATTTTATTCGTCTGGAGCAGTGGATTACAAAAATTCCTTTGGGAACCCTCCTTAAAAAACTGGATGAAGATTTTCTTCATTTCCGAAAATCCGGAAAAATTTTTGGAATCGGATTGCTTCTGAGTATGGGTAACCATTTTTTGATGATGTCTGGTTGTTATTTGATTGGTTCTTCCTTAGGGGATCCGTTATCGTTCAAACATTATCTTGTGTTGCTTGCGGTTGGAAACATCATTATTTCGATTCCAGTTTTTCCGGTTCCCGGAGGACTTGGCGTTCGTGAAATTATTTGGGGAACTTTGTTCCTGAAAAATGGCTCTTCTTATAATATGGGAGTTGTTTTAGCCACCACTTTTTTTCTTCTGTTAACCTTGCTTTATTCATTAGGGGGAGTCTTTTTGCTTACCCGAGAAGGAAAAGAGTTTCTTCGCTGGAAACGGACACCCTAAGTCTTTTTTTTTGAACTTATGTCAGGAGTATTTCATGGTACGATTTTTTATCCTTATTTTGTGTTTAGTGGGTGCTTTCTCTTTTGCGGATGAAGGAGAACGCAAACAGTTAAAAATTTATCCGGTGGGTGATTTGATTGGGCGAGTTGCTCAGTTTTCGGCCAAGGACGTTTTCCCCTTCAACGAAGAAGTGGTTGAAGAAGTAGACTATTATCTTTGCGCCCCGAATGAATTGTTATGCCTGATCCAAAGTATTGTTGGGATCGAAGAAGGCAGTTCTTTAAACATTTCTGGAAATCGCTTAATTGCGTACCTCTCAAAAGCAAATCACCTCAAATTGGAACAACTCTTGAAAGAGCTTCGGCAAGTTCCTCAAATAGCCGTTACCTTTGAAGTTCATCTCTTGGAGCTCTCAGAAGCGACCGCAAAAGAATTTCTTAAAAGTGAAACGGCCAATTTGATTCTAGATGGCAAACAAAAAGCAGAGTTATTAGCGAAAGAACGGGTTCTTCAAACCCTGAAATGTAGTTCGGCGAACCATCATCAGATCGATTTTTTTGTCGGGAAAAAAACACCCTACATCGGAGATTATAACGCCGAGATTGCTCAACAGAGCAGTATTGGAGATCCCATTATTATGGAACAAATCGATGGTTTACGATTTTCCTTAAAAGGAACCAGCGGAGAAACCTCGCGAGGCATTTTCGTAGAGGGCCAATATATTTTTACCGAAACTATCGAGTGGAAAACAACCGATTTGAGCACTGCCCATTTTGGTATTCTCCAGCACCCCGTTTCTAAATCTCGTTATTTGTCTGTTGCCCAATGGATTAAAGATAATCAAGTCTTGGCGCTCCTGAATTGTAGCGAAGATTCAAGGCTGTTGTGTTTGATTCAACCCGCTCTCTCTATTTCTGTTGTTCCCGTAACGGAAGACCTAAAACAACCGAAATGAAATAACTTGCAGACTCCTCAAGAATTAGATAAAATGGTTTCCAGTCGCCCTTTGTTTTTCCTTTCCGAGGATTCAGGTCAGAACTTCAGGAAAATCAGATGTGTTTTAGCTTTGTGGATGGGCGCAATTTATCTTCTTGAGGAGAATGGGTATGTCTTTAGCGGATGAATTGTTAAAGGCAGGTTTAATTGACAAAAAGAAAGTAAAACAATTAAAACACGAAAAACGTCTAGAAGACAAAGCAAAAATTGAGCCGCGCTCTCAACAGGCAGATTATTTAAAAACACAGCAAGAAAAGCGTGAGCAAGAAAAACTGTTGGTTCAAGAAGAACGGCGTATTCGAGAAGAAAAAGAACAGCGTGACCGCTTAAAAAATTTGCTACTTTCCAATAAAATTTCTTCGTCAGGAAATATTCGCCATTATTTTGTTACTCGTGATCAGCATATTTTGTTTCTTGAAATTTCCGCAGAGATGAGTTCTTATTTAACAAAAGGGAGTCATGCTATTGTAGAAGTTATGGATACGGATGATTATGTCATTGTTCCAATTTCCATCGCAAAGAAAATAGAAGAAACTGCTCCAGAATTTGTACGTTTTCCGAAAACTTAAGCCTCTTTTTGATTTAAGCCCCAGGTGAATGCGCTATGCAATATCAGGCCCCCCCTCCAATTTTTGGGAGTCTCATTTTTTATCAAACAATTACCTGTCATGAAAATCAAAAAACATGGCTCGTTGATCAATTAACTGCTATTTTACGGGGTCAAAAAATTGCCACCCGAGAAACCGCTCCAGAATTCAAACGCGTAATCGCTATTGCGACTGCTAATGCAATGCAAAAGTGGAATCAATTTGACCCCAAAAAAAGAATTATTGTTCAACTTTTTATCGGGGATCATCGTTGGGGAATGGATATTCTCAATGAAGACGAGCTTTCTTCTCCTTCAAACGATGCCAAAGATGAAGATCTCATCAAGGGTGATTTAGAATTTGAAAGCGATTTACGCTTTCTCGACGAATATATGGATGAAGTCTATTGCTCTTTAAATGGACGAAATCATTTTATGATGATTGGCTCCAAAGATTGACTTTCGCTTTTTATAAAACTTCCCTCTCTAGACAAAGAATTGAGCATCAATTGTGGGTAAAAAGAAAAAAAAGCAAAAAAACTCTTATCCTGCTAAATCTCGTCCTCTTCAAAATATTCATGGCGAAAAATTTCTAGCCGGACTCGTCATTTTATTTTTGATTAGTATTGAATTTGCCGGTATTTTTCAGTTTTGGAAAGATCATCGAATAAAAAAATCTTGGAAAACGACAGAAGGTATTCTTTCAAAATGCGAAGAAATTCAGGAAGTTCAAGGATATCCTATTGGGGTCGAACTGGAATACTCCTATCAAGTAGAGAACAAAAAATATTTATCCTCTACCTTAGCTCTCCAGGACCTATGGATTGTGACTCTAGACGAATTAAAAAGATACATTCCCGATGCCTGTCCAGGACAGAAAGTAACACTTTATTATAATCCAGAAAATCCAAAAGAAAGTATTTTGATTTTTCGCTATTCGTGGGGACTTATTCTAAGTAGTATCCTCATTCCCCCTCTATTATTGATTACAGCACTACTTATTCTCGATCCCGGTATTTTCTTATTCTGGAGACGACGAAAAACGCAAATTGCAGTCTCCGTTTCTCGATAAATATTTGTAGTTCTTCATACCATTTGCTCTAACAACTGGCCGTTTTCTTTGAGCCATTGCTTTGCATTTTCAACGTTGACCAGTTGAGATCTGACAATGTTCCAAAATTTGGGTGTATGATTAGGTTCGATCAGGTGAGCAAGTTCGTGAACTACAACATAGTCAATAATAGACATAGGCGCTTTGATCAGGCGCCAATTGAAATTTATGTTGTTCTTGACCGTACAGGATCCCCATAAATAGCGATTATCCACAATTTTTGATTTTGTATATTCAACTCCGAGTTGATGAGCGTAGTGTTGAACACGTGGAAAGATATGTTCTTTGGCTCGTTCTATATACCATTCGCGAAAAATTTCTCTTTGTGTGTTTAGGGGTTCGTTTGGTACAAAAAATTTTTGAGCAAAATGGATATCTCTTGCTCCATTTTTTACAATTTCAATAAGGTAATCGCACCCAAGATACATGGCTGATTCTCCATTAACCATCTCTTTTCCGGGTGGGTGTAGTAAATTTTTGTACTTTTGTGGATGTCGCATCTTTTCAAGGATCCATTGACGTTTTGATGCAATGATTTCCTGAATCTTTTTTTCGGAGATATTGACAGGAGCATAGACAACAACAGATCGATCCCGTTCAACCGTAATATTCAGCTTCTTTCTACGAGAGGAGCGTACAATTTTATAATTTATTTCTATATTAGACCGCGTAGACGATGATGTCATTGTTCTTCTCTGCGATCTCGATGATTCGCGTAATGAGATGAGTCCGGTTTTTTACCAGACAAGGAAGTTTTTCAAATTCAGTTTCTAAAAGTTTTTTTTGAATTTCTGCCTTCAGTTTATTCTTGGCCGGAATACTTTCCCAAAAACCTGTCAATTTGAGTTCACGCTCAACAATCAAAAAAATTTGTTGCGTTAAATGAACCAACTGTGAAATTTGATCTTCATTAAGTTCGCTTTCCGCATATAATTCGCGTTTGAACATACGAAAGAATGGCATTTGCTTCTTCCGATGAAGTCCATAGGTGGGTTCCTTTCTAGCGTTTAAAATGCTTTGTCGTAATTTTTCCAGTTCCTCGTAAATCCTTTGCCAGTTATTACGAAACTCTTCCAATATTTTTGCTAATACTCCAGCAAATGAAGCCTGTAGTTCGGGATCATCATCAAGCTCAACTTCCAGATGATGGCGAATTGCATGCTCAATTTCGGCGGCCTTTGTCTTGGTACGAGTCCTTTTGCCTACTTGTTTTTCAAAGTTTTCATCGAGAATTGAAATAGGCTCGACTTTTACCGTAATTCCTTTAGATTCCAGATATCCATCAATGATCGCTCTCAGTTTTGACGGGATCCCTTTCATACTTAAACGTTTATCCCGAAAGTGTCTTCCTGCCAAGACATTAATTTCGGTAAGACATTGATAATCCACAATATAATCTAGCGCTTCTTTGGCGGGAAAAACGAGATTCATACAAGAGGTAAATTTTTTAAAGGCTTGAATAAACTCGAAGCGAAGGTCTTCATCGTAAAAGAGGTCAAAAAAAGCATCGTAATCATTTAGGTTGGTAAGATTATATTCTTTGAGTAACTCCATAATAGCGCGATGGCTATTGTCTAATTCTCGTAACTCATCTTCGGGAAAACTCAGCCCTTCCAGTACCTCACTTTGTTCCCGTTCATCGTAGTTATCAATTGCTTTTTTAAGATGGTGTCCAATACCAACATAATCCACAATAAAGCCTTTTTCCTTAGCTTCATTGCTCACTCTATTCACACGAGCTATAGCCTGTAACAGATTATGATCCGTAATAATTTTGTCCAGATACATCACTTGCTCAATCGGAGCATCAAAACCAGTGAGAAGCATATTGGTAACGATGATAATTCCTATATCACCAGCTATATCTTCCTCTTTAGTATCAAACGGCATCTTAAAACTTTTGATGCTAGCCCTGTGTTTAGAGGCATCAGAGTAAGCCTTGAGATGTGGGAGATCATTATGAGATCCAGAAATAATTACCTCTGTCTTGAATTTTTTCAACTGTTCAAGATTGATTTTAGCTGGATTTGATTTCTCCAATTCAGCCCTTTTGTCATCAAGTGCTTTATCGATTTGCTTCTTATAGCGTACAGTTGCTTCTCGTGAAGTGGCAACAATTTGTGCTTTAAATCCATTAGGAAAGACGTGCTTCAAGTAGTGCTCTAGCATATCTTTTGCCTTGGTGGCAATTGTGGGTTCGGCTTCAAGATAAGCATCTCGTGAACCATAACCAAGAATATCTAATCGTTGTTTCAGATTATAATCACTAAAAACATCAGCGAAGGCGTTATCCATTCCTTTTTGATCTGTGACTTCCGCATTATGGGTACGCCCTTCGTAAACAATCTCCAGCGTAACCCCATCCTCAATAGATTGGCGCATTGTGTATTTATCAATGTAGTCACCAAAAACTTTTTCCGTTTTGTCTATAGGCGTGCCAGTGTAAGCAATGCGGGAAGAATTCGGGATACCTTTGTCGAGATTCGCACCTAGCATAGAATATTGAGAGCGGTGTGCTTCATCCGTCATAACAAGAATGTTGGGGCTAATGTTTAATTCAGGAAAGGTGTCTTTCAACTCTGTTTCGCGAAATTTGTGAATCATTGCCAAAACAAGATCAGAGGAGTCCGAGCGAAGTAACTCTTTAAGATTTCGGATACTATCCGCAAGCTTAATCGTAAAACCAATATTTTGGCTTGTTTCGAAAAGCTGTTCCTCTAACTGTGTTCGATCTGTGATAAAAACTACTTTCCACTTGGAGAGCAATGGATGCCGATACATTTCTCGTACCATGAACATCATTGTCAACGATTTCCCTGATCCTTGAGTATGCCAAATGATTCCACTGCGCTTTCGAGAATTTTTTCCCTCAAGAAGTCGCTTTATTGCAAGCTTAACAGCGCGAAATTGTTGATAACGGCCGACAATCTTGATGATCTGACCCTTTTCATTGGTTGAGAATAGAGTGAAAATGCGGAGAATGTCAAGCAAGTTATCATGGTTAAGCATCCCTGCCACAAGGCGTTGCTGGTCGTTGGGGCCACTTGCTCCGTGTTCAAGTTCATCTATTGTGCGTGGATAGGGATCGGCCCAACGATAAAAATGCTTTTCATTATGGGTAGTAATCGTTCCAAATTTGGCTTCTTGCCTACAAGTCGCTACGATAAACTGATTATAATAAAAAAGAGATGGATTCCCTTCGCCCTTAACTCCGCGTTGTTCGCTATAACGTAACATTTGGTCAATCGCTTCTGGAATTGGGTCATTGACTTTAGGCGATTTACATTCAATCAGCACCAAAGGAAGGCCGTTAACGAAACACACAATATCAGGGATGATATGATATTCTGTTCCTAAAATACGTACCTTGAACTGGCACACGGCAATAAAGCGATTATTGCTTCGTTTATTAAAATCGATGAATCGTACCGTCGGACTCTTTTCACCCGTTTTCCGATTTTCGCTGACACTGGTGTTTTCTAACAAAAGCCCAAATAGATGGCGATTATTTTCAATTAAACTATTCGACGGAAAGCTTGATGTAAGCCGTTTAATGACTTCCTCGACTTGATCTTCTTCAATCCATGGATTGATCACCTTCAACTGCTCACGTAAGACTGAAATCATTACGACTTCATTAAAATTTTGGCGATGACTTTGCTTAGGATATTGTTTGTGATCCAGATCGATGATCTGCCAACCTAATTTTGCCAATTGCTCTAATAGTGGTTTTTCAACATGATTACGCTCGTCCATCTTAATGTGCGGAGGTGTTTTATCGGTGTTCATCATATATTCCCTTTAGATGGATCGGCTTTCGTGACCGCTGTATAGGCCTGATCGGTACGACTAGCTTTATCAGGATATCTTAGCTTTAAAAGCCGATGCCCAACCATAGGATTTAAAAAGCGCTGACGTAATCCTTCAGCATTTCTCTCAAGCAATTTCGCTATTTGATTTCTAGATAACCATTCATCTTGGCAAAGTAACAAGATAAATTTCTCCATTTGTTGAGGAGGTAACCGTTTATTTTTCCTAGCTTTTTGGGCAATTTGAAGAAGTGAATCCCATTTTTCAGTAGTTATTTCCTCCATATATAGGAGGTGATCTTCCTTATGTAGGGTGTTATGTAGGGTGTTATGTAGGGTGTTATGTAGGGTGTTAACGATTTTTGGCAAACGGTAGCGGGTCCATCGTCCTTGTCCTTCTTGAATAAGAACGCCTTGGCTTACAAGATTTTTTAAGAGAATAGTTAAATCTGACGAATGTTCTCCTGTAATTTGACGCATTCGAGCATTATCTACCGTATTTTCAATATCCGCCGTAACCAATACTTGGATTTCAGGCTTAGAAAAACTTTGAAGCTTGGTTCCAAAGCGTGCTTTCAATCGCTCTTCCGATTCTTTTGGAATCAGACTAATCATGGGGAGCATCCACAAAATTCTGTCGGGTTGCGTCTGTTCTACAATTTTTGGGAGACGCCAATGTTGTGATTCCCAACCACGTCGAATTTTATCTATACCCGAACCGGCTTTTTCTGCGGCTCCGATTAGTGTGAACATTGTTTGTAACGCTTTATTTCGGCATTCGCTAATGTTCCCTCGCCAAAGCTGATTGATGGAGATCAGCAGAGTTCCGGGGTTAGAAAACTCAAAGCGATCTCGATATTTTTCTACCACCACACCACCCATTCCCTGATAATCGGCGTGAATGATCGCGTTAACCAAGGCTTCACGAATCGCTTCATGAACCACCGTTTCGCCTTTGCGAAAAAGGTCAGTATCAAGTTTAAAGGGAAGTTTTAAATCAGTGGCCAAATTCTGAATCACACGCAAATAGAACTGAAACAGATTTCCCGTCCATGTCCCATCAAGCGTTAATCGGTTTGTCCAGCGGATTTCTGGGTCATCAGAGAGTTTTTCTCTGTAATCTATATGGTATTGTGGTAATACTTCGCGGAACGCTTCCTCTTTGCCAAACATTAAAAGGCCTGCGACAGTCAATCCTTGAGCACCTGTTGAGCGATCCTTGCGCCAGCCTCCCAGTTTGGTGAGCAATCCAACATCGTCTTCGCTTAGCCATGGATGAGTCGGCTTATGAGAGGAAAAACGCTGGCGATATTGTTGAAGGCTTAAACGATCAATATCTTCCAACGTATAGTGTTCAAGTATCCGCAGATCAGCCGATTCTTCTGAACGATCTGAAAACATCCGGCTTATTTCTTGATCGGTGCAACGGTAATCCCCTTCATAATTGCGCCGATAAGTGCCAGTTAAAGGATTTTGATCCAAAAACACAGGGCGCTGAGTACGAGTGGCGCGAGGAATCCGAATCGCTAGAAGCATTCCGTCGGGATGAGGAACTTCGACAACATCAGTCCTATTAAGCAGATTGATGCTTACTTTGCCTCGGTTATTTAACGTATCCCAAAAGTTTTTTTTCATTTTTGTGGGATCGCTAATACCGCTTACTCTGCCGTCGTCTTCCACGCCCAAGACAACCATCCCTCCCTGAGAGTTGGCCATGGCGCTGTAAGTGTCCCACATACTTTTGGGCAAGCCACCCTTGGCTGACTTGAACTCGATATCGTCGCTCTCGCTCCAGTCGAGGCGCGTCAGAAGTTCCAAAGGATCAAAAGGCTTTGTGTTTTTATCACTCAGATTCAAAAAGTACTCCCTGAACATTCTCAGAATCAAGCTTCAACAACGGCGTCACACGCTTCTTGCCAGTAAGTAAATCTTGCATCAGCGCAGTTTTTAATTTTTGATTATTTTTCAGCTCTTGCTCTTCGATTTTAATTTTAGAATCGATTGTCAAAAATTTTTCTTTAATTTTATCTTGTTCAATGAGAGTTGGTACTGGAACAAGAAGGTAATTGAGATCACCCAAATTGATCCTTGGAAGTAAGCTCAAAATCATATTTTTAAGTTGTTTTTGGGCAATGTTATGATTTAGATAATAGGATATATATAATGTACTTGCTTTTTGACAATCAATTTCAATTTTTGCGACTGCTGCGTTACTGTTACATTCACCTTTACTTCCATCATAAAATACAGCTTTTCCAAGTGCCGAACCAATTTTACTGAAAAGAATGTTTCCCTTATAAACGTGCGATTTGTTCAAAAGTCTGTGTACATTTTTAGAGATATACATAACTCCATCCCATTTAATATTTCCTTCTTCAATCATCTCTGATTTTATAAATGGAATGCCATTATCGAGAAAAGTAATAAGATTGGTAGATGAAAAACTACCAAAATCTCGAATTGGTTTTTTACAGAGTTCAATTAATGGTTTTACCTCCCATTCTTTTGGTATTTGGCCCAATTCTGTTGGTTTATATAGATTAGGTTCATCTTTATAGCGAGGACGCAGTTTTCCAGTATCGAGAATAATACCACGAGTAAAGAAGTCTTGCATCATCCCTTTTTTGATGGCTTTATATTTGGCAAGCAACGCTTCTGTCTGCTCAATCGCTCGATCTACCGTCGACAGAATCTCGGCAATTTTAGCTTGTTCGGATTTAGATGGTATTGGAACATTAATTTTATATAATATATCTCGCGAAAGACTTGGAACCCCAGTAGCTTCATTCATTTGTCGTAGGTCAATTGTTTGTAAAAAGTAGAACAACCACTTAGGGATTGATTCAATGAAGTTATTTAAAAAATAAGCGGTATCGATCGTCCAAAATCTGCCAGAGACAAAATGAATACGATCAATAGTTCCCTTTCGACCCAAAATAATCGATTCGCCTTCGTAAAGATAAGCATTACCCAAACGTTCAGTCCCACCAGTTCCTACAACAGGATAATTTCCGTTGGATGAAAGAATATTTGTTGGCGATTTGCCATAATTTATGGTTACTAATTCTCTTAATGATTTAGATTGCCAACCGCCTAAATTATTCAACGTTTTCATTTCAAATAACCCAAGCCTTTCAGAAATCCATCCAGCGCTTTTAATGTTTCAGATCGTTCTTTTTCTATTTTTTGGCTTGATACCGCGTATTTATCCCAGAGGTTTTCTATAACTTGAATGAGTTTGCGTTTTTCAGCATTGAGATAACGGTTTAGCTCATTATTGATGATGTCGTAGAGCTTTTTCAAAATAAGTTCTTTGGCTCGATCTTCGGTAAGTTGTCCACCAACAGAGTCGAGCATTTTATCCGTTTGTGTTATGCGTTCCAAAAGGGTGTCAATGTCTTTATTCAACGAAGTTATTTTCTTTTTGTCGTTATTGGGATCGAGATTGGCAATTTGGCTCTTATTCTGTTGAATCATTTCTTGAGTTTCAGCCTTAAATTCCTCAGATCCGAGGCGTTTGAGTTGGAGCTTGATTTCTTGTTCATCTGTTTTCTTTTTCAGAAGGGCTTTGCTCTCTTTGATACGTTTCTCGATGGAGGTGATAGCAAACTCTTGATCCTTGAGCGCTTTAATCTCTTTCCGGGCAGATTTGCTAGGACTGGAATTAAGATCAGCAATAAGATTTTTTAGAAATTCTTTGATAGCCGATGCGGAAACAATTTCATTTTCTTCTGGTTCATAGCTAGCTAACTCTTGCGCTGTTTCTATCGCCTCGGCTAGTTCGCTTTGAGCTTCGTTAATTTCTGACTCCAAGGTTTCAATGGCAGTTACATCTGATTGGAAAAAGGCTGTAATAAGATACTCGTCAGGAATTAAGGTATGGTGCCAATCGGTAGCGATAATGGTTTTAAGATCATAGCGAATATTTTGCCACCAATTTACAAATATTCCTGCAATTTGAAATTCATCAAGTACACCCAAAGAAATGATTTTTTTTTTGAGTGTAGTAAGCAGTTCTTGTCGAACATCGGGCATTTTCTTGCTATTACGGAGTAGCGCGAAATCATCTCGGGCGACAGTCCACCAATCTTCCAATACTTGATAATGATTCTCTAGGGTTTTTTGGAGAGCCTTTTCCGATTCAATTGATAATTTAATGCTGGATTTCGTGTTAATATGCGGTTGAAAGGTAAGATAGCTGGGTCGCTCTGGTACAAAGAACGTCGAGGATTTAAGGTGGAACTTGTCGAATTCAAGCTTTTTTGCATTAACTTCAGTTTCAGGGATACCGCCAATAAGGTGAGCTTGTACGTCTTCGGATTCTGGTTCTGGTGTATTATCTACGTAACGGCGGATATTGAGATTGTAATCATGTTGTTCAACAATCTCTTGCTTGGAAACAAGGCGACTATATTTGGGAAGCTCATGTTTATGGGTAAAAACGAAGTCTATTTTTTCGATATCTTCGGGACGTAGTTTATTTTGATTTTTTCCTTCCGCAAATTCACGGTCGGCATTAATGAAAAGTATCTTGTTACGTAAGTTGTTCGGTTTATTCTTATTCACCACAATCACACAGGCGGGAATACCAGTACCATAAAAGAGGCCGGGTGGTAGACCGATGATCGCTTCAATAATGTCGTCATTGATAAAGAATTCCCGGATGAGTTTTTCCTTACCCCCGCGAAAAAGTACTCCGTGAGGCATAATGGTGGCCATAGAGCCATCAGGCTTAAGACTGGCGATCATATGCTGAACAAACATAAGATCCGCTTTTTTACCACTCTCAGGACAATATTCTCGGAAACGTTTATCAAACTTTAAATTGGCTCGGCTATAGTTCTGAGAAAAAGGAGGATTAGCAAGAACACGGTCGAACTTCCGGATGTAGCCATTCTCAAGAATCTGAGGATCTTCCAAGGTATCCCCATTTTCAATTTTAAATCCAATAATATTGTGGAGGATCATATTCATATTGCAAATTGACCAAACCGTACCATTAGAATCCTGCCCGCAGAGAAAAAGGTCATTCGGATTTTCTCCTTGCTCCTCAACGTATTGGTGAGCCTGAATCAAAAATCCACCGGAGCCAACGGTGGGATCATAGATAGTATTACCAGCTTGAGGCTTGGTGAGTTGAACCAGCAGTCGAACGACTTCCGCAGGAGTATAGAATTCTCCACCTTTTTGCCTGCGCTGTCCGCAAAGAATTTAATAAGGTATTCGTAAGCGGCACCAAGAAGATCGGGAAATTCGAAATTTTCATTGATTAGGACAAATCGGGGTTGATTGAAATGATCAATGAGATCTTTCCATTTCTGGTCAAGGATTTTAGTCTTTCCTTTAATTGCGTTAAAATCAATGTTGTTCTTTAATACTCCCAACAGATTGGTGTTTTCGTCTTCGATGGCGGCAATCGCTTTATTGAGCATATTACCGATATCCTCTTTAAGATGCTTAATCGGAGGAACTTCCCCACCATTTTCATCAACCCACGATTCATGCCAACGTGCGCGAAGCGGAACAAAAAAGGTTTCACCATAGGAAGTTTTGTCTTCCAAAAGATTAGCCATTAGTTCGGGTTGATTTTTTAAATGAGCATAATCTTTGTTTTTTATTTGTTTGCGTTTAAGGTCAAATTCATCGGAAAGTCGCTTGAGAAAAAGCATTCCAAAGATAAATTCTTTAAACTCTGAAGCATCCATTTTCCCACGAAGAATGTCAGCCGCTTTGAGGAGAAAACTTTCGAGTTGAGAGAGAGTAATTTTTTCTTTGTTCAATTTTTATTCTACCTTTGTGTTAATGGCCTGTGCTTTTATAGTTACGGACTCCAAGGTTCCAGACCCAATAAGCCGTTCCGAACCACACGATCCCTAGTACTGGAGTTAACCATCCCCACCACAAAAATTCCTCTTTATGCAAAAATGTGGCTGTAGGGTAAAAACCCACAAAAGCAAAGGGAATCAAAGTTGTTAACAGAAAACGCAACACTGGATGGTAAATACTAATAGGATAATGACCGAATTTAATCATATTATAAACTGGAGCAGAGATTCCCACTCGGTCTTCGGCCCAAAAATTAATGGCCGTTAATAATAAAAAAACACTAAAAAAAATCAGCGTGGCCCCGCCAAAACAACAAATCATTAAAATAATTTCATACGGCCCAACCGTAATCTGAAGTCTTTTCGTACAGATAATAATTAATATCACTCCGAGAATCGCGTCATTCAAGCTTTCTAAACGCGCGGATTCACAAAGAATCTGGAAAAGCGTATTGATCGGACGTAACAAAATACGATCAAAGTTTCCTTCAATAATTTGCGTTTCTCCAAAACGATATAAGTTCCAGCTCACCACATTAAAAAAACTGAAAGGAACCAAAGAAAACGCGTAAATGAGTACCACTTCGTCTAAGCGCCAGCCATTTAAATGCGGAAAATGTTCAAAAATAAGCC